>DAIMXP010000011.1:0-88615 GCA_036734945.1 Chloroflexota bacterium
AAGCGACCGCAGTCGCCCTCGTCGCTTGGCCGCCGATCGCAATCGCGGCCCTGTACCCTCGCCTATAAATACCGCTCCCTCGCTAGGCAAAACTTTGCGGCGCACTCCGCACCCGACGATGTACACGTTGTTGGCGACCTCGGTGTCCGGCATCCCCGGCCTCCCCCTACTATACTTATGCACGATTGATGGAAGGCAACAAACAATGGGATATCTCCTGCGACAACTTCTGGACCGCCAATCCGAGGGACGGCCGCTGCGGGTCGGGCTGGTCGGCGCGGGTCGCTTCGGCACGACGGTGGCGGCGACGCTCGGCCAGATGCCGGGCGTGAGGCTTTTCGCCGTGGCCGACCTCGACCGGGTTCGGGGTCTGGCGGCTTTGCAGGCGGCCGGCTGGCGGGAGGAGGACCTGGGTCAGGGCAGGGCGTCAGATGCCGTCGTTGCCGGGCGGCCAGTGCTGACCGATGATGCAACAGCACTGGCAACACTGCCGCTGGATGTGCTGGTGGAAGCGACGGGGCAGCCGGATGTCGCTGCCACGGTGATCCCCGCGGCGCTAGGCGCCGGGCTGCACGTGGTGAACGTCGACGTGGAGGCGGATGTCCTGCTCGGCGCGACGTTCCGGCGGCTGGCAGACGCTGCCGGCAAGGTCTACACGCTGGCCGATGGCGACCAGCCCGCCTGCATCGTGCGCCTGGTCGATTGGGCCCGCTCCCTTGGCTACCGCATCATCGCCTGCGGTCGCGGCACCAAACGCTTCCCCTACGACCGCGCCGGCCTGCCGGAAAAGGCCTTTGCCCGCTTCGGTTTTAGCGACGACCTGGTGCAGCGTCGCCGTTTCAATGCGCAGATGTACAACTCCTTCCGCGACGGCTCCAAGGCGCAGATCGAGATGACAGCGGTCGCCAACGCGCTGGGGCTGCCACCGGATCGTCGCGGTATGCACGAGCCGTCGGCCGGGCTGAGCGAGCTACCGGTGCGCATGGCACTGCGCAGCCAGGGCGGCCTACTGGAGCGGGAAGGGGTGGTCGATCTGGCCAACGCCGTGGCCGCCGATGGCGAAAGTATCATCGCCGACGCTCAGGCCAACGGGGTCTGGGTGGTGCTGGCCACCGATAGCCCGATCCTACGCGAAGACCTGCCGTTCTTCGAACTGCCGGCTTCCCCGATCTCCGGCAACGCCCTGCTCTACCGCCCCTATCACATGCCCGGTGTGGAGACGCCACGTTCCATCGCCGAGGCGGCCCTGCTGGGCATCGCCACGGCAGCACCGCTACCCCAGCCCACGGCGGATGTCATCGCCCACGCCAAGCGGGACCTTGCCATCGGCGAACGCCTCGACGGCAGTGGCGGCCGCACGGTCTACGGCCTGATCGAACGGGCCGAGATCGCCCTCGCCAAACGCTTTCTACCGCTAGGGCTGGCCGGCAACGTCACGCTGCGCCGGGCGGTCAGTGTCGACCAACCCTTGCACTACGACGACGTCACGGAAGGCGACTCGCCGGCCTGGCGGTTACGGCAAGCGCAGGACCGGCGGAGCACGGCGTACCCTCACATCAGGCCAGCAGCGCCGCTCGCTCCTTGCTGATCTGCCATTGGAGCGGCTCGCCTGCCAGGTAGCGGCGCAGGTCGTCGATGGCATAACGACCCATGCGGCGGCACTCCGCATCGCGCGAGCCGGCGATGTGCGGGGTTAGCACCACATTGGGCAAGCTGTAAAGGGGCGAGCCGGGCACAGGTGGCTCCGGGTAGGTCACGTCGAGCACCGCCTGCAGGTCGGGGCGGCGCTGGAGCACGGCGATCATCTCCTCTTCGCGCACCACCGCGCCGCGTGCGGTGTTAATGAAGGTTGCGCCGTGTTGCATGGAGGCGAGGTGCGTGCCCGTGATCATCCCCACAGTTTCCGGTAGCCAGGGGGTGTGCAGGCTGGCCACGTCGGCTTCCCGGAAGAGTTGCTCCAGCGAGACGAGCGTCACGCCCAACGCCGCCGCTTCGGCCGGGGTGACGAATGGATCATAGGCGATCAAGCGCAGATCGAAGGCACGCAGGCGCTCGATCACCAACCGGCCAACCATGCCGAGCGAGATGATGCCGACCGTGCTGCCGTAAGCGCCGGGCGCCGCTGTGCGCGGCGGGAACTTCCCTTCTCGCCTGATGGCCTGCATAAAGCCCCAGCCATGTTTGAGCGAAAACAGGGTGACGGCCAGCGCGTACTCCGCCACCGGCACGGCGTTGGCGGCGTAGGAACTGGTGACGATGACGCCGCGTTGCCAGAGCTGCTCCGTAACAAAGCCACGCACGGAACCGGCGCCGTAGAAGATGGCGCGCAACTGCGGCGCCTGCGCGAGGAACTCGGCATCCACCAGCGGCATGCCCCAGCCGGAGAGGATGATCTCCGCCTCCTGCAACACCGTCGAGTCGCTGCGGATGGACTCGCTGGTCTGCGGCGGGGCGTAGACATCAACGAGCGCCGCAATCTCAGCGCGCTCTTCCGGGCCGTAGATCTGGTCAAAGACGCTGCTGTTTAATAGGTAGAGAGCCTTGTGCTGCACGGGAACTCCTCATGATGTACTGGACTTGCAGAGCACATGGTAGTCGCTATAACGGCCAGGCACCCGACGGCACAGTGCGCCCTTCGAGCGCGGAGGCAGGCCCCCTCTGCCCGGCTCCTACTGCTTCCCCCAGCAGAGGATGCGCTTGAAGGGGAAAAAGTAGGGGCGGCTGTCGTCCAGTTGCGGCAGTAACTGCTCCCGATAGCGCTCCAAAAACTGTGCGAACAACGCCGGCGAAAGCCGCTGCTCGTAGTCGGTGAGCAGGCTCCCTTTGACCCATTCCACGACGTCCTCGCGGGAGGGCAGGTGGTGGACGTAGACCTGCAGCTGGACCAGTTGCTCGTGGTAGCCCAGTTGGTCGAGCAGGTGCGCGTAGCCGACGGGCGTCAGGTTGGGCCACTGACGGTCGTAGCCGCCCATCGCCTCTCGGAAGGGCGACTCGCGCGCCAGCGCCGCCGCGACGACGTGCGTCGGATGGTCGTTGTTGGCCGGCACCTGGAAGGCAAGCTGGCCGCCAGGAGTGAGGCCGCGCGTCAGGCGCGTGAGCAATGCTTCATGGCCCGACAGCCAGTGCAAGGCAGCATTGGAAAAGATGAGGTCGTACTCGTGGTCGGGCTGGAAGCCGGCGATGTCGCCCTGCTCGAAGCGCAGGCCGTTGCCCGCGTAGGCGGCGCTCTTCGCCAGCATCGTCTCCGAGCTGTCCAGGCCCACCGTCTCGCGCGCCTGCACCTGCTCGTGCAGCACGCGCGTCAGTTCTCCCGTGCCGCAGCCGAGGTCGACGACCCGCATTTCCGGCTGCGGCTGCACCAGAGCCAGCAAGTCGTAGTATGGGCGGCTGCGCTCGTTGCGAAAGCGGGCGTACTGCTCAGGTTTCCAGGTGCTCGACGCCATGTGCCTTGTCTCCTTGCCATATCGCGGGGTGCGACGGTCGCCTGCTCACCCTATTCTCCCCGCCGTCGCGCGCGCCACCAACCAAACAGGCCCCAGATGAGGAACCAGGGCGTGCCACCCTCCAGGCCGGCAGCCACGCTTGTCACGAGGGGACGATGGTAGGCCAGCAGTTGAGCCCCCCCGTCGATCAGGCCAACCAGACCGCCAACGACGGCAGCGTAGCGCCAATAATGGCGTTCCCAGCCCGCCGGCTCGCCCCGCCGCATGGACATCGCTTCAGCCATACCTCCTGATTAACCCCTGCCGCATGGAGACTATCGCACAGATGGTACAGCAGTGCTACCATTCGCTCCGTAGGCATGAAGCTGTGGGTCATTCGTGCGGTTGCATCAAGCGAGCGTTGCGCTGCCGGATCACCTGACACGGCCGCCCTGCGGGCGTCGGCGCGGTCAGGCTAACAGGACCAAGCCTGCTAAAGCAGGCTGAGCGGCGTTTAATGCGTGGCCCAGCCTGCTTCAGCAGGCTTTGCGATCGTAGCCCTACGATTCATCGTAGGGTGGTCCGACAGCATTTCGCGTGGCGGAGGGCGAAGTTATGGAGAGCGTGGCGCTGCTCGGCAACGAGTTGCCACCGCCGGCGACGGACCCGCTGACGCGCGTGAACGGCGCGCGCATCGCCACGGGTGAGGCTCTGCGCGCCATCCTCCGCTACGGCTCGGCCGATCAATACGACCTGTTTTATGTCGATGAGCCGTCCGGCTCCATCGACGCCTATCGGGATACATTGGCGAACCAGGGTATCCCCATGGAACGCTTGCGCCTGGTACCGCCGGCCCAGTTGCGGGCGACTTTGAGTGAGAGCCGTTACCTGGCGGTTCACGATGCCGGCTCGGCCAACCTTGCTCGCCTGGCTGGACTGGTGCGACCGCTGGCGCCGGAAACCACGCCCTGCACCTGCACGCACCACAGCATCAGCTACGCCAACCTGCTGCCCCAGTTCATTGCTGCCTGCGTCGGCGGCCTGCAGCCGTATGACGCGCTCTTCTGCTCCTCCAGCGACTCCCGGTTGGCCCTGCAGCGCTTGTTGGAACACCTCTGCACGTTAACCGGGCAGGAACCAGGGGCCTGGCGGCACTGCCTGGAGCCGGTACCGCTCGGCATCGACGCCGCGGCCTTTGCGCCGGCCGTACCCCCTGCCGTCGCCCGTCAACTGCTGGCCCTGCCGGAAGCCGGCCGTTACCTGCTCTATCTGGGTCGACTCTCACCCTGGGACAAGGCGGACCTCGACGTGCTGCTGCGCGCCTTCGCACTGCTGGCCCGCACGCCGGGGGGTGAAGACCTGCACCTGCTGCTGGCCGGTGACGACAGCCAGCGCTATTCCGCCTTCCTGCGCTCGCGCGCCCAGGCGCTGGGCATCGCTGCGGTGACCCACCTGCTGCCCAACCTCAGCAGCGTCACCAGACGCCTGGCGCTCTGGTCGGCCGATATTTTTGTGTCGCCGGCCGACAGCGTGCAGGAGTCGTTCGGCCTGACTGTACTGGAAGCGATGGCGGCCGGGCTGCCGGTCGTCGTCTCCGACTGGGCCGGCTATCGCGACCTGGTGGTCGACGGCGACAGCGGCCTGCTGGTCCCGACGATCTGGGGTCCCTGCACTGCCACTGTCGAAGCCCAGGCGGAACTGGGCGGCTTCCTGGCCGACCACCTGCTGCTCGGTCAGAGCGTCGTGGTGGACGAGGACGCCTTGCTTGATCGTCTACAACAACTGCTGGAGCAGCCGGACCGGCGACGGGAGATGGGTACACGAGCGCAGGCGCGCGCCGCTGCCTACGATTGGCCGCTGATCGTCAAGCGCTACGAAGAGATCTGGCGCACCCTCAAGCAGGAGGCGCTGGCGGCCGAGCCGGCGGCACGCCCCCGGCAGCGCTTCCCCTTCGGGCAGGTCTTCGGGCACTACGCCACGCAGCAACTGCAGCCGACGGACCTGGTGGAGATCCGCCGCGGTGCGGCGCCGCCGCCGCCCCTGCCGGCGCCGCTGCAACTGCTGCTGCCCGGCGACGTGCTGCAGCGCCTCATGCACCTGCTGTCCGGCGGTCCACAAACCGTCAGCGTACTGGTGCGTTCGGAAACAGACATGCTGGCGCTGCTCTGGTTGGCCAAAGCTGGAATGGTGCGCGTTACCACAGAGCGCTCGCATGCCGAGTTCGGCAACTGACCACAACCGCAGGGCCGCGATTGCGATCGGCGGCCAAGCGACGACTGGGGCGACTGCGGTCGCCTTGCGCTGCGATGCACGATGCGGAATGCGACCGCAGTCGCCCCTCGTAACTTGGCCGCAGACCGCAGTCGCGGCCCTGCTCGCTTATCTGGATTTATGACGCCCCGGGCGGGCCACTGGAGGCCCGGACGACCAGGCGGGATGACAACTCCAGGCGCGTGGCGTGGAGCGGCTGGCCGTCGAGGAGGCGGAACAGCAGGTCGACGGCCACTCGCCCCATCTCCTTTAGCGGCTGAGCGACGGTCGTCAACTGTGGCGTCGCGATGTGGGCCGGCTCAACGTCGTCGTAGCCGACGATCGACAGCTCAGCCGGCACCTCCAGGCCACGCTCCCTGGCCGCTCGCAGGAGGCCCACCGCCATGTTGTCGTTGAAGGCGAAGATGGCTGTCGGTCGGTTAGGACGTGCCAGCAGGCGGTGGCCGGCGTTGTAGCCACCCTCGATGGTGAAGTCTCCCCCGACGACCAATCGGGGATTGATGGGCAGACCGGCAGCGAGCAGCGCCGACTGGTAGCCGGCCACCCGGTCGACGGTGGCATACCAGTCGCGCGTGCCGGTGATCACGCCGATCCGCACGTGTCCAAGGGTAATCAGATGCTCTGTCGCCATTCTGGCGCCGGCCCAGTTGGCCGATGCGACCACGGGAATGTTTTCGCCCAGCGGCACGCGCGGATCGAGGACGACGAAGGGATAGCCCTGCCCTTGCAGCGCGGCAAGCTCAGACGGTGTCTCCGAAGGCAGGATGAGCAGACCACCGTCGGTCGTGCCGTGCATGAGGCGCTCCAGCAGGGACACCTCGCGGCGGCGCTCATGATGCGTCGGACAGACGACCACGCGCGCATCGCGCTCGTACAGCGCATCGATCGCGCCGGACACGAGCTGCCCAAAATAGTCACCGAGCAGATAGGGCAGCGTGAGCCCGATGAGTCCCGTTCTCCCGCCGGCCAGAGCGCGCGCATCGCGACGGGGTACGTACCCATGCTCCTGAATTTGGCGCAGCACCGCGTCTCTGGTGGCGGGGGACACGTCCGGCCGGTCGTTGAGGACGCGAGACACGGTGGCAACCGAAACGCCGGCTGCCGTTGCGATGTCACGGATGACGGCGCGCGATGGCGGCGTCAACGCGTCAACAAGGGCGCTCGGTACCACTCTGCTTCCCCATTCGTCGCCTGCGCCCTGTTCGCCTCCGAACGTGCTCCTGCGCGTGCCTCACGACACAGGCGTCAGTCCACGACGCCAGTCGCTCGCTCGCCAAGCCAAGGGAACCGCTGCCAGACGCGGTCTGGAGTATACCGCACGAATTCTCTGGCCGCTCGCCACCGCGTTCCCGGAAGCGATACCGGAACCTTGGCCGTGAGTTTCGGAACTCTCAGGTATTGCAGTCGAACGTGGTTCGCTGTTCAGCCACCACGACACACTCCGATTTTCCTGCTGGCCTTGACAGCCCTGGCGATACCCGTTACAATCGCTCCGAGAGCAACGGAGCACGTCTGGAATCTACCGGTACCGCTACCGGTACCGCCGGAGCAGATGGTGGAACACACCAATTACCTACGGGCTTGACAAGCGCTTAAGGCAATTATAGTACTGAGGGAGCGTTCCCAAACGAGATTGAGCGGGGGCGTTTGCCTGCCCTTCCGGCATCCGTCGTGACCTTGCTGTCGTGTCGTTGCGTTCAATGGAGATGCTATGGCAATCGCGGTCCCCAAGGTACTGCCGAAAGTAAGTCGGAAAGGGTCCCTCGCGCGGCGCGAGGCCATCGCCTTCTATCTGTTCATCTTGCCCTGGATTCTCGGCTTCCTGGCCTTCACCGTGATCCCGATTCTGGCCAGCGGCTACTTGAGCTTCACGGAATACGACATCGCCAATCCCCCGGTATGGGTGGGTTTTGGCAACTACCAGCATCTGTTCGGTGATCCCATTTTCCGCAAGTCCATTCGCGTTACCCTGACCTATGCGGTCATGGCGCTGCCGTTGGGGCTGTTCTTCTCCATCGCCCTGGCGCTACTGCTCAATCTCAAGCTCCCGGCGCTCTCCCTCTGGCGCACGCTGTATTACCTGCCTGCGGTCATTTCCGGCGTGGCGGTCGCCCTGCTCTGGCAACTCATCTTCCAGCCAACCTTCGGGTTACTGAACGTCTTTCTCTACACGACGTTCCACATCATCGGCCCCCAGTGGCAGTTTGACGAGGCCTGGGTGATCCCGATGTTCGTGATCATCAGCATCTGGGGCGTCGGGGGCGGCATGCTGGTCTACCTTGGTGGCTTACAGGGCATCCCGAGCCAACTGTATGAGGCGGCGGAGATTGATGGCGCTGGATCCTGGCGACGCCTCTTCAACATCACCTTGCCGATGCTAACGCCGGTGATCCTGTTCAACCTCATCCTGGGGATCATTGGCGTCCTCACCTACTTCACCAATGCCTATGTCATCACCTCCGGCGGACCCGACTACGCCTCGGAGTTTTTCCTGCTACTGCTCTATCAAAACGCTTTTGAATTCCTGCACATGGGCCTTGCCTCAGCCATGGCCTGGCTCTTCTTCCTCTTCGCTCTGGCGCTCACCATCATCGTCATGCGAACCTCCAACCGCTGGGTGTACTACGAAGGAGAAGTCAAATGAGCACCGTCGCTCAACCGAGCGTCAGCACTTCCGGCGAATTGCGGCCGATCCACACCATTGCCTGGTGGCGACGGCGCAGTGTTCGACATAATGTCAGCATCGGCATCGCCACACTTGTCGTCCTGACCGGCTGCCTGATGGTGCTCTTCCCGGTCGCCTGGATGCTTTCAACCTCGCTCAAGACGACGGACGAAACCGCCGCCATTCCCATTATCTGGATTCCTGCTGTCGCGCAGTGGCACAACTTCCCCGATGCGCTCACGGCGGAACCGTTCGCCCTGTACTTCCGCAATACCGCCATCATCACCTTTGTGTCCCTCATTGGAACCGTACTCTCGGCGGCCCTGGTCGGTTTCGGCTTCGCGCGCTTGCGGGCGCCGGGCAAAGGCATCCTATTCCTGCTGGTGCTCAGCACGCTGATCCTGCCGACGCAAGTGACAATCATCCCCAAGTTCATCATCTTTACCAAGTTGCACTGGGTGAATACCTTCTTGCCCCTGATCGTGCCGACCTTCTTCGGCGCGGCCTTTAATATTTTCCTCCTGCGCCAGTTCTTCATGACGGTGCCACGCGATATGGATGAAGCCGCCATCATCGACGGCGCCGGCTATATCCAGATCTGGTGGCGCATCATGCTGCCACTGTCGTTGCCCGCCCTGGGCATCATCGCCATCTTCCACTTCCTGTTCGAGTGGAACGACTTCTTTGACCCCTTGATTTACTTGAACAACAACAACGTCTGGACCGTCGCTCTGGGGCTCTCCAGCTTCACGGCCTCTTACGGTGGCACAGCCTGGAACCTCTTGATGGCGGCCAGTCTCGTTGCCATGCTGCCCTGCATCATCCTCTTCTTCGTCGCGCAACGCTACTTCGTGCAAGGCATCGTCGTCACCGGTATCAAAGGATAGGGGACCCCAGTCTCAACTTAATAGGTGCGCATGAAGCTGCGAGCGCTCGTGTCTCGCGGCTAGTCGCTGAAAGTGAAGATCGAAGGAGATCACATATGTCCAGTCCAGAGAAGGACCGCCCGGTTTCGCGGCGCGCTATTATGCGCGGCCTCGGCGTTGCCGGTGTCGGTGTGCTCGGCGCCTCCCTGCTCGCGGCCTGCGGGGTCGGCGGCACAGTGGCCACCTCGGGCACCACCACCGCAGCTGCCGCGACGACGGCCGCCAAGACCACCGCTGCCGCCGCCGTCGCCACGTCATCCACCGCCACCGTCGAGGGCAAGGCCCCGACCGGCAAGAAAGGCGAAGTGAACTGGCTGGCGCGTACCGGAGTCGTGGAGAACAAGTGGGAAAAGACCATCGCCGTCCCCGACTTTGAGAAGGCCAACCCGGGCGTCAAGATCAACCTGATTGTTGCGCCCTGGGACCAGTTTGATCCGAAACTGTTCACGCTCTTCGCCGCCGGTACCCCGGTTGATGTCTGGTCACACTGGGGCCGCTCCGGCTTCGCCGACTACGCCCACAAGGGCATGGTGGCCGACCTGACGCCGCTCATCAGCGCCGGCAAGTACGACCTCAGCGGCTTCGCCCCAGGCCTCACCGACATCTACAAGCAGAACGGCAAGTACCTCGGCCTGCCCCTGCTGACGACCTTCGGCATGCCCCTGTTCTACGACAAGGACTTGCTGACCAAGGCCGGCGTCGACGCCCCGCCGGTGGACTGGGATAAGCCCTGGACCTATCAGCAGTGGGTGGACGCCGGCAAGAAGCTCACGACCAACTACGGCGCCCCGGTCGCCACCTACGGCATCACCATGTCCAACGACCTGCAGTTGCTGGCCCGCCTTGGCGGTAACGAGTTGTTTGACAAGGATGCGGCCAACACTGGCCTGGTGACGAGCACCACATACGATTCGCCGGAGACCGAAGCGGCCGTCCAGATGGTCTATGACATGATCTACAAGGACAAGGTCAGCCCGACGCCGCAGTTGAGCAGCGCGCTCAGCGCCGGCAACCTCGATCCCTTCCGCTCTCAGAAGGTGGCGATGAACCAGGACGGTGGCTGGCAGTTCTGGAACTACAAGCCGCAGATCCACAACTTCAAGTGGGGTGTTGCTGCAGTGCCCACGTTCAAGACCAATACCGTCACCACCTATACCGACCCCTGGATGATGTCCTCCAAGAGCGTCGACCCGGACAACTCCTGGAAGTTCATCCAGTACCTGGTCAGCCCTGAGGGGCAATTGGCCTACATCACGGCGACCGGCACGCCGCCGACCCGCACCGCCCTGATCGACAAGTGGCTGCAGGATTTCACTGGCCCGACCGCTATGACCGTCGCCGACCTGACCACGGTCACCAGCGGCGCCCTCAAGCATGGTGTGGAAAGCTGGAACCACCTGCTCGTCGGCTACGACGAACTCAGCAAGGCTTCCGACGCGGCTATGGCCGATGTCTGGACCGGCAAGAAGTCGGTCGGTGACGGCCTGAAGGCAGCCAAGGCGCAGGTCGACGCCGTCATCAAGACGATCAAGTAGCCCGCCGCTACCGTCCCTCGAAAAGAGGGAATACCCGAGGAGGGGGAGCCAGTTGGAACCGGCTCCCCCTCCATGTTGCCCCTTGACGCTCCGCGCCAGCCAGGTTGTAGAGCAGGTCCCTCAGGCAATTCCGGCCTGGCGCTTGTTATTCGCCACCCAGCGGCGGGTGCTCGCGAAGTGTTCGGGCCGGAAGCCGCGGTCCGGTCGCCCGGCACGCGGCCAGAGGTCGCGGATGAGCATGGCGCCGGCCCAGGCGTAGAACAGGGGCAGGTCGCCGGTTGCGCCGGCCACCTGCTCGTACCCGTGCCGCCACGCCTGCGCCAGGAGCAGGCGCGCGTAGTGTTCGAGCAGCGCGCCGCGTCGTGGCGATCTCGGTTCCATACAGAGGATGGCGAAGGTGCGCGCCACGTCGGCGCGCGGATCGCCGGGCAGTGCGTTGGTCCAATCCAGCACCGCCGTGATGCGGCGACCGTCGGTCAGCACGTTCAACGGGTGAAAGTCGAGGTGCAGCAGGGAAGCCGGTCGCGGCGGCAGGCCGCGCAAGCGCTCCTGGAGTGCTGCCTCATCCGGGCCGGCCAGGCCGGTCCAGTCGGCCACGCCCATCCCGACCGGCGCCGGCACGGCATGGATCGCCGCCTGCATCCGCCCGAACTGCACCCCCAACGGCCAGAGCCGCCAGGGGTGCCTATCACCTCCTGCGCCAGCGTGCGGCCGGGTAACCAGGAGAGCAGCATGACCGGTCGCTCGTGCCAGAGGCCGGTAGCCCGGACAATCGGCGCCGGGATGCCACCAGCGGCGGCGGCCCGCATGGCGTGCAACTCCCGTTGCACGCTCGGTCCCTGGCCAGGTCGGAACACCCGCAAAGCGTCGACGGCGCCGCCGCGTTCCACCCGCCAGATGGCGGTATCGTAGCCGCCGCTGACGGGCGTGATGGCGACGGCATCGGCGATGCCGAGAGAACGCAAGATCAGGGCAGGGTCGAGTTCACCACTGGCCAAGCGTCGTTCCTCCCTTCCCGTGAACTATTCCTGCCGCGCCCGCCTGGCGACTAAAGTCGCGGCTAATGCCAGCGAAGCCCGCCTGCGCGGGCTGATGTAGTCCGCGAAGGCGGACTTCGCCATGGTAGCCGCGACTTCAGTCGCCAGGCAAGCCGTTACCCGTGGAGCGTTCGCTCACCGCTGCGGATCCGGCGGCTGGGAGCGCAGGTCGCGTTGCGACTTGGAAAGGCGCTGGCTGCTGTAGATGCGGTCCTTGGCAACCATGGGTGCCAGGGGCGACTGCAGCGCCTCGTGCTTGAAGGCGGTCAGCTCGCTGACGACTTCCTGAAGCTCACGATCGCTGCCGGCATAGCTCTGGATGCGTTCAGCCACGTTGGCCAGCGTCTTTCCAGCGACCGCCAGATTGCCGTCCCTGCTCTGCTCCGCCGCCTGGCGCTGCGCCCGGTAGGCGTGGTGCAGGCCGACCCAGTGCATTACGGCGGCATCTCTCGGCTCGGCATCGCAGCTCGCGTCGCCGGCGTAGCTGAAGCGCGCCTCCTGCCAGTCGCAGCTCTTTGCTGCACCGTTGACGGTCCAGCAGAGCCGCGCTCGGATGCCCATGGTGGGCGGTTGCCCCCAGGCGGGGAAGCCAAAGCGCACCACCACGTGCCGCTCCTCGCCGCCCAGCAGGTTGCCGATGGTAATGCGAGAGTGTGTGCTATCGCTGATCGTCAGCCAGTATTCGCTGATCAGTTCGGCGCTCACGCCGGGATCGACCACCAGTTCCAACGCGACATCACCGGCGGCAACCCCGAAGAGCTCTTCCAACTCGCCCACAAAGGCGTTACCGATGTCCGCCGTCGTGCGCAGGTGGTGAAACTGGCCACCGCCGGCCGTGGCCATCGGGGCCAGCAGGCTCTCGTTATAGTCGGCGCCGATGCCGAACGCGCTGGTGCTGATGCCGGCGTGCGCGAGCAGGCCGGCGGCCTCGCTGGCGATCTGCTCGGGATCGGTCAGCCCGACATTGGCGATGCCGTCGGTCAGCAGCAGCAGCCGGGCCAGCCGCGGCGCCGAATCCGGCAGCGCATCGCCGACAATTGCCCGGCAGCCCATCGCCCAGCCCTCGTGCAGCGCCGTGCTGCCCCGCGCCGCCAGGCCGGTCAGCGCCGCCCAGACCTGCTCCTTGACGGCAGCCGTCACCGGCGCCGCCCGTTGCAGCACGTCGATGCGATCGTCGAAAACCACGACCGCCGCCTGGTCGCGCTCGTCCAGGCGGTCTAGCGCCGCCAGCGCCGCCCGCCGGGCCATCGTCAACTTGTCGCCTTGCATCGAGCCGCTGCGGTCCAGCACCAACGCCACTGTTAGCGGCTGCCGCCGGTCGCCGGTCTGTGGCGCTTCCTCGACCCGCACCACAAAGTCGATATGGCGAAGGCTGCGTTGGGGCCGGATCAACTGCCGTTCTGGTCGCGCCTGCAATTGCATGTGTACCATCAAACCACCCCCCTGTACTGTCCCCGTTCCTGTGCCGCCACTCGGTCCTACCATGAGCCAACCACCTTTCCGGTCGTGCAGTACACGACCACTACGACGGTAACGGCGCACACCGCACCGGTTACCAGAGAGACACGCTTGTACGACAAGCCGAATGCTTGTCAGCCCGCACAGCTCTACAAGATAGTCCGTTATTCGAACGACTCTGCGACAGCCCGCAAGCGCGCGACCAAGCGTTGCCGCTGGCGGGCGACATCGCCACGCACGTGCAACTCGACGCCAGGGGTTAACTCCCAGCGCTGCCAGGTCTCCGCCGGAGCGGATACCCGACGCTCCGACAGGGGCGAGGCCGGCAGAGGAGACCCGGCCACACCGGCCGGCAGGGGTGATCCTACTGCACCGGGCGGCAGGTACGACGACGCGTCCAGCGTTCCCTGACGCGCCGCCTGCGCCCGACGCAGCAGCGCGCTCACGTACTCTTTGGGCGATGGCGCGCGCTCGGCCACCTGCAACTCGGCCCCCCGCCGGTCTTCCTCTGCCAGCAGCAGCCGCACCTCGTCCAGCGAGAGCCCCCCCAGGCGGGTGCGAATCTCCTCCAACGGCACGCGGCTCTCGGAGAGCCGGCGAATCAACTGCAGGCGTAACAGGTGCTCCTCACCATACACCGCCGACTTGCCGCGACTCCCCGGCCCGGGCAGCAACCCGCGGGCGATGTAGAAGCGAATGGTGCGCAACGGCAGGCCCACCCGCTCGGCCAGCGCCTCGATGCTGAGTTCCGACTCGTCGTGTTCCATAGGTGTAGTATACACAGTGACAGTGGCGCTGTCAATAGGTGAGTTGAACATGGTGAATGCATCGCACGGTTGCGCGTCGCCGGTTCACCCGGCCATAACACCCGCAAGCGGGTACCCGCGGGCTACGATTACAAAGCACCGTGAACGGCGCTACGGGGTCAATGCGTCGAAGTATTGCAGTACGGCGTTCCAGGGTTGAGGCCGTGCCCAGTGCGCAACGCTGCGGTACACTGCGGGCCATCCCCGGCTCTGCTGAGACGTGCCGGAGCGCACCCACGACCTGGAGCACTATGGCACGTTTGCAGTTCGATGGCGACAGCGGCTGCTACGTCGGCACGCGCCTGGTGATTGCCGGCAGCGCCGTGAGCCGCCGGATTCGCCTGCTGACGGAGGCGCATCTACAGCAGGGCGTCGACCCGGTGGATGCGGCTGAGGCGGCCTGGAACACAGCGCTGGAGGAAGCCTCCTGGGATACGGGCGAGGAAGGCGTGACCAGCAGACCGCCGGAGCAGGATATATCAACGGGACCGCGTTAATGATGAGCATTTGTGCATGAGCGGGACAACCAAGCGCCACGCGATTTCGGGCCGCTCCCCACGTGGGGCGCCGGCCGGACGGTCCTCACTGCTACGCGACCGGGTCGCCGATGGCGTACTCGCCTTGCTCCTGAGCGCACTCACCTACACGGTCTACCACTGGACCGCCGGACCGGGGATCAACCACCAGTCGGCGCAGCCGCACTTTGTGCTGTTGGCGTCGGCCATGTTGCACGGGCGCCTCTGGCTTGATCCCCTGCGCGCTGCCCATCTCGGTGACATTACCCCCTACGCCGGCCGCTATTATGTATCGTTCCCGCCGATGCCCGCCCTTTTGCTGCTGTCGTTCGTCGCCGTCGCCGGAGCCGGCTTCAACGACACGCTGTTCAGCGTCTGCCTGGGGGCGCTGGATGTCGGCCTTTGCTACCTATTAATACGCCGCCTCAGCGCGCCTGGCTTCGCCGGGCCGGGCCTGCCCCTGGGGCGTTGGACGGCCGTCGCTGCGGCGCTGACGCTCGGCCTCGGCACTGTGCTGTTTTACTCTGCCGTGACGGCCACCGTCTGGTATCTGGCGCATGTCGTCGCCGTGACCTTTTTGCTGCTCTACTTGCTGGAATGCGCCGGCCGCGGCCGTCCGCTGCTGGCCGGCCTGGCGCTGGCGGCGGCCTTCCTAGCGCGCACGCCGGCGATCTTCGGGCTGCTCTTCTGGTGCCTGCTGGCCTGGCGCGACGGGCCGACGCGCGCTCGCCTTGGCGCGCTGCTGCCGCGCTTCGCTGCCCCGCTGGCCCTGGCAGTGGTCTTCTTGGTGTGGCAGAACCAGGTGCGCTTCGGCTCCCCGACCGACTTCGGCTACTTCAAGATGCACATCGCCGGGCAACTGGCGCCGCGCCTGCGCGCCCACGGCCAGTTCAGCCGCGCCTTCCTGCCGGATAACCTGAAAGCGCTGTTCCTGGACCCGCCCCTGGTCACGCGCATTAACCCGCCGGTCTGGCTGACCATCGTCGGCGGACCGGCCGGCCTCTTCCGCATGTTCACCTCCCGTGCCGGTCGCCACCTGCCTTTCCCGATTCAGTTCAACCCCTGGGGTACCGGCCTGTGGGCGGTGTCGCCGGTGCTGCTCTTCGCGCTGCGCCTGCCGCGCCGGTCGGACCTGGCGCTCTGGCTGGCGGCGGTGTTGAGCGCCATTGCCGTCGCCATCCCCGACCTGCTCTACTACAACACCGGCTGGGGCCAGTACGGCTATCGCTTCCTGCTGGACTTCGCCCCGTTCCTCGTGCTGCTGCTCGCCATGGGCCTGCGCCGTCCGCTGGCGCCGCCGGCACGGCTGCTGTTCGTCCTGCTGTTCGTCATCTCCATCGCCAGCAACTACCTCGGCGCCCGCTGGTTCCTGCACTTGCCGCCGTATTGAGGGGAACGAGGGAAGAGGAGATGAGGGGAATGTGACTGGAAGCGCGCCTCAAGATAGGAGGGCCGGTGGTCTCGGCTATCGTCTCGTGGGCCGGTATCATGCAGCAGCATCGAACCGTCGCGCATGCACGCTGGTGGAGCGTACCGCATTGGCAATCGTTCAGAGCCCGCCCGCATCGCGGGTAATCCTGCATCAGGTAAGTTGGCAGACCTACCAGGGGCTGCTCCGCGACCACGAGAGCCGAAGTACACCGCGCTTCGCCTACGATAACGGGACTCTGGAGATCATGACGCCGCTACCGGACCACGAACAGTACAGCCGCTTTATTGAGTTCCTGCTGGCCGTGGTGGAAGAGGAGACCGGCACAAAGGTCTACAATTTCGGCTCGACGACGTTCAGCCGTGAGGACCTCCAAAAGGGCTTTGAAGCAGACACCTGCTTCTACATTGCGCACGCCTCGCACGTTCGCGGTAAACCTCGCCTCGACCTGCACACCGATCCACCGCCCGACCTGGTGGTCGAGATCGATATCACCCATCCATCCCTGGAAAAGCTGCCGATCTACGCCCAGATCGGTGTGCCGGAAGTTTGGCGCTACGCGGCGGGACGCATGGAGATACTGTTGTTGGAAGGTGACGCCTATCGTCCTGCTCCGCAAAGTCGAGCAGTGCCGGTAGTGACCACCGCGGCGCTGTCGCGACTTGTCGATGAAAGCACGGGGCTGAGTCAAGGAGAATGGCTGCGCCAGGTACGCGCCTGGCTGCACGGAGGTACCGGGATCGGTGGGAAGGAGAACGCTCGGTCATGAAAACGCTGGACGAGCGAGCACTCATTGCGCGGTATATCGATCTAGAGTGGGATCGCTACCCTGGCGGTCGCGCCGATGCGCGTTTGCGCGATTTCGGCGTGCCGATCTGGGCACTCATTGCCCATTTAGGCGCGCCCGGCAACGACAGCGATCAGCTCGCGCGAGACTACCAGTTGCCGCGCTCGGCCGTTGAAGCCGCCCTGGCCTTCTATCGGCAGAACAAGGACTATATCGACGCCCGCATCCTGCTGAACAGCGCCTAATTGGTGCATCCATGACCTTCGGTCGATGCTGGCAACGCACGCCTGGCGACTAAAGTCGCGGCTACATGCCGCAAAGTCCGCCTGCGCGGACTCGTTCCCAGCCCGCGACGGCGCCGGCAGCCGCAGGCTGACCATTGGCTCCAGGTAGGCGCGACTTCAGTCGCCAGCCTCTCTCCGCTCGCTGGGCGCCGCCCCCCTGGCGTGCTCGGCCAACTGCCGGACGACGGTCGCCAGCCATTCTGGCGCGGGTGGGCCGTAGGGGCGGAACTTCTCCAGCAGGCCCTGTTCCTCGCTGTAATAGTAGGCGCGGTTGTTACCGAGGGCGCCGGCCAGCGGCGTGTCGATCAGCGCTGTCGAGTCCTGGGCGGCCATCTGGAGCACGACGCGCATGTCGAACTCGCGCAGCACGCGGCGGTCGAGGGTGCGCTCCAGGTTGGCGAAGGTGTCGCACCAGGCGAGCGTATGGACACCCACGTCCGGGCCTTCCCGCAGGATGGTGGGGAAGAGCTTGCCGGGGCTGGGCGGCGGCGGCTCGGCCGGCGCATCCAGCGAGAACGAACTGGGCGAGAAGGCCATGCCGAAATCCTCGTCCCGGCGCAGGTCGCGGGCGCGCTGGAGGCCGGCGATGAGCAGGTAGATGGCCGGCTCGTCCCGGCTGTCGGCTGCCATGCGACGGTTGACCTCGTCGTTGAGCCGCGCGATGACGGCGGGAAGCTCGCGCCGGCCCGCCACCTGCACCGGGTGCAGCAGCAGCGCGGCCACCCGCGCCAGCAGCCCGACCGTCGGCGCGTCCGGCGGCGTGAAATCGAGGATGAAGAAGCGGGCGCGGTCAGCCGGTTGCTGGGCGCCGAGGCCGATGAGCGCCGAGGCGAGCATCCCGCCGGCGGCATCGTCGTCCTGGCCGACGAGCAGCAGGTTGGAACCGCTCTGCCGCCGGAAGAGCGCCGCCGTTGGCTCCTTGATGGCGATCGGCTCACCGAGCCAGGTGGGGATGGCGCGGGACGGCGCGGTTCGGGTCGGCGCGGCCAGGAGCAGGGCCAGCGGCTCGTTCCTGGCGAGGTCGGCGCGGGCGTTGCCCTGGAAGATGATCTGCGGGCGGGCCGGCCGGAAACGCGACTCGGCGGCCAGCGCCAGCACGGCAGCCAGGTAGCGGTCGCGCTCCTCGTCCGGCAGCCACGCCACCTGGAACTTGTTGTTGCCCTCCACCAGGCCGTTGGCGGCGTTGTAGATCGCTTCGCCGGGGCGGCTGAGGCCGCGGGCAGCGCCGTTGTCGTCGGCCAGGATCAGCCGGGAATCGGTTTCCGTACACTGGAGGGCGATGCGCACGCCCATCTGGTCGATGGTGCCGCTCGGCAGCCCGGAGGAGCCGAAAGCGCCGCGCAAGGTCTGGGCGGCCAGCAGGATGTGGATGCCGAAGCCGCGCCCCTGTTTGACCAGCCGGTCCAGCACCTGGACGGCCCGTGCGGCAAGGCGGTCGTCTTCGGCGAAGAAGCGCTGGAACTCGTCGACGAGCAGCAGGATGCGCGGCAAGACCTCGCCGGTCTTCTCCCGATAGGTCGCCAGATCGGAGACCTTGCCGTGCCGCTCGGCGGTCTGGGTAAAGAGCCTGCCGCGACGTTCCAGTTCGGCATCCAGCCCATCCAGCACGCTCAGCCCGAACTCGCGCTCGCTCTCGATGGCGACGACGCGGGCGTGGGGCAGGTGGTGGAGGGCATAGGTCTGGAACTCCACGCCCTCCTTGAAGTCGATCAGGTAGAGTTCCAGCTCCTGCGGGCTATAGGTCAACGCGGCGTTGGTGATGAGCGTGTGCAGCAGCGTCGACTTGCCGGAGCCGGTGCGGCCAACGAGCAGGCTATGCACGGCAGTACCGGAGCCGAGTTCGAGGTACTGGGCGTGGCGCGCATCGCGCGGCCCCAACGCAACCCGTAGTCCCGGACTGGTATTCCCCGTCCACCACCGCTCCCGTGGCGTGGCGATCTTGGCGAAGGGAACCTGGACCCGGCTGGCATCCTTCGCGGCAGCGCCGACGCCTTTGACGATGCGCTGGACCAACTCCGTCGCCGGCAACGTATCCAGCTCCAGCAGGCAGTCTTTGAAGTCGTCGTCCTGATAGACGAAGCGCTGCGCCTGCTCGTCCCAGGCGATGACCGTCGATACCCGTTCCAGGTCGCCAAGGCTGAAGCCACGCGGCAGCGGTTTGTCGGTGTCGACCAGCACGATGGCGCAGACGCCGCAGCGCGGACCGTTGGTGGCGATGCTGACCAGCCGGTTGGCGGCGGCCTCGCTGCAGTTGGTGGGGAAGTCGAACGCCGCCAGGATGCGGTAGGGCTCCCTGACCTCGCCGGCCTGCTCGTTGTACTGTTCGATGGTGGCGAATTCGCTGCGCAGATAGGTCTGGATGACGGTCTCCATGTGCTCGGTCAACAGCGCCAGTTGTTGTTCGATGTGGGAAGCCTCGGTCCAGGCCCGATGCGTCACCAACTCCTCATCGTCGTCCTTGAGGTGCATAAAGGGCGCGACGTTCTGCCCGAGGCCGACGGGATCAATGAAGGTAAAGCGCAGCTTGCCGGGCGGGATCGTCGCCAGCAGGCGGAGCATGAGCGACTGGATCGCCTGGGCAGCCAGCGCCTTCCCCTTGCCCCTGGCCTCAATAACCAGGCTGCGTTGCGGCACCTCGACCAGAGCCGGAATCGCCCGACTGGTCGTTCCATCGGTCAGCGTGAGCGCGCCAAGCCGCACCTCGGCGGGCGCAAGCGCCGGAACAGCGGTCAACCAATCGGCCCAGGAAGCGCTGTCCCACGCTGCGATGATCGGACCGGCTTGCCCTGCGTCGTGCAAGAGCTCGTCTACGCCTTGTACAAGCTCCTTGGATAGCCGAGCGTCCAATGACTCGACTTCAATTCTAGTTGCTTCCCGGATGGGTTTAAGCTTCGCATTATGGTTTTGATTGATGACCTCACGTTGATACTTTTTCCAAATCGCTACATCAGCCAGTGACCCAACGAGCGTGTCGATCTCTTCAACCATGGAGTTGCGTAGCGGCCCAGGGGGAGGCGCGCTTACGAAACGCACAAAGTCAGGCTCGCTTACTTCTGGCACGTTCGTCTCCGTTGCTCAACGATTGCGAGTTCAGGTATTATATTCGCCCGGTAATAACTAGAAGAAATAGTATCACTAAAAGGAAGATACCCACAGAAATCAACCTAACGATGAGGGATTTGCGCTTATCAAGGCGGTCCAGAGCAGCAATATGACGAGCCACTTCGCCTGCAGACTCACTCGTTCTCATTCGTATGACATTAAGGCTGCTTATGTCTTTAGGCGTACCGCTTACGGCGCTTCCACCCCTTTTAGCAGCGAGTTGGATAGCCATGTCTGGCAACCCTGCTTCTTTCAAGGATCTACGTGCGCGGTCAATACTCTCGCTGCATTGTGTCAGCGCCTCCTCAGACTCGTGATCAACCTTCGCTAGCGCCCGCCGGGTCTGCTCCTGAACAGCAGTCGTCGCACGTTCGCCTCGGGCCTGGCACTCTACGCGTTGCGCCGCCATGTCGCGTATGGAACGGACGATCTCGCGCTCGCGCTGGATCAAGGTTGACTCCGCCATTATTCGCCTCCCTTCAGCCGCGTGGCGGCGCGACGCTGCGAGCCGCCGCCGCGATTACTTCACCAAGGCGTTCCATCTGCGCTCGGGTCGCCTGTGTTTGCTGCTGGAGGGGCTGCCAATACTCCGCCTCGACGGAGCGGCGGACCTGATCGTCCCACGCACCGGCTGTCCGCTCCCATTGCTGGCGCAACCGTTGCAGGGCGACGTCCAACTCAGCCGCCGTCTGGCGCAAATCTGCCATGTAATTCCTCTCAGTTCCAATACGGTTTAGATGAGCCCGAGCAGTGCCGCGACTGGATATGGTACAGAGCCGCGACTGCGGTCTGCGGCCCAAAGACAGGACTGCGGTCCTGGGGGAGGCGTCCGGCACGGAATGCACCGCAAAGTTTTGCATAGCTGGCAAGCCTGCGATGCGCCGCGAGGTACAGGGCCGCGATTGCGATCGGCGGCCAAGCGACGAGGGCGACTGCGGTCGCGTTGCGCACCGTGCATGGCATACCCAAGCGACCACAGTCGCCCTCGTCGCTTGGCCGCCGATCGCAATCGCGGCCTTGTGCCCTGGCAGATACACCGTCCACTCGCTGAGCAATTCTTTGCGGCGCACTCTCCGGCACGGCAGTGCTGTTTTTGGGCCGGAGACCGCAGTCCCGGCACCGTACCCACCCGCAGTTGCGACACAGCTCCCTCTCCACATTCCTCTCAGCCCCGGCGTTCCGGGCTGCCCAGCCCGCCCTGGAGACGTTCCGGGGTGGGTGATACCTCCCGTGCGCCGGAGGTCTCCGGGTTGCCGCTGAGGCTCACGGGTGTGGTAGGGACTGCCCGCACCGGTCCCGACGCGGCCGCCAGGCTGATGGCCGCATATGCTTGCAGCCGGGATGCACTGGACCGTAGCACTTCCAGGCCCCTGGGCAGGCGTTGTTCCAGCTCGGCGGTCAAGCGCTGCGCCTCGACGCCGTAGCTTTGCGCCGCTTGCCTGAGCGTCTTGATCCAAAACTCTACGTTCTGGAGTCCGTCTGTGGCCCGCGCCAGTTCGACGCGTGCCCGGAGCAGCGCCGTTTCGTAGCCGGCGCAGCCACCCCCAGAGCGGTCATCGGCGGCCTCCCGGCAGGCGATGAGACGGCGTTCGGCAACCCGAAACTCCTCCTGGCGGCGCTGCACTTCCCCCTGCCATTGGCGGCGCATCGTCAGGAGCCACTCGTCCATCACTTGAATCTCTCGACCGGCAGCGGCAAGCGCATCGGCGCTCGCGCGGGAGAACTGCTGCAGCGCGGTGCGCAACTCGTCCAGCGCGCGGATGGAATGGACATTGACGCCGTCAGGCACAGTGGCTGCTACCTCGCGTGATTCAAATAGTCCTGCGCCAGGCCGGCTTTGCCCATGAGTTGCGGGACGTGCTGCTCGGCCGTCTGATGGAAGTGGCGCAGCAACTGCGTCATCTGCTCGAACTCCCCGGAGAACTTCTGCTGTTGCTGATCGCGCCAGGTCTGACTGACGCGCTGAAACTCCATTTGCATACGCGCATGGATCTGCATCAGCTCGCTATCGAAGGCTTTCAGCGCTCGGGCAAAACGGATCAGGTCTTCGGGGTTGACGATCGCATCGCCGGGCATCGTGTACCTCCCGCGCCTCACCCAGCCCCGTGTGCTTACCGGGTTGGATGGACACTCACGACTGCTAGGAACAGGTCAGGAAGCAACGCCAGTCACGGATGGTAGCTTAACCTGGATTGCGAAGATGGTCAAGGGGTACTAACCGAATGGGTACAGCCACGAGCCTGTCCGCGCGTGGATCCCCCGTCTGCTTCGGAGGAACCCGCCAGAAACGCCCAGAGGCTCGCCTTGGGAGCGAGCCTCTTTATGAGAACGTTGGTACGGCGGATGGTTACCCGGTCCCCGCACGCCGGCAGTCTCCCAAAGTGGGCCTTGCAGCTATACTGTACGCTACTCGCGGCGATAAGTCAACGGACAGTCGGCTAAAACTTGGTAACCTTGGACATTGAACAGCGCACCACCCGAGTCCTCGCCACGATCGGGCTGCCGAGTGATGACGCTGGTCTTCGCCGACGAGTCAAGACGTTCATTTTATGCAACGGCTACGACCGCGTCTTCCTGGCTGCTCGTTACACGGCCGCACAGGCAGCAAAGGAACACATCGCCAATCCCTGGGCGTACACCGTGCAGGTCTACAACGGCAACCTCGCTCGTTTGAGTTGCCTCTATATCCTGACACATTGGGCGGAGAGTGGGCTACGCTCCCAGGTCGACCTCCATTTCACGCGGGCCGTTGGCGCGACCTGGTATCGCTTCCCGCGGGATTACCTGCCGAGCAGGCAGGCGCCTATTTTTGCCAGCGACCCTGCCCAACGAGGCTTGCGCTGGGAGCAGGATCGATACTCCCCGCTCGGCAAGCACCTCGCGAACGTACGTAGCCCCGGGGAGTTCCTGGAGTAGATAACGATGGGTTGGCTGAATACGATCGTCCTGCACGCGCACCAGCAGAACCCGCACGCGCTCCTGGTTCGCTCCACGGGCCGTCCCATCCTAAATACCGAAGCGGTGACGCTCGTGGGAGCAGCGAAGGAAGCACGAAACGCCGTGGCGCACCATCGCTACATGTCGAACGAGCGCTTCGTGAACGATCAATCGAAACTGCTTCGCTTGCTTGAGGTCTTACAATTTGACGTCGCGAATGCCATCGACCGAATCGAAGCGCTCCGCTCATCGCTGGTGCTTGACATCCTCAAGGATCTACGGCGATCCAAGAAATAGATGCGGAAGCCCTGGGCTGGTTCCTGCACCGGTTACGACATACATGCTCAAAGGCAAGGGAGACCGTCGTGCGAGTTGTCAGGCTGGCCCGAGGATCTGGTCGCCGGCCAGCGTGAGGCCCGCGACGACGGTTGACGCCAGCCGTTGCCCTCGCCTGAGGGTGACGACATCACGATAGCCGCTGTCGTCTGGGTTGGTGTGGCGCTCAACCGCGCCGGCCTCCAGATTGGCCAGCCAGGTTTCGCGGATCCCCGCCCGCGCGTAGCGCGGCAGCTTCGACCGTCGATCAGCCAGGAACGAGCTGTCGCCCACTTCGATGAGGAGGAGCACGTCGGGGGGCAACGGATGGGCGGTGCTATAGAAGTCGTCGCGCGGCAAGAGCACAGCGAGATCCGGCTCCGGCTCGGTGTCGTCGGACAGTTGCACGGGGTTTTGCACACTCACCACCGCCCTGTCGCCAAGTGTCCGGACCAAAAAGCTGGTCAGGCGGTTGACGGTACCGGCGTGGAGACAGCCAACCGCGCTCATGGTCACAATCTCCCCGTCGATCAGTTCCACACGGTCGTCTGGGCCGAGAATGCCTACCTCAAGCATGCGATGATAGTCGCTCACGCTGAAGCGGACGCGAGTCAATTCGGCGATCATCACTTGCCTCCTGCCATCAATCAGCCCTCAACATAGTGTAGCAGGGGTGTGTTTGCCTTGCTCTTGCTGCGTATT
The DNA here is from genome assembly GCA_036734945.1 of Chloroflexota bacterium. GTDB lineage: Bacteria > Chloroflexota > UBA4733 > UBA4733 > UBA4733 > UBA4733. Next base: position 24,192 of record DAIMXP010000011.1, read on the forward strand.
CCCTCACCGAAAATGCTACCGAGCGATCTACAGCCCACCACGCGGCGTAGGGGCGTATTGCATACGCCCTTGTTCCGGCCTCGCCTATGCCCCCGTCTTGCTCGACGGAGTTCGCCAACAAAGGCATTCATCGTCGGGTGGGCCTTGCTCCTACGCCCACAACGGTACAGACACCGCCGCTGTACCTCCGTGGTTGACCCGAGCAATACTCCGAGCAGCGGATGCGCAGCGACTCACCGTCCTGTAGCATGCCGGGTGTGAGACGCAATGTGACCGCTGCCCTGCACCGCCCCTGGCTGGCCGATGGCATCCGGGTGGCGCTCCTCGAAGTGTTCGTGATCGGCGTCACGCCGCTCGCCGCAACACTGTCTGCGCCACGCCGGCCTGGCCACCGCCAAGACCCACGTCAGCCACGCCATGGCCAAGCTGGACGCTCGAGATCGCGCCCAACTCGTCGTCCTGGCCCGCGAGTCGGGGCTGGTTGCGCCCGGGGCGGGGATAGACTTCCCGCCACGTCAGAAGCAAATAGCCGTGTTATGATGGGCCGCACACAGCACGCACGGTTCACCCCGTCGAAGTGAAGGCAGACATGGAATCCGTCACCCTCGACCGCGTGGAAGAGCAACTCCGTCGCTTGTCGCCGGACAAACTCGTCCTCGTCTCTGAATTCATCAGCACGCTTGCCAGCGTGGATGACCGTGACGACCTCCACGACCTGCTGCTCGCCGCCGAGACCAGCCTCCGAAAGGATTGGGACAGCCCGGAGGAAGACGCCGCTTGGGCGCACTTGTAAAAGGGGATGTCGTCATCATTCCCTTCCCCTTCTCGGATCTGAGCGCCACGAAAGCGTGGCGCGCGGCCAGGAAAAAGTCAGCGAGCGCCATCTCGACAAGGGCATCCTGGCTGGAAGCCAGGTGGCGATGCTCCACCAGCTCGCGGACGGTGGCCACCGTTTCGGCGCCCAGATTGTACGTCCGCTTCACTTTCATGGACCCATTCTAACCCGTATCACCTGGGCAGGCGTGAAGCAGCGGCCGTGCCGTATCCTGCGGTGGTCGGGGCCATGGCGGTGCGTACCGGCGAACCTTCTTTTGTGACTCCACTACAGACGGGTGAGGTCGAGTGCGACATGGCAGCGGTTGAGGAGCGGGCGCCGGCCGTGCCGCTGCCGATCGGCGGCGCGTGGAGCGGGCCGCAGCGCCGGCTCACGGTTGGGCTGACTTTGATGGTGACCTGCACGGCGCTGGAGGCGCTGGCGGTTGCCACGACGATGCCGGCGACGGTGCGCGACCTGGGCGGCCTCAGCCTCTACGGCTGGGCCTTTAGCGCCTTCATGCTTACCAACCTCGTCGGTATCACGCTGGCCGGTGACGAGGCCGACCGCCGCGGCCCGGCTCGGCCGCTCGCCATGGGCATCGCCCTCTTCACCATCGGGCTCCTGATCGCGGGGACGGCGCCGGCCATGCTCGTGGTTGTCGCCGGGCGGGCGGTGCAAGGCCTGGGGGCGGGGATCATCGGCTCGGTGGCCTACGTCGCCGTTGGGCGCGGCTACCCGGAGGCTGCCAGGCCGCGCATGCTGGCTGGCGCTGGGTCTTTCTGGGTCTGGCGCCGCTGCCGCCGCTCGCCGCCATCCTGACGCTGCCCATACTCAGCCGGCTGGACCATCCTGCCCTGGCGCCGTCCGACTGGCATCGCGCCGCAACCGCAATCCGGCTGGCCGCCGGCACTGCGCTGATTCTTGCCGGTGTGGGGGAGGCAACCGTGCCTCTGGCGGCCGGGCTGCTGCTGGCCGGGGCTCTGCTTGCTCTACCGTCGCTCCGTCGCCTGCTGCCTGCCGGTGCACTACGCCTAGCAACCGGCCTGCCCGCCACTGTCGTGACGGCGGCGTTCCTCAACATGGCCTTCTTCGGCGTCGACGCCTTCGTGCCGCTCATGCTGACGGCCATCCGCGGCCAGAGCATCGCGTCGGGCGGCATCCCTCTCACGACAGCGACGTTGGGTTGGACGGCGGGCTCCTGGCTCCAGGCGCACCTTGCGCCAAGTCGCGGCCGGCGCCTGCTGGTGGAGAGTGGGCTGGCCTTCATCGCCCTCGGCATTGGCGGCATCCTCGCCGTACTCGTCACTCCGGTACCCGCCTGGCTGGCGGCGCTCGCCTGGGGCGTGGCGGGGCTGGGCATGGGACTGGCCTTCTCTACCATCTCGCTGGTCGTGCTGGAAACGGCGGCCAAGGGGCAGGAAGGCACGGCCTCCGCCGCCTTTCAACTCGCCAACGTGCTGGGCGGCGCGCTCGGCACCGGCAGCGGCGGCGCTATCGTCGGCCAGGGCGGCGGCTCCACGCCCGGCAGCGCCGCCCTGCTGACCCAAGACCTCCTCATGCTCGCCGTGCTCGGCCTCACAGCACTGGCTGCCGCACGCATGGGACGACACCGGCCGCAAGAGCGCGACAGAAGCGGGTCGTGATGCGCACCTCATGCGAACGGGCTAGGCGCATTGACGCACCGCCTGCAGCGCGTCGCCCCGTTGACAATATGGAATAGATGTTCTATTTTAGCGCGTGATGGCTCTGGCGGCCACGTTATGAAGGAACCCCAGCATGCAAACCCACATTGGCCACATCATGTTCGGCGTCAGTCCGGCACACATGCCGTTCTACCGAGATCTCATGGCTTTCCTTGGCTGGAAGTCTCTGTACGACAGCGCCGAGATGCTGGGCGTTGCCAGTGAGGGCGGCGTGAGCCTCTGGTTCGGCGGCCAGACGAAGGAGGTCACGAACGACTACGACGGTCCGGGGATGAATCACCTGGCCATCGCCGCGCAGTCACCTGCGGACGTTGATGCAGTAGTCGGCTATCTGACCGAACGCAAGGTGGCGCCGCTGTTCGAGACGCCGCGGCACCGTCCCGAGTTCTCCCAGAGCGATGACCACACCTATTATCAAGTGATGTTTGAGTCACCTGACCGCATCCTGCTGGAGGTGGTGTACACGGGGCCGAAGGCGGTGTAGGCGTTTGGCCGATGGCCCCTACTTGCGGCGGAGCCGCGGAAGGATCTCTCTGATGGGGTGGAGCAAGCTTGCTCCGTCTGTCAGCAGTCCGCCGGTCCCCGCGCGCCGTCACCGAACCGATAGCGTGGCCGGGAGATCGAAGGCCGGAAACAGCCCGGCGCCGAACGTCGTGATCTCGGCGATGGCGCCGCCTTCGATGCGCAACACGTCGAGCTTGAAGGCGCGGAACGCGCTGTCGCCTGGCCGCCTGAGGTAGCTCGCGGCGGTCGGCATCCGGTTGGCCGTTGTCGGGATGAGCCGCCAATCGCCATCCCGGTCGACGCCGAAGGCGCGCTCGAGCAGGGGCGCGAGGGCTGCCCTACCTGTGTAGGAGAACGGGTGCGGCGGCATGGTGACGCGGATGTCCTGCGAGGCGATCGCCATGGCCGCCGCCGCATCGCAGCGCTCGTGCGCGTCGATGAATCGCTCCAGCAGCGCGCGTTCCTGCACGCTCGGCTGCGCAACCGACCACTCGAGGCGACGGGGCGGCAGATGGGCGTGTAGCGTCGCCCGCGCTCGCTGCAGCGCGCTGTTGGCGGCGGCGACGCTGGTGCCGAGGAGCGACGCCGCCTCGGTTGCCGGCCTGCCGAGCACGTCGCGCAGGAGCAGCGCCGCCCGCTGGCGCGGCGGCAATACCTGCATCGCCGCCAGGAAGGCCAGCTCGATCGTCTCCCGCTCAACGACGACGGCCTCCGGCTGGTCCTCCGCAGGCGCAATCTCGTCCAGCAACCGGTCCGGGTAGGGCTGCAGCCACGGCACTTCCGCGAAGGAGTGCAGCTCGTGTACGCGCCGCGATCGGCTGCGGATCATATCCAGGCAGACATTGGTCGCGATGCGGTAGAGCCAGGCACGAAACAGCGAAGCGCCGACAAACCGCTCGCGGTTGCGCCAGGCTCGCAAGAGCGTCTCCTGCACGGCGTCCTCCGCATCATCGAAGGACGCCTTGATCTCATTCGCCACGGCCTCGAGCGTGTCGCGCGTCCGTCCGACCAGGAAGATCCGCGCCCCTTCTCGCGCGAAGGTACGGGCGACGCCGCCGCCGATCCCGCCTCCGCCGCCGTAGATGATCGCGTTCTTGTGCTCCAGAAGATTGCTCATGGTGCCTCCGATCGTTGTTGTCGACGTCTTAACTTACATGGTATAACGCCGGCGCTGCCAAGAACTCATCGGTGGTGCGAGCCGGAGGGGGCCTGCCTCCGCACTCGCCGGGCGCCGGACAGCCGCAGCGGGGTGGACTATCGTCCAACACGTCGATCTCGCCGTACCCTGTTCGTCGTATCGTTGAGCGGACGTTCATACCGCGTCGATGTCCGGCCGGAAGCTCAGCTCCGCACACAGTACCAGAAGGAGACACGACGATGCGATTCATGATCCTGGTCAAGGCCGACAAGAACACGGAGGCGGGCATGCCCCCTAGTGAGCAACTCATCGCCGAGATGGGCAAGTACAACGAAGAACTGGCGAAAGCCGGCGTGCTGCTCGCGGCCGAGGGGCTCCAGCCAAGCTCGAAGGGTGCGCGCGACGTGGGAAGATCATTAGACCGACGGTTGGCGCTCATCGAACAGTCGTTGAAGCTCCGTCCGGCGGAAATCCAGGAACGCCGTCAAATGATCGGTGGTTCCCACCGGGGCGGACCACGTGAAGGCCGACGTTTCCCAGGCGGGGGACGAAGCCGGGCGAAATCTGAGATCACCAGGCAGTAGCCGGCAGAAACTACCGTATAGCTCAAGAGCCCGGCGCTGAAGTAGGTTACGGAGCATGCCGGAGAAATCCGTGGGCCGGAGATAGGTGGGTACGTAGGCCGCGTTAGCGGCGCTGGTGAACAGACCCGGTAGACCATTTGCGCCGATAAACTCGCCGACCGGTCCGACCAACTCCTCCGCTCCTCGGTGCTTGTACGCCTTGTGGTCAACGAGGTGCGCGAGTTCGTACCCATCTGGGCCAAAGTTCTGGAAGGGACGCCCACGCAGTGTGAACGACCATAGCTGCTTGGGATAATTGTTGTCGTCCAAGCGGAGAACTCCCTCAACATCCATTCCGTGGTTCTGTTGAAAGTGCCGCAGCTCGGCCTTGCCCGCGTAGCGTCGCACCCCTGGGAATGCCGTTGCCGAATCGTTCCACAGATAGTCGGCGGCGTTGATCCCCCGTGCCTGAAGCGCGGCTTGCCACCCCGCTTGCTGCCGGAACCCCAAATATAAGTGTGCGATGTGTCGGTAATGTGCCGTCAGCTTGTAGAGGTTCCCGTCCAGAGGAATCGAATGGCGCGGCGTCTGGCCGCGCACCGACTCGCCGAAGGCGTAGGCAAAGCGTTCGAGCAAGCGCGCCATGCCATCGCGCACGAAGTGCGCGTCGAGGTCTCCCTCGTACTGCTCGATACGCCGGGCTGACGACAGGCGCGATGCCCGATCGCGCTCACCGAGCCCGACGCCGTTGCGACCGGCGTAATCGTTCTTCAGCCAGGCGTCAAATTCCGCTTCACGCATCATTTCCCCCTAACCAAGCATGAGTCTGTCCGAATGCGATCTTGTACATAGTGTACGAAGCCAGCCTTCTCGTCAACGCGCCATCCACCTCTTTTCGTTCAATCAAGAACCGGCCACCAACCGTGTAGTCGATAGTTGGCGCGTGCGGTGATCACATCCTCCCCGTCATTCAACCGCAGAACTTTGACGGTTACCCGACCAACCAGTGTCAACCCATCAATGCGACCAGGCGGAAGACCAACAAAGTGGTCGCGCCACACGTCGGTTCGCGGATGAAAAAGGCGAGAATACTGGCCGGTTTCGTCATCATACCCCTGCACTGTGGCATGCTTGTATGAGTTGCACCGGGCGCACGACCAAGCAAGGTTGCCCAAGTCGTCAATAGCCACGGAGCCTGGCAAAAAATGCGCCCGCGGCACTATGTGTTCGACCTGGAACGATGTAATTGCGGGTAGTACCGCTTTCTCCGCGATCCGACAATACTCACAAGCGCCATTGGCGCGGTTGCGCACCAGGTCGCGCTTTGGTCCGCGAACAGATGGCACCGCGTCAGACTACGCCGGCAGCAGCACGCTCGGATGGCGCTGGTATGTATTTGCTTGCTGCCGCAGCTACGGAGTGCTGCCATTCCGCAACCAGGCGCTCCAACTCCTCAAGCTCCGAACTGGTGAGGTCTCGGTCTTCACGGGTATCGAAGAGCTGCTGCAATCGCACCGCGTGCTCAGGCGTGAATGCGCCTTGCTCGTTGGATAGGGGAGGCCTCGCCACGGCCACACCATCAAAGCCGGGGCGGTTCGCCTGGTACGCCAGCATGTGTTCCGCGACTTGCGCTCGTAAATCGGTCGGTATTACGTAGGCATCGAGGACGGCATCATCCACCTTGAGTGTCAAATGCAGCAGTTGCTCGCCCGCCGCCACGGCGCTTGAGGAGCGTTCCTGCCGTAGCTTTGCCGCAAGTCGCGCAATCCGGTCGATAGCCAACGTATCGTCCGGCACGGGCCATTGGCGGAGTTGCGGCAGTGTCATAGTGCCCGTGGCGTTTATGAGATCAAGCCAGCAGTTGAAGAGCGTACTGTTGAAGACGCCGGTGAGGAAGTCGAGGCTCAAGGAATGCGCCGGAATGACGGCGACGAACGTATCGCTTGGATAGAGGCCATGCTCGTCCACTGCAGCCTGCGTGCGCCACGGGCCGCTCCCCACACCGTGGCGAGTCAGCAGCACCTTGGGCGACTGGAATATCTGCTCTTTCGGCCTTCTCGGCCACTGCAGACGCGGCGAGTCGTAGCGTAGCCAGCGTGGAGTACGCTCCCATTGCACAACGAAAGGATCCACGCTGAATTGCCCGGTCAAATAGCGAGAGGCGTCGGACTCGGGAGCAGAGAGAACGTCGGCCTGCCCCTCCACCCCCGGCGTTATCCCGACAGTCAAGTTCGTGTCGGGGACGAAGTCAGCAAGCGATGGGAAACGGCGCAGATGATGACGCAGACGCACGGCGAGCGGCGGCACAAGTGGGTCCCGTTTGTCGTCAAGCCAGTGGCGTTGCTGCAGCGCTTCGACGTTCAGCGTTTTGCCGTCGCGGTTCATGCGCCGCCACGTCACTACCGACGCATCCGATGCCGCGCTGATTCTTCTCCGCCCGGATAGAACGAGCGCTTCCTGATTTATCCCCTGAATGGTTCGCGGTGGCAGTTCCGTTACCTCGTACCAATCGAATTGTTTGACGAGCTTCCGTCGCATCGCTCTTGCCGACTCGGACGAACCGATGCTGGCAGGCTCAATCACCGAGATGAGGCCGCCTGCGGGAAGGGCATCCGCATACGTCTCCAGTAACTGCACCGCCGTGTTCAATGTCCATCCGTGCCCGTGAAAGGGGGGGTTGCCCAGAATGATGTTCGGTCGCCCGTCAGTAAACGTCGTTTGTCGGACATCCCCGGTGCTGATCTTCCACTCGGTGCCGGCTGCCGCGCCAAGAGCAAGATCGAGGGCAATGCGGGACGCATCGGTCATGGCAACCGCCTGGTCGTTTCCGGTCAGTTGCTGCGTCAGGTAACGGCGCAGTTCAGGGAGTGATAGGGCGGGAGCCAATGCTCGGAGCCGTTCGAGTGCTGCGACCAGGATTGTTCCCGTGCCGCACGTTCCGTCCCAAACGACCCGCTGTGCAGCGGGAATTGTTTCAAAAGGCAAGGATGAGACCATATGCCAGGCCAGATGGCGAGGGGTGGGATAGAGCTTCCAAGCGCGCTGGAGATCGCCGGTAATGGCGTGACCCTGTAGAATCTGGCTAAGGATGCCGCCATCTGCAGCACCCAGGTGGATCGATCCCAGCCTAGTCGCGACGACCGACGCCAGCAGCTCCGCGTCATCCTGGCTGATGTCGGAGAGTGCAGCAACGTGCGTGGGATATTCGCGCGCCGCCGTGAGCATCTCGTCGGGATCGGTACGATGGCCAGGATCTATCCAGCGCTTATCCCACAGGATCCGAACGCCAGTGAGCCGCAAGAGCCAGCGCAGGTGCCCGGCGGTGAGATGATCACCATTGCCCAATGTCTGCCGCGCGTCTCGGAAAACGCCAACGAGAACCGTTGCCAGCATATCCACGGTCGGACGATAGGCCCATTTGGTAAAGGCGCTTGGCGCCGGGTCGGCTTCATACAGGGCCATTTGGCGCCATTGGCGCTTTTTTGACGCCACCTCGGCTCGCCCGATTGTATTAGTGTACTGTGCAAGCGTCCTCTGGAGATCGGGGTAGGAAATGCTCTCGGCAATGCGTCGCGGCTCCGATACGGCACCGCCTGAGGCGAGCGTTTCCCAAACGTCGCAATCACGAGGAGTGGCAATGATGGCATAGGGCGCCCAAAGCAGGTCGCGCAAGGGCGTCAGGTAATCCCGACTGTTCCTGTTCTCAGCCAGCCATCGCACCGCCACTGCTGATGTTGCCTGGTCGTGCGGATTGGCGTAGAAGGCCACGATATCGGTCGGCGCCTCTTCCAATGCTGGCGATATGACCGGAGCAAACGGATAGTTGTCTTCAAGGAATTCGCTCGTGTAGCCAACGCTGCCCAGTGCTGCACGAACTGCTTCGGCCGACTCTTTGGGAAGACGGCTGCCAGGCATGGTCGACGTCACCTCCAGGCGCGATGCACACCGTACAGCATATCACCGACCATGACAACCGTGCTGTAACTTGTACGACGCTTTGGCGGATCAGCAATGAGAGCGCAAACATACTTGTGCATCGCCGCGCTCCTCACCCGCTACTGAGCCGATCCAGAATCTCCGCTGCTTGTCGCAACATAGCAAGCTCCGCCGAGGGGAGCGCGGCGAGCTGACCCGCTAACGCGGCCACCCGCCGGGTGCGCCCCTCCTGCAACAGGCGATGACCGGCGGGAGTTGCCTGTACCATCACCGCCCGGCGATCCGCCGCGCTCGGTTGACGCACCACCAGCCCCGCCTCCTCCAGCGCGGCGACGAGGCGCGTCATGGTCGGTGGCCGCACCTGCTCGGCGGTCGCCAGTGCGCCGATCGTGAGCGAGCCGGCAAAGACGACGACCGAGAGTGCCGAGAGACGGGGCCCGGTCAGACCGCCGGCCACATCCTGCTGGCGCACACGCCGGAGCAGGTGGATGGCAGCAGAGTGCAAGCGATCGGCAACCTCCGCTGCCGAGCCGGCCGGCCCGTCGCCAGCAGTGCCATCCGCGTGCGGTATCCGATTGTCGCCTACCATGCCCTTGTATTCTTTAGCAATGCTAAGTATTATACGCCGCAACCGACGACACGCACCCTGTAATGCAGTCACGCCGTCTCCTCGTGGTACCCTGCCCTGGCAAACTGAAGGAGATCACGCATTGTTCGCTGCCTGGGCCCGCTTCGTCTATCGCCGCCGCTGGCTGACCCTGGTCGGGTCGCTGCTGCTGCTCATCATTTCCGGCGTCCTGCTGGTGCAGGGCGGCGCCCTCATCACCGCCCAGCCGAAGGGCACCGAATCCGACCGGGCGTTGACGCTGCTGCAGAACGAGTTGCCGCACGCCGCCGGCTCCTCGATCACGGTCGTCTTCGGCAGTGCGACACTGCAGGCCACCGATCCGGCCTTCGCGCGCGCCATGCAGGCGGCGCTGGCCGGGCTGCACGGCGACCCACGCGTCAAGTCTATCCAGACGCCCTACGACAGCACGCCGCCGACTCCGGCCTGGCTGTCGCACGATGGTCGGCACGCCCTGGCCATCGTCAACCTCAAAGACGACTTTGACGTGGCGCGCAGCTACTACGCCCAGATTCGATCACTTATCCACTCCGACCAGTTGACGGTGCAAGCGAGCGACAGCCTCGCCGTCAGCGCCGACTTCGACCGCTACCTCGCCAACGACCTGCAGCGGGCCGAAAAGGTGTCGCTGCCGCTGGCGCTGCTGCTCCTGCTGCTGGTGTTCGGCACAGTGGTGGCCGCGCTGCTGCCGCTCGGCGTCGGCCTCTGCGCCGTCCTGGGTGGGCTGGCGATCGTCTACCTGCTCTCGCGAGTGACGGACATGTCGCCCTATTCGCTGAACGTCGTCACGATCATCGGCCTGGGGGTCGCTATCGACTACTCCCTGTTCATCGTCAACCGCTTCCGCGAAGAGTTGCTGCGCGGCCTCAGCGTGGTCGACGCGCTGGCGAACAGTATGGCGACTGCCGGGCGCGCCATCACCTTCTCCGGCATCACCGTCGCCATCGGCCTGGCCGGGTTGCTCTTCTACCCGCGCTCCTATCTCTCGTCGATGGGTCTGGCCGGCGCTGCCGTGGTGGGCTTTGCCATCCTCTACGCCCTCACCTTCCTGCCGGCGTTGTTGGCCCTGCTGGGGCCGCGCGTCAACCGCTGGCGCCTGCCGTTCCTTCAGAGCAGCGCACGGTCCGGCGGTGGCTTCTGGCACTGGGTCGCCACGAACGTCATGCGCCATCCCTGGTGGGCCCTGCTGCCGGCGCTGCTCTTCATCCTGCTGGCCGCCTCGCCCCTGCTCGGCATTCGCCTGGCCAATAGCGACGTCACCGCTCTGCCGCCCGACGCCGAATCACGCCTGGGCTACGATCTGCTGATCAGCCAGTTCCCCGGCTGGAATGAGAATCAATTCTCGCTGGTTCTTTATGCGCCCGACGGGCAACCACTCAACGCCGACCGCATCGGCGCGCTGTATGACCTCAGCCGCCGTATCGCCACCCTACCACATGTGCTGCGGGTGGAAGGGCCGGTGAACCTCGACCCGAAGCTCGGCAAGGCGCAGTATCAAGCGCTGTATAGCGGCCCGCGCTCGGCCTTACCGGCGGCCATGCAGGAGGCGCTCCGCCAGAGCACCGGCGCCCACATTGCCGTGCTCTCGGTGCTGAGCGGCAGCCCGGTCGCCAGCGACGACGCCCGCAACCTGCTGCGCAGCATCCGCGCCCTGCCTGCGCCCGCCGGCAGTCAACTCCTGGTGACCGGGGCAACCGCCTACGACGTCGACACCATCCAGTTCATCGTGCAGCACACACCGGCTGCCGTCGCCTTCGTCATCATCGTGACCTACCTGCTGCTCTTCCTGCTCACCGGCTCCGTCGTTCTGCCCCTGAAAGCCGTTGTCGTGAACCTGCTCTCTATCTCCGCCTCCTTCGGCGCCATGGTCTGGATCTTCCAGGACGGGCATTTCAGCGCCCAGTTGCATTTCCTAGCAGCTCCCCTGGACCCGACACTGCCGGTGCTGCTGTTCTGCATCATGTTCGGCCTGGCCATGGACTACGAAGTCTTCCTGGTGACGCGCATCCAGGAGGAGTACCGGCGCAGCGGCAACAACCGGGAGGCAGTAGCCTGGGGACTGGAGCGCAGCGGCCGCCTGGTGACCGGCGCGGCGGCAATCATGCTGGCCGTGTTCCTGGCCTTCGCCCTGGCGCAGATCATCATCATCAAAGCCATCGGGCTGGGCCTGGCCATCGCGGTGTTGATCGACGCCACGCTGATCCGAGCGCTGGTGGTGCCGGCCATGATGCGCCTGCTAGGCGACCTCAACTGGTGGGCGCCGCAGCCCCTGGTGCGCTTCCAACGTCGCCTGAATTGGGAGGAAGCGAGCACACCGGCTGAGGCTGCGGCAGGAGCCGAAGGCTGAAGGCAATGCGGTTGAGTTAGCGTCGTGTAGGGGAAGAGCAGGGGCCGCGACTGCGGGCCCAGAGGGCGCCCCCGGCCAAGTTACCGGGGCGACTGCTGTCGCGTTTTGCTTCTGGTGCCGCGTCGCAGCGCGACCGCAGTCGCCCCCAGTCGCTTGGCCGCAGACCGCAGTCGCGGCCTTGGATGCACGGGTACAAACGCCGTTCACTTGCTATGCACCGACTTGCGTCCCCCTCTGCCCGCCGCCCGTCAGGCCAACTGGCGCTTGACCAGGTCCGCGAAGGGACCGCGCTGGTTCAGCAGTTCGGCGTAGGCGCCGCTCTGCGCCAGCCGGCCACCAACCAACACGTAGACGCGGTCGGCGCGGCGGATCGTGCTCAGGCGGTGGGCGATGACGATGCGGGTCGTGTGCAACACCTCCAGGTTCTTGCTCACGGTCTCTTGCGTCCGGTTGTCCAGGGCGCTGGTGGCCTCATCGAACAGCATCAGGCGCGGCTTGGCCACGACCGCCCGGGCGATCATCAGCCGCTGGCGCTGACCGCCGGAGAGCGTGGCGCCGCCGGCGGTGATCACCGTGTGCATGCCCATGGGCATCTGGCGAGTGTCCTCATCCAGACCAGACATGCGGGCAGCCTCCCAGGCGTCCTCCAGGGTCAGGTCTAAGGTGCCGATGATGTTCTGGTAGATGCTGCCAGGCATGAGGCGCGCCTCCTGCAGCACCACGCCGATCTGGCGGCGCACTGCCTGCACGTCCAGCTTCGTCAGGTCCTGCCCGTTGTAGTACACCGAGCCGGCCTCCGGCGTCTCGAAGCCCAACAGCAAGCGGAAGAGCGACGACTTGCCGGAGCCGGAGGGGCCGACGATCGCCACGAACTCGCCCGGTCGCACGCGCAGCGAGACGTCGTTGAGCGCCAGCGGGCCATCCGCCTTATAGCGAAAGGAGACCTGGTTGATCTCGATATCACCGCTGAGGACGCCGGGGTCGGTGCGCTCGGCGCGCGCCTCCGGCGCGGTCACAAGGATGGGCTTCAGCCGCTCGTACACGGGAATCACGTTCAGCACCGACACGAACGCCGCATTCATCGCCAGCATCGCCACCAGGAACTGGGCGAAGGCTGCATAGAAGGCCACAAAGGTGCCGGGCGAGAGGCTGGCGCCATGCCAGGCGACCACGGCGAACAGCACGAGCGCCGTCAGCAGCGGAGCCGCGGCGTTGAAGGCGTTCAGTTGATTACCGATGCGCCGCACTCGAAAGGCGAGGGCCTTCTGGACGCTAAATTGCTCCGCCCAACGGGCGAAGTCGCGGCCTTCCGAGCCGGTCATCTGGAGCTTGGCGATGCCGGTCAACAGTTGCAAGACGAGGCCACTGATGTTCCCTCCCAGTTCCAGCAGCGGACGTTGCTGCCGAATCTGGCGGTAGCTGCCCAGCATCGTCACGCCCAGGAGGACGGCCACGAGCGCGGTAGCGGCCAGCGCCAGCGGCACATCGAAGTAGAACAGGACAGCGAAGCTGAACAGGCCAAATATCGCCCCCAGGATGGCGGAGACCGTGGCGCCGGTGAGCATCTGCCGGATCGCGTCGATGCCCGCGCCGCGCACTGCGAGATCGCGGGCCGAATACTGGCGCAGAAAGGGCACCGGCATGGCCAGCAGCCGGTCCCAGACGGCCGCCTGGATCACCACGTCTACCTTGCCCTCGACGCGCAGGGTGGCGACACCGCGCGTCACCTCGAAGAGGGCGCCCGCCGCGGCGAGCAGCAGCAGCGCGACCACCAGCAACAGGAGTTGCCCCCCGTCGCCGGCCGGAATGACAGAGTTGAGCAGCGTAGCCGTCACCAACGGCACACCGACACCCAGCGCGCCACCCAGGGCGCCCAGCAGAATCACCGCCAGGAGGTCCCCCCAGCGGCCACGCAGGCCGAAAGCGAGCACCTCGCGGGCGCCGAGCGCCCGCTCCGGCAAGGGCCGGTAGAACATGATGGCGCTGGGCGCCAGCCCTGACGGCGCGCTCATGACGATGCCCTGGGCCGCTCCGGCGAGACGGCAAGCGGCCAGCAAGGTGGGATCATCGCCGCCCGACCACACTGCCGCGGCACGTGGTTGCAGGACGGCAGCCAGTCGGCTAAGGGTGCGCTGCATGGAGCGCTGATCGGCGACCAGCTTCGCTTCCAGCCGCTCCGCCTCCTGCAGCAGACCGCCCAGTTGCACCAGTTGGTTGACCGGACCCAGGAAGCTGGCCATGAGCGTCTGGAAGGCGACCAGCATACCGATCGACATGGCGCCGTGCATGATCCGCAAGCCGCCAACCTCCAGGATCGCCGCCACGTTGACGGCCGTCAGCAACGGCGGAATGGCGGAGAGGGCCAGCGAGGACAGACCGCGGTCCCGTTCGGCGTTGCTCAGGCTGGCCTGGTGGCCCGCCCAGCGCCGCGACGTTGAGCGCCGCGATGACCACGCTCAACAGCGTCAACGGCACGTCGTAGCGGAGCATGGCCAGCGCGTAGAAGGCGATGGTGATGACGCCGAGCACGGCGGTAGCCAACTGACCGGACAGCAGTTGCGCCACGCGATCATTGATGGCGACGCGGGAGCCGATCTCGCCGGGATAGCGCTGGGTGTAAAATTCCACCGGCAGATGCAGGACGTGCCAGAAGAAGGTGCTGGCGGTGCTCAGGGCCAGCTTGGTTTCCAGGCGCAGCAGGTAGTGCTGCTGCAGCCATGTCAGCGCGGCGCGCAGCACCGCGGTGATCGCCAGCTCGACGAGCAACGGCGCCACCCACCCCTGCAGCCGCTGCACCAGGTAGCCATCGACGAAGGCGCGGATAAAGGCCGGCAGCGCCAGCCCCGGCACGACCAGCGCCAGGCTGGCCAGGATGGCGAAGGCCAGGGCCGACTCCGAGCCACGCAAACGCGGCCGGAGCGCGGCGAGGAGGCTATGCCGGGCGCCGCCGCGCTGAAACTCGGGACCTCGCTCAAAGGTCAGCGCCACCCCGGTGAAGGACGCGCCAAACTCCTGCAGCGTCACCGTGCGCGGCCCGCTCGCCGGGTCGTTGAGGAACACGCGGTCCTTGCCGAACCCCTCGACGACCAGGTAATGGTTGAAGTTCCAGAAGACGATCAGCGGCAGCGGCAGCAACCGGAGGGATTCCGGTTCTTTGCGAAAGCCGCGGGCGACCAGGCCGTAGGAGCGGGCCGCCCGCACCAGGTTGCTCGCCTTGCTGCCGTCTCGCGAGACACCACAGGCGATTCGCAGTTCCTCCAGCGAGACGCTCCGCCCGTGGTAGCCGAGGATGATCGCCAGCGCAGCAGCGCCGCACTCCACCGCCTCCATCTGGAGCACGGTCGGCGTCTTCACCCGCAGGGACCGGGGCGACGCCTTGTGCTCCTCCCCCGGCGGTTGTTGCGGTCGCTCCAGGGTTGCTGCCAACCGCCACCTACCCTTCACTGACCAAGGCTGATGAGGTGGTGTGTGCTCAACACGATCGTCGCCGTGGCCAGTGTCCCACCGTGCAACGCCGTGGACGGCCCCACGCCGAGCGACCAGGCGTAGCCGCTCGGCGTGGCCGAGCCCGGCGTGAGGGCGACGTCGACCTCAATCGGCGCGCCGCCGGCCGCGAAGGTCCGCGCCAGTTCGGCCGTACCCAGCGTGTGCTGCAGTTCCGCATTCGTGGCAGGGAAGTCCCCCACCGTCCGAACGACGCCGCGCAGGAAGCCATACTGGTCGCGGCCAAAGCCCGAAGGCGACACCTGGACTTCCATACCCGGTCGGATCTGGGGTTGCTCGCTGAGCGGTACGAACAGCGCCAACTCGAGCGTCCCCGCCGCCGGCTCCAACGTCAGCAGCGGCGTGCCCAGCGTCACCAGGTCGCCGTTGCCGACACTGACGGCGAGCACACGTCCCGCCGTGGCGCTCTTGACGGCGAGCGGCGTGCTGCTGTCGCTGACGTACAGCGTGGCGACGACCTCGCCGGCCGTCACCGCCTCGCCGGGCCGCACCGCGATGGCACTGACTCGCCCAGCGACCGGCGCCGCAACGCCCTCGCTTCCACCCGCGCGCACGAGCATCCCTTGCGCGGTCACGGTAGCCGGCACGCTGCCGAGCAGCCCCCAGAGCAGACCCAGGACCACCAGGATGCCCAACCCGGCCAGCGCCAGCCAGGCCCTCGGTGACGTAGCCTGCAGCAGCGTATCGAGGTGCTCGGGTGCCGTCAGGCGATCCAACGCCTCCTGACGGAAGAGCCGCTTCGCGGCGTCTGGCTGAGAGAGCACCGCTGTCCCCCCAACTTGGCATCAACGGTGACGACCAGGTGCTCCTGGCGTCAAGCACACAGCGCATGCTTGTCAACAAGGAGTAACACATAGGACAGCGGGGCGCTGTCGGCTGGTACTTTCGGTTAGGATGCCGGGGCTGCGCCGTCCTCGCCCGCCCGTCCCTCTCGCACAAACGCCGCATACCGGCCCTCAGCAGCCATGAGGTCATCGTGGCGGCCGCGTTCCGCCACCTCCCCGTCGTGCATCACAATGATCTGGTCGGCGTCACGCACGGTAGCGAGGCGATGGGTGACGACGATGCGCGTGCTGCCCATTTGCCGGAGATTGGCTTCCACCTGGCGCTCGGTGAGCGAGTCAAGGGCGCTCGTCGCTTCATCGAGCAGGAGAATCGGCGCGCGCTGGAGGAAGGCCCTGGCCAGCAGCAGGCGTTGGCGTTGGCCGCCTGACACATTGGCGCCGTTCTCCCCGGCAAAGGTCTTATAGCCCTGTGGGAGGCGCATAATGTCGTCGTCGATCAGCGCTAGACGCGCTGCGGCGCGCACCTGGGCCATGGGCACATCGTTGCGGCCCAGGGCAATGTTGTAGCGCAACGTCTGGTGCATGATCCCCGCCCCTTGCAGCGACACCCCCAACTGGCGCCGCACGGAGGGGAGATCGAGGTCCGTTAGCGCCTGGCCGTCGTAACGAATACACCCTTCGGTCGGCGCGTAGAAACCCAGCAGCAGTTTGATCAGCGTGCTCTTGCCGGCGCCGCCGGCGCCGACGATCGCCACCTTC
Source organism: Chloroflexota bacterium (assembly GCA_036734945.1). Lineage (GTDB taxonomy): Bacteria > Chloroflexota > UBA4733 > UBA4733 > UBA4733 > UBA4733. The sequence goes on from DAIMXP010000011.1 coordinate 40,873, forward strand.
TGGCCCGGCTCGACCTGCAACGACACGTCGCGCAGCACCCAGGGCGCCGTCGGGTTATAGCGAAAGCTCACCTGCTCCAACGCCAGCCGGCCGGTGAGGACAGGCGCCGGACGGACAGCGTCGCCGACCTGCTCCGGTACCGCCGCCAGCGTGGCGTTGAGCCGCTGCACGTTCGCCACGATCCCTTGCAGGGTGCGGATATGGCCGATCAGGTCAGCCAGCGGCCGGAACATGAGATAGGCTGTGAGGTTGAGGGCCAGCGTGACGCCGAGCGTGAGGCGTCCGGTGTGTACCTGCTGCATGCCGACCAGCAGCAGCAGCACCGGACCCAGCGATGCAAAGCCGGTGGTGAGCAGCTCGTAGAGCGTGCGGGTCTGGCTATGGGCGAGTTGCACATTGAGGTGCTTGTGTAGCAGGTTCCGCCAGTAGGCGAAGAAGGACTCCTCGGCGCCGGTCACCTTGACGCTCTCCATGTCCCGCACGACACGCAGCAGATAGGCAGCCTCCGCCAGGCGGGCGTCGCGTTCCTCGTGCGCCAGCACGATCAGCGGTCGATAGCTCAGCAGCAGCGCTGCCAGTTGCCCGGTCAGCAAGGTCAAGGCGATGAGACCCAGGAGCGGTGAGAAGGCGAAGATGGTAGCGCCGTAGAGCAACAGCGTCAGGCCGTCGAAGAGCAGCGCCAGCGTCTGCACGTTGAGCGCCTCGCGCAAGGCGCTGCTTTGTTGCACCTGCCAGGCGAGGGCGTCGCGCCCCTGGCGCTGGAAGAAGGTGTAGGGCAGACTGAGGATGTGGCGGAACAGAGCGGGCATCAGCAGCAGGTCCAACCGCTCCCGCAGGTACACCAGCAAGACCGCGCGCAGGTACGTCGCCACCAGGCGAGCAAGGCTCAACAGCAGCAACGCCAGGGCGGCGATCGCCAACAGGTCGGCCCGCCGCGTTGGCAGCACCCGGTCGACCAGGAGGGCCAGCAGCAGTGGTCCCGCCAACGTCAGGAGTTGCACGAGCAGCGTGGCGATCAACACCTGCGCCAGCAGACCGGCGACGCCGGGTACGCGACGCAGCGAGCCGGCGTAGACGCGCCACGCTGCCGGCCCGGCCCGCGCTCGGCGCGCGAAGTCCGGCCCCGGCGCGAAACTGAGCACCACGCCGGTGTACTGCTTGCTGAACTCCGCCATGGGTAGCCAGTGCCGGCCCAGACCAGGATCGGCCAGCAGCACCCGCTGCGGCGTGTACTCCTCCAACACCGCGAAGTGGTTGAACACCATGTGGACAATGACGGGCAGCTTCAGGCTCGGCAGGTGCGCGAGGTCACAGGCGTAGCCCTTACCCTCCAGACCAAAGCCGCGCGCAACCTGCAGCAACTGGCCGGCGGTGACGCCGTCGCGCCCGATGCCTGCCGCGGCGTAGCATTCGGCCAGGCTGGTCTTGCGGCCAAATTAGCCCAGCAGCATGGCCAGGGAAGCGGCGCCGCACTCCGTGACATCCGACTGGTAGACCAGAGGCACCCGCCGCCGGCGCGAACGGCCGCCATTCACGGCGTCAGACCGGCCAACAGAGTAGACAGCGCCAGCAGCCCGCCCACTAGAAGCAGGGCGCATGCCGCCCAGAGCAGCAAGAAGCTGCGCGGCGTGATCAGCCGGGGTTGATGAATCTCTTCATCCGGCAGTTCGTCGTGCCGCAGCGCGGCGGCGCGAAAAACCGATTCCCGCGTCGGCGACGCCATAGCTCCCCTTTTCTTCTCTCAGCAGCCACCAGGGGCAAACGGCCAACCCAGGCAGACAAGGCCAGTCTACGGCAGGTTCTTGTGATGGTACAGGAAGCTCCGACGTTGGAGTGCGCCGCAAAGTATGGCGAAGCAAGGGAACGATATTTATTGGCGTACCAACGGGCCGCGATTGCGATCGGCGGCCAAGTGACGAGGGCGACTGTGGTCGTTTGGGAATACCGTCATCGGTTCAGAACGCGACCACAGTCGCCCTCGTCACTTGGCCGCCGATCGCAATCGCGGCCCTGTTACTCGGTTTACAAATACCGCTCCCTGGCTATGCAAAACTTTGCGATGCACTCTTACAGTACGGGATGCAACGCCGCCCCTTTGATTGTGCTACACTCACGCCATCGCCTCCACGGTGATTGCCCCGCCGGCACTTCGACGGATCGTCGTTACTAAGCACGTAACCAAAACAATGGCATGCTTTTTCAGCCGATCTCCTCTGGAGCGATCCATGCCAAAGTTATGGCCACATGCTTAGAAATGAGGAGAGTCAGCACATGTCCCAACAAAGCGCGCAGGCGTTTGTGACGCAGGCCAGCCAGAACCATGAGCTATTGGCGCAAGTCGCTCAGAGCGCCGGCAAGCTCCAGATGCTCAACTCACCGCAAGGGTTGACGCTCGCTACCGAGCAGTATGAGGCAGCGACGACCGTGGCCCGCCAGGGAGGCTACGACTTCAACCCGTCCGAACTGGAGTCAGCCTTCATTGCTTTCGTCGCTACGCATCGGGACCTGCTGGCCAACCGCCAACTGACCGAGGCTGATGCTACGATTGGGGAGCGGTGCAGCCCGAGCGACTTCGGAGCGACGGAGAGAAGAGGCGCAGCGATGGCGATCAGTATGGCGACGCTGGACCTGGCGGCGCTGGTGCAGGCGGCGGAGGACGACAGCAATGAGGCGCCCTGGATGACCGTGCCGGAGTTCCAGTACGTCGTGGCCCGGCTGCTGGTCGGCATCCTGTCGCTGCACCACCGCCGTCACCGGCTAGGCTGGCACGTCGGCGGCGAACTGGGTGTCAGCATGCCTCGCCCCGAAGGCGGCACACTCACCCTGGGACCGGACGTGCTTGTGGCAGTGGCGGACGAAACCTTGCGCACCACCTGGGACATTCGCCGTGAAGGCCAGGCGCCGAAGGTGGTGCTGGAGGTGGTGACGACGGAGAGCGTCACTCGCGACACCGACCCGGAGCAGAAGCCGGCCTACTACGCGGCGATGGGCGTAGCGGAGTACGTGGTCTACTGGCCGTATCGCGCGGAGAGTGGACCACGGCTGTTTGGCTACCGGCGGGACGGCTTGGGGCGATGGGTAGAGTGGGGCGCCGATGCCAACGGCATCCTGTGGAGTGCGGCCCTGGGCGGGCTGGGGCTACTGCCGGTAGAGCGTCCCTGGTTGCGGGTAGTGGACCAGCAAGGGCGGGTGCTCCCCTCGCCGGAGGAAGAGGCGGAACAGACGGAGCAGGCGCGCGAACGCGCTGAACAAGCGACGTTACGGGCAGAGCGCGAGCAACGGCGGGCGGAGCGCGAGACAGTACGGGCGGAGCACGAGGCGTTGCGAGCAGAGCACGAGGCGTCACACGCACAACGCGAGCGGGCGCGGGCCGAACAGGCGGTGGAGCACGCTCGGCAGGAGACGGAACGCGCTGAGCGTGAGGCCGCAGCGCGGCGAACGGCGGAGTCCGAGTTGGCGCGGCTGCGCGCCTTGCTGGCAGGCCGCAGCGACTCGGGAGACGCCACGCCGTAACATTGCCGCCCATTGTCCAAGGCGGCCGGGAACCTATTCCTGGTCGATCGACACGACGATCATCCCGTGGGGTGGTTGCCTGCCACAGTTCGCCGATTTACTTGTTGGGGCGTACTATGGGATTTTCGAACCCGGATCTCCGCCAGCGCCTCCTCCCCCTGACCGGCATGCTCACCGTCTAGCTGCTTGCCGGCACGGCGCACCTCGCGGATCGCCACGACGTAGGGGTCGAGGTACGCATGGACGAGACGGAGCATATGGCGGTTGTCCGGTGCGGTCGCCCAGTAGGTCCAGGGGATATCCGCTCCCAACTGCCGCCGGATCGACTCGGCCAGGAGCTTCATGCCGACGCCCATCCTCCCCGCCCGGCGCATGTCCCGCCGCAGCCAGAAGTTGTCGTAGACCAGCGTGTCCGGCGCCGCCCGCCGAACATGGATCCAGCCGGCGATCTCCCCGCCGTAGCGAATCCCCAGACTGTTGAGGGGCTCCATGGTCCGCGCCGGATTGATCATCGCGCCCTCATACCGGGGATCACGCTGGGTCTGCTCCAACACGGCAGCCACCTCGCGCTCAGTGAGCTCGGCCCAGTTGAAGAGCGCCACGTCGGGCGGTAGGGTGTAGTCGCGCTGCGCCCAATTATCAGTGCCCTCTGGACAGCGTGCCTTGAAGAGCAGGCGACTCACCTGACCGGGTGGCCAGCCGCACTTCTCCAGCACGCGTTCCAGCGCAGGGGCGGTGCGGGAGCCGGTGGTATACGTCATGTGTATGGCGGTGCAGCCGCGCTCGCGCAAGGCGGCTTCCAGCGTCTGCAGCAACGCTGTCGCGATCCCCCGACCCTCAAACATCCGACTCACGGCGAGCGACTCGACCCAGCTGTCTCCTCCTTCAACGGCAAGACTGGCGATGCCCAACCCGGCCGGCAAGCCCAACAGCGTGGTACCGACAGCAAGGCGGCGGTCCCCAAGGCCGGGGTCCAGGAGGATGTCGCGGGTGTAGGACAGCGCCAGCGGAGCGAAAGGGCCGGAACTGCGCGCGTCCAGCCATTGCATGGGAAATGAGTGTTTCGTCGTCGACACCGGGCCTCTCCTTCTTTGACGATGCGTTCCCCTGGGTCCGTCCACAGTACCCTAGTCTTGTGACTCCCCCCGATTGTAACGCTGTCTGATTGCTATCTGCCGAGCGAGACTTCGGCACTTTGCCACCACAGTCCTGGCGCTGCACATCTTCCCCACTCCTGTACAATCTCGTCGGACCGCGACGGTCTGCCGAGATTGGCGTCCATCTGTGGACCACCCACCCGACGCGGCGGGATTTGCCCTTGCCGATGAGAACACCGAGAGGATTGCGCTATGCCGAACCACCAGGAGAGTGACCAGCCGGTCGAGACTGAAGACATTTCGCGACCAGACCCAGCGCTGATCGCCGCCTTGAAAGGCATCGGCAGCGCGACAGCCACCGGGGAGCTCCGGCGCCTCGGCATCCGCAACGCCTTCCTGCAGGGTCCCGTGTCCATGACGCCTGGCGCGTCCATCGTCGGGCCGGCAATCACCCTGCAATTTATGCCGAAGCGCGAGGACCTGTACCCAGAGGCCGAGTACGTGAGCCCGGAGCGCCAGCTCCATCGCCACGCGCTCTACCACGCGCAGGCGGGCGACATCGTGGTGGTCGACGCGCGCGCCGATATGACCAGCGGCGTCTTCGGTGAGATGATGATGACCTACTTCCGTGGCCGCGGCGGCCTGGGTATCGTGATCGACGGCTGCATCCGCGATTCCGCCGCCATCAAGAAGCTCGGGCTCGGCCTGTGGCTGCGCGGCGTGACACCCAACTTCCACACCCAGACCAACATCTTCCCCTACGCCGTCAACATCCCGATCGCCTGCGGCGGGGTCACGGTCTGCCCCGGCGACCTGATCATCGCCGACGACGACGGGGCGGTCGTCGTACCAATTGCCCTGGCGCCGCAGCTCGCCGCCAAGGCCGGCGCGCACGTCGAGTGGGAGGAGTTCAGCCGCCTGAAACTGGCCGAAGGCGGCGACCTGCGCAAGTACTACCCCCTCAGCGACGCCGCCCGCGCCGAGTACGAAGCCTGGCGACTCGCCCAGGCGCCCGAGCAGCATGTTGCTCCCTCGAATAGCTGATACTTCTGGTGCGGGGAGACCCCTTCCGGCTCGTACTACTCGCCAGGTTTCCCCCTGACGGGAGAAACCTTGGTTCCAATTCAGGGGACGGTTGCGTATGGGATAGTATCGTTGGGGTTGGACCGGAGCGTGGCTCGAGTGGAGTACTACGGCAATGCTCCGGTCCGTCGAAGGGGCCGTATCGACGTCCCCAGGCCGGAGCATGGCGCGCAAGCGTGGCCGTTACCAGGCGTGCAGCGTCGGCGCGCCCGGAACCTTGATCCGCGCGACGGACCATTGTCTGTTTCCCCGTGCAGTTCGCACGTTGCCAGCCAACGCGGGACGGCCCGACACCCCCAAGCCGACGGTCAGCTACCGTCCCCCGAAGTGCAGCATCGGTTTCTCCCGTCAGGGGGAAACCTGGCGAGTAGTACGAGCCGGAAGGGGTCTCCCCGCCCCCGCCTAGCCGTACACCGCCTCCCGCAGCCCCTTGAGGTAGCCGATGGCGAAGAGCCGCCCGATGTTGGAGTAAGAGGGGCGGTCGTTGCTATCGCCTTCCATCGTCGGGACGTGGTCTGGTCGGCAGACACCCTCGAAGCCGATCTCGCGGTAGGCCCGCATGCAGGCCAGCATGTCGGTCTGCCCGTCGTCGTGGAAGGTCTCGACGAACTTCTCCGGGGTGCCGCGCACGTCGCGGAAGTGGACGAAGAAGATCTTGCCCTGCCGGCCAAAGTGGCGAATGACGCCGGGCAGGTCGTCGGTCATCAGCGTGAAGTTGCCCTGGCAAAGCGTGATGCCGTTGACCGGGCTGTGTACGAGGTCGAGCAGCCGCTGGTAATTCTCGACGCTGCGCATGATGCGCCCGAGGCCGCGGATGGGGGAGAGCGGCGGATCATCAGGATGCATCGCCAGCTTCACGTTCGCCTGCTCGGCCACGGGTACCACAATCTCCAGGAAGTAGCGCAGGTTCTCCCAGAGCTGCTCCTCCGTCACGACGCCGTACTCGGTGAGCGGCGCATTCTGCATCAGGGCGTGGTCGTAGCCGGTGGCCAACGCCCCGCCGCGCGACGGGACCGTGGTCGAGGTGCGCATCCAGTTGAAGACGGGCATCCACTCATAGCACCAGACCGGGACCCCCAGGGCGCCCAGGTTGCGAATCAGCTCGCACACCGTCGCGATCTCCTCGTCGCGCCCCGGCAGCCCCAACTTGGCCTTATTGAGCGGCGGCCGGCTCTCGAGTACCGCCAACTCGAAGCCGGCGTCCTCGTAGGCGGTCTTCGCCCGCAGGAGCGACATATAGCTCCAGGGAGCCTCCTCCCGGACGCTGCTTGCCCCCCGTCGCAGGTCCATCGCGCCAACCACATGATTAAGGCCGCACTGCTTGACCATGCTCCACAGCGGCGAGCGCTGCGGAGACAGGAACTCGGCGATCTGGATCACGTTCGGTCTCCTCGTATGTCACGACCTGAGATGGCCCCGCTGCCCGAGCACGGGCGCTGAGGCGTGGCGAGTATAGCACGGCACTCGGCGGGTCTCGCTCGACGCCGGGTGTGACGCAAAGTAGTCGGTTGAAAGCGAACGACGTTTGTACCCTGGAGTGCAAGGCCGCCGATCGCAATCGCGGCCCTGTAGCCGATTTACTAATGCCCTTCCCTCGCCACGCAAAACTTTGCGGCGCACTCCGCAACCCCGGCGCGGCAAAAAGCTCGGCCAGAACCTGGCTCCCCACCAGGTACCAGGATGTGATGCAAATCCGGCATCGGCCGTGCTGATCACCGCCGTCATCCGAGTTGCGCTGGTGCCGTTGTGGCATAACTCCCCGCCCTACTCCCTATCGGCCCACCCTCAGTCCAGTTACGATGCCGCAATGGCATTGATAGCGGGAAGGCGGTCGGCATGGCAACGTTCGGAGAGCAACTGGCGGCGGTGCGGCAGCGGGTCGGGCTGTCGCAGCACGCCCTGGCGAAGGCGGCGGGCGTCGACGCCAGCTACGTCAACCGCCTGGAACGCGGCGAGCGGCAAGCGCCCGATGTCGCCCTGATCCGCAAATTTGCCACAGCGCTGGGGCTCGACGCGAGTCAGACCGATGCCCTCGTTGTGGCCGGAAATGGCCTGCCAGCGGCCCTGGAGCGGCTGGGAGCGCTCGATCCCACCATCGTACTGCTGGCCGACGTGCTGGGCGATCTAAGCATCCCGCCGAGCGAGCGTGCCGACCTGCGCCGCATCGTCGCACTCCTCGTTCACCGCTGGCGCCCGGCAGCCATTGCAAATGAGTAATGACTGGAGACGATAGTGACTCGCAGGAGCAATTGGTCGCCGCTCCGCCATAGCACACCCCGCCAGATGCGGAAATACTGCTATGTGGCAACAGCGGCAGGGATCGCACGCTTGATACGGTTTCGGCAGAGGGACGAGGGAGGCAAACCGTGAGCGAACACGACGGGTACCGGTTGAGCGTGCGCTTCGGCGAGGAGATCCTGGCCCGCGGGCACACCGCCATCCCTAACCTCGTGCTCAACTACTACGTGCCCCTGGGCCTGACGGGACCTGAATTGCTCTTCACCATCCACGTCTGGCAGCACTGGTGGTCGGACCGCGACCCCTACCCCTCGCTGCGCACTATCGCCGCCCGTATGGGCATCTCGGTGCGGCAGGCCAAGCGCTATGTCGAGTCGCTGGAGGGCAAAGGCTTCCTGCGCGTGATCGAGCGCTTCCTGCCCGATGGCAGCCAGACCACCAACGAGTTCGACTATTCCCCGCTGATCCGCGCCGTGGTCAACGCCGCCCGCGCCGATGGCGCACTCGATCCCAGCGCCGCGCCTGCCATCGTGCGGCGCACTCGTTCGCGCACTGCCCCCGGTGACATATCCGTCACCCCTCCCATGGACACGGTTGTCACCCCCGCCGATGGCGACACCGTCACCCCAACGGGAGCCATGCCTGCCACCGGCCCCCGGTCGCTGCTGTCACCCAAAGAAGACCCCGTTCATGCAAACACCATCCAAACAGACGGGGAAGGGCTCGCCAACCAGGAAGCCTTCGCCGAATTGTTGGACCTCTTTGTCACAATAGCGGAGCGGAACCTGACAACCGCGGAACAGGCGGTTCTGGCTGAAAGTGTGGCCTACGCTGCTTCGCTGGCGGCTTGCGCTACACCGCCGGCAACTGGCCTGGAGTGGGTTGCGGCGGCGTTGGTCGACATGAGCCAGAAGCAAGGCGCGGCAGTTGACGTGGCGACACTTCGGCACGTGCTGGACCGCTATGCAGCGGCGGATGCCGAAGCGGCCCCGAAACAATCCGCCCACGGGACCGTGAGCAAGGCCACTCCGGTCAGCCGTCTGGCGCCGGTGAGGCAACCGGTGCTGGAAGCAGCGCCGACGGGATTGGTCGGTGTCTGGCACGCCACCCTCGACGATCTGCGGGAGCAGATGGTGCCGGCAAACTTTTCGCGCTGGTTGGCGCGCACCCGCCTGGTGAGCCGGTCCGCCGGTGAGGCGGTGGTCGGCGTACCCGACCAGATCAGCGCCGAGCAACTGGCGCGGCGCTTCGATCCGCTCGTCCGCCGCGCTTTGGCCGACGCTTGCGGCGAGTCGCTGACGGTGCGCTACGAGGTGCTGGCGTCGTGACGTTAGCCGGCTGGAACACCCGCAGCCAATACGCCGAAGGGGATCACCAGCCTGGGCGCGGCGTGGGGAGAGAACTCCACCACGGCGACATCCGGCATGCGCAAGCGGCGCCAGACCTGGAAGGCGGCTTCGGGGCTGTAGTTCAAGAGGGAAGCGAGGTAGGCCGTGAGCACGCGGCCGCCGGACGCGACAGCGAACGTCCCCGGGTTGACGTGCCCTGGCGAGGCGACCGGGCCGTAGTGGACGCGCAGCCCGTCGATGCCGGCGGCGAAGCGGGCGGTGGCCACGGCGGCCGGTTCCCAGTCGGCTGCCGGCGGCTCGTCCGGGGTGGTAAAGAAGCGACCGACGGTGGCGAGAAACTGAGCGTCGGCCAACCAGGCGCCGGACTGGCTTTCGGCGAAGGCGGCAGCTGTTTCCACCGTGAGCCCGCGCTCAGCGGCGACGGCCGCCAGTGTCGCCCGCATCTTCGGTTCCGGTCCGGCGAAGTAGCCCGTCGCACGCTCGAAGAGGGCCAGCGCACACAGGCGGTCGGCGGCGTCCCGGCCTGCCGTGCTCAACTCCCACTCCTGGGCAGGTCGAGCCAGCAGCACCCGCGGGCGCGCGTGGCGCACGAGAATGACGCGGGTCTCCTGGGGCAGGAGCGAGGGATCAAGGGTATCGGCCACAGTGTTCCTTATCTTCGGTGAAGGTATCTTGGGTGGGGCCGCGACTGCGGTCTGCGGCCAAAGGACGGGGGGCACTGCGGTGCCAGAAGCCCCGTGCGACCGCAGTCGCCCTCGTAACTTGGCCGGGGGTGCCCACCGCAGTGGGCCCGCAGTCGCGGCCCCACGTTGTTCTGCTAGCTGCCAAAATACCCCCGGTGCGAGACGGTGTGGGGTGGGGTGCGGTCGCGCGGCTCGTTACCGGCGAGCGTGAAGGTAATGCCGACAGGCGCCGGACCCATGTCGTCGCTGCGGTTGTTGTGCTGGCTGGTCCCCCAGCGCGGACCGGCGGCCAGCATGTCGAAGGCGATGAAGTGGTCGCTCTCCGCGTCCCAGGTCGCTTCACCGGTGAGCGTGAGGTCAAGCCCGGTCTCGGAAGCGCGCTCCTCATCGCGGTAGCGATCCAGCCAGCGCCATTCCCACTCCAGGCGAATGGCGCCGTGGAGCGCCAACTGCACCAGTTGCTGCCGTGGGCCGGAGATGCCCGTGACCGTCGTCTCTAACTCCATCTGGCGGATCGCCTCCTCCGGCCAGGATGGCGGCTCGCCGCGCACGAAGTCGCGCAGGTGGAAGCGGGCCAGCCGGCGCAGCACGGACTGGGGTGCGGGCTGTCGGCTGCCGAGTACGTGCGAAGCGGGTACCAGTCCGCGCGCCTCGTCAGGCGTGAACCAGGCGTAGTCGAGGTTCCAGGCGTTCTTGCGCCAGTCGTCGGGCCGCGTGTCCACCTGGCGCGGCAGGTCTCGTGTTGCCAACTGCAGAATCAGCCCGCCTTCCGGGTAGCGGCTGGGCTGCGCCGGGGTGAAGTCCGGCAACTCCGCCGGCGTGGCGGCCGCATCGCCATCCATCAGCACTGTCCAGCGCCGCAACGCCGTCAGCATCATGTCTTCCATCTGCCGCGGATCGCGCGAGTTGCGCGCGGCCAGCAGCGTGCCATCGGCGGTGAAGGCGTAGTAGCCCTGCCGGGTGCTGGTCGGGAAGGTGCGCCCGGCGTAGTGGCCCTGCTCCGCCACCAGCCGGAAGAACTCACCTTCGGCATCCTGTTGCCACTGCAGCGGGGAAACATTTTCGGCGATGGGGACGAAGCGCTCGGACGCCAGGCGGATGACCTCGGGATCACTGAAAGCCAGCTCACGGCCGGCCACGCCATTGTTTCAAGTACAGCCGAGTGGGTTGCCGTTCATGGCCCAGAGGAAGATCGGTTTCCCCTCCGCCATCGCCAGACGCCGCCCCTCCCAGAGGTCGGTTTGCCAGGGAATATCCAGCCACTTGCTCTCTTCCGGCTTAGGCCGCACGTAGGTGATCAGGTCACGGAAGCTTGGGGCAGCGGGTTGCTGGACCGCTTCTGCCAAGGTCTCAATCACGTTCACCTCCTTTGGCACGTCGTCCGGGCCGTCAGCCGCTCAGGCGCGCCGACCCACCTGCCTATACTGTAGCGCATTGACCGCGAGGCAGCATCCTGTGCTGAGATCCCGGCCTCCGCGTCGAATGGAGGGTATCCCATCACTCGTCGCCGGACGGACTGGGGCTGATCCTTTCCGTTTCCCTCCACGGAGTGGCGTCGCCTGAAATCAGCATGCAATTTCGCGCTGAGCGAGCCTCGTGAAGAGTGAACGGGAGGAGGTATTTGGCGCCGTCGACTAATCTCCGGCTCAACGATCAACCAGGCCGCCCGCATAGCTCCCTGTGTACACGCGCTCGCCCTCCTGGTACACGGCTTCTTCTCCGGCAAACGCCTCAACGTCTCCACGCCAGGTGTTCCGATAGGTGAAGGCGGCGTCAGCGAACTCTGCCGGACCCCGAAACGGGCACGCTACCGGAGCCAGCAGCAACGCTTGCTGCAAGAATGTGTAGATCGGCTGGACAGGCACGGCGGGGTCGGCAATGCGCCCGTAATAGACGGCGATCCAGACGGGCCTCCCCTTCCAGAACACGATGGCCCTCCCGCCATAGGGTTCCCCCCCCAAAGTAGTTGTCCTGGAACCGCCAGTTAGCCGATGCATAGGTGATGGTTGTCGACCGATCCGCTTCCCGAACTTTTGATGCCGAGCGACCGGCGGCGTACCCGCGCCGGCTCGCTTCAAGGAGAAACCGCGCCAGATCAGTGATCTCCGTCGCCTCATCTCCTTCCGAATGGGTGGGGGCAGCATAAGGTGTCGCCGCGGCTGGCGCGGCGCCGCCGCAACGGCCAGTGCCAGCGAGAGCGGCGCCAGAGGGTGAGGGTCAGGCCAGCGTGTGTCAATGCGGCGCCAGTTGGCCGCTGCGCATCGTCCATCACGAGCGCCTCGTCGCCACCTGCTCGGTTGCTTGATCCTGCCGATTGGGGGCCAAGAGATGGTCGGCCCCGCGTGTGCGTGCTGATCGGCCCGTCTGCGCCGGGAAGAAGACGGCGGGCGAGACGTGGAAGAAGCCGGCGAGTCCCGCAATGTGGTCGCGGCTCAGTTCGCGGCGCCCGGTCAGCACTTCTGAAATGATCGATTCGGTAGGGAACACCCCCACCAGGTCGCGCTGCCGCAGGTCCCGTTCCTTGAGGAGGATCTTCACTAACTCACCGCCATCGATGTCGGGAATAACCACCTGGATGTCTTCCCAATCCGCCAAAAGGTCGCTGAGCAGGTCCAGATAGGCGCGTTCCGCCTCGCTGTTCTCCGGCTGAGCAAGGAGTGCTTCGATGCGTGCCTCCGTTGCCTCAGCCTGGACATGATCACGAATCTTGACGGGGGGAAACACCGCAACGAGGCGCACATACTCGCCAGGATCAAAACCAGGGGACATGATAGCGTCCATTCTCCCTCCATCTTCGCTGATTGCGAAGTCGATTGCAAGCAGCGACGGGCACGGGGATGTCCCCAAGGTTTTGCGCGATCTGCTTGCTAACGGCGGCGCCGCGCCCGGCGACTTCAGTCGCCGGGAGGTCCAAGCATCCGGCGCAAGACCTTGGGGGACACGACACCCCGGGCTTGGGGCATGACCAACCCGGTCTTGTCAGCGCCGTCGTATTTCGATCGACATGTGCGACGACGGTGTTTGCCCCCTGTCGTCCCGTTTGGTGTACAGTCCTTTCTGCACCCCGAGTGGGTGGCAATACAGTGTAGCGGCGATTCAAGGAGGTCGAATGGCAGAACAGATGCGCGTGGCGGTGGGGCAGGTCAGCCAACTGACCGACGAGATCCTGACGTTCGCCCAGCAGATCGGTGTGGGTGGCGTGCAGGTCAACACGCCGCAGTTGCCGGGTCGGCAGCGTTGGGAAGTGGCCGACCTGCTGGCCTTGCGCCAGCGCGCCGAGCAATACGGGTTGCGCCTGGAAGCTATTGAGAATGTGCCGCTCTACTTTTATGACAAGGTGATGTTGGGCTTGCCGGGGCGCGACGAGCAGCTTGAGCACTACCAGGCCACCATCCGCAACGTCGGCCGGGCCGGCATCCCCATCCTCGGGTACCACTTCATGCCGAACTCCGTCTGGCGCACCGACCGAGCGCCGGTGGGGCGTGGCGGCGCGCTGGTGACGATGTTTGAGCTGGCCAAGGCCCAGGCCGACCGCCAGCGGGAGGTGCTGGTTGCCCGCAGCAGCAGCTCCGGCAGCGATGATCCCTTCGACGCCCGCGGCCTCGTTCCCGTCGCTGAGCGGCAACTGAGCGACGACCAGATGTGGGCGAACTACACCTATTTCAGCAAGGCCGTCATGCCGGTGGCGGAGGAGGCCGGCGTAAAGCTGGCCCTGCACCCAGACGACCCACCGGTTGCCTCACTCGGCGGCGTGGCCCGCCTTTTCCGCAACTTCGGGGGCTTCCGGCGGGCAATGGAGATCGCCGATAGCGACGCCTGGGGGCTGGACCTCTGCCTGGGCTGCTGGTCGGAGATGGGCGGGGAACCGAGCGTCTTGCAGGCCATCGACTACTTCGGCAGCCGCGGCAAGATTCTCTACGTCCACTTCCGCGACGTGAAAGGCACGGCCGACAACTTCGCCGAATGTTTCATCGGGGAGGGTAACTACCGCCCGTTCAAGGCCATGCGCGCCCTCCAGCAGGCAGGCTTTACCGGCTTCCTGCTCGACGACCACGTGCCGAACATGGTTGGCGATTCACCGTATGGCCACCGTGGCCGCGCCCACGCCATTGGCTACATGCAGGGGTTGCTGGAGGCGCTGGCGTGAGGCGTCCGGCGCGACGGCACGAGCGGCCGATCGTCCCCACCCTCAAGTGGTGTTAGGCCGGCGCTCCGTTCTCCGCTGGAGCCAGGAACCGTCCGATCACCCGGGTGAAGGTGGCCCACTCCACCCGCCACCCAGCGAGCGCGGCGGCGCCGTCCGGCGAGAGGCGGTACACCCGTCGCTCCGGTCCGCCCTGCCGTGCCTCCCAACTGCCGGCGATCAGCCCCTCGCGCTCCAGGCGGTGCAGGAGCGGGTAGAGCGTCCCTTGTCCCGGCGCCAAGGCCCCGGCGCTGCGCGCCTCGATCTCTTTCGCCAGATCGTAGCCGTGCATCGGCCGCTCGGCCAGCAGCGCCAGCACCAGTCCCGGCGTCGTGCCCTTGAGCAACTCGGCGCGCACCCTCCTCATCGCCGGTGCCGCTTGCGTAGGATCGTGAGCGCCGCGATCCCGCCCACGCCGAGGACGGCGCCGCCGGCAGCACCAGGTAGGATCGGGTAGCTCGTCTCAACCTGTAGCGTCCCCGGGATGGCCACCGCCTTCGTGTCGCCCCTCCCGTAGAGCGTCCGCTGGAAGTAGAGGGGGAACTGGCGAGTCGTCTCGTCCGTCGCCTGCTGGGCCGCTGCCACCGCTGTCGCCTGGTCTGGATTGCTGACCTCGATCACTGGCTGCGGTGTCCAGCGCAGGTAGACCGGCAGGGGCGTATCGAACTGCACCTGGGTAAGCGCGGTCCGCGCCCCCAGCTCGCTGCCGTAGTCCATCTTGATCAAGACGGAGAGGGGCACACGTACGGTATATGTCGGCGGGGCAGCCCGCCCGGCGAGCGCCCCGAGGGCAGCGGTGAGAGCCGCCGCTGCCAGAAACAGCCGGGCCTGCCGCGCGAAATCAAGGACGAGCACGCCCGGACCGCCGGCGAAGCGACGGATGACGCGCCGTTCGGCCCGGAAGGCAGCCGCGACCACCTCTGGCTTGCCGAGTTCGTCCAGCGCCGCCAGTTCGGCCTCCCGCAGGCTGCGCCCGGCCCGGCGCTGGCCGGCGACGGCCTCCTCGAAATGGGCGCGCAGTTCGCGCTCGGCATCCACGCTGAGCGTGAGGCCGGCGCGTTGTTGGAGGCGCTCCAGGTAGCGGTCGAACTCGGTCATTGGCGACCTCTCTACATCTCGATGCGACATAGTGTACCGGAGGCGCCACGAGACTGCAAGAGGCCAGGGGCGGTTCCTCAGTGCCGCCAACCGCGCGCGGCGCTGCCGGAGCGTCCGAGCCAGCCCGTATGCAGGAGACCGTCGGCCAAGAGCAACAGAAGCGGTGACGAGATATGGCGGAACGACGTTCTCCGTTTCTGCGATGACCGCCGATGCCGCCACACCAGGCGTCGTCGTTCCCTCAGATCTGTATCGGCCCTTGACGGGCCAGAGGTTGCACTGGCGGGCGTCAATCGAGCGGCAGAACAAACGACGGTGCCGGTGGGAAGAGCGTTTGCAAGAGCACGTCGGCATCGTCGCGGTACCAGACGTCGGGATACGCAGCGCGCAACTGATCCAGACGGCGATAGCCGAAGAGCAACTGCAGGAAGATGCCGGGCGGAAAGGCCGCCTCTGCCTGCTCCTGCCCACCCCACGCTGGGCGCTGCCATCCCCCAGCCGTGACGAGCGATCCTTGCACAAATGTGAGGCGCAGTCCGCCACGGTAGAAGTCGAGGGTCAGGTCGCCGTTGTAGCCGGAGAAAATCGAGCGAGCCAGGCGATGCTCCAACACCGATCTGATATGTAGCAAGAAGCGCGGCAGGTCCGGCACCCGGACGTACCAGGCGGACGGCGGGTAGACGCGCGTGGCCATGGTCTCTGCGAGGATCGTGGCGAGGGGATGGTCAGGACTGAGCACGAAGGTCAGGCTCCTGGCCGGCTCCTGCACCTGCTGCGTTGGCAGGGTCGGCGCCAGATCGCGCAGCGCCTGCAAGAGCGGGGCGGCAACCTCCGCCCACGCCGTTCCTTCGACCAGCTCGGCCTGCCGGATGCCCACCGTCGGTCCGACGCGGAAGGGTATGAGCTCGACGTAGCCGCGCACGGCGGAGGTGTGATCGATGATGGCCAGCAACCGACCTTGCTGACCTGGGACCTCGCCGGTGGCACGTTTGTGCCGCCACCAGGCAGCGTCTGGCAGCGCGGCGACGAGCCCGCGCGCCCGGACACCAGCGTAGGCGGCGAGGATATGCGGCAGGTCTGCTTCCCTGGCCGGCCGCAGCGTGAACGCGTTCCGTTGGTCCGGCGCCGCCGGCAGGGTATCCAGCGGACACTCCAAGGCGCCGCCACGATCAAGGGCGTACTCGTAGCCGAACTGGCGGTAGAAGTAGCGGATGCCGCTGATCGCCTGGAGGGCGTCACCACGGCTCTCACTGCGCTGGTGCAGCGCACGGAAGATGGCGCGGATGAGGCCGCGATGGCGATAGTCGGGATCGCTGGCGACCTCCTCCGTCCGTCCGATGGGGAATGGCACGCCGCCATACGTCCAGGTCTGCCGCCAGAGGCAGGCGCAGGCCACGATGCGTCCGCTGGCAACGTCTTCGACCAGGGCGAAATCCCGTGGTGTCATAAGCGGGTGGTCGCCGCGCATGAGCAGGCGGATGAGTGCCATGCTGTGGGCGTTGGGCGGCGCCTGCGGTCCGCTGCGATAGACGGCGCCGATGAGGTCGGCAATGCGCTCAGTGTCGTCGACGCTGGACCAGCGCAGGACCAGCCCCTCCGGCAGGGCAAGCGGCAGTGACGTAGGCAGCGAGTCCACTACCATTCGCTTTCCAGTACTGCGGCGGGATGGGCGGACCTCGGGTAGCGCTCGCCGACAGCGATGCGCGGCACTCTGCCCGTTGCGCCGCGACCCCGTGAGCGTATCACCGCCTGAATGCTCCACTCCCTCAGCGCCCGGCGCGGCGCTGGTTCACCCGTGTCTCTGGCTGGTACTCTACCGCTGCGCCACGTTGAAAGGACGAACCGGATGGAGCTGCGCACCAAGGAGCAGGTGTTCCGCCGTGCGACCGGGCAGGAGGATGGCCGGTTGATCGACTGGCGTTGCCGGAGTCTGGGAACGCCGCGTGTCGCCACCACCCGCGCGGTGTATCGGTTCGATGTCGCGCTGGAAGGATGGGAGGGTGGCGCGTGGCAATGACGCTGTCTGACCTCGCCTGGGTCGCTTCGTCGCATCACCGCCAGTTGGTCGGCGAGGTGCTGGCGGAGTTGGGTCGCGATGCGCGCGTCACTGGCGTGCTGCTCGCTGGCTCACTGGCGCGCGGCGATGCCCTGCCCGGCTCCGATGTCGATCTGGTCGTGCTGGTCGCTGATGGCGTGCCAACAGAGTTCCGTGGCGAGCGTCGTGAAGGCATTCTGGTCGAACGGAGCGATCAGAACGAAGCGGCGGCATGGGAGCAGTTGGCGGCGCAGCCGATGCGCGTCTACACCTATCTCGATGGGCGCATCCTCCGTGACGACACCGGCGGGCTGCTACGCCTCGCCGCTCGGGCTCGCGCGCTCTATGCCGCCTATCGCACGCCGCCAAAGGAACGTGCGGACATTACCTACTGGTTGCACAGCGCCCGTGACAAGATTCAAGCGGCCTTGGCAGCGGGCGAACTGCTCCGAGCCGCTTACTGGACAAGCACGACCTCCTGGAAGCTGTTGGAAGGGCTGTGGGCGGCCCACGACCGGCCCATGCCGCCCGGTGGCAGCGTCTGGGCGCACCTGGACGATCTGAGCGGCGTGACGCCGGAGTTGGCGCGACGCTTGCACGACCTCTTCCTGGGCGAAGCGGCGGCGCGGAGTGCAGCAATGGTGACCCTCATCGACGCCACGTTGCTGCTCCTCAAAACGGGGAACCCGACGTGATCGACCAGCATTACCCGTCCTCTCTAGTTTCCGCTAACTGAGGAGGGGGCGGCGAACCGGCGGCGGTGGTCCGGTAGAGTCCAGGTGTAAGGACTGGGACTCGCCGGAAGGAGCCGCCGGATGCCGGATGCAGTGTACCGAGTGGTGCTGTTGTTGTGTGCGGTGGTGAAGACCGTGCCGATTGGGACGAACCTGGGGTTGGTCGAGGTGCTGTGGATGCGGTGGTGAGTGGGCGCCTGCTGGCGACGCGGGGGCGCTCATCCCAGGCTTGGCGGAGACGGGCTTGCCGGAGGCGGCGGTGCGGCGGGACGCCCGCAGGGCGGCCGTAGTGAGCGGTTGCTCACGTCGTGGGCGGCGCAGGTGGCCCACGAGGGGCGGTGGCAGCCCTCCTGTTATGAGGGCTACCGGCCGGTCGCTGTGGATGTGACGGCGTTCTGGCGTCCCCGCCTGCACGACTGCCCGACCAGTCACTACAGTGCCGAGGCAGGGAAGGCGCTGCCAGCGATCCCGATGGGGATCATCGGTCGGATCGGGCGGGTGGGGAGCCAGCGCTCGCCGACCCCCGCAGGGCGGCCGTTGCTGGTGCGGCTGGTCCGGGCCGACCAGAGTGATCCAAGCGCGGGGGCGCACCGTCGGGCGCTGCTCCGCGAAGCGGCGACGCAGCGCGCCCCCCAGGAGGCGGTCGTTGGGGATCGCGAGTTCGGTGTGGCGGACATGCAGGCGGCCGGGATCCCCGCCTTTGTCGTGCGGCTGCACAAGAACTTTACCGCCCGGCGAGCGACCCCACCGCCGTACGGCGGTCGCGGGCGTCCCCCGACCCACGGCGCTTTGGTGCGACCGCTCGCCCGGCGCCGAGGCTCGCGGGAGTTCCCCGCCACCCCAGCGGACCAGATCACCTCCTGGGAGGAGGATGCCATCTTCGACCCGAAGTATCACGATCCGCTCTTACTGGCCACACCGCTGCCGCTCTCCCCACGCGCCACGCGAGACCTGTACAAAGATCGCTGGCCGGTGGAACAACTGCACGGCCGCTTCGCGTCGGCGCGGCGAAGCAGATGATCGGGGCAGCCCGCCAGTTCGTCCACGAACCGGAGACCTGTCAGCGGCTGCCCGAACTCTCCTTGCTCGCGGGGAGCGTGTTGAGCTATGCCGCCGCCACTGGACCTGCGGTACCGGTCGGGTTCTGGGATCGTCGCCCCCAGCCGACCCCAGGTCGCCTCCGACGCTTGCTCGCACGCTCCCTATTTCCCCAAGAGTTCCCCTGGCCGACGCGAAAAAGCCGCCGTCACCGCCTATCTCCCCAAGGGCGCCTCCGGCCACCACCCAGAATCCGCCCGCGAGGCCGCCTGAGTTAGCGGAAACTAGAGGTCCTTGGCCTCTGGCATAACGTTCGACGCCCCACCGGGGGCTTTGGCCACCATTGCCCCCCTGCCGGCGCAGGGCTTTACGTTCGATGCCGGCCTCCGGCTTACCGAGGCCAACCTCGCCTGAGACGATCACCACGGCAAAGTACCCTCCAAGACCGGACTGTTTCAGCTTGGCTCGCTGCAGGTCCGGGCTGCCATTCGTCACCAGACCCAGACGGTGGGTGCGCTGCAGGCGCTCGAGCACAGCAGGCGTCTCCGGGAAGGGGACGTTGCGCCTGGCTCGCTCGGCGGGGAAGGCAGCAGCCAGACGTTCGGCCAGGGCGTCGTCCACACCGCACTCCGCGAGCGCGCCCAGCCAGGACTGCCGCCGGTAGGTCGGCGCCCAGTCGCGCAGTGTCTGGAGGCGCGGATCGGTGTCGGCGAAGCTCGCCCGCAGCCCCTCAGTTGAGCTGATGCCGATGGCCCGGCAGTAGGCGATAGTCGGCGCTGCCGTCCAGAGCGCCCGGGCATGGCGGCGGAGCGCCTGGCAGAGCGCTTCTGGATCGAGGTGGTACTGCTCCCACGCCCGGGCGCAGGTAGCCAGCAGCGCGGCTGCCGTCGCTGCGTCATCCGGCAGCAGTGTGTCATCCAGGTCGAAGAGGACGGCAGCCGGTTGCATCGCCGGAGGATACCACCAGCAGCGACCTGATCGCCCTTGACACTGCGTTCCACCGCAGACACGCCATGGCGGCCTTGCGGTACGCTGGTGGCGGAGCGCTGCCCGCTGCGGTCCGATGTGCCACCGCCAGGCACGGCGCGGTGTGGCTGCCCAGACCACAAGAACGATCACGACGATTCCGGCTACCGCCGGTTTTGTTCATTTTGGAGAAAACGTATGGAAAACGACGACTACCGCATCCGGCGCTGTCTGCCGGAGGATGTGCCGGCCCTGGTTGCCTTGCAGCAGCAATGGGCGGCGGAAGACAACGTCATCGGGATGGTCGCGGCCACGGCGGAGGACGTGCGCCAGTGGCTCGACCAGTGCTGCTGGGTGGCGGAAGCGCAAGGATGCATCATCGGCTTCGCCTGCGGCACTGTCCAGACGAGCGATGGGTTGGCCGTCATTCCGGCCAGCGAACGGTATGTGCGCCTGGATGAACTGTACGTTGTGCCTGAGCGGCGAGAGCGGGGCATTGGCAGGCAACTCGTCGATCGTGTGCTCGCCGATGCCGCCGAGCAGGGGATTACTCGTGGGCGCGTCCTGACGGCAGCGCGGGACTGGCGGCGCATCATCGACTTCTACCAGGACCACGGCTTCCAGATGTGGTACGTGGAACTGTCTCGGTAACTGCCGCATCTGGCGAGGCCGATCGGAATGATCTCTCCGCCGCACGGCGGGCCATAACCTGCAACTCGTTGCCCTGCTCGTAAACGACCGCTTCGCTCGGCAGACGCTGGAAACGTGCACGACGATAACCAATCGCCGTCGCCGCCCAAGCCGCCCATTCGAACGGTTCAAGCGCGTGCAACGCCTGACGCAGCGCCGCCGTCTCCAGATGCCGGAGATGGAGCAGATCGGCGTCATCCAGAGGGTAGACGAACAGGTCCGCTTCGTCGGCGGTCCAATCGGGATGGCGTCGGCGCTGGAAGACGTGGAACAGCTCATGCATCACGAGGGCCGCCAGGTCCGTCCGGCTGTGCCGACCGGCACCATCCAGCAGCACGGTGGCCGTGGCGTGACCGTTCAGGGTGACTGAACTGTTGGCGCGCACGGCGGGATGCAGGCCACGGTAGACCAGGGAAGGGCGGTGCGTTCCCTCGGGCGCGAACTCCGGCGGCGGGTCGGGATGGCGGAAGAGCCAGGTCTGCCGGCCGTCGTAGATGGCAACCGGCAGCGTGCGCGGATCATAGTTGGGCCACAGCGGACGAGCGGCCAGCCGGTCCACTTCAGTGAGGATGGCGAGGGGGAGCGGTATTCCGTCCGTACCTGCGCCCTCGTCAGGCGACGGTGGAAGGATGTCGGCAGCCATGCACGTGATCCTCTCCCGCCGTCGAGACCGAGTCGGATGCTACAGCCGGCGAGCACGGAGCGTCAACCCCCGAGCGGGTGCGGTAACTCGCCGCCGACGTGGCGTGGCTGGCGCTGTGCTACCCTCTGCCTGCCGCATGCACCATTGGCTTGGTGATGGAAGGAGGATGCGACGAGATGGATTCCACCGCCCAACTGCGCGCTGCGGCAATCCCGCTGGCCGGCGCCGATCCGGCGCTGCCCGAGGACGATCTCGCCCCCTTGCTGGAGCGCCTGGTCGGCGCCCGACTGATCGGGCTGGGCGAGGCGACGCACGGCGACCACGAATCCTTTGCCTTCAAATGCCGGCTGATCCAGGCACTGGTCCGCCGGCACGCCTGCGATGCCGTCATCTTCGAGCGTGGCGTGGCCGAGATGGATGCCTACGACCGCTACGTCGCCGGGCAGACGCCCAGCTTGAATCTTGGCCAGGACATGTATCCCTGGCGGGTCGAGGAGGTGCGGGACCTCTTCGCCTGGCTGCGGGAATGGAACGACCGGGGCGGCGCAGTCCGCCTGGCCGGCATGGACATGTTCACGCCAGCGGGGCTGCCCCTGGCGCTCTCGCTCCTGGCCGACGCGGGGATGCCGGCGCCAAGCGTCTGGCAAGACCTCGCCGCTGAGGCGAACACACGACGGAACACCAGCACGTTTTCCGACCCTTGGTATGCGACCGCACTGGCCAGATGGCAGGCGGTCGCGCCGCCCCAGACCGATCTGGCGTCGCCGCGCGGGCGCTGGATCGTCCTCCTCACCGCCACTTTTCGCCAATGGCTCGAGTACGCCGTGCTCGCCAGTGATCCCGACGGCAAACCCTGGGAACTGCGAGATCGCTTCATGGCCGAGAATGCCCTAGCTCAACTGGAGCGATTCGGCCCCGCCACCAAGGCGGTGATCTGGGCGCACAACTCCCACGTCTATCACGAGCCGCCGGTCGCCGGGAGTTACCTGCGCGCCAACCTTGGGGCCGCGTACCGCTCGGTGTGCTGCGTCTTCGGACGGGGGAGCTTCAACGCTGGCAGCGGCACGGTAAACCCCGAGACGAAACGCCCGGAAGGGAGCGTCGATTGGACATTGTGCCCGCATGCGGCCGATCCTCCGCCGGACGGCTCGCTGGAGCATGTGCTCGATCAGCTCGACCTTCCTTGCTACGCCGTCGAGCCAGCCATGGTCGAAACGCTGCGGAGTAAGCTGCCTGTCCGGAATGTCGGTATTCCGATCTTCGCGGGCCTGGGGCAGTTCTCGCATGCCTGTGTGCCCGCCGACGTGTTCGACCTGCTGGTCTACTTCCAGGAGGTCCAGCCCTCTCGCCTGCTCGGGGCAGCGGTGCAGCGAAGGGAAACGGAAGGGCAGGTTGAACCAGGAACTGCGTGACCTGTTCGAGCAAGATCAGGCCGACCGCCAGGGCGGGATGCACGCTGGCGTGGGTGAGCGGGATCGTCAGCGGCGCGAGCGCCTTGCGGACCTCATCGCCGGCGATGCCCTTCAGGACGCGGACGACCATTGGCACGCGGCGATGCTCCTCCAGCACAGCGACAGTCTGGATGACTACTGGCACGCCCACGACCTTGCCAAGCACGGGGCGGCACTGGGTCATGTCGTCTGCCGCTGGTTAGCCGCCGCGGCGTATGATCGCTGGTTGGTGACGCAAGGCAAGCCGCAGAAGTTCGGCACGCAGTCCCGCATGGTTGACGGCCGCCTGGAACTGTGTGTGGTCGACCCGGCGACTAGCGATACTGAGCGGGCCGAGTGGCTCGTGAAGCCGCTTGCCGAACTGCGCCCAGATGCACCCAGCAATCTGCGGCAGGGCGCACCGCATCCATAAGAGATCCCTTCAGCAGTAAGCGTTGCGAATTGGCCGTGCGGATCGACCCAACGGGAAGACCGAAGCCAGGGGCCGCTTCGTCGCCTCAGAAAGGCGGGTACTTTGTGTGTATTCTGGTGCATGCCGACGATCGGGAGTGACGCCGATGGATGCGACCCGCTTGGTGATCCTGGGGACCGAGCATTCGCCGCAACTTGTCGCGGAGTCCTACCAACCCGCCGTCTTCCGGGCATTCTTCGCCCGTGTCCAACCGCAGGTCGTCTGCATCGAGCAGCCGCCGGATGCGTTTGTCCGTGGCGATTTCCGCTATGGCGAGCACGCCTACGAGCGACAGCATATCGCCTTGCCATGGGCCCGCCAGCGCGGCCTGCCGGTCTATCCGGTGGACTGGGTACTCCCGGAAGGGGACGACCAGCGCCTGGTCTGGGGCGTCCCGGATATCGAAGCGCCGCCCTTTCTGCGTAGCTGGGGCTATGTCCGGTCGTTCAAGCGCTTTCCAAAGGAGATGCTGGACCTGGACCTGTTCTTCGCCGAGTCCGAGGCGGCCAGCCGGCGAGTGGCGGCCTGGTACGACCAGCCGCGCCAGCCCGGCGATCGCGACTTCGCCCGGCGACTGGGCCTCTACCGTACCTTCCTGCAGGCGATGCGGATCAAGGCCGTTGCTCGACAGCACCCCGGAGAGACGATCCTCGTCGTCATCGGCTACTTCCATAAGGGCGACATCGAGGGCGTGCTGGCCGGGACGCCGGGGATCGAGCTTGTGCAGCCGTCGGTCTTCGGGCAACCGACAGCAGAGGAAATCGAGGCCGAAGTGCTCCCCACGGATCTCTTGGCGATCTTGTCGTTCAATCTCCTCGGCGTCCAGGCGAAGGACGGCCCGGTCAACTGGGAATGGATGGAGCGCAGCCTGCGCCGCCTGGAGGCTGACGCGGTCACGGCCGAGACGCTGCTGTTGCACACCCGCCTGGCGGTACTGCGGTCGGAGGTCAACGCCACCGAGGCGATTCGCCTTTATGAGCAAGTGCGAGCGATGCCGGCAGCGGCGATCCCGTTCACCTACGATGGCGTCGCCGATCGTAGTCGGGTTGATTCCTACTACGACCCATTCGGTAACCTCTCCGTCGCCAATCGTGCGTTGTTGGAGATCGCTCGGGAGTGTCGTACGCTCGGCCAAACCGACGCTACGCAGCAGATACTGGCCGAACTGTCCGCGGCCGGCGGCCTGCGGGAACTCCAACGCCACCAATTGGCAGCGTATTGGGACGAGTTCGTCGTCCAGATGCGGTAGTGTTCCCTGCGAAGCTGAAGGACGAGTGAGGAGACGATGCACCAGGTTGCCCTCGGCGTTCACCGCGTGCAGGCGGATCGTGCCGCCAATCTCGCTGCCATCGCCGATCTGGCGCACGAGGCCTCAGGCCGTGGCGCCTCGTTGGTGGTCTTTGCCGAGACGGCGCTCACCGGCTTCGTCGCCACCGGCGAACCGGCGCACGATCTGCCGCTCGGCGAGCCGGTGCCGGGTCCTGCCACGGCGGCGCTGGCGAAGGTGGCGCGCACCCGCCGGCTGTGGATCGGGCTGGGGCTGTACGAACGGGAGGGCAGCCGGCTCTACGATGCCGCCGTGCTCCTCTCGCCATCAGGCGGGTTGGCGCTCCACTACCGCCGGATCGATCCGCACTGGCACTGGCCGCGCAACGATCCGGCCGTCTACCGGCAAGGCGACGCTATTCCCGTCGCCGAAACACCCTTCGGACGCTGCGCTTTCCTGCTCTGTGGTGACCTGTTCAACGACACCGTCCTGGCAAAGCTGGCGGCGACGCCGACCGAGTTGCTCCTTGTCCCCTTCGCCCGTGGCTTCGACAGCGAGGTGGCTGATGCTGCCGATTGGGAACGGTGCGAGCAGCTTCGCTACGCGGCGCGCATGCGGTTGGCCGGCATACCGGCGCTGCTCGTCAACTCCTTCGGCCCGCAAGCCTCCGGGCGAGAGTGCTTCGGCGGCGCGATGGTGGTGGATTCCCAGGGCGCGCTTCTGGACCGACTTCCGCTCGGTCAGTCGGGGCTGCTGATGGTGGCGCTGGAGGGTCCGGAGCACGACCTGAGCTTGCGTCGCCACGGGGACGAGGCGAAGCGATTAGCCCGAGGCCATAGGGATACTGGGAACTGACACCATTCGTTCTTCCAGGCGAGCTTGACATCCTTGATCCAGCGCACGAGCGTGCGGCGATCATCATCGGCGCGGACTCGCCTGCATCACCCCTCGCTTCGTCAGGCCGGATCCTCGCGCCAGGCGACCAGGGAAGCCCCGACAATGACGGTCTCTTGCGGCTGGTCGACCATGCAGCCGCCCAGCCGCTCCAGGTAGTCGTCGGCGGCCTGACCCAGGACAGAGCGCGCCGCGGCGGCGTAGGTCAATCCCTCACCCCACGTCGGCCCATCGAAGCCCATCGACCGGGTAAAGAACGTTGCCGCCGGCTGCCGTCTTCGCTCGGGTCGAAGCGCACCCAGTACTCGCGGTCCACCGGACGCACGATCATTGGCGCCATCCGTGCCTCCGTTCCTTGCGGGCTCAATTTCGGTGGGCAAGAACCGCCCCGGCGCGGATGTTCGCAGAGTGTGTACCGCACCGGTGATGAACACTGCGCATGCAGGTGGGCCGTGATCTGTACAATGATGGCTATCGGTCATCCCCCTACCCCAGGAAATCCAGCACCAGGCGGTTGAACTGCTCAGGCCGCTCCATGTTCGGCACGTGGGCAACGCCGGGAAGCACAACCTTCCGTGCCCCGGCGATGCCGTGGTGGAGCAGATCGGCGCTGGCCAGAATATCGGGCATGTCACCGTCATACAACGGGGCGCCGCACACTGGCACAAACCCGGCACCCGAAGATGACACCGCCATGCTCCTCCCTCTCCAACGTGCGCTGTTGACCGCGTGCGCGACTGCGCTTGTCGGCGATCCTCCTGCGGCGTACCGGTCGGTAGTCTACCGTGCGGTCACCTTCCTGGGAGCATCAACGGTGGACCGTCAGGGGAGGCCAGTACGCTGTCAGCGCTCGTTGGGTCAAGCCTCCGGGACTGCCGGTTGGCTGGGGTGAGCGGAGCGGACCAAACACCGCCTAGATTCGCGTGCCCTGTCCAGACGCTGGCCTTTTGCTTGTGACCAGGTGCATAATGGGCCGCAGCGGTGCTCATAAAGTTGCAGGGGGACCAGTAGCATGAACATCCCGGTGCGCGGCTACCTGGCGCTGCTGGGCCGCTATCTGCGGCCGCAGTGGCGGCGCGTGGCCGTGCTGGCGATCCTGCTGTTCGCCTCCATCGGCTTGCAGCTCGCCGGCCCGCAGATCCTCCGCGTCTTCATCGACACGGCCACCGGCGGGCACTCGCTCGGCGTAGCCAACGCCTCTCAGGCGCTGACGGTGGCCGCCTTGCTCTATCTGGCGACCGCCCTGGCCGGCCAGGCGGTGGCCCTCCTCGAAACCTATACCGCCGAGAATGTTGCGTGGGTCGCTACCAACCGCCTCCGGGCGGACCTGATGCTGTACTGCCTGCGGCTGGATATGGGCTTCCACCAGGTACACACGCCGGGAGAGATGATCGAGCGCATCGACGGCGACGTCAGCCTCCTGGCAAACTTCCTCTCCCGCTTCGTAGTCCAGGTGCTCGGCAACGCGCTGCTCCTGGTCGGGATACTGGTGTTGCTCTTCCGCGTCCACTGGCTGGTCGGCACGACGTTCACGTGCTTCGCCGTCCTCACGCTGGCAGTGCTGAGCCGGGTGCAGGGCCTGGCCGCGTCGCGCTGGATCGCCACGCGACAGGCCAGTGCCGATCTGTTCGGCTTCCTGGAGGAACGACTCTCCGGCGCCGAGGACATCCGTTCGGCAAACGCCGTTTCCTATATGGTCCGGCGGCTGCTCGTGCACATGCGCGACCTGTTACGCAAGGAGCGCACCGCCAGGCTGCTCGCCTCGCTGCTGGGCAACACGCTGAACGTGACCTTCGTGCTGGTGACGGCGGCGGCTTTCATCCTGGGCGCCGCCCTCTTCCACGCCGGAACCATCACGCTGGGTACCGTCTATCTGATCGTCAACTACACCTCGATGCTCCGGTCGCCCATCGACCAGCTCAACCGCCACTACTCCGACCTGCAACAGGCGACCGCCGGCATCGCCCGCATCCGCCAGTTGCTGGAGACGCGCAGTGCGCTCGGGGAGCCGGGCGACGAGGTGGGGGGATGGGGAGATAGAGGGAGCGGGCATCTGGACGTTGGTGGGGCGGGAGCAGAACCGCGACTGTGGTCGCGGCTAAGGACACGGACTGCGGTCCGAGGAAGGTCCGGCGACCGCAGTCGCCCAGTCATTAGCCGCGACCACAGTCGCGGTTCTGCTGGTATCGTTGCTATCGCCGCAGGTTCCAGATCCTCTCGCATCGCCCTTCCGCCGGGGCCGCTCGCTGTCGAGCTGGAGCACGTCACCTTCAGCTATGCCACGGGCGAGCCGGTGCTGCACGACGTCTGTCTGTCTCTGCCGGCCGGCAAGGTGCTGGGCGTGTTGGGGCGGACGGGAAGCGGCAAGACGACCATCGCCCGCCTGCTCTTCCGCCTCTACGATCCGACCGCAGGCGCTGTGCGCCTGGCCGGCATTGATGTGCGCGACGTGCCGCGCGCTGAGCTGACGCGACGCGTCGGGATGATCACGCAGGAGGTGCAACTTTTCCACGCCAGCGTGCGCGACAACCTGGCCCTCTTCGACCGGACGGTCGCCGATGGGACGATCCTGGCGGCCCTGCACGACCTGGGACTGGAGACGTGGTATCGGTCGCTCGCCAAGGGCCTGGACACGCCGCTCGCTGGTGGCAGCGGGCTGTCGGCCGGCGAAGCGCAGTTGCTCGCGTTCGTGCGTGTGTTCTTGAAGGATCCCGGCCTGGTGATCCTGGACGAGGCGACGGCGCGGCTGGACCCGGCGACGGAGGCGCTCCTGGAGCGAGCGGTGGGCAAGCTGCTCCAGGGGCGGACCGGTATCATCGTGGCGCACCGGCTGGGTACGCTGCAACGGGCGGACGGCATCCTGGTATTGGAGCAAGGCCGGGTGGTCGAGCAGGGCGACCGCGCGCTCCTGGCGGGTGATGCCGCCTCACGCTACGCCGGCCTGCTGCGAACCGGGTTGCCGGAGGTGGTCGGATGACGCCTGCACCGGCTCCCGCGCCCTGGTGGTACATGTGGCGGCTGGCGCGCTATCGCCCCGTGCTCTACCTGGCCAGCGAGCTGGGCGTGAGCCTGGTGTGGTACCTGTTCCCGCTGGTGACGGGCCTCATCACCCAGCAGTTCTTCAACTGGCTCACCGGCCAGGCGCCGGCCGGTTTCGGTCTGTGGTCCGTGCTGGCGCTGCTCGCCGGCGCCTGGCTGGGGCGGATCGCGGCGGTGGTGGCCATCACCGTGGGCGAGACCACCCTGATGCAACAGCAGTTGTCGCTGCTGCGCAAGAACCTGTTCGAGCGCTGCCTGCGCCGCCCCGGCGCGCGCGCCGTGCCGGTCTCGCCCGGCGAGGCGGTCAGCCGCTTGCGCGACGACGTCTTTACCCTCGTCGGCTTTGTCTCCCGAGCGATGGCGCCAGTCGGGCAGCTCGCAGCGGCGGTGGTCGCCATCGTGGTGCTGGCCCGCGTCAGCGTGTTCCTCACGGTGGTGATCTGCCTGCCAATCCTGGTGGTCCTGACGATCGCCCAGTTGGCGACCAGGCGTATCCAACGCTACCGCCAGGCCAACCGAGAGACCATCGGTGAGGTGACCGGCTTCATCGGCGAGCTGTTCGGCGCCGTGCAGGCGGTCAAGGTGGCGGGCGCAGAGGAAAACGTGACGGCCCAGTTCGCGGCGTTGAACGAGGCCCGCCGCCGCGCCACCATCACCGACCTGCTCTTCGGCCAGCTCCTGGATTCCCTCTCCTCCACCACCGGCAACCTGGGGGTCGGGGCGCTGCTCCTCCTGGCTGCCCAGTCCATGCGGGCAGGGACGTTCACGGTCGGTGACTTGTCCCTCTTCGTCTCCTACATCGGCTGGCTGACCCAGATCACCACCTCATCGGGCGGTTTCCTCCGGCAGTACAAGCAGCTCGGCGTGTCGGTGGGCCGGCTCCTCGTCCTGCTGCAAGGAGAGGAGCCGGCGCAGGTACCGCCGGCGGCGCTGGTGGCGTACGGGACCCTCGACCCGCGCGCGCTGCCGGCCGACCCCTACCGCCCCAGGACGGCGGGCGACCGGCTGCTGACGCTGGAGGCGAAGGGCCTCTCCTATCGCTACCCGGAGAGCGGACGCGGCGTGTACGACGT
Source organism: Chloroflexota bacterium (assembly GCA_036734945.1). GTDB lineage: Bacteria > Chloroflexota > UBA4733 > UBA4733 > UBA4733 > UBA4733. Next base: position 70,398 of record DAIMXP010000011.1, read on the forward strand.
CAGCCTGCATCTGCGCCGGGGCAGCTTCACCGTCGTGACCGGCCGGGTCGGTGCTGGGAAGACGACGCTGGTGCGGGTGCTGCTGGGGCTGCTGCCGAAGGACGGCGAGATCCGCTGGAACGGGAAGATTGTGGTGAATCCAGCGGCCTTCTTCGTGTCGCCGCGCAGCGCCTACACGCCGCAGGTACCGCGCCTGTTTAGCGAGACGGTGGGCGAGAACATCCTGCTCGGTCTGCCGGAGGGGGCGGTTGATCTGCCGGGGGCGCTGCGGTCGGCGGTGTTGGAGGACGATGTCGCCGGGCTGGAGCAGGGCCTGGCAACGCTGGTGGGGCCGCGCGGCGTGCGGCTCTCCGGTGGGCAGGTCCAACGCGTCGCCGCCGCCCGCATGTTCGTGCGTGACGCCGAGCTGTTGGTGCTCGATGATCTATCCAGCGCACTGGACGTCGAGACCGAACAGTTGCTCTTCGAGCGGCTGCGTCAGGCCGACGAAACGGGCAGCGCCGCAGACCGGAGGCGTACCATCCTTGCGGTGTCGCACCGCAAAGCCGTGCTGCGTCTGGCCGAGCACATTGTCGTGCTCAAGGATGGCACGGTGGAAGCGGAGGGAACGCTGGAGGAACTCCTGGCGACCTGCGCGGAGATGCTGCGGCTGTGGGCGGGCGACGTGGGGAATGGAACTGATCCTCCCTCTCCTCCTGAGGGCGGAATGGTACGATCGCCGTAGGCAAAGGCGCGCCGGCCTGGCAACCTCGCTCAGGCATCGAAAGGAGCCGTAACGTGGCAATGCTGTTTGCAACCGAGCGCCTCGCCGTTCGTGCGGCGACCCTCGACGACATGGACGCGCTGCTGGCGATCTTCGGCGATCCCGAGAACGTCCGCCACTACAATCAGGGGCTGCCGTGGACACGCACCCAGGTGCAGGAGCTCATCAACCACTTCGCGCCGGCCGGCGTGCCGTCGGCCGTGGTGACTCCAGGCGTGGTCTTGCTGAAGCCCGGCAACGACGTGGTGGGGTTTGGCGGCGTCTACTACGACGCGCAGGTGATGGACGAGGCAGAACTGGCGTTCATCTTTCGCCAGGAACAGTGGGGCAAAGGGCTCGCCACCGAGTTCGTGCGGGCGGCCATCGCGGCGGCCGCCTGCGCCGGCGGTCGCTCACCGCGGACCGGGGAAAATGTAGGTCACGATGCAGTTCATCGAAGTGAGCGACCTGGGCGTGCGCGCTGCTGTGTACCGTCTCCAACGCCGCGACACCGCCCTGTCGTTCCTGCTGCTCCCCATGCTGCACGTTGGCGAGCAGGCGTACTATGACAACGTACAGCAACGGCTCACCACCTGCGACGCGATCTTCATTGAGGGCATGCGCTCCCGCCACGCCAACCGGCTCGCCGCAGCACTCATGCTCCTGGAGCGCCACCGACGCCTCCAGCAGTGCGGTCTGGTCTTCCAAGGTGATGGCCTTGACCTGCGAGCGCTCCAAGATCGAGCCATCTACCCCGACCTGCCGGCGGACGCCTTCGACGTGGGCTGGCTCAACATCCCCTGGACGGACTGGCTGCTGTTCTTCTGTCTGGTACCCGTGGTCGCCGTCGCCCTGTGGTTCGTTGATCCCAAGGCAACGATCGCCCGCTCCATGCAACTGGACGACTTGCCATCGCGCCGCGAAGTATTCATGGCGGGCGATCCATTGGATGCGCTGATCATTGATACCCGGGACGCGTCACTTGTCCAGCACCTGACACACTACGAGGCGGAGCACCGAGCAGACAATCTGTTGGTCGCCATTCTCTACGGAGCGCGCCACATGCGTGCCGTCACGCACTTCCTGATGGAACGGTTGCACTACCAGGTGGCCGACTCCGAGTGGCTCACCGTGTTCACCTGACCACGAGGTTGCAAGGTACCGGACCTCGGGCGCACGATGTGCATGAACGGCCTCCTCGGCGGGCAGGGCGGCACAGGCTGACCTCCTCAGCGTGGAGGACGCCCGAAAGGGAGATTGGACGCCACTCCCCGTCATTGCATGGTGCGCTGGCAGCACGCCCTCCGTCTATTGCTGAACGAGCCCGAAGGTTGAGTGCAACACGATCCTGCGCAGCGCCAGGCTGCTCTGGTACGGTTGGTCTGGTCAGGACGATACAGCGATGATGCGCTGGTAGACGGCGTTGGCCAGTGTCATCGCCAGATCGAACGACCCTGGCCCCTTGCCAAAGGCGACGGTCATCCCCACCGCCACATTGCCGGCCTGGAAGATGACCGAGTAGGCGGGCACGACCCGGCCATCAGTGAGCGTGAGCGGTCCGACCAACCCCGTGGTGGCATCGCCGATGGGGAGTACGGTGGCGGGCTGGACGCTGCTGTGGCTGGAGAGGATGCGCACCAGTTCGCCGTAATCCCAGGCAGCACCGGCGGCCGAGGCGAAGACGTCGGTGACTCCGACTATAACGATTGGCCCGGTGGCGCTGGTCAGACCAGCCTGGAGCGCAAACTCCGGCGAGTTGCCGTTGATCAAGCCGTGCGCTTCCTGCTGGAGGAACTCTTGCGCGCCAGGGGAGAGTGGCTCGCTCGCTCCGGGGGCCGGTCCCGCCATCCCCTGGCTGCCGGATGTCCGGAAGCCAGGCGGCAGGTCTTCCAGCCGCAGCGACACGTCCCAGGAATCGTGTCGGTAGGGCCCACCCGGCAGGTAGGCGATGCGGGGCAGGAAGGCCCCCAGCGCCGCTGCCGGCACCAGCCCGTCCTCCTTGGCGATGTCGCCGCCGTTGGCGATGGTCACCTGGCCGGCAGCCGCCCAGGGCATCGCCTGTTTCCACTGTTGGAAGACAGCGCGCTGGGTGCGTACCACGATCACGTTGCCTTCGTCCACCGGGGTCGTCAGCGGCAAGCCGTAGTGATCGAGGGCGTCCGGGTCAGCCTGGTAGGCGGCGTCGATGGCCGGATTGCCGGCCAGCAACGCCTCGTGCGCAGCGACGACCTGCGCCCAGGTCTTGCCGGTATCGCTGGAGGTATCCAGCGGCGGCGGAATCTGGCGTGCCGCTTGCAGCAGGGCGTCTTTGCCGGCGTTATGGAGCAGATCGAAGATATTGACGAAGGCGACCTGGCCGGTATCGGGATGCCACTGCAGGACGGCCTTCTGGAAGGCCTGGCTGACGAAGCCGCCCTGGAAGTAGCGATCGGACACCGGGTAGCCCAGCACCGGCACGCCGCCCAGCTGCTGGAAGGCCGACCAGAATTGGCTATCGGCCATGTCCAGCACCGCGTAGCCGAGCAGGTGCGACTGCGGCACGCCGTTGGTCTCGCTGTACCAGTGGCCCGGAACGCCGAGCGTGGCGAAATCGGCGGGGGCTGCGGCCGCTGACCCCGGTAGCGCCAGCAAGAGGAGACAGAGTGCGCTGCCGACCGAGAGCAGACGCATGAGGAGACCCCTTTCTGCTACGGATGGTCAGGATACCAGCCGCCCATTCGCGCTACCGTGCAACGATCACGAGGTGCTCCCCACTGCGGTGATCTGGGCGAGGCTGGTCTGGGCCAGTTGCACCGCCAGGTCGAAGGAGCCCGCCGTGCCGGTATAGGTGACGGTGACGTCGCCCGTGACGTTGGCCTGATGGTAGATCACGCCGTAGGTAGTGAGCTTCCCTCCTGTGCTGAGGGTGCCGGGGAACACGGCCCCCACCGCGCCGTCGCCGATCGCCCCCACCGACACGGGCGGGACACAACATTGGACGCGCTGCATGCGCAACGCGTAGTCCTGGGCGGCGTCGGCCGGCGTGTCATAGACGGAGGTGGCGTTCTCGATCAGGATCGCCTCCTGGACGGTCGTGGCGCTCTGGTTTTGAACGAAGCTGACGAAGTGGGCGTTGACCAGCCCCGGGTGGACGAAGGAGGCGAAGGGCCCTTCGATGTGCTGAATATAGTCGGGATTGGCCGTCGGCGCAGCGGCAGTGCCGGCGGCAGCGCTGCCCGGCACCAGCGGCGTGTTGCGGGTATAGCCGGCGGGCAGTTGGTCCAACTGCAGCCCGATGAGCCAGGCGTCGAGGCGCACCGGCGTGCCCGCCACCATATTCCACAGCAACGAAGCGCCGGCCGGGATGGCGGCGTAATCCGGCACCAGGCCGGCCTCCTTGGCAATGTCGCCGCCATTCGCCACCGTCACCTGGCCTGCGGCCGCCCAGGGCACGGCCTGTTTCCACTGCTGCAAGACGGCGCGCTGGCAGCGGACGACCAGCACGTTGCCTTCGTCCACCGGCCCGGTCAATGGCAAGCCGAAATGGCTGAGCGGGTCCGCATCGGCGAAATAGGCAGCTTTGATGGCGGCGTTTTGGTCCAGCAGCGCCTGGTGTGCCGCCACGATATGGGGCCAGCTCTTCCCCGTATCGCTCGACGTATCAAGGGGCGGTGGCGTCTGCCGCACCTGTTGCAAGAAGCTGTCCTTGCCGGCCGAGTGCAGCAGGTCGAAGATATTGACGAAGGCCACGTGGCCGGTCTCGGGACGCCACTGCAGGATCGCCTTCTGGAACGCCTGCACCACGAAGCCGTCCATCAAGTAGGGGCTGGAGACCGGGTAGCCGAGCACGGGGACGCCGCCCAGGCGCTGGAACTCCGACCAGAACTTGATACTGGCGCCATCGAACACCGGATAGCCGATCTGGGTCGGGAAGGCGAAGCCGTTGGTCTCGGTGTACCACTGACCACCGGGAATCGGGAAGTCCGCGTTGCTGGCCGCCAGCGCTGGTGTCGGCCAGAGCAGCACGCTGCAGAACAGGGCAAGACTGAAGAATCTGCGCATGCCCGCCTCCTTACTGCCGCGTCTGGGGCGATCATCACCCTATGTCGGCTGCGGCGCTCCGGAGCTAGGTCGCATAACAGGGGCCAATGCCGGCCGGCAGAGGATGGAGCTAGGAGACATGCAAGAATAGGACAGCGGGCAACACGACGGAGAAGGAGCGAACCGCCGCGTAGTTGGAGGGGTGTCCCCACTGCGGGCCACGGAAGACGAACGGCTGTTCGTATGGCGCCGTCAGCCGGAAGCGAGCGCCGGCTCTCGGGGTCGCTTTGGCGCGACGCCAGTTTTCCAGCAGGGCGTCTCGATCCATCATTCGATCCTCCCAGATTCGATCCTCCCAGCGGTGTGGCGGGTACGCTGACACCATCCGGTACCATGCTACCAGTGCGCTGCACGTCGCCTCTGGACGATGAAGCACAGCGGCGCCGCCACTTCCGATGGGCAAACGACGATGACACCGAATGGTCTGTTGCGTTCCCTGGCTGGCCTGACCCACGATGCCCGGATGCGCCGGATGGTCGAGGTCGGACGCCTGGCTGCTGTGGATGGCAGTGTGGCGGCGACTTTGGCGGCGCTGGAGCAGCAGGGCTTCTACGAGCGCTCGCTCGCGCTCCAATCGTGCTACGGCAGTCGGGATGGCGCCCACGTGGTCCGGGCGATGAGCGACCCATCGAGCAGCATTCGCGCGCTTGCCAGCCAGCTCCTGCCGATGGCCTGTGATGACACCCAGGTGGAAGAGGCGCTGGAGGTCGTCACCCGAGCCTACCGGCGCAGATTGCTGCGGAAGTTGCGGCAACGAGGTCGCCAGATGCCGATCGACGCCTATATTCGCGCGCAGATTGCAGCAGATGACCCGCAGGCCGACCGGTTGCTGCCCTTTGCTTCACCGGACCTGGTGCGCGAACACCTGAAGGAGACGCTGGACCGAACGGACAGCCAGGGCTGGACCGCTCTGGCACGCTGGCATCCGGCGCTCGTGGTCGGCGCCTTGCAACAACGGCTCGCCGCTGCCCCGGAAATTGACTCTCGTTTGCTCTGGCGGGCCAACGCCGCCCTGATCGGGCTGGCGGTCGCGGCGCCCGACCAGGCGCTGACACTGGCGCACATGCTGCTGCCCCGTACCGCGCTGAGCCGCCTGCAACTGCAGCCGTTGGCGCGACGACGGCCGCTGGGAACCGTCCGGCTGCTGCTGTCCGTCGCTGCCGAGGGGGAGACCGCCGCCCTCGATTCCATCGGCGGGAGCCACCACGTCGCCGCGCGCGCTGCACTGCATCTGCGCGACGACGAAATCGTGGCGCTGCTCGACCGTCACGTTCTCTACACGTTCAGCCAGCGCGGTCATTGGTTCGGACGGCTCCCTCCTCAGCGCCGCCTGGCGGTGTACCGCCTGGCCGGGCGCGGCCTGCGCAACCAAAACGGCGTGCTGCCCGACCACGTCGTGGCGCTCTTGCCGCGCAGCGAGCGCGAACAGGAGGGGCGTCGTCACCTGGCGCTGGCCACGCTGGCGACGGAGCCGCAGCAGCGCCTGCCCTATGCAGCGTTCCTGCCCTGGGAGGAGGCGCGGGCGGCACTGGAGCCGTTCCTGCACAACCCGGATGCCAAGCTGCGGGCGCTGGCGCTGCATACCCTCATCGACGCCACCCGCTACCAGCGGGAGCGCTTGCCAGAGTTGCTGGATCTGCTGGTTGCCCGCCGCCACGAGCAGGATCCGGTGCGCGGGCAGATGCTCGCCGCACTCGCCGACCTACCGCCAGGCTGTTGGCGACTGGAACAGTTGGCCACCCTCAACCAGATGCTGCACGATGCGCTCGACGCTGCCGACCTCTCCCCGGCGTCAGCTCAGGCCATGCTCGGACTGCTCGTCAATCTCCTCCCCGGCCAGCCGGACTGGGCGATCCCCTGGCTGGCGACGCTCACGCAAGAGCGGGGCGAGTTGCGTTTCTACCGGCTGTGGCAGTGGCTCAACGCTGCCGACGTGCAGCGCCTGGCCTCGGCGCTCTTCCCCGTGCTGCAATCCTGGCGGCGCATGGAGCGCGACCAGCAACTGCTCACGCTGGCGGCAGGACTCGGCAAGCGCCTGCGGGTCTTCGACGGCCTGGTGGACCTCCTTGCCGATCTGGCCCAGACCACACGCTCGGCGACTGACGCCAATGAGGCGCTGCAGTTGCTTGCGGCCTACCGCCCGCAGTACCTGGCCACCCTTGTGCCTGCGCTGCTGCGTCAGGATCGCAGCGCCGTCACCCTGCCGGTCGCTACCGCCTACCTGCATCGGCGCCGTCAAGACTTGCTCACGCCCTTTCTGCTGGGACGCGGGGTGCGCGGGCGTTTCAGCACGGGCAAGACCGCCTTCGTACCGGCCGTCGACCGCGGCTTCGCCCGCTGGACGCCGCGCCAGCAACAGCGCTTTGCGGAGACGCTGGTGGAGGTGATCCGGGACCCCGAGCGCGACACGCTGACCATCCTGACCGGCATTCGGCGACTGGCGGCCCTGCCGGCCATCGCGCCGACTGCGCTGATCGAACTCGCCGCTGGCGAAGCCGCAGCAGTGCTCGAACTGCCGCCGCCCCGCCGGGGCGTGCCGAACGCCCGCCCGGTTCGCCGCCGCACCACGACCCGGCAGGAAGCGGCTCTGCGCGCACTGGGCCGGCTGGATGCCGGACAGGGTATTCCAACCTTGCTAGCGGCACTCGAGGACGAACGAGCGCGCGTGGCCATCTACGCCTTGCGGCAGGCGGTGCTGACTATGCCGGTGCCTCGCGCGCTAGAGATCTTGCGCGCCGCACCGGTCGAGCGGGTGACGGTGGCCAAAGAGGTTGTGCGCCTGTTCGGCGACCTCGCCACGGACGAGGCCTGGCGCGAACTGCTACGCCTCGATCAAGGCGACCTCCAGCGCGATGTGCGCGTGGCCCTGCTGCGGGCCCTCTGGAGTTTCCCGGATCGCCCGGAGACCTGGCCGATCCTGGAGCGCGCCGCCCAGTCGCCCGATGCCGCGCTTGCGATGGCCGCCAGCCGCGTACCGGCCGAGCGACTGCTGCCCTGGGCGCAGCAGCGGCTTCTCGCGGTACACGTGACGCTGCTGCGGCATGCCGATCCGGCAGTGCGTCAGGCGGCGCTGCTGCGCTGCGTGGACTTGCCCGTGGCCGACCCCGAGCGCCTGCTGCTGCCACACCTGCTCGCGGCGGTTGCCGCGCCGCTGCCACAGGAAAGGAGCGCAGCGGCGGCAGCCTTGTTCAGTACGTACACAACGCGTGACCTACCGGCCATCGGTGAGGCGCTGGCAATCCTCCTGCCGAACCGCCGTGCTCTCGAAACGATCCTGGCGGCGCTCCTGGTGAGCGGCCAGTTCAGCCGGCGCGAGCACCATGCCGCAGCCCGAACTGTCCTGGCGGCCCTGGCCGGCGACCCCCTGACGGCAACGTCGCGCGTGGAACTGGCGATGCAGCAACTCAGCGGCGACGAGCTTGCCGGCTACCTGCAGCAACTTGCCAAGCGGGGCGAATTACACGCCGAGGCACTCATGGCCGCCGTCCACGCGCTCGGAAACCGCTTTGGAGTCGGCTTCCCTATGGCGCTGGCGATGGCGCGGGTGAGTCGTGCCGGCGGTCTGTCCTGGCGGATACGCTCCATCGTGCTCCGAACCCTTCGTCCGGCGCCGGAGAATCGACCGAGCAGCGACGACCTGGCGCGTCTGGAGGCGGCCCTGGCTGCCCAGGCCGACGAGCGCCTGCGGCGCATCGCACTGGCAGCCCTCATTGCCCAGAGCAGCGACCATCGGCGCTGGGACGCGGAGCGGTTGGCACGTCTTCGCGTCTTCCGGGCCGACGCCTCCCCGATGGTGGCAGGCGCCGCGCAGTTCACGCTGCCCGTCGAGGAACTGGAGTAGCGAGCGGTACTGCGCCACCAGGGCCGGCGGAGGCTTGACGTGGTGCGGCTTGATCACCACGGAGCGCGACCTGGGCCAGCGTGTACACCAACTACTGGGAGGTGAGGGCCGCGCGCAGCTGGTCTCGCCAATCCGGTGCGGCGGTGTGCTGGAGGAACTTCGCATACTGGTTGCAGTCGGCCAGCGCCTGGTCGCCCGGCACGCCGGCCTGGACGCGACCGGAGACGTACGACGTGACATCGGCCAGGTGATAGAGCGCCAGAAAGTCCGGCAGCAACTCCCATTCAGCGGCCCCGAGCGGTCGGTGTTGCGCGTAGGCTCGCACCATCCCCGCCGCCCGCACTGGACTGAAGCTGCGCGTTTCCTGATCGGTTCCCCACACGTCGACCAGTACGGCGACATCGGCGAGCAGGTACGTCTCGTGGGCGTCGTCGAAGTCGAGCAGCGCCACGATCTGCCCGGCCTCGTCGCAGAGCAGGTTGCCGACGTGGGCATCGTGGTGGACCACGCCTCGTGGCAGCATCGCCTCGTGCGGCGCCAGCCGGGCGGCAAACGCGGCAGCGAACTGCTCCACCTGTGCAGCGAAGCTGACCAGCGCCGGTTCGTCAGACGCCGATGGCCTTTCCCGCAGCCACGATTGGAATTGCGCCAGGCGGTAGCGCGAATCCATGCGCGAACGCGGCTGGGGTAGCCACAGTCCGTTGGTCACCGCATGCAGACGTGCGATCACGCCCGCCACCTGGTCCACCATCCCTGGCGCATCGCAGGCCGGATGGCGCCCGGTGACGAAGCTGAAGAGGGCTGCCGGCCTGCCGCCGAGCGTACACGCTAGCCCGCCGTCCACTCGCTCGACCAACCGGGCGGTTGGGAAGTCCTTGGCGCTCAGGAAGCGCAGCAGCGCCAGCTCCCAGGGTACCTCATCCGGTGGCGTGGCATCGTAGCGGCGCAGCACGAGCCGTTCGCCGTCCGCCGCGATCAGCAGGTTGCGGTTCTCCGAACCTTCCGGCATGGCTGCCACGGCCAGATCGCGCGGGTTGCGACCGTAGTCGGCGAGGAGCGTGCGCACCTCTGTTGTCGACCAGTCCCCTGTTTCGGCGTCCAAGGCTGATTACCCGATCCGCCAGTCACCAATGATGGTAACAGTCCCTGGCTGGAAGGTCGCCTGCCAGCGCCGCAAGAATATCGGAAACAACCGACCGTATGGTCGCGAGCCTGCTGTTGCGCAAGGCCAGAACGACTACGGCAAGGCGAAGAGCGGGCACATTCTGTTGGTACGGTATGCTCCGGTCGATCGTCAGGAAAACCGCAAAGCCGGTGGAAACGGCCAGGCCGAGCAGAGCGCCGTTCTTGATCCCGTTCCAACCCATCTCGCGCACGGTCGAGGTGTCGTGACCAACGAGCTCACGCTTCAGTTGTCGGGGCATATCCTCGTCCAGCAGCACTTTCACGCGGACAAGAGGGCCTGCCGCATGATCGCCACAGCCGCCTCAGCTTGATCACGGCTGACCGTGGGGTATTGATCCAGGAAGAGTTCCAGTCCGTCGCCACCCTCCAGGTAATCAACCAGGATCTGGACCGGTACGCGGGTACCGGCAAAGACAGGATCGCCGCCATGAATATCCGGATCACGTGATACGACGCGGTGTTCGTCTGCTTTAGTGCTCACAACCCGTCACCTCCTCGGGGCAAGGCGCCTACCGAGTATTTCAAACCGCTCACTTGCTGCTGTCTGCCTACCTCCTAGCCTACCAGCGAGGTCCCTTCGGATCCTCCGGCGTAGCTCAGAGCAGGCAGCCATATGCTGCCACACCGAGCAGAGGGATGGCGGTATCATCTGGAACTCGCTCCCCAAGAATCTGTTTCGATGAAGGCCACGCACCGCCTCTGGCGAGTCCGAAGCCTCTACAGATTACAGGCAGCGTATAGTGGTGCGGTTCGACCAGTACCTGCAGCCAGTGCCGGGGTAGCTGAACAGTTGGAGAGGATGGGGTGTGGCGAACGCAGGAGAGCGACCGCCAGCGGAATCGCCGCAACCAGGTACGCTGTCCCGGGCGCTGACCCAGGCGCGGCAGGCGCTGGGCGTGCTCGGCGGGACGCCGCGGGCGTTGCGGCTGGTCTGGCAGGCGCATCCTGGCTACAGCGTCGCCCTGGTCGTCGTGAACGTGGTGCGCGGGCTGCTGCCGCTGGCGCAACTCTGGCTGACCAGGCTGGTAGTAGACGCCGTGGTTCTGGGGCTGCGCCAACGCTCCGTCGCGACGGTCACGCCGCTGGCGCTGCACCTCGCGCCGTCCCTGGCACTGCTCATCCTACTCTGGTCCCTGATCGCCCTGGCTAGCCAGGCCTTGCAGCCGCTCTCCACCTATATCCAGACCGAGCTGGGGGAGCTGCTCACCGAGGCGATCACCGTGCGCCTGCTGCGCAAGGCGAATAGCCTGCTGGACATCAGCCTTTTCGAGAGCCCGCGTTTCCACGACCTGGTGCTGCGCGCCTGGAATGAGGCTGGCTTCCGTCCACTGAACATGCTCCAGGCCTTTTCCTTCCTGCTGCAGTCCACCATCTCTTTCGTCTCGACCTTCGCGCTCCTCCTCGCCTTCCAGCCCCTCCTCGCCGTGGGGCTGGTCGTGCTCCTCCTGCCGAACCTGATCTTGCAGTTCCGCCAGGGGCAGCAGGGCTTTCAGCTCGCCAACTGGCAGACGCGCGGCGTGCGTCGCATGCGCTACTTCTCCACGCTGGCGACCGACACGAGCGCCGCCAAGGAGCTGCGCCTCTTCGGCCTGGGCGACTTCTTCCTGCAAGGGTATCAGGAGCGCTTCCGCACCTTCTACCGCGAGCGCCATCACCTGCGCCTGGGGCAGCTTGGCTGGAGCGTGCTGCCGGCATTCCTCTCCACCCTGGGAGCGGCCGCCGCCTACGGCTACACGGTACTGGCCACGCTGGCCGGGCGCCTGAGCCTCGGTAGCCTGACGCTCTACGTCGGTGCGGTGGGGCAGGTTCAGAGCTCGCTCGGTGGACTGATCTGGCAGGTGGCTTCGCTCTACGAGAGCAACCTGTTCGTCAGTCACCTCTTCGAGTTCCTGGACTTGCCGCCGACGCTCGTGCCGCTGCCGCCGGGGCAGGCCCAAGCGGCGCCGCGACCGCTGCGCCAGGGCATCGAGTTCCGCCAGGTCGCCTTCCACTATCCCGGTAGCGAGCGTCCGGTGCTGCGCGACATCAGCTTCACCATCCGGCCGGGCGAGACGGTGGCGTTGGTGGGCGAGAACGGCGCCGGCAAGACGACGTTGGTCAAGCTGCTCACCCGCCTCTACGACCCAACGGCAGGGGAGATTCTGCTCGACGGTGTGGACTTGCGCGCGTACGACCTCGCGGATTGGCGCGAGCAGATCGCCGTGATCTTCCAGGATTTCGTCCACTACCACCTGACGGCGCGAGAAAACATCGGTCTGGGGCGGGTGGAGCGGCTGGGTGACCAGGCGGCGGTGGAGCAGGCGGCGGAGCGCGGCGGGGCAGCGCCGGTGATTGCCCGGCTGGCCGCAGGGCTGGAGACGACCTTGGGGGGCTGGAGTACCGGCCAGGACGAGGGCGCCGAGCTCTCCGGCGGCGAATGGCAGAAGGTAGCCCTTGCTCGCGCCTTCATGCGCAGCGGTGACGGCACACTCCGTGGCGACTCATTACCGCTGTCCGCGCAACTGCTCGTGTTGGACGAACCGACGGCGGCGCTGGATGTGCAGGCGGAGGAAGAGGTCTACCGGCGCTTTCACGAGCTCACCCGGGATCGGGCAACGCTGCTCATATCCCATCGATTCGCCACGGTGAAGCTGGCCGACACCATCCTGATGCTGGACGATGGCCACATTATCGAACGGGGTTCACACGTGCAGTTGCTAGCGCAGAATGGAACCTACGCCCGCCTCTATCGATTGCAAGCCGACCGCTACCAGTAGCACTCGCGCTCATTCCACCAAACTGGTCATCGAGCCGGTGCAACCCTGCCGACCCGCGGTCACGCCCGCGCTACGTGCGACGATCTCCGGCCCACTCCCGACGCGCCACAGATCGGCCGTCCATAACAAAGGGGTGATTGGCGGGAGCGCCGCCTAGAATGGCCCGAGGCCCGCGGACCGCAGGACAGCCGCGACGCAATTGTCCTTGCCTGCAGCCAGGAGGTCGGCTGGTGTCCGCCCCGCCAGCCGCTCGTTCGGTTCGACCATGAAGAAGTGCAGCGTCTCCGGGTCCATCTCTATCTCGCGCGCGGCGCGGATGACTACCGCAAGGCCGGGCACGAGTGTCCCGGCACCGGTGAACTGCCACGCCGGGTAGAGGCTTGCGCGTCGGTTCTGCGGGAGCACCGCCACCAGGCGCCCTGCCTTGACGAGCTGGTGGAGTCGCTGGCGGGAGACGCCCAGCCCTCTTTGGACAAGCGATGCCGGCAGGCACTCTGCCATGAGGCGGGCACGATCTTCGAGGACGCGGGCGACGTTGCGCGCGCGCGCCTGGGTCAGCGCCCGCTGCGTTCCCTCGGGATCTTCCCCCTCGCCGGTGGACGCGGCAGGATCCGCCGGCAGGTGTGCGAGTTCATCCCGGGCACGTTGCAGTGCAGCGAGCGGCTTCTCCACAACGAGCTGCGCAAAGGCGTCGAGAAGTTCATGGCGGCGCGCACGCTCCTCTGGAGGAAAGGTGGCTAGTTTGGCTTCGGCTGTTGCCATCTTGCGCGATCCTCCCAACAAGGACTGTACGGGCTTCCGTCAAGTTTGTCAAGGGAATACCCAACAGCCCAACGCAGTCATTCCTCCTCCGAGGTCCCCGTGTCTGTCGTACCGTCCTTGGATGTGTCAGGTGGTGGATATACGTGTACGCCAATACCCGGGCCGGCGGCTTTGATGCGCAACCGCCACGATGACGAGTTGATCGGCGTGCAACTGATGAACAATATTAAACGGGAAACGCCGCATGGGTAGACGGCGGGTCTGGTAGTGCCAGGGTGCTCCTATTTCTGGATTCGCAGCCAGTAGCGCCAGATTTCGCTCGACTTCCGCAATGAAGTCTCTTCCTAATCCAGAAGCTTGGCGTTCATAGAAATCCGCCGCCGCCAGGAACTCGTCCCGGGCAGCGGGTAGGAAGTGAACCGGCATCACTGGAGCAGAGCGTGCGCTTCGCTGAGCACCTCCGCGGCCGGGATGGCCTGGACTTGGCCAGACTGCAGTTCTGCCACGCGGCGCTGCACTTCTTCCGTCCACGCTTGTTCATGTTCGGCCTCTTCATCCAAGCTGGCGATGAGGCGCGCCGCCAAGCGGGCTCGATCCGGCGCGGGCAGTTGTAACGCTTCGGCTTCTACTTGTTCCGCGCTTGCCGCCACGTTCATGGGAAGGCTCCTCGCACAAGACAAATGATGCAGCACAGTATAGCGCTTTGCCTTCACGGCGGTGTTCCGGTGCTGGAGGCAGTACCATGTAAGCCCTTGCCAGGGTAGGTCGCCGCATCGGAAGTGCGTGGAGAACATGGTGGTGGCGGATTCCCGGTTCTATGGTCCCTGCCCGACGGACACTGCTGTTGCACGAATGTTCTGTAGATGCTGGCCGCTGGCACGCGTGGGATATCTTGGCACGCGCCTCGTACGTTACGGCGAAGTCGCCGTCAGGTGCTGAGACCTCCGGTGGTCGCGACGAATGGGAGGAACGCCATGTCCAGATTACGAGAGCGAGGTCATCAAGGGCGAAAAAGTAGCTTGATGTCGCAGGCGACGATCATCCTGTTAGCTGGCGCGCTCCTAGCCCTTCCGGCATGCGCCCAGCGACGTGGCGGAGCCCAGGCGACTGGCCCGATCGGCTGCGCAACTCCTAGCCCCGTCGACCCCGTCGCGCGAGCGCCAGTTGCCGGGCCGCTGATCTTCTACGGCTACAGCGGCAAGAGCACCCATGCCATCGTTGGGGACTTTGAACCAGGCGTTCCCACAAAGGTCGGCATCGGCGTAATCCATACGCTCACGGCGCCCGTCACACTGGAAGGATGGGAATGCGCGACGGGCGAAGGCCTGCGCTTTTGGTACAAGGAGTGCTGCCCGTTTCCCTCCACGCCGGTCACCACAACTCAGCTCGCCAGCACAGGGGATCTGGTCGCCATGCTAAAGTCCGGCGCGGCCCAGGGGTACCCCGGCTACATGCTTTTCACGCGCCCCGGACTGTGGAAGGTGTCCGTCAGACAGGGCGACCAAGTCCTTGGGTCCGTAGTACTCCAGGTAGTAGAGTTCTGAAGCGGGAGAGCCAACGCGAAGCCGGGAAGGCACCGAGACTGCCCAACGACGTCAAGGAGGTTCTGGCGAGGTACACCACAGGCCTCGTCATCAGCCGCTGACCCACGGCGGCACTCGCGCCTGTCCTGGCAACCGGACAGTACATGTCCCGCGACCTACCGATACCGCCCGGCCTGCATCGCATACAACGTGGCGTAGCGCCCGCCCATGGCCACGAGTTCGTCGTGCGTGCCCGCCTCGATGATCCGTCCCCCTTTCAGCACCAGGATGCGGTCGGCCATGCGCACCGTGGAGAAGCGATGGCTGATGAGCAAGACGGTGCGACCGGCGGCCAACTCGCGGAGGCGCTGGAACAGTTCGTACTCGGCCTGGGCATCCAGGGCTGCGGTCGGCTCATCCAGGATGATGAATGCCGCGTCACGTATGGCGGCGCGGGCGGTGGCGATCTTCTGCCACTCCCCACCGGAGAGCTCGACGCCGTCGGCAAACCGCCGCGTGAGTTCCGTGTCGAAGCCGGCGGGCAGTTTCGCCGCCAGCGCGTCGACGCCGGCCCAGCGGGCAGCTTGTTCTATCGGCAACTGCTCTGCAATATTCACCGCCCCAACGGCAATGTTCTCCCGAAGCGTCAGCGCGAAGCGGGCGAAGTCCTGGTAGACCACGGCGATGCGCTGGCGGAGCGTCTCCAGGTTATAGGCAGCGAGGGGGACGCTGTCCAGGAGGATCGCACCTTCGGTCGGATCGTACATGCGTGTCAGCAACTTGACGAGGGTGCTCTTGCCGGCGCCGTTGGCGCCCACAAGGGCGGTCACCTTGCCCGCTGGTAGCCGAGTGGTAACACCATCGAGCACCGCTGCCGTCCCCTCAGGATAGCAGAAGCAGACGTGGGACAGCTCGATCCCCGCTTGCAGCATGGCAGGGGTTGGCCGGCCCCGGACTTCGAAGGGGAGCGCAATCGTCGGCCCAGCGCCGTTGAGCAGGGCGAACAGCGCCGGCAACTGGAGCAGCACCTGGTGCAAGGTACCGAAGGCGGTAGAGAGGAAGAGAAGCCGCCCCTCTGCTTGCGCCACCGCACCCAGGTAGAGAGCGACCTCGCCGAGCGCCAGCCGTCCGGCGCCGGCCTGCGCCGCCACATACCAGAAGCCGCCGGCTAACACCAGCGCGTGGAGGCCGGAGAAGGCAACCGCCGTGCGCAGTTCACCGAGGCGCAGGCGCGTTATGTCGCGCAGCGCGAGCGCAAAGCGCTCCCGGAAACGCTGAAGGAAGAAGTCGCCCAGCCCGAAGACCCGCAACTCCTTGGCGACGGCCGGGTCGGTCACGACGCGGGTGCAGTAATCCATCTCCCGCGCCGTCCTCGAGCGTTGCAGCATGGCGCGGTAGCGGAGCAGACTCATCCGCTGGGCGACCAGCACGTGGGGCACACTCAACGTCACGAGCGCGACGGGCAGGAGGGGCTGTAAGCGCCCCAACAGCAGCAGGAGACCGCCGAGCGTAATGGTCGTACCCAGCCCGTTTTGCAGGAAACGAAAGAGGGTCGGGGCGTGCGCCGCCACCTGTTCGATCATGTATAGGTCGTCCTGGAAGGCCGGGCGTTCGACACGGGTGAGGTCGCTCAGAGCGGCGCCCGCCGCCATAAGCCGGCGGTCGATCTCCGCCACTGCGTGGTCACGCAGCCAGGTGGAGAGCATGTCGCGGACGGGCTCCAGACCGGCGATGGCGACGAAGATCGTTACATAGAGCACCGCCGGCAACAATGCCGACGCCATGAAATCGGCAAGGGCAGGAGTCTGTGCGCTGCCGGCGGCTCGTCCGATGGCATGGTCCCCACCGACAAGGGCGTCCACCACCACCTTGCCCAGCCAGACCTGCGCGACCGGCAGCATGCTGAGTACGGCGACGAGCGAGCAGTAGATGGCGATGCCGGCACGGGGAGCGCCCGCGCCCACCAACGCCAGCCCCTGCCCAAGCAGGCGCAGTGCGGACGAGAGGCGCTGGACCGTCCGGGGGGATGAGGGGATGAGAAGATGAGGAGAAGCGGGCGGACAGCCAGGCGCCGAATCGTGCAGCCATCGCCTGCCACTTGCGCCGAGGCGCCGGGCTCTTGTCGCTCCTCATCCCCTCATCCGACGCCCCCGTCTCGGTACAGTTCCGCCTGGAGCCGGTAGAGCCGGGCGTACTCGCCGTCGCGGGCCAGCAGTTCGGCATGGCTTCCTTCCTCGCGGATCGTGCCATCAGCCAGGTAGAGGATGCGGTCGGCCATGCGGACAGTGGAGAAGCGGTGGCTGATGAGCAGCGTCATGTTGCCGCGCGTTAGTTCGTGGAAGCGCGTGTAGAGGTCGTGTTCCGTCACCACGTCCAGCGCCGCCGTCGGTTCGTCCAGGACGAGCAGTTGCGCGTCGCGCATGAAGGCCCGCGCCAGGGCCAGCTTCTGCCACTCGCCGCCGGAGAGTTCGCGCCCGCCGAACTGCCGGCCCAGCGGAGTAGCAAGGCCCTGGGGCAGGGCCTGAAGAAGCGGTTCCGCCCCCGCCCGCGCCGCGGCCGTCAGGAGCCGGGCGGAATCGTGCAATGCTTCAATGCAGCCGGCGCCGATGTTTTCGCCGGCGGTGAGCTCGTAGCGCACGAAGTCTTGGAAGACGACGCCGATCTCCCGGCGCAGGTCGTTCAGGTCGTAGTCGCGCAGGTCGACTCCATCCAGCAGGATGCGTCCTTCGGTCGGGTCATACAGCCGCAACAGGAGTTTGACGATGGTGGTCTTGCCGGCGCCGTTGTGCCCAACGAGCGCCAGGCACTCGTCCGGGTCGAGGTGGAAGGAGATGTCGGCCAGCACCGGCTCCAGGCGACCCGGGTAGGTGAAGGCCACATGTTCGAAGGTGATGCCGGCGCGGATTGGCCGCGGCGTGGGCTGCGGCGTCGCGGACACGGGCAGATCGGGTGGAGCTTCTAGCACGCGGAAGAGGCTCGGCAGGAAGGCGAACTACTGCGCCACGCTGCCGCTCTCGGCCGCCAGGTTGAGGAACGTGGCGTACAACAGGGTGGCCGCGCCGCCGTAGAGCGCCAGATCACCGACCGGACGTACGCCGCGCCCGATCGACCAGACCACGAAGAGGTAGACTGCGCCGACCGCGACCGCGCCGAGGACACTCGCCAGCGCCACCTGGAGGACCAGTTGTCGCCGCACGTGGTTGAGCGGACCCATCGAGCGCGCAAAGACCTGATCGTAGCGCCGCCGGAAGAACGGCCCCAGTGCGTACAGGCGACGGGTACCCTATCTGTCATGCTGAGGGTGTTGCGGGCTGGGGAGAGGACTTCGG
>DAIMXP010000012.1:0-86402 GCA_036734945.1 Chloroflexota bacterium
CCTGCTTCCTCCTCACCTATCGTATCCGCCAGGTTTTAGGATAGGCTCTAAGGCGCGCCGCACCTACGGCTCAACGGACAATGTGGTACTGGACTTCAGCGCGTCTGGACATCTGCAAGGCGAAGAATTCCTGGTGCAGAGCTCACCACAGTTCGACATCCGATATCTTGGTACCGCGCCGGTCCGGGAACTCGTCATCGTCCACAATTTCCGCTTCGTCTACCGCGCCCAGAGCGACAGTCCGTCCATGGCGTTCACCTGGCGCGATGCTGCACCAGAGCACGGCACGAACATGTACTACGTCCGCGTGCTCCAAGTTGATGGCGAGCTTGCCTGGTCGAGTCCGCTGTGGATCGAGTTGCCATAGAAAAGGGAGATATGGTAGATGCCACAGTGGCTGGGGGCTGCGGGCTGGCTGAACTGCGACGTTTATAGCACGTCATCGTCACATGCCGATCCTCCTTCGACGGTGGGGGATGTAACGTAGTGCATGTCTATACTGATGGCACGTTGTGCCGGATATGCCTACATGCTGCCCATCCATCGAGTGATCGTATATGGGGCAAAGGAGCGCTGTCAACGGGGCCGGTCGCTCCCGGTCGCTCACCAGGCGCCGCCTGTTGACAGATGGCAGATTGCCTGGTACACTGCCGCCGCAGCTGAATTGAGTCCACGGGGAGCGGGGGCGACCATGAAAGTTGGCCACACGGGGATTACCTGGGGCATTCCTGGGAATGTGGAGCAGGCCTACCGCGACACGGCGGAGTTGGGCTACCTCGGCTTTGAGACGTTTGGCCGGACCATCCTGGAAAGGAATGAACAGGTCGGCGGCTATCACGCCCTGGTGGACCGCTACGGCATCCCGACCGGCGCCGCCTATTGCGGCAAGACCTGGATCGATCCGGCAACGGCCGCCGAGGACGCGGCCGCGGCCCGGCGCGAAGCCGACGCCCTCACGGTGTTGGGAGGCCAGACTCTGGTGCTGGCCTGTGGTCGGCGACCATCAGGCGGCTATACCCCAGAGCAGTTTCGCCAACTGGCCGCCGCGCTGAACAACGTCGGCATGTACTGCCGCGATCACGGCCTGGTGACCGGCCTGCACCCGCACACGGGCACGGCCATTGAGACTCGCGCCGATATCGACGCGATCATGGATCTGCTCGATCCTGACGCCGTCGGCTTTGCCCCCGACACGGGCCAGATCGCCAAGGGCGGCAGCGACATTCTGGAAGTCATGCGTACCTACCAGTCGCGCATCACCCACGTCCACCTGAAGGACTGGAGCGGCAAGAATGAGCGGGGTGTCGACGGCCGCGAGATCGACACGACCGGCTACGTAAACTACGAGCCGGTGGGCAACGGCGTCCTGCCCATAGCGGCCCTTCTGGATGTCCTGTTGGAGCGCGGTTTCGACGGCTGGGTGAACGTTGAGCTCGACGGCACGCCCCGCGCCCCACGGCCGCCCCGCGAGGCGGCAGCGATGAGCCGGCGCTACCTGGGACAAGTGCTCGGCGAGCACGTGCGCTGGAGGAACACAGCTTGATCTGCCGCTCCAGGTGACAGCGTCATCCGTTGAGGCGCTGCAACAGCAGCGTACCGCCAGTGAAGCGCTGGACGAGGTGACACGCACAGCCAGGCGGAGCTCGATGCGGCGCTCCACAAAGCGGAGACGCTGTCTGCCGAACGAGCGGTATAACTATGGAAGAGGAGCGAGGGAGTACACGGTGAAGCAACTACGAGTGGCGTTCATAGGCTGTGGCGGCATCGCCACGCAGCAGCATGCGCCGGCCTACCGGAAACTGCCGCAGGTGGAGATCATCGCCGCCTGCGACATCGTGGCGGAGAAGGCGCAGTCCTTCGCCCAGACCTTTGGCTGCCGGACGTACACCGATTACCAGGAGATGCTCCAGCGCGAGCGGCCGGATATTGTGGACGTCTGCACGCGCGAGCACCAGCACGTCGAGCCGGTGGTCGCCGCCCTGGAGGCCGGCTCCCACGTCCTGTGCGAGAAGATCATGGCGCACACGCTCGCCGGTGGTCAGGCAATGCTGGCAGCGGCCGAGCGGAGCGGCCGTCTCCTCGGCATCGACTACAACTATCGCTTCTTCCCTATCTTCGCCAGGCTGAAGGAGCTGATCGACGGCGGCGCGCTCGGGGAGATCGCCCTCCTCAACTGCTACGCCCACGCCTTCTGTTTCCACCACGCCGTCGACCTGCTGCGCTGGCTGGGTGGGTCGGTGACTGAGGTGAGCGGCCAGTACACGGCCACGGTCAATCCCAAGTACCACTTCCCGGTGCAATGTCCGGACTTCGTCTACGTGCCGTCGCGCAACGCGGCGCTGACCATGCGCTTCGCCGGCGACGCCCTCGGCAGCATCACTGCCTCTCGCTTCGAGGACCTGCGCGTCAACATGCTGCGCGTCGACGTGGTGGGCGAGCGCGGCCGGCTGACCGCCGACGGCATCACCACCCAGGACATCATGGGCCGCCTGGAGCGCACGCCGGGCCACGAAGCGATCGACTACTACGACGGCGCCGAGCGCGGTTTCAACGTGGCCTTCGAGCGCTCCATCCGGGCCTTCGTCGAGAAGGCGCAGGGCGCCGACACCCCGGCCGCCACCGGGCGGGACGGCTACGCCGTGCTGGAGATCGAGCGGGCGCTGGTGCTCGCACCGGCGGAACAATGCGTGGTGGCCTTGACGGAGTTCACTCACGCCACACAGGGAGGCGCAAGAGGATGACGACCGTGACGCGGGGACCGGTGATCGCCTGTACCACGCACTCCTTCGGCATTGTGCCGCTGGCAGCGGCGTTTCGGATCATCAGTGCCCTCGACATCGAGTACGTCGACCTGATCGCCGCCACTTATCCGCAACAGCTCACACCGGACGCACTGGCGACCGACCCGGACGGCGAGGCCGAGCGCATTGGAAACCTGGCGGCGGACGCCGGCGTACAGCTCTCCGGCTGTTTTGTCGGCTTCAAAGAGCGCCTCTCCAGCGGTGATCCCGCGCACCGGCGCCGCATTCCCGAACTCTTCGCCGCCATCGGCCACTTTGCGCGACGCTGCGGCATCCCGCACGTGCAGACAGGCTTCGGCGCAGCCTCTCCGGGACTCGCCGCCGAGGAGCAGTTCGCCGTGCTGGCCGAGAACGTGCGCTCCGCGCAGGAGGCCGTCCGCGCCGAGGGAGCCGAGTTGCTGGTCGAGGCCCAGCGCGGCGCGGTCATTCAGAGCCCGGACGACACCTGGCGCCTCCTGCGGGCGGCGCCCGGACTACGCATCAACCACGATCCGGGCCAGTTCGAGTGCGTCGGCTTCGGCCCCGAAACGTACGAGTCGCTCTACGCCCACACGCCGCATATCCACATGCGTCAGGCGCGTCCCGGAGCCCTGCAGGAGAAGCTGGACCTGGGGACGATTGACTTCCGGCGGGTGGTGCGCGGTCTTCAGGCGGCCGGCTTCGATGGCGTCTGGGCGATGGAGTACGTCCACTTCGCGCGCTCGGCGGACTGTGCGAGCGTAGACGTGGTGGCGGAGACGGTGCGCATGCGCGACCTGATCCGGGAAGAGCTGGCATCAATCGCCGGCGGCCTGGGGTGATTCCTACGTCCGCCAGCCCGGTTACGAGCAACCCTGGATGCTACCTCGGCCGGGAGCGCCGGCCAGCGTATGATGACAGTGGCTCCGTGTAAAGCCCTATAATAATGGACACGCTAACGGACACGGTACAGCCACTTGGAAACATTGCGCCCGTCGGGTGCGGAGGCAGGCCCCCTCCGGCTCGCACCGCTCGCCAGGTTCCCCCACTGCCGTGGGGGAACCGATGCTGCAGGTCAGGGGGCGGTTCCTGCCCCGTGGCTTGGGTGTGTCTGATATTATGGGACAGCCTCTCAGCTTGCGGCCTGGGCCAGGGCGAGCGCCGTGGTGACCGCGCTGCCCTGAATGGTGCAGGACTTTCAGGCAGAGGAGGACTGGCCGGAGATGGAACGGCCGCCCTGCGGGCGTCGGCGCGTCGCGCTGTTGCTGTATGACGTCTGCTGCTGCCTTCGGGCGCCCGAGCGGCTCGCCGACGCCGCGCGCTGGACACCGAAGGCGGACCGTCGAAGCGGCCGTGCCGTGGAGCTCCTGGGTGGGGCTGCCTGGCCCCGCATTCGAGCTGCCTTTGCCCCCAAGGGCGGGCCAGTGCGCCGAATGCGCGTGCATGCGAGCTGACCAGGCGGAGGCGCAGCGCGCCGGCATCGCCGCCGCCCTGACCGCTGGCCTGACGGTGGCGGAGGTCCCCCGCACGGTGGGCTGCGTGCCGAAGACCGTCTACCACTTCCTGGCGCGAGCTCAGGAGTCGGCCGTGGCGGACGGTCGCCGAACGAACAGCGGCAGGCCGCCCGTCTACTCGGAAGGGGCGCAGGCAGCCGTTCGGAAAGCGCGGGAGAGCGAGCCGGCGAACGGTCCTCGGCTGCTCCACCACGTGCTCCTGCGGAACCCCGGGCGGTATGGCCTCACGGCAGCAGAGGCGCCGTCGCCAAGTCGGATTGCCGAACTAATCCACGAGTGGGGCCTGGCCGTCAAGCCGGTTGGCCCGAGGGATCGCCGCCGGTATCCGCGCCATGCTGCCACTACGCCAGGCGTCTTCACGATCGACACCCTGGGGGCCGTGGCTTTAAGGGGTAGGTTTTTGGATTAGGCGTCATCGTCGAGGCCTGGGAGGGGGAGTTGGATAGGGCCGGGAGTAGGTGGCCAGGGGTCTGGGTTGAAGGTACCCCAGGGGAGCGGCTGATGATTGAGCAGGGCGACGAGGATGCGAGTCCAGCCGCGCCGAAAGCAACTGACCAGGCGCAGGCGGGTGGCATCGCGCTGGCGGCGCTGGGTAGCGAGCGAGGGGGTGAGATCGAGCAGGGTGCTGTCGGGGATGGTATCGTCGGCCTCGCCGCCGACCAAGAGCAACCAGAGTGTGGCGACGGCGATGGCCAACCAGAGGCGGGCGGCGCGGTCGGGATCCTCCATGCGGGTGCGTTGCCACTGCCACCCCGCTCGCTTGGTGATCTTGAAGCCCTGCTCGATCCAGGCGCGCAGCCCGTACCAGCCGGCCTCCGCCGCCTCGGGCGGCAGATCGGTGAGGAGCAGCCAGGGATCCTTGCAGCCCTCGGCCCAGCACGCCAGCAGGGTGCAGGAGAGGCGACGCTGCTTGCCGGTGAAGGCGACGCCGGTCCCCTGCCAGGTCGTGCCGGGCCGGGGCACGAACGTGGACAAGCGCCGCCCGGCGCGGGCACAGGCGGGACGGAAGTTGCCTTGGGCGTTGACGCGCAGGAACGGATGCCAGCCCAGCCGTCGAATGCGGTGGAACAGCCAGCGGGCGTACAGGCCGCGATCGGCCAGCACAATCACGGTCATCTGGGACGGGATGGCTGGCCGCACCAGGCGCAGCAGGCGCAGCCAGTGCGGGCGCCAGGCCTCCGGCTGATTGGCCGGCAGCACATGCCATGCCACCGGGATGGCGCAGCCTCGGTAGCGGGCGCCCTATGGGCGACTCAACGTCAAGACGACGAAGCGCTCGCCCAGGCTGGTGGCATCCAGTGCCAAGGCCAACTGCGTCCCCGTGTAACCGGCCAACACCCAGCGCAAGAGCGGCACGAAGCACGTGGTCACGTCCAGTTCCTGCCGCTGGTCGCCGCGCTTCCGCCCCGCCGGGTAGCACCACTCCTGCAACTGCTGGCGAACCGTTCCCTCTTTCCGCGCTTGCCACCCCGCCAAAAAGATCGTCACCGCCGTCAACGCGCAACTGCGCGCCAGCACCATCCCCAGACTCCACAACGCCAACACCGCCGCCTGGGGCTTGCTCAACTCGGGAAACTGGTGCCGCACCGTCTGCGTCCACCGGTACACTACCTCCTGGCATGCCATGGGAATCCTCCTTCGGTCGCTGCGATAGTCCTTGATCCACAGCATCCCCGACGAAGGGTTCCCGCTTCACTGCCCCCTTGCTCTCAGAAAAACCTACCCCTTAAAGCCTCCCTTCGGTCGTTGCAGCCCCGCCCAGAACCCCTGGCGCGCCGACGCCGCGCGCTGGACGCACGGCCGACCTACGGTCGTCGGCGCGGACCGACGGAGCGGCCGTGCCGTTGCCGCAGCACTCCGTCTCCCCAGCGCTTCCGTCTAACCGTCCCGTCCCGCAGGCGACCGTCGCCTGACCTGCAGCATCGGTTCCCCCACGGCAGTGGGGGAACCTGGCGAGCGGTGCGAGCCGGAGGGGGCCTGCCTCCGCGCCTGCCCGGCACTGCTGCCCGCCAAAACGCTACCGGACACGCTCATAGGGTGTCAGCTATTATGGGGATGAACACTCCGCAGATTGCGAGTGGCGAAAGGTAATTGAACCGCCTGGGGTAACGCTGCATGAAACGCAGCCTGGACAGTGCGCACCTCAGGACTGAATCACACAGTCTGTAGCCCTCGGCGCCGACGAGAGATCGCCTACGAGGCACCTGCCGCCGGTCGCCGGAGCAGTGGGTGATCAGGGATGTCGATAGGCAGCGACACTCGCTCGTGGCGAAAGGCAGACTCCATGATGGCAATGGCCACTTCGATGTTGGCTCGCGCCGACTCGCCGTTCAGCAAATGGGGGACGCCGCCTTCGATGCTGGCGATCAGCGCGCGCACCTCCTCAGCGAAAGCATTGGTCGGTGGCAGGTCGACGTCCTGCCAGCCGGCGGCGCCGCGCGGCCAGAGGCGCAGGAACTGAGGGGCATCGGGGCGAGGGTCGCCACTGATCTCGATGCGGCCGTCGCTGCCCAGCACGCGGAAGCGCTGGTAGCCCAGCGGACGCGCCGCGAAGCCGGTCTCCAGGATGCCCCGCGGTCCATCGGTGAACTGCACCTGCGCCAGGCTGCCGCCTTCGATGGGGTGTCCGTAGCGCGTACCGGTTTCCTGCCAGCGCTGGTAGCCGACGCGTGCCGTGTTGCCGACGCTGGGCTGGCGTAGGTCAATCTGGCCGAACACCCAACTGACCGGCGAATCGCCTGCCAAGAAACGCATGAGGTCGATGGCGTGCGTGCCGTCACTGAAGAGGTCGCCGTTGCAGATGGCCAGGATCTCTTCAACTGTGCCGATTGCTCCGTCGGTGATGAACTGACGCGCCAGAGCGTAGCGCGGCTCAAAGCGGCGCTGATGGCCGATAATGAGGACACTTCCAGCCGCGCGCGCTGCCTCGTTCATGCGGTCGGCCTCCGGCAGGGTGAGCGCCATCGGCTTCTCACAGAGGATGCCCCTGGCGCCGGCGCGAGCGGCGGCGATCACCGGCTCCGGGTGTTGCGGCGGCCAGGTGCAGACGCTGACAATGTCCGGCCGCTCCGCCGCCAGCATCTGCTCGTATGAGGTATAACGTCGGCTGACGCCGAACTCCTCACCAAAGCCGTTCAGCGCCTCAAGGCTGATGTCGGCCGCCGCCACGATGCGGCACTCCAGCACCGCTGCATAGCCGCCGGCATGGGCCCGTGCGATGCCGCCGCAGCCGATAAACCCGACCCGGTACACGCCGATACTCCTCTCGTGTCTGCCCCCATACTACCGCAATGGTACCTCAGCCGCCGCCCTTGAGCGCCTTGTCCACGGCGATTTGCGTGACGGAGGTGAGCTGGTCCAGCGCCGGTTGCGGCTGTTGCTTGCCCTTGAGTACGTCCTGCACCATCGTCGCCATGTCGTTCCAGTACTGGATGCCGGCCGGCATGGTCGGTCGGTGATGCGAGACGGGCATGATTGCCTGAAAGTCCTTGACGGTGGGGCCGAACGCCGCCACCTGTTTCGGCAGCAACTGCTCGCTGGCATCTTGCCGGGCCGGGGTGTCGCCGGTGATCTCGCAGTTGATCAATTGCGCCTCAGCGCCGCCGAGGTAGCTGAGCAGCGTCCAGGCGGCGTCAGGGTTCTTGACGCCTTGCGGCAGAACATCGCACCAGATGCCCGACCAGCTACTGGCCTTCCCACCGTCCGGCACGGGCCAGGGGGCCACGCCATAGTCGAAATCCGGGGCGTTCTTCTTATTGGAGGCGGAATTCCAGTTGCCGTCGATCCACATGCCCATGTGGCCGGCGAGCGGTCCGCTCAGCTTGCCCTGGCTCTGCGCCTTATTGAACGTGGTCACCTTGTCGAGACCCAGGCGTTGTACCTCCTGCTGGAAGTAGGTCAGAGCGGCGACATTCTTGGGATCGTTGGCCGTGACCTTCTGGCTGTTAGGGTCCCAGAAATCGCCGCCATACACCCACCCCCAGCCCCACAGCCAGACACCCTGACCGAACCAGGGAATGAAACCAACCTGACTATAGGTGTCACCAGTTGATTTGGTCAGCCGATCGGCAAGATCATTCGCCTCGCTCAACGTTGCGGGCGGCTTTTCCGGGTCCAACCCGGCATTGCGGAACAGCGTCTTGTTATAGAGCAGGCCGCGGACATCGTTGGTCCAGGGGATGCCCCACGTCTTGCCGGCGTACTGGATCACCGTGCGCGAGGCCGGCCAGTAGTGGCTGGTGTCAAATTTGTCCCGCTGCATGTAGGAGTCCAGGGGCACGATGGCCTTCGTCAGCGCCCAACTGGCCAGGAGCAGGTCAGCGGCGGTCACAATGTCGGGCGGTGTACCGGCGGCAATCCGCGTCAGGACGGGCTGCTCATCCACGTCGCCAGTCCCCGACGTGTTATAGGTCACACTGACCTCGGGATGGGCCTTGATGAAGGCGTCCAGCGTGGCCCGATCCGCCTGCTGCTGGGGCGAGGTGGGTGGGCCGGCGATACCCTGCCACCATTCGATGCGCGTCGCCCCGGTACCGATCACCGCCGCGGCAGTCGACGTGGCCGAACTGCTGGCGCGAACGCTCTGCGCCGTCCCGGCGGACGTGCTGACGCTGGACGTGGCTGTGGCAACCTGGCTCGTCGTCCCGGCGGCTTTCGGCGCGGCGGTGGGCGTCGCGGCCGCCCCGGTGGAAGTCACCGACGCCGTTGCGGACGTGCTGACGCTGGACGTGGTGACGGCGCTCGCGGCGCCGCAGGCCGCCAGGAGCGAGGACGACAGCAGCACGCTGGCGGCGCCGACGCTGCGCAGGACCGGGCGACGAGTAAGCTGAACGGAACGTGCCATGGCTGGACTTCCTTTCTCTCTACCTGCGCGCCGGCTGGGAACACCCCAGGCCACCGGTGCGCCGGTGCGCTGCCGAGTCCATAGTGACGAACTCAGGACACGGAGATGAACCTCGGTGGCTTTCTACCATGCTATCTTGCCGGCTGTCAAGCGTGCGGACGCTAATCGTACCAGCAAGCCCCCCCCCCTGCCGAGCGCTCCCAGACCGTCCGCCGGTGTGCCGAATCGCCCACAGCGAGTTCTGATGTGAGAACTGCAGCTCTTGACATGAACTCTGGCAGCGTGTTAGCATCGTCCGGCGGCGCGTTCACGCTCGACGGGGCACGGTAGTGACACAAGTTCTTGAGATGTTCGACCAGACCGCGCCGCTACGCCGCGATGCGCTCGTCAAGTCGGCTGATCGCTCGCTGGACATCCTTGAACTGCTGGCGGCGCATCCCGAAGGAGTCACCTTCGCTGAGGTGGTCAAGGAGCTCGAACTGCCGAAGAGCAGCGCGCACGCCCTGCTCCACACGCTCGTCGCTCGTCGCTACAGCGAACTGGCCCCGCGCGGCCGTCGGTACCGTCTGGGTCTGAAAGCGGCTGAGTTGAGCGCGGCGTACAGCCGGGGGCATACCCTGCTGGCCCGGGCGCGATCTGCCGTCAGGGAGCTGGCGGCGCGCTGCGACGAGACCGCCCATCTGGCTGTGCTCGACGGTACCGACGTCCTCTACCTGCTCGCCGAGGAGAGCGAGCACAGCATGCGCCTGATCTCCCCGCTGGGACGGCGTCTCCCGGCCCACGCCGCCGCCAGCGGCAAGGTGCTCCTGGCCAGTCTGCCCGATACGGAGGTGGCGCGGCGCTACGCCGCCGGCGGCTTCGACGCGGCCCGCCTGCCGCAAATTACCTGGCGGACGGTCGCCACGCTCCCCGATCTGCTGCGCGAGCTCGCGGAGGTCCGCCGCTTCGGCCATGCCCACGATGTGGAGGGCTATGCCGAGGGTGTCCATTGCGTCGCCGCGCCGGTCCTTGATGCCGACGGGACGGTTGGCGCGGCCATCAGTGTGTCGGCGCCGATGGCGCGCCTCGATGCCGAGCGTCTGCCGAAGCTGACGGCGCTGGTGCGCGAGGTGGCGGGGGGCGTCTCCAGCGTCAGCGAGCAGCGCCCGCCGGCGGGGGCGCCGACGGCACGCCGCACGCCGGTCGCCTGGAGTATGGGATCAACCCTGGTTCCGGCCTATCGTGAGATGTACCGGAGCGTGCTGGCCGCGGCGTCGGCGTGCGCCGCGGACCTCTGGTGGACCGACGCCAACGAGGACGAGCTGAAACAGGCCTGTGACGTTCGGGAGTTGCTGGCTCAGCGGCCGGCTGTGCTGGTGCTCCATCCCGTCCACGCGGTCCACTCCGACACCCTCTTCCAGGCGGCCGCGGCGGCAAAGATCCCGGTGCTCTGCTTCCAGCGCCCGGTGCGGAGCAATGCCTTCGCGCTGTTCGTCGGCGGCGATACTTTCCAAGAGGGCGTGATCCAGATCGAGTTTGTCGCCGCGCACCTGCACGGACACGGGAACGTCGTGCTGATTGAAGGTGATCCCTACAACGACAATGCGCGGAATGTGGCGGAAGGCAACCGGCACGCGCTTGCACGCTTCCCAGGTCTGCGCTTGCTGGCCGACGAGGTGAGTCCGCACTGGTCGCGGGCCACGGCCCGGCGTCTCGCTGCCGAGTTGCTCGACCGTTACGGACCCGGGCCGGCCGCAGGGAACATCGGTGTCCACGCCATCGTCTGCGCGAACGACGACATGGCGGGCGGAGTGGGCGAAGAGCTTGCCGAGCGTGGCCTGACTGGGCAGGTCTGCCTCGTCGGTGGCGACGGTGACCGGGAGGCGTTGGAGTGCCTGCAGACGGGCCGGCAGCAGGCCACCGTCTTCCAGGATCCGGCGGCGCTCGCCGGCCAGGCGTTGCAGGCCGCGGTGGCGCTCGCTCGCGGCGCGCTTGATCCGGAGAGTTTGCCGCGGCGCAGCCTGGTGTGGAGCCCGCCCGCGCGACCGGTCCCCGCGCTGGACGTACCCTATCAACTCATCACACGCGACAACCTGGGCGTGCTTGCCGGCTACTGGAACGAGTTCGCCGAAGACGTTGGGAAGGAGCGCCGGTAGCGATGGCGAGGGTGCTCCAGTCCACAGTTCAGGCAGGCCCACTGGTCGATCTGCAGCGCGTCGAAACGCTCGTGGAGGGGTTGGATCACCCCGAAGGCGTGGCCTACGGGCCTGATGGGTATCTCTATGCCGGCGGTGAGGCGGGCCAGGTCTATCGCATTTCGCCGGCAGGCGAGTTGCAGCAGAGCGCCTGATGGTCACCGTCAGAGAAGAGCGCCTGCCCGCCGGCTGGCAGGCCGTGCGGCTGGAGAACCAGGATCTGAGCGTCCTGCTGCTGCCGGAGAAGGGGAGTGACATCTACGAGTTGCGCTCGCGGCCGCACGACCTGGACGTGCTTTGGAAGGCGCCCTGGGGCCTCCGTCCACCATCCGTCTCGACGGGCACGGCCATGCAGTCGGCGACGGTCTGGCTCGACCACTACGCCGGCGGCTGGCAGGAGCTCTTCCCCAACGCCGGCGACGCCTGCAGGTATCGAGGGGCGGAACTCGGCTTTCACGGTGAGGCCTCGGTTGCGCCCTGGCGCTACGAGATCATGACCGGTGAAGACGGCGGGCCCGAGGTCCGCCTGGAGCTCCGCTGCGCCCGGATGCCCTTCCGCCTGGAGAAGCGCGTCTCGCTCGATCCCGAGCGCCCGGTGCTGCGGCTCTGGGAGCGCGTCACCAATGAGAGTGCGGAGGCCATGCCCTTCATGTGGGGCCACCACCTCGCCTTCGGCCCACCCTTCCTCGCTGAGGGCTGCACGCTGGAACTGCCGGCGATAGGGTTCGAGGCGGACGGACAGCAGACCGCCGTGTACACCTGGCTGACGCCCGGGCAGCGCTCGGGCTGGCCGAAAGCGCCGCGCGCCGATGGCGGGACAGTGGACCTGAGTCAGGTGCCCGGGCCGCAGGCCCACGTGGCCAACTTCGGTTACGCCTTGGACCTTCAGGAGGGCTGGTATGCGCTCACGAATCCCCGCCTTGGTTTGGGTGTCGGTCTGGTCTGGCCGCGTGAGGTGTTCTCCTGCGTGTGGATCTGGCAGGAGTTCCGGGGGACACTGGACTACCCGTGGTACGGGTCGACCTACGTGATGGGCGTGGAGCCGCAGACGAGCTATCCCGGCCGGGGGTTGCAGCGGGCGCTGGAGCAGGGTACCGCCCGCTGGTTGGCCCCGGGTGAGCAACTCCATGTGGAGTTGCGGGCGGTGCTGTTCGCCGACGAGGGGCGCGTGCAACGCATCACACCGGACGGGCGCGTCGTCTTCACCGAGCGGTCTGAAGAGCGAAAGGCGGCCGGCTGATGGCTGAGTTCGACGGCAAGGTGGTCGTCGTCACCGGCGCCGGAATGGGGATCGGTCGTGCCTCCGCCCTGGCATTTGCCCGTGAAGGCGCCGCTGTCGTGGTCGTCGACGTGAACCGAGCCGCTGCCGAGGAGACGGCAGAGCAGATCGCGGCCATTGGCAGACAGAATCTGGTGGTGCAGGCGGATGTCTCCCAGCGGACCGACGCCGAGCGCATCGCGGCCGAGGCGATGCGCGTCTTCGGTGGGGTGGACGTGCTGCACAACAACGCCGGCATCCAGCGCTACGGGACGGTCCTGGACACACCGGAAGCGGTCTGGGATGAGGTGCTCAGCGTCAACCTCAAGAGCGTCTTTCTCGTCTCGAAGTACGTCGTCCCTCTGATCCAGCAGCGTGGCGGTGGCGCCGTGGTGAACACATCGAGTGTCCAGGGACTTGCCAGCCAGCCGAACGTCGCAGCCTACGCGGCCAGCAAGAGCGGGATGCTCGGGCTGACGCGCAGCATGGCCGTGGACCTGGCGCCGGGCATTCGTGTGAACGCGGTGCTGCCGGGGACGGTGAATACTCCAATGCTCGAGTGGGCCGCCAGTCTGGACCCGAACCCGCAGCGGGTGTACGACGCCTGCAACGCCATGCACCTGCTCGGACGCATCGCGCAACCGGAGGAAATCGCCAACGTCGTGCTCTTTCTGGCGAGCCCGCGGGCCTCGTTCGTGACCGGCGGCGCTTACCTGGTTGACGGTGGGCTGCTCACGCCCATCGGCGGTGTACCCAAACCCTGAGGGAAGGCCAAGTCTGGGGGGCCTCGCCCTTCTTCGTTGCTTCGCCGGAGTTGACATCAGAGAAAGCGATACAGTTCCCACCAGGCGAGCGCGGTCCGGTCTTGCAGATGCCTGTAGTCGGGCAGCACGCCGCCGGCATCGGCCAGCACCTGTCCATGCATGCGGCGCGCCATGTCCGGCTGGGACTTGACCACATCGTGCTGCTGCGCCGGGTCCCGGCGCATGTCAAAGAGCCGGGCGTCGCCGCCATCGCCACGCGCCATGTACACGTAGTCATCGCTGCGACACCACACATACTCGTCAATGCCGGCGGTCATGTAGCTCCGTGCCGGGATGCTTCCCTTTTGGTCTGCCAGGCGCCGACCGAGAACTGGGTAATCAACAGAGTCGCGTCAGTTGCCCTATCCGGCAATGATGCTGGTGAAACGTGCAAAACGTTGCGGCGCACTCGCCGCCGTCGTCAGAGATCCAGGTGCCGTGTACGATCTGCATCACGCTTATTTCCCGGCGTTGGCGTAGTCCTGGGCGATCGCTGCGTCCCACTGCTGAGCGGCCGAGGTGAGGGCGTCTTTGGCCGTTGCCGTTTTGGCGAAGACCGTCGCGATCTCCTTGTCCATGATGGCCCAGCACTGCGCGAAGGCGGCGACCAGGGGCTGCGGTTGGGCGTAGTGCAGGACGACGTCGGCCACCGTCGCCATCTGCAGCTTGGGGTCGGCCATGTAGCCTGCCGTACGCAGCGACTCGCGCGGTGGCATTGCGCCGAACGGCTGGTTATAGTCCAGCAGATACTCCTTGGAGGTCAGCATTGCCAGCCAGGACCAGGCCAACTCGGCATCCTTGGACTGGCTGGTGACGCCATGCCAGTTGGGGAAGACGTTGATCGTCTGCTTCTTGCGCTTCAGTGGCGGGGCGATGGCAAAGTCGGTCAACTGGCTCGGATCGGTTTTCTGGACGTTGAACATCACGCCGGCGCCGCCCATTGAGGCGGCTACGCTGCCAGCCTGGAGCGGACTGCTGCCGGACGGTGGCGCCGGCAGCTTGGTGCCGGGCGGGTCGATGTAGGTGATCAGGTCGGCCCAGTACTGCAACGCCTCGAAGCCTGCCTCGGAGGCGAACAGGGCGTGGCGGCCATCCTCGGAGATTACGTCACCACCGTTCTGCCAGAGGTACGGGAAGAACTGCTGGTTGCCGAAGCCAGGGTCATAGCCCAGGCGAGTGACCGCCGTGCCTGTGTGCGCCGTCAGCCGGACGCTGTAGCTCTGCATGTCGTCCCAGGTCTGCGGCAACTGCTTCGGGTCGAGTCCGGCCGCCTGCATGAGGTCGACACGGTAGAGCATGGCGCGGGCATCGACGCGGGTTGGCACGCCGTAGCGTTTGCCCTGGTAGGTAGTGGCGTTGACGGTGACGGGATAGAAGTCGCTGTTGTCCGGCCAGCGAGCGAGGTAGTCGTCGATGGGCCGCAGGTAGCCGCGCAGGGCGTAGTCGACGACCATCACCGCGCCGGAGCCGAGGATGTCCGGCGCATCGCCGGCGGCGAACTCGGCGTCGCGCTTGCTGTTGAAGGGATTTCCCCAGCCCGCGTATTCCACTTCCACATTGGCGCCGTACCTGGTGGCAAAGGCCGGGTTGAGCTTCTGGTCGAACCATTGCTGCGTGGCCGGCGTCTGATAGTCGGCCGTCAGCACGCGCACGGTCTTGCCTTTCCCGGCAGGCGCCGCGCTGCTGGCCGAAGCGGTGATTGCCCCGGCAACTCGCGTCGTTGCGGGTCCTGACGCCGTACCGGCTGTCCGCGCAGGCTGACCGGCCGCGGCGGACGTGCCTGGCGCCGTCGTCACCGTGCTGGTCGTGCCGCCGCAGGCGGCCAGCAGCGCCGCAGTGCCGCCGGCGAGAGCCGCGAGAAATAGACGACGGGTCAGGGTAGTCTGCTGAACGACCATATACTGATCTCCTTCCCAGGCACACAGAGCGCCTTCCGGCGCCAACTCGTCGGGCCACGGGTTGAATCCTGGGAGAGTGTATGCTCAGCAGCAAGGGGCGTCAAGCTGTGATGAAATCTACATGCCAGCCAGAGATCGGCTCTGCGGGTTTCATCGTGGCTTTGGTATAGCATCTCCGCAGGTAGCAAGCATCGAGGTGGCACCCTATGCGCTGGAGTCCGTCCACGAGTGCCGACACGATCCAATCGCTCAGTCGTCAAGGTGGGAGGCATCGGACGCCTGCGGCGGAAAAAACACGGTACCGCGTGTCTGGCGGAATTTTGCCGGCGTCAGTCCCGTGCGCTGCCGAAACCGCGTCGTGAAGTGCCGGACGTCTGGGTAGCCGCTCAAGAACGCTATCTCCTTGATCGAGCGTTGGTGCTCCAAGAGACGTTGCGCCGCAATGTCCAGTCGGAGAGCGGCCAGGAAGCGCATGATCGACTTGCCCGTCGTTGCTTGAAAGAGGCGATTGCTGTGACGTTCACTCAGGTGGACTTGCGCGGCGACGTCACGGACGGCGATGGGCTGGCTATAGTTGTCATGGAGGAACCGGATCATCGCCTGGCCGAGCGTGGCGTCTCCGCTGCGAGCAGGCGGATCGGTCGGGCCAGGCAGCGTTGACACATCGACGACCGCTCGCGCGGTGTCAAGGACCAGTTTCACGATCAACCCGTCGACAATGTCGCCGTAGCCCGGTTCTCGCTGGGCGATCTCCTCGGTCAGCAACTCCAGAATGCGTTCAATGCCCCGTGTTTGCCCACTCACCCGTCCATCGGACGCGAGGAAGGCGTGCAGCAACGCATCGGTTCCCCAGGTATCTGTGCGCTGATCTCGCTGCGGAACCAGGGTGTAGGCCCAGTGGTAGATGCCTAACGGGTCCGCATCCGCAGCGATGATCTCGTGTGGCTCCCCCGGCCGGGCGACAAACACCTCTCCCGCTTGCACCGCATAGTCGGCTCCCCAGATCCGAAATATCCCTCGCCCCTGGAAGCCATAACACACCTCAAAGAAGGAATGGCGGTGGAGATAGTTCCGCCACGGCGCCGCTGGCAGAAACCCCCAGCGCAGCAACTGGCCGGAGAAGCTGCCGATGTGAAAGGACCGAGACGACAACAGGTTGAGGTCCTTGAAACGGTGACGAGGCACGGCAGACCTGACCAGCACATCCGGCGCCTCTTCCGGGCGTGTACTGATTGCCAGCGTGTCTGGAGTACCCGCCACTCCTC
Organism: Chloroflexota bacterium; assembly: GCA_036734945.1. Classification (GTDB taxonomy): domain Bacteria; phylum Chloroflexota; class UBA4733; order UBA4733; family UBA4733; genus UBA4733. The sequence continues at coordinate 16,515 of DAIMXP010000012.1, forward strand.
GGCCTCCCCACCGGCTCCGCTTCGGTCAGGATAGCGCACCGCTGGTCGGTGCGGTGATGGCCCATGCGTCAACTGGCGCAGGATAGCATCCGAGGCGGTAGCGACCCAAATGGTCGGAACTTCCGGCGGCGCTCCGGCGGACGCATGGCCGGTTTGCAAACAACTGTGTCCGTGGTGTCGCTTGTCCTCCGCCAGGACCGAAGGGACAATCATAGTCGCAGCAGCACGCAATGGCCGCAATCGTGAGAGGGTCACATACGTCTGGTTGCTTGGTCATGGCTGTCGTTGCCTGGGCGAGGAGAGCGCTGTCGCTGAGCGACAGCCACGATGATGGAGAAGGGTCATGTTGACGGACGAACAGATCGATTTCTACAACGAGCACGGGTATCTGCATATCCCTGCCGTCTTTAGTTCGGAGGAAACGGCAGCGCTGTCCACGACGTTGGACTGGCTGATTGCCACCTGGGCAAGGCGCTCGTCGGGTTGGACGGGCCCCTGGCGTCAGCAGTACATGACGCCGGAGGTGGAGAAGAAGTCGCAGCTCGTGGCCATGCATGATCTGCAATTCTATTCCGCCGACTGGTTGCATGCCGTGACCAATCCTCGCCTCGCCGCGGCAATCGCGGCCTTGCTCGACTCAAGTGTGGAGTTGCATCACTCCACGCTGCATGTCAAGCCCCCAGAATCCGGCCATCCCTTTCCGATGCACCAGGACGATCCCTTCTACCCGCACACTGATGGCCGTTATGTCGACACCCTGATCCATCTCGATGACACCTGCCACGCCAATGGCGAGATTCGCTTTCTGGACGGCTCGCACACGCTGGGCAAGTTGGAGCACATCACGCGCACCGAAGCCGGCCCCTGTTCGCCGCATCTGCCCACGGATCAGTACCGTCTGGAGAGCACGGTGCCGGTGCCGGCAAAGGCCGGCGATGTGGTCTGCTTCAACATTTTCACGGTGCATGGCTCCTACATCAACACGACGGACAAGAATCGCCGCCTTGTCCGTGTCGGCTATCGCGATCCAGAGAACCAGCAGCTTGGTGGCCAGAGCCATGGCCGACCCGGGCTCATGGTACACGGCGAGCGACGGCGAATGGAAGGCCAGGAACCGTTGACCGGGAAGGCCTGATCTGCGATCGGGCTGAGGACGAATAGCTCATGCAGCGGATGGGATTCTTGCTCAAGGTCCGGCCCGAGCGGCTGGAAGAGTATCGCCGCCGGCACCGTGCCGTCTGGCCGGAGATGCTGGCGGCGCTGGGCGAGGCGGGTTGGCGCAACTACTCGCTCTTCCTCCGCGACGACGGGCAGCTCTTCGGCTACTTTGAGACCGACGACGTGGAGCGCGCGCTGGCCGGCATGGCGTCGCGGGACGTGAACACGCGCTGGCAGTCAGAGATGGCGCCGTTCTTTGAGCCGTTGGACGGGATGGCGGACCAAGGCGTACTCCGCCTGGAAGAGGTGTTCCACCTCGACTAACAGCAGGCCGCCTCAGCCCACGACCACCAGCGGCAGGCCCAGCAGGTCGGCCAGCTTGCGGATCGTGGCTTGCCGATGGCCGACGCCAAGCGCGCAGTGATGCGGCGGCCCCTCTTCAGCCCAACGGGAGACGAAGGCGCCCGGGTCCAGCGCGAAGCGCAACCGGCTGTTGGTGTTGCCGAGGCGCAGGATGGGGCCTGGAATCGACTCCCCTTCCGCCAGCAGCAGCTTGAGGCCGCCGTCGGCCGTGTGCGCCAGCGAAAGGATGGTCACCGGCCCGTGCTTGACGGAGAACTCGACGGAGAGACCTTGGCCGCGCTTGCCGTGGTAGAGGGCGATGTCGCGTAAGACCGGCTGCGCATCGCTGATGACGAGGTGTCCCGGTCCGTCGTGGCCCATGAGCACGAACTGCTGGCGAAAATCCATAGCGTAGAACTCCGTGAAGGAGCCGCCGGCATGGAGCCGGTCCATGATGAGCATGGCCAAACAGGTCTGGATGTCTCCCTCACCGGCACAGGGGACGCCGCGGGCGGTGAGCAGGGAGGCGCCGGGGATCAGCGCGGCCCCCAGGCGCTCGAACATATTGCCGTCCAGGCCGCGGTAATAGTAGGTCAGGCCGTGCAGATCGAAGTCGGCTACCAGGCGGTCCAGGCCGCAGGCCACCGTGGCCGACCAGGCCAACTGCTGCTCCTCGATAACGCCATCGAGCCTGAAGGTGCGCCGCAACTCCGCTATCCTGGCTGCGCGCTCGGCCTCGCTGACGGCCTGCACCCGTGTTTCCAGGTCGTCCATTTCCAGCAGTTCGACGTGGATGCCCAGCCGCCCTTGCAGGCGAGTGAAGTCGGCATAGAGATCGAGCATGCCGGGGTAGGTGTGGCCGAGTACCCCGATGCGCGCGCGGCGCAGTTCGCTCGCCACGCCGGCGGCGCTGATCCAGCCCCCGATCTCGTTCCAGGCAACTGCCCCGGCATCGGTATCTGGATCGTCCGGATTTAGCACGCCGGAGACGACGTGGAAGCGAATGCCGGCGCGGGCGAAGACGGCGGCGATCTCCGGCACGCAACAGGCCGAGCAGTTGGCCAGCCACTCCGCCGTGTCGATGTGCTCGTAGTCGAGGCTGGCGGTGGGCTGGAGATTGAGCACGAGTACGGGAGCGATCGCGCCGGCACCACTACGCGACTGCACCGCCGGCAGCACCTGCGAACTGGTGGCGTAGGTACCGACGTAGCACACCAGCAGGGTGGCGCCCGCTCGCGCGAAACGATCGCCGGCTGCCCGCGCCGTGGCGGCATCGTCGACCAGCCCGGCGGAGATGACCTCCGCTCCCAACGCCGTCAGCCGTTGCTCGACCTCACGCTGATACCCTGCCAGGCGCTCCTTTAGGCCAGGAAACTGCGGCCAGTAGGCGGCCAGGCCGATCCCGAAGACGCCGACACGCGCGCGGCTTGGTTGAATCCCTTGTTCCAACCCGGTCCCAGCCATTGAGCGACCTCCAAACACCTCCCCGCACGCTTGGCGGACATTCCAGCGTAGCACCGTATGGAGCGTAGTTCCTCCTCGAAAATACAGTGATCAAAGGCGCGCTCGCCATCAATCGCGCGGCGATGCTCCTCGATCATGCCTCGCGCCTGACGGGACGAACGATGCCCGCAGTGTCGAATGCCTTGCTCACTACCTGGTACGACTGCTTTGCCGCGGCGAGCGGGTCGTAACCCGGGCGACGCTGCACCATCACGCTCACCTCGACGGTGATGAAGCCCGTATAGCCCACTGCCTGCATGGCTTTCAGGTAAGCGACGTAATCGAAGTCGCCTTCGCCGGGAATCAGGAATTGATGGTTGGGCGCATAGCCGCGCTCGTCTTTGATGTGCGTGTGTACTGCCAGCGGGGCCAGCATCGCCACGGTCGCCTCCATTGGCAGGCCAAGGACGTTAAAGTGACTGATGTCAAAGTTGAGACGGACGTTCGGCAAAGCGACCTGTTCGATCAGCCAGACCACGTGCTCCGGCCGCTCGATGATCTGGCCGACGTGCGGTTCCAGCGCAAGAGTGACGCCACGGCGGGCCGCGTATTCGCCCAGCGCGTGCAGGCGCTCCACCAACCGGCCGTTCAGTGCCTCCCAGTCCTGCGGTTTCGCCCCTGCGGTCGTCGTCATGACCGGTACCACACCATCGACGGTGAGGTCGACACAGAGATCAATCGCGTCGTGCAGGCGGGCAACATCGCGGGCATGCTGATCCGGGTCTTCGGCCAGCATGTTGGCATGCCCTGCGACGGACGACAGTTGGATGCCGGCCTCGCCAATCAGGCGCCGGATGCGCTGGCGCTCCGTTGCGTCAAGCGTGGAGATTTCGGTACTCCACTTCGGCGTGACGGCAATCTCCAGCCCGTCGAAACCGAGCCTCGCGATATGGTCGATGGCGATGTCGATGGGGACCGTCGGCATCCCCCATGTCGTGTAGCCCAGTAGCATGCCGGAAGCATCCTTTCTTACTTTGGATCAGCAGTTGTGAGCATAGCTTGCTGGTCACTAGCCCGCAAGCTATGCTGGCCGCCAGGCTACTGGCGACCCTGCATACCCGGTGCGGTGGATACCCCTTCCGGCTCGCACCGCTCGCCAGGTTTCCCCCTGACGGGAGAAACCTTCTCTGCACATCGGAGGACGGCTGCTAATCTCCTGGCTTGGGTCTGTAACCACACCGCGTAAGCTCTCACCTGGCGCCCTGAGCCGCGGTATGCGACACCACTTGGCTCCCACGAAATTCCCGTCCAACCACGCGGTCCCGAAGGCGCCTGCCCTTGATCTGCACCCAAGGTTTCTCCCGCAAGGGGGAAACCTGGCGAGCGGTGCGAGCCGGAAGGGGTTCTTAACGCTACTATCACACCAGTACGAAAGGGACGGCGGTGCCGCCCACAGCGTAGCGAGAGTAGGTTTGTGTGATCGTTGACTCCCACTGCCATGCCTGGTCGACATGGCCATACCAGCCCCCAGTTCCCGACCCGACGAGTCGCGGCGTTGTTGAGCAACTGCTGTTTGAGATGGACCAGTGCTGCATCGACCAGGCAGCCGTGGTTTGCGCCCGCATCACGAACAATCCGGGCAACAACGACTATATCGCCGAGTGTGTGCGACGGTACCCCGACCGGTTGTACCAGTTTGCCGATGTCGATTGTTCCTGGACGGAGACGTACCATCAACCGGGAGCGGCCGGACGCCTGGCGGACAGCGTGGCTCGTTATGCGCACAGGGGCTTCACCCATTACGTCAAAGGTGACGACGACGGGTCCTGGTTCCTCTCCGACGAAGGGCTGGCCTTCTTCGCTGCCGCCGCCCGGCTCAACCAGATCGTGAGCATGGCGCTGCCGCCGCGCCTCCAGCCGGTACTGCGCCAGGTTGCCGAACGCTTTCCCTCCATCCCCTTCCTCTGCCACCACATGGCCGGAGCGCGCGTCGACGAAGCGCCTCCCCAGCCGCGGCTGCAGGAGATCGTGCAATCCGCCCGGCTGCCGAACATCTACGTGAAGCTGTCCGGCTTTCATTACGTCTCCAACGTAGCCTACGGCTTTCCCTTCTCCGACTGTCGCCCGATCGTCCGGCAGCTCTACGCAGCGTTCGGCCCGGACCGTCTCTGTTGGGGATCGGACTACCCGGTAGTGCGCAAAGCGCTCACCTACCAGCAGTCGCTCGAAGCGTTTCGCAGCCACTGTGACTTCATTCCCGATCAGCACAAGGCGCGCATCCTCGGCGAAAACCTCCACCGCCTGCTGGCGGAACGAAACTGAGCAGATGACGATGAATGACCAATCGACATTCCCGGAAGACCCACGCACCGTGAGCGACACTCGGCCCAAGGTTCTGATCGTTTGCAACCAGACAGTCCGTGATGCCTACCTGGCCCCGTCCGATCTGGAGCGGCTCTCGCGGTTTGCCAGCTGGGAGTGGCTGCCGGTGCAAGGAACGCGGCCCTATGTGGCGAATGACGAAGCGGTGAACGTGGCGGCGCTGGTGGCGGCGGTCGGCAACAGCAATGCCATCGTCGTTTGCCACGGCGCGCCGCGCATCACCGGCGCGATCATGGACGCCGCTCCCCAGTTACAGTTCCTGGGGGAACTGGAGGGCGACCGTTTTGCCTACCGCCTGGATGCCCCAGCAGCCTGGCAACGGGGTATCCGCACTGTCGACACCACGAATGGCTCGTCCTACCCGGTGGCCGAATGGGCACTTGCCTTGATCATCCTCTCGCTGCGCAACGCCGGCGAGCAGTTCCGGCACATGGTTGCTCCAGAAGCGTACCGTCGCCCGCGCACCGACTTCGGCTACCGGCACGGGGAACTGTTCGGCAAACGGGTCGGCTTGATCGGTTGCGGGCACATCGGTCGCCGGCTCATCTCCTTCCTCAAGCCCTTCCAGTGTTCTATCCGCGTCTGCGACCCATTTCTGGCCAAAGAGCTGCCCGACGCCCTTGGCTTCCGGTTGACCTCATTGGATCGCGTCTTCAGCGAGTCCGATGTCGTGGTCTGCCTGGCGCCGCTGACGCCGCAGACGCGCCGCATGATCGGCCGGCGCGAGCTCGACCTGCTCCAGCCGGGGGCGGTCTTCGTCAACGTGTCCCGCGGCGCGGTCGTCGATCCCGAGGCTCTGATTGCCCGCCTGCAACGGGGCGACATCGTGGCAGGTATCGACGTCTTCGACCCGGAGCCGATCCCGGCGGACAGTCCAATCAAAGGGTTGCCAAACGTGTTCCTCACGCCGCACATTGCCGGCGTCACCGCAGCGAGTCAGACGCGCTTCTTTACATTGATGGTCGATGAGCTCGAGCGCCACTTCCAGGGCGACGAAACGCTCTATGATCTGAGCCCGCAGACGCTTGCCAACCGTGGCGAGCACTGAGCAGACTTTCGGAGGTCCATATGAAGATTACGGCTATCGAGACAATGCGCCTCAATGCGCCGACCAGAGCGGCAACAACTCCCGCACGCCGGCCGGGCTGGGCCCAGCAGGCGGAAGTGGCCAATCCGATGTCGCGCTACCCGAAGGTCAAACGGCATCGCAGCCTCTGGCTGCCGAAGTGGGAGGGCGTCTGGTGCAAGGTCACCGCCGAGGACGGCACGTTCGGGTTGGGACAGACGACCAACGGCCGCGTGACGGCGGCGATCATTGAGGACCACCTGGGTCCACAGTTGGTGGGTGAGGATTGCCTCGCCAGCGAGAAGCTCTCCGATATGCTGTTCCGGCTCACCAAGCCCTACGGCTCGGTCGGTCTAGCTGCCTACGCCGTCAGTGCTATCGACCTGGCGCTGTGGGACCTGCGCGGCAAGCTCCTCGGCCAGCCGGTCTACCAGTTGCTCGGTGGCCCCCAGAAAGAGCGCCTGTTCTGCTACGCCACGGGCAACGACGTGGACTGGTACCAGGAACTCGGCTTCCGCGCCTTCAAACTGGCCTGTCCCTACGGGCCAGCCGATGGCCTGGAGGGCCTGCGCAAGAACGAGGAGTTCGTCGCCGGCGTCCGGCAGCAAATCGGTGACGACTGCGAGTTGATGCTCGATTGCTGGATGGCGTTCGACGTGGAGTACACAGTCCGCCTGGCCGAGACCCTCCGCCCCTATCGCCTCAAATGGCTGGAGGAGTGCTTGCTGTCGGAAGACTTCGATGCCCACGTCGCCTTGCGCCAGCGCCTCCCCTGGCAAACCCTCACCACCGGCGAACACTGGTACACGCACGTGCCCTTCCAGTGGGCGATCAACCACCGCGTCATCGATATCCTGCAACCCGACATCAACTGGTGCGGTGGCCTCAGCACCTGCCAGCGCATCGCCGGCGCGGCCGACGCTGCCGGCGTGAGCGTGATGCTGCACGGTGGCGGCAACGGCCCCTACGGCCAACACTTCAGCTTTGCCACGCCTTCAGTACCCTGGCTGGAGTGCTTCATCGGCACGCCGCCCGGCGTCCCCCTGGAAGAGACGTGGGGCTTGCCCGGTCAGGCCGTGCCTAAAGACGGCTGGCTCGTACCCAACGACGCCCCCGGCTTCGGGCTGGAGCTACCCGAAGACTGGTTCGCACCGTTCTTCGGTCGGTAAGCGCAGGGCCCGGCTTTACAGGCACCGTGCAGCACGCCATACTCCCCCAGGTGAGAATAGGAGTGGGCAGTGATCAACGTCGGCATCGTCGGCTATGGTTTCGCGGGGCGGCGCTTTCACGCCTACCTGATCAGTTTGACCGAAGGGCTGCGACTCTACGCGGTTGCCACGCGTGATCCTCGGCGGCAACAGCAAGCCCGCGACGAATACGGATGCACCGTGGTCGGCACACTGGACGAACTGCTGGCAGACGGCAACGTGCAGTTGATCGTGCTGGCCACGCCGCATGCGACCCACCGCGACCTCGCCGTGCTGGCGATGAACGCCGGCCGGGATGTAGTGACCGACAAAGTGATGTGCCTCAACGTGGCGGAAGCGGATGCCATGATCGCCGCCCGCGACCGCAATGGCGTGATGCTGAGCGTCTTCCACAATCGCCGCTGGGACTGGGATTACCTGACCGTTCGCCAGGTGATCGAACAAGGGCTGCTCGGCCAGCCCTACCTCTTCGAACAGGCGGTGACGAGCTACCGGCGACCGGGCGGCTGGCGGGCGGAGGCGGCGCAGAGTGGGGGCATCCTTTACGATTGGGGGGCGCACCTCGTCGACCAGACGCTGCAACTGGTATCTTCGCCGGTGGTCGACGTCTGGTGCTCCATCAAGTACGGCGGTTGGGGCGTGGACATCGGCAATTATGCCAAGCTAGTCCTGCGCTTTGCCGATGGGACAGCTGCGGAAATCAATACCGGCAACCTGGTCCGCAAGAGCAAGCCGCGCTGGTACGTTGTCGGCGACCGCGGCACCCTGGTGAAAGAAGGCCTGGACCCCCAGGAGCCGGCAATGCTGGCCGGTAACATCGACGCCGCCCAGGAGAACCCGGCCAACCGTGCCAGGATCTACACCGAATTCGGCGGCATGCCCGGCGAGGTGATCGTCGAGACGGTCCACGCCTCCTGGAAGTCCTACTACCGCAACATCGCCGACGTGCTGAACAACGGCGCAGAGCTGGCCGTCACGCCGGAGAGCGCACGCCGCGCTATCGCTGTGTTTGACGCCGCAATGGTGTCGGTGCGCACGGGGCAAAGTGTGCGGGGGGAGATTTGAACGGGCGGCGGGCACCGCAGTGCCCCCACCAGGGCCGCGATTGCGATCGGCGGCCGAGCGACGAGGGGCACTGCGGTGCCGGAGACGTCGTGCGACCGCAGTCGCCCTCGTCGCTTGGCCGCCGATCGCAATCGCGGCCCTGTTACCTAACGCCGCGAGGCTTCGTTCATCCGCCTGATCCAACGCGCCGGTTCGCGGATCTCTGCCATGTCCGGCAGAGTCTGCGGTGACGTAAAGGCGCGATTCATGAAGTCGATATCGCGCGCTGCGACCACTGCGTTGACGAAGGTTTCGCCCAGGATGTACTGTTCCAGCTTCATTTCTAGACCGGTGATCTTGTTCCAGATCTTGTCGAGTCTGGTCTGCTTGCTGCGCCGGGCCTCGAAACGCTCTTTTACCACGCCGTAGTCGGGCATGAGGAGCGCGCCAATGTGGTCCATGACGTGGTTGCTGTACCCTTCCAGCAAGCACATGAGTGCTTGCAACTGGCGGAAGAGATCTTTCTGCTGGTCGCTCATGAAGAGTTCCAACCAGTGACCGCGGTCGCCAAGGCGGCTGGCCACGCGCTTGACCATCTGCTGGGCAGAGTCGGCATCCAGCGTGACGCGGAGTTGCTGCACTTCGTCGGTCAACGCCTGCATATGCTCGGCGATGCGGCTATTCAGGTACTCGGCCAGCCACGGGTGCGCTTCAAACTCGTAGGCGTGCGTCGCCTCGTGCAGGCCGATCCAGAGCCGAAACTGCTCCGGCGGGATGCCGAGCAGCCGCTCGGTGGCAGCGATATTCTCTTCGACGAAGTAGAGCTTGCCGGAGAGCAACGGCTCCCTGCCCAGCAGCGCCACATCGTATTGCCCGAGGACGCGGCGCGCCAATGAACCGAGCAGCAGGCCCATCTGCGCGCTGACAGCGACGCCGTTGACCATACCGGCTATCGGCGCGAGCGACTGCGTGGCAACACGGCGCATCAGCGTCCCATAGACACGCTCCAGAGGCTCGAACAGTTCCCGGAAGTTGCGGATATTGGTGTCGATCCACTCCGAGCGATCAAACACATAGATGGTCTGCAAAGGTTGCGGTAGTGTGGTCTGGAGATACCCGGCGATCAGCGGCTCCGTGCGAGCGATGTAGCCCTGGAACTCCGCCTGCCGCAGCGCGGCGGACACGGTTGGCAGCCGCCGCCCGCGGTTTGCCACCGCCACCGCCACGGTGCGGACACGGTCCCAATCGATGACCCGGCGCTCACCGGTCTCCATGGCTCGCGCCCGCTGAAGCACGTACACGCCGGCGCCAACCGCGCCAACCATCGCTAAACTGCGCAGGACGGAGCGTCCCGATCCCCTGTTGTCCATCGGCCCCCTATTCCCGCTACCTCGTTCCATGCTACCACGACCCTTTTTGGGGCCGCCCGCCGCGCTGCGTTCGCACGAGGAAGGGTCATGCGGGACAATGGAGCGGGAATCGGTATCCCCGCGAAGCAGGAGGACGCCATGCGAAAGCGGCAGATCGCGCTCATCGGGCTGGCCGCGACGGCCGGCTGGCTCATCGGCGTCACGCGCGGACGGGAAGAGCCGCCCATGCTGCCATCTGATGACCTGACACCGGGGCGGCGGCGTGTGGTCATCCTCGGTGGCGGCTGGGGCGGCGTCTATACTGCCCTGACCCTGGAGAGGCTACTGCGGCCCGGCGAAGGCGTCGAGATCGTGCTGGTCAACCGCGAGAACTTCTTCCTGTTCACCCCGATGCTGCCCGAAGTAACCGGCAGTTCCGTCGAGGTGTCCCACATTGTCAACCCGATCCGGCGCATGCTGCAACGGACGCGCTTTGTCGCCGGCGCTGTTGAGGAGATCAACCTGGCGGACCGTCAGGTTGGCATCCGCCTCGCCGGCGGCAGTACCCACCAGTTCAGCTACGACCAACTGGTGCTGGCGCTCGGCGGCGAAACCAACTACTACGGCTTGCCCGGCGTCGAGGACCACGCCTTTACCGTCAAGTCCTTAGCCGACGCCATCGCGCTGCGCAACCACCTGATCGACGTGTTGGAGCAGGCGGATGTCGAGCCGACGGAGGCCCGGCGGCCGCTCGTGACCTTCGTCCTGGCCGGCGGCGGTCTGAACGGCGTCGAGGTCATGGGCGCGATCAACGACTTCGTCCGAGAGGCCGTGACCGCCTACCCGCAGATTCCCAGCGGCGAGATCCGCACCGTGCTTCTGGAAGCCGGACCGCGCCTGATGTTCGAGATGGAACCGGCCCTGGCCGACTTCACGCGCCGCAAACTGGAAGAGCGCGGTGTCGAGATCTGGCTGAATAGCCGGGTGGCCGGCGCGTCAGCGGGCGAGGTACGCCTGGTCGATGGCCGGGCACTGGCGACACGCACGCTGATCTGGTCAGCCGGTGTCCGCCCCAGCTCGCTGCTGGCCAACCTGGCCCTGGACCGCGACCGCTCCGGCCGCATCATGGTGGAACGGACGATGCGCGTGCCAGGCCACGACGGCGTCTGGGCGCTGGGCGACTGCGCCCACGTACCGAACCCTGCTGCCGGCAAAGATGCCGCCTACCCACCCACCGCCCAGCATGCCCTGCGCGCCGCCTATCGCCTTGGCCGGAACATTGCCGCCGTGCTGCGCGACGAGGAGCCGCAGCCCTTCGACTACCCGCGACGCATCCAGTTGGCGACCATCGGCCATCGGGTCGGTGTCGCCTCGCTCATGGGTGTTCGATTGTCCGGCATCATCCCCTGGTGGCTCTGGCGCACCTACTACCTGGGCCGCTTACCGAGAGTCGAACGCCGCCTGCGCGTGACCCTTGACTGGACGCTTGACCTCTTCTTCCCCCGCGACATCGTGCAGTTGCCGGTGGCGGAGCGGCGGGGGCAACCCCGTGCCACGATGCCGGACAAGGCGCGAACGGAGACTGGCTAACAGGGCCGCGACTGCGGTCTGCGGCCAAGCGACCATGGCGACTGATGTCGCGCTGCACCGCGGCGCTCGATGATGCAGGCGACCGCAGTCGCCCCGGTGACTTGGCCGCAGACCGCAGTCGCGGCCCTGTCACTCCCCGCAGTTGCGACCCTGTTCCCGTCCTGCTACACCCGCTGCTGCGCCATCAACTGGTCGATCTCCCGCTGCATCGCTTCCAGGTCGGCAAACCCCATGTAGACGGAGGCAAAGCGGATATAGGCGACAGCGTCCAGTTCCTTTAATCCATCAAGGACAAACTGGCCGATTTGCTGGGTTGACACCTCGGGCTTCCCTAAGTCGAAAAGCTGCTGCTCGATCCCGCGCAGGAATACGTCCACTTGCTCCTGCGGCACCGGACGCTTCTCCAGCGCCTTGAGGGTGTTGCGCATGAGCTTGTCGCGGGAGTACGGTTCACGCCGGCCATCTTTCTTCGCCACCATCAGCGGAACGGCTTCGGCGCGCTCATAGGTCGTGAAGCGATTCTGGCAGGCGACACAACGTCGGCGGCGGCGCGTGACGATGCCGTCTTCCAGCTCGCGCGAGTCAATGACCTGGGTGTCTTGTTGAGCGCAGTAGGGGCAACGCACCGCTGGGCCTTCCCTCGTGTAGAACACGCCCGCTCCTGTTGCTCCGGCCCGGACGGACGGGTAGAGTATACGGCAGTCGAGCGAAAGTAAACGAGGCAGGATGCGCTACAAGATCGAACCGGTCAGTGGACCGGACGAACAGGAGGTCATCACCGGCGACGGCTTTGTGGCCATCGCTCCCTGCCCCAGTTGCGGCGCGCGCTGGAAATCGGGCGGCGTCTTGATCGCGGATGACCCGAACGCCACCGAGAAGCAGGGCGCCCGGCGCGTCGAGATGCTGGCGCAGATCCGCAATGGCTGTCCCGACTGCTCGCAGGGTGGGCGCGGCGCGCAGGCACGTCAGCAGCACGGTCGATTGAGGAGCGCCTGGCCTGGCTCACGGCGCTAGCACCCCCACCGGCTTCCCTTCTGTCGCCGAAGGGATGGTGACGCGCGCCGAAAGCGGCTTCTACACGGTCCTCCTGGACGACGGCAGCCACGTGCGCTGCCGCTTGCGCGGCCGGCTGAAACAGGGCAGGGCGGACGTCGTCTCGCTCGTTACTATCGGTGACCGCGTCCGGGTCACCCTCACCGCCGACGATGACGGTAATGTCGAGGAAGTGCTACCCCGCCGCACCGAGTTGGTCCGGCGGGCGGCCGGCCCGGGCCGCAAGCGCTGGATCAGCCAGGCGCTGGCTGCCAACCTGGACCTCTTAGTCGTCGTCACGTCGATCGTTGCGCCGGAATTCAATGTTGCACGCCTGGATCGTTTCCTGGTGGTGGCTGAGGACGCCGACATACCGCCCACCATCTGCCTGAACAAGTGTGATCTAGCGACCAGGGCGAAGGTCGCGGAGGCGCTGTCGCCCTTCACCAACACTGGTTACCCGATGATCCAGACCAGCGTTGTCAGCGGTCAGGGGCTACCCGAGCTGCGGTCGCTGCTGGAGGGGCATCGCTCCGCCTTCGTTGGCGCCTCCGGAACCGGAAAATCGAGCCTGCTGAACGCGCTGTTACCCGGAGCCGGCCAGCGCACCGGCGACGTGAACAGCGCCTCGGGTCGGGGCCGCCACACGACGACCGTGGCGCAACTGGTGCCGCTGGATGAACAGACCTGGCTGGCCGACACCCCAGGGCTACGCGAGCTCTCACCGTGGGGCCTGCAGCGCGACCGGCTGCCCTGGCTGTTCCCGGAAATTCGTCTCGCCATCGAGGCTCCGTGCCGCTTCCCGGCCTGCACGCACCGCAGCGAACCCGGTTGTCGGGTCCTGGAAGCGGTACACGACGGGCGCATGGCCGAATCGCGTCACAGCAGTTACGTCAAGCTATGGGATGAGGCGGAATAGCGTAGGCTATGCATGGGCGACCGATCCGGTCAACGCATGCTACGCTAGCACGCACCAGGAAGCGAGGCAGCATGCAGGCCGAAACAGCCACTCTAGACTGGCCGCCCGATCTCTTCGACAGTGAAGAACAGGATGAACCGTTGGCTGGGCAAGACCACGCCGACACCATCGACAGCCTCTCCTACCCTTTGCGCGGTCGCCTGTCCGGCCCCGATTGCTTTGTGGCCGCCGAGTTGCGCGTCCATCGTAATCCGGGAAACCTGCGCGACTACAAAGAGCCGGATGTGCTGGTCGCCTTCGGCGTGCCTGACCGCGTGCGACCCCGTTACGACCTCTGGGTGGAAGGCAAGGCCCCCGATCTGGTGATCGAGGTGCTCTCGCAGTCGTCGGTCGAGAACAAGGACCTGACGGACAAGCGCGCCTGGTATCGCACTGAGGAAGTGCGCGAGTACGTGGTGCTCGACCCCAGCGGGGACTTTGCGCCGGAACCTCGGCTGCAAGCCTGGCTCCTGGGCTACCGCGCCGACGGCAGCGCCGATGTCTACCGGTTGGCGGAGGACGGAACGCTGTGGAGCACGGTGATCCCCTTTGGCTGGCGGGTGGTGGACAACCGGGTGCGGGTGGTCGACCGGGCAACTGGCGAGCTGTTCCCCTGGATCACCGAGGTAGAACCGCAGTTGCGCCGAGAGGTCGCCTTACGGCAAGCGGCGCAGGAGGACGCGCGGGCAGCGCAGGAGGACGCGCGGGCAGCGCAGGAGACAGCGAGGCAGGCGGAGGAGCGCGAACGGCTGGCGATAGAGCACGCTCGCCTGGCTGACGAACGGGAGCAACAAGCTCGAAACGCAGCTCAGCAATCGACAGCGCGCGAGCGCCTTGCAATCGAACGAGAACGCACGGCGCTGGAGCGAGCGGAACGGGAAGCAGCAGCGCGGCGCGTGCTGGAAGAGGAACTGGCACGCCTGCGCCGCCAGAACTGAGGCGGCGAATGCCGGTGTACTGGCCAACGCCTCCAGTGTCGGCTGTCCGGCCGCGGCGGCTTCCATGGGCGCACCAACCGCATCGGCGTTGCCTGTTTGCCCCCACTTTCAACTGCCTGGTACCATTGATTTTGCTTTCCACGGGGCACGCCCCAGGTAGTCGGCAGGTTGAGGGATAAATGGACGGAGACGTCGCCGCAGCCGAACGGTCAGCGGAGCGAGCGCTAGCCGACGCGGCGCAGGCAGACGACGCGCCGACGGCGCTGGAACGTTGGCGTATTCAGTGCCTGGGCGACAAGGGGCAGATCACGCTGCTGCTGCGTGCTATTGGCAAGCAACCGGCAGACCAGCGCAAGGCGTTCGGCATGCTGGTGCAAGCAGCGCGCGAGCGCCTGGAAACGGCCTACCGGGAGGCGCTTAGCGCCGCAGAGCATGCCAAGTTGACGACGCAACTGGCCGGTGAGCAGCTTGACGTCACCCTGCCGGGCCGGCCTCTGCCGGCCGGCGTGCCGCACCCCACCATTCAGGCCATGCACGATATTCTGCGCGCTTTCGCCAACCTCGGCTTTCAAGCCGTCGAAGGGCCGGAGGTGGAGTGGGATTTCTTCAACTTCCAGGCGCTGAATATCCCGCCCGACCATCCGGCGCGTGACATGTGGGATACGCTCTGGGTGGACGACCGCATGCTGCTGCGCACGCATACCTCACCAATGCAGGTGCGCTACATGCGGGAGCACGCGCCGCCCATTCGAGTGATCTTCCCCGGTCGCGTCTATCGCTACGAGCAACTAGATGCCACCCACGAGTCCCAGTTCTACCAGTTCGAAGGGCTGATGGTGGACGAGCACGTCAGCTTCGCCGATCTCAAAGGCGTCCTGACGGACATCGCCCGCCAGCTCTTCGGCGCCCAACGCCGCACGCGCTTCCGCTGCGACTACTTCCCCTTCGTCGAGCCAGGCGCCGAGATGTCGATCGACTGTTTCCGCTGCGACGGCACGGACGCCGACTGCCGCGTCTGTAAAGGCAGCGGCTGGCTGGAGATTCTGGGCGCCGGGATGGTCCACCCTAAGGTGCTGGAGTACGGCGGGCTGGACCCGCAGCGTTACCAGGGCTTCGCCTTCGGCACCGGCATCGAGCGCATCGCCATGCCACGTTACGGCATTGAGGATATCCGGCTGTTCTACCAGAACGACCTGCGTTTCCTGCGCCAACTGCGCGTGGCGCCGGCCGAGCCGCCAACCTGGGAGCGGAGGGCGACCTGGTGAAGGCGCCGCTAAGCTGGCTGAGCGATTTCGTCCCGCTGACGCTGCCCGCCAAGCAGCTCGGCGCCCGCCTGACGATGTCCGGCACGGAACTGGAGCACATCGAGCAGACGGGCGCCGCCTGGCCCGGCCTCGTGGTGGGCAAGATTATCGCCCTGGAGAAGCACCCCAACGCTGACCGCCTGCAACTGGCGACGGTGGACACCGGCGGCGAAACGCCGGCGCACATCGTCTGCGGCGCTACCAATATCGCGCCCGGCCAGACGGTGCCGGTCGCCTTGCCGGGCAGTACCGTCGGTGACATGTTGATCGAGCGTCGGCGCGTGCGCGGCGTCGCCTCCGAGGGCATGCTCTGTTCCCCGAAAGAGTTGGGCATCTCGGAGGACCATTCGGGCATTCTGATTCTTGACACAGGCCCGGCGCCGGGCACGCCGCTGGGCGAGGCGCTGGGCGACACCGTACTCGACCTCTATATCACGCCGAACCGCCCCGACTGCCTCTCCATTCGCGGCATCGCGCGTGAAGTGGCGGCCTTGACCAATCAGCCGCTGTGCCAGCCGGAAGCACACCCGGTGGAGACTGGCCCGCCGATCCAGGACCTGGCCGGCATCCGCGTGGAAGCCCCAGACCTCTGCCCGCGCTATGCCGCCCGGCTGGTGCGCGGTGTCAAGATCGGGCCATCACCGGACTGGTTGCAGCGACGGCTGGAAGCTGCGGGCGTGCGGGCAATCAACAACGTCGTGGATGTCAGCAACTACGTGATGCTGGAAGTCGGTCAGCCGCTGCACACCTTTGACTTCGGCCATGTGCGCGGCGGGACTGTGATCGTGCGGCGTGCGCTGGTCGACGAGACCATCCGCACCCTCGATAACACCGAACGGCCACTCACGCCCGCGATGCTGCTGATCTGCGATGCGGAGCGGGCGATTGGCGTCGCCGGCGTGATGGGCGGCAGCGACAGTGAGGTCAGCGCCGGCACGACCGACGTGCTGATCGAGTCGGCGTCGTTCGCGCCCGCCAGCATCCGGCGCACGTCACAGGCGCTCGGCCTGCGCTCAGAGGCGTCGATGCGCTTTGAGCGCGGCATCGATCCAGCCTACGTCCGTCCGGCGCTGGATCGCGCAGCCGAACTAATCTGGCAAGTGGCAGGCGGAACGATCTGCCGCGGCGCCATCGACATCTACCCACAGCCGGAGCAGGTGCGGACGCTCCATCTGGAGCTTTCGACGCTGGAGGCCCTGCTCGGCGCCCGCTACGATCCCGCCACGGTGGAACAGACCTTGACTGCGCTTGGGTACGCCCTGACACCGAGCGGCGAGAACGCCTGGACGGTGCATGTGCCGAGCTTTCGCCGCGACGTGACGGTGGTTCCTGACCTGATCGAAGACGTGGCGCGCGTTCGCGGCTACGACGAGATCACGCCGACGCTGCCCAGTTCCCCGCCCCCGGAGACACAGGTCAACCCCTGGCTCAGCTTCGAAGTGAGCCTGCGGACACTCTTGATGGACCTTGGACTGACCGAAACGGTGAACTATCCCCTCACCAGCAAAGAAAGCATGGCGCGGCTGCTAGCCGCCGGTCAGCCGGACTCCGGCGCGGCGTCCCAGGCGCTCTTGCCAAGCCTGCGACCGAACGGGCTGGCCGAACTGCTGGAGCAGGCGATCACGGTGCGCAACCCCCTCTCCCCGGAGTGGGGCAGTTTGCGCCTGACGCTCCTCGATAGTATGCTGCGCACCCTGGCCCTGAACGCCCGCCACAGCGCCACGGTCGCCCTCTTCGAAGTCGGGCGTGTCTACGAGCCGGCCGAACCGGATACGCTGCCGCACGAATTGCGCACACTGTCTATCGGGTTGACCGGGCTGGAGCACCCCCCTTCCTGGCAGGAGCCGGCACGACCTTTCGACTTCTGGAGCCTCAAGGGTGTTGTGTCTGCCCTGCTGGACCGATTGGCCATCCAACCGGCTGTGTGGGAGGCGGGAACACACCCGGCGTTGCATCCCGGTCGCACGGCCTGGCTGCGGCTCGGCGCCACAACCATCGGTGTCGTGGGCGAAGTACACCCTATTTGTGCTACCGCCTATGGCCTGACTGGGCGAGCCTATGTCGCCGAACTTGATCTGCAGTCGCTGGTTGCGTACACTGAGTCAGTGACGATCATGTCGCTGTCGCGCTATCCTGTTGTCGAGCAGGATGTCGCCGTGGTGGTCTCGATGGAGACCCCGGCGGCGGACGTAGCGGCGGTCATCCGGCAGTCGGCCGGACCGTGGTGCCGGTCCATTCGGCTGTTTGATGTCTATAGCGGGGAGCAAGTCGGCACTGTCAAGAAGAGTCTGGCCTTCGCCTTGACCTTTCAGGCGCAGGATCGCACGTTGACGGTGGAGGAGGTTAACCAGGCGCGGGGACACATTCAGGAGGCGCTCGCTGCCACCCTGGGCGCCACTCTCCGCGCCGGTTAGGCACACATGCCAAACTGGATCGACATCGCCGTCCCGGTCCTCGTGTTCATCACGGTGGTCTGGGGCTTCAGCACCGGCTACTGGTACGCGCTCGTCCTGCTCATCTCCATCCTGGTCGGTCTGGTGATCGGCGCACGCTTTGATAGCAGCGCGGCAACGCAGGTTGGACGGGTGCTCACGAGCACCGGGTTCCCGCTCCTGGAGGCGCTCGTGTTCGTCGTCCTGACGATCATCGCCACTGGTGTCACTGCCGGCATCGTTGGCTGGCTCCTTGGGTTTGCCCGCCCGGAAACCCGCGCCGCCCGCGCCTTGCCCTCCGCCCACTTCTTCGGCGCCCTGTTCGGCCTTGGCTTTGGAGCCGTACTGGCCTCCGTGCTCTTGATGGCCGCCTACCTTGGCAGCAGCGATGCCTCGAGCCAGTCGGCGTCGGCGGCAGCCGCCCTGCGCGCCACGCTCGACCGGTCGACGGTGACACCGGGCGTCTGGCGGCTGGTCCACCTGGAGCAGCGCGGCATGAAGCCGCTCCTAGGCCCCAGCACACTGCCACCCTTTAACGTGCCGTAAAGGCTTCGTGAAGGCGGTCTACCTCGTCGGGCTGTTGCTCATCTTCGTGCTCGTCGCCCTTGGCTGGCACGCTGTCGCTCGCCCAACACCACCACATCACCCTCTGCCACCGGACACCGGCATGGCCCAGGTAGGCGCCAGCGGGGTGCTCCGCGTGGCCATGGACGCCAGCTATCCGCCGTTCGCCGTCGCGACGGCCGATGGCAGCCTGCATGGCTTCGACGTTGACCTGGCCCGCGCTATTGCCGTCCGATTAAACGTCACGACAAGCCTGTTGAACATCAGCGAAGACGGTCTGCCCGATGCGCTGATCGCCAATCAGGCCGATGTCGTCATCTCTGAGCAACGACCCGATCCACGCCTCCGCCTCGCCTACAGCGTTCCCTATTACAACGCCGGTCAGGTGCTCCTGGTGGCGGGGAACAATCGCCAGGTCACGAGTTTCGCCGACCTCCGCCAGCAGACCGTCGGCGTCGAGCTGGGCAGCGACGCCGACGAGTGGCTGCGGCGGCAACAGACGACGCCGGTTCTGGTGAAACACTACGGCGCCGTTGCCGCCGCCATCAACGATCTGACCGCCGGCGCCATAGCGGCGTTCGTCACCGACGCGCCAACCGCCGCCGGGTTGCTCCGGCAAGGCGACGGCGTTCGGCTCGTCGGCCCGGCGCTGACCCAGGACCCGTATGTTGTGGCTGCGGCGCCCCAGAACCTTTCGTTGATTCGAGCCGTGGACCAGGCGCTGGCTGCGCTGCAGGCAGACGGCACGCTTCAGGCGCTGCTGACGAAGGATATCTGACCATCACCGCTATCACTGCCCGATCGCCGGTTCAAAAACGCGAATACACGCATCAACCGTTGTGCGCAGGGGCGCCGTTGCTTCCGTGTGGGACCGCCTGGCTGCATCGATGTTCCAACCGAAGGGCGTCATCGTGAGCAGGTCGCCGATCATTGCAGCACTCGGTAGGTCTATGTCGTAGGTGAGCTCCGTCTCGGTTCGCAACGTGAAGTGCGGCGCCAGGTTGGCAAGTATCTGGTCCGCCTGGTGCGGTAACACTTCTGGGTAGAGGAGTTGCCGCAACGAATAGAGGTGCCTGGGACCGGGACCGACGACGATGAGTAAACCGCCAGGTCGCAGCACTCGCTGAAACTCCATTGGAGCAAGCGGTGCGAAGATACTCAGGATTATGTCCAGAGATGAGCTGACCAGGGGAAGGCCAACGATACTCGCCACCAGCCAGTGCATAGCCTTGCTGCGATGCGTGGCGTACTGCATGGCGTGCCGGGAGACATCGACGCCGTACAAGTCCGGCGCAGAGGCAGGCGTTCGCGCAGTCAAGGCGCTGTGGAGGTATGCGAGGTAATAGCCTTCGCCAGCGCCGGCATCGAGAATGTGGGAGCGGTCTCCCTGTAGCGCGTGGGACAGCGCGGTGAGGACTGTGCTGTTGATCTCGTTGGCCAGCGCCGAATAGAAGCCGCCCTCCAGGAAACGCCGACGGGAGAGGATCATCTCCCGGTTGTCACCGGGGTCCTTGGAATGGCGGCGCGAGGACGGCAACAGGTTAACGTAGCCTTGCCGGGCGATATCGTAGGAGTGACCGTTCGCACAACTGTACGTGCGCTCCTGGCGGCGCAACCCGGCGTGGCAATGGGGACAGCGCAGGACGCCGCCCGGCAGGTCATCATCTGGCGGCAGGACGCGTGCCACCGACGTTGCCTGATCGGGGCAGGTAGGCGGCGTCAAGAGACCAGGACCAGAAAGAGATCGTTCACGTTCGTGCCGCTCGGACCGGTGCGGATCAGCGCACCAGCCGCGTCGAGCAGCGGGTAGGCATCGTTGCGCTCCAGCGCCGCTCGTGCCTGCAACCCCTGGGCAGCGGCGCGGCGCACGGTGTCGCCATCGACGATGGCGCCGGCGGCGTCGGTGGGGCCATCGCCACCGTCGGTCGCCAGCGCGGCAAGGCTGATGTCGGCCTGGCCTTCCAGCAGCAAAGCCGCCGCCAGCGCCAACTCCTGATTGCGACCGCCCGTGCCGTCACCACGCACGGTGACGGTTGTCTCGCCGCCGGCCAGCAGGCAGAACGGTCGGGAATATCGCTGCGCGGCACGGCGGGCCTCCGCCAGCAGCAGGGCTGCCACGTCGCGCGCCTCGCCTTGCATGGTCGTGCTGTAGCGCAGGGTGACGTAGCCCTCTTGCTCGGCCGCTCGTTGAGCAGCCAGGCAAGCCTGTTCCAGCCCGGCGATCACGTGAGCACGCGCGCGGGCGAAGCAGGGATCACCAGCCTTGGGCGTCTCGCCTATCTCCCCACGCCGGCCGGCTCGCAGCCGTTCCAGGACCGGCGGCGGTATCTGCTCCGATAAGCCGTATCGCTCGATCACGGCCAGCGCCTCGGCAAACGTTGAGGCATCCGGCACGGTCGGTCCGGAGGCAATGACATCGACAGCATCCCCAATCACGTCGGAAAGCAGGAGCGTGATAAACGTCGCGCCGTTCGCGGCACGAGCAAGTTGCCCGCCCTTGACGGCCGAGCAGTGTTTGCGAACTGCGTTGATCTCGTTTATCGTGCAGCCGGCACGCAGTAGCGCGCTGGTCAGCGCCTGCTTATCCACGAGCGTCAGGGGCGCAGCCGGCGCCACCAGCAGCGCCGAGCCGCCGCCGGACAGCAGGCAGATCAGGAGGTCCTCCGGGCCTGCCGTGGCCACGAGCGCCAGTAGGTCCCTTGTGGCAGCCACGCCGGCGGCGTCCGGCACCGGGTGCGCGGCTTCGCGCACCTGCACGTGCCGCAACGGTCCGCCGTGCCCTTCTTTCACGATCACTAGACCGGCGTCAAGCCGGTCGCCGAGAATCCGCTCCAGTTCCGTCGCCATAGGCACGCCGGCCTTGCCGGCCCCGACGACCAGCACGCGCCGGAAGTGCGCGAGGTCGTATCGCGTGTCACCAGCAAGCAGCATCTCGCCCTCGCGCTGCAGGTGTACCCGCACGGCCGCCGCCGGGTCGGCCGCCGCCACTGCCGCGCGGTAACAGCGCAGCGCCACGTCGCGCCGCTCCTGTGTGCCCGCTGATTCCGTCCCCATTGCGCTCCTCTCGCCTGCGGCCCGCGCTGTCGAGCATCGGGCGTATCGTATGGTAAGTGATGAGCAACGCGAAGTACGACGTGATGAGGGGCCCGGCGACTGAAGTCGCGGCTACCACGAGCGAATGGTCAGCCTGCGGCTGCCGGCACCTCCGCGGGCTGGGAACGAGTCCACGAAGCGCCCAGAGGGCACCCGCTTCGCAAGGCTAGCCCGCGAATTTGTTCGCCGGACCGGCTGGATGCGCCTGATTGAGAACGGATAGCAGCATGTCGGGGCGAACAGCATGGACGGAACGCACGATCGTGCTGCCTCGTCTGCCCATCCACTTGCGTGAACTGCCGTCTCCCGGCCCGGCGCTGCTCCTACTGCATGGCCTGGGGGTGGATGGGACCATTTGGCAGGCCATCGGACGGCGGCTCACCCCTGCTTTCTCGCTCCTGGCAGCGGACTTGCGCGGTCACGGCTGGAGCGGGCGCCCTATCGCCGGCTACCGGGCAGCCGATTATGCCGTCGACGTTGCTGAACTGCTGGAACGCCTGGCCGGCGAGTACGGCACGCTTCATCTCCTGGGCCATTCGCTCGGCGCGCTGGCAGCACTGGGAGGGGCGGCGCTCAATCCATCGGCGGTGCAGCGGCTCATCCTGGAGGACCCGCCCCTGAATGGACCCGGACCTCTCGGCCCCTACCTGCGCGGCGTCCTGGTTACCAAGCACGAGTCACGTGCTGCCCTGTTGCAAACGGTGCAGCACTTCCAGCCGGAACTGGGCGAGTTGGTCGGCAATATCCATGCCTCCATGTGGGAGCGCACCGCCGACGCGGCCTTACAAGAGATCCTCAACGCGCCGAAAACGGTGTTTGACGTGAACGGCTGGCTAGAGGAGGTGACGGCCCCCACGTTGCTCATGGCGGCGGACCCGGCACTGGACGCCCGCTTGCATCCGGCGGACGCCGCCGCTGCGTTGAACAGTCTTCGCGATGGACGCCTGGTAGAGTTCCCTGGCGCCGGTCACGTCATCCACGGGCAACGGGCCGCGCAGTTCTGCCGGATCGTGACGGAGTTCCTGGGGGCGTAAAGCTCGGTCGCACCATGCCGACGAAGGCCTGCGCAACGAGTGCGCCGCAAAGTTTTGCGCGGGCTGCTTGCCAACGGCGTCTCCGCCGCGCCCGGCGACTGAAGTCGCGGGCTAGCACCCACGCTACGCGCGGGTACCCGGCGAAGCCCGCCTTCGCGGGCTGACCGAGTCCGCGCAGGCGGACTTCGCATCGTGTAGCCCGCGACTTCAGTCGCCGGGAGGTCCCAAGCATCCGGTACAAAACTTTGCGGCGCACTCCTGCGCAACACGCTGCTCAATCGCCATGGGTCGTGCGATATACTCAGCCGGGAGTTCCAATGTTCCGCGTAGGCCATCAGAGGGACCTGTGCCATGCTGACCGACTACCTCACTGCCGCTATGCATCAGGCTCATTACGAGATTCTGGAAGATGGCAACTTCTATGGCCAGATTCCGGGATTTGCCGGCGTCTTTGCCAGCCAGTCCACGCTGGAGGCGACGCGTCAGGAGTTGCAAAGCGTTCTGGAAGGCTGGATATTGCTCGGGCTGCGTCTCGGTGATGCCCTTCCGGTGGTGAATGGCATCGACCTGGCGCCCGCACTGCACGTGGCCTGAGTGGCACGAATTGGTCCAATCGCCCGCCGCGACCTCATCGGCGTATTTCGCCGGTTAGGCTTCGACGGGCCGTACGCCGGCGGAAACCACGAATATATGCGTCGCGCCGGCCACAAAGTCTACATTCCGAACCCCCACGATGGCGTCATAAGCGGTCCCTTCTTACGTCGCCTCCTTGATCAGGCCGGCGTAACGCCCGAGGAGTGGGGGCGATTGTAGCCTCAAGGCACGTTACGCTGGAAGCGGTAACCAACGTCACGTTCCGTAATGATGTACTGCGGCGAGGACGGATGCTCGCCCAACTTCTCGCGTAGGCGTCGGATGTACTCCCATAGGCTCGCCGCTGATCCTTCGCCTGCCGGCCAGACGCGGCTCAGGAGCGTCTGGGCCGTCAGTACCTGGCCGGCGTTGCTGATCAGCAGCCAGAGCAGTCGGCTCTCTGTCGGCGTCAGGTGGACGAGTTGGTCGCCCCTGATGACGTGCCGTCGGCGGAAGTCAACTTCCACGCCGTTGTGAAGGCGTATGGTTGCTGCTGTCGGGTGACCGGCGGGCCAGGCGCGGCGTAAGACGCTGGCAAGGCGCGCTGAGAGTTCACGAGCACTGAACGGCTTCGTCACGTAGTCGTCGGCGACATCCTGGAGCTGCTGCACCTTGCTGTCTTCATCATCCACAGCCGTCAGCACAATGACCGGCACAGCGGCGAACTGGCGGAGCTCGCGCGCTACCTCAAGGCCGCTGCCATCGGGCAGCATGAGGTCAACCACTGCAGCGTGCGGCAACTGTTCGCGCACCAGTCTCTTGCCTTCGGCCACGGTACCAGCCGTGACAACGTCGTAGCCGTCGGCCCGTAGGTGCAGCCGCAGCGACGCCAGAATGTCGATATCGTCGTCGACGAGCATCACCAACGGTCGCTCGTTGATGTCAGTCCCTTCCACTGCCCGCGCCAGGAGCGACCGGCGGCGCCACCGGCAAATCGACGGTAAAGGTGGCGCCATGGCCGACCTCACTTGTGACCCAGATGCTCCCCTGCATCAGGCGCGCATAGGCCTGACAGATGAAGAGACCCAGGCCCAGGCCGACCGATTCCCGTCCAGCCATCAGTGTGCTGTCGAAGCGGACGAAACGCTGGAAGAGGCCGCTTTGCTGTTCGAGCGTGAGGCCGGGACCCTCGTCACGGACGTGCAGGCGCACGCGCAAGGCGCCGTCCACCGTGACGGCTTCGGCCCTCAGCCAGACTGTCGCCGTGGCTGGGGAATAGCTCACCGCATTGCTGAGCAGATTCATGACGATCTCTTCCAGGCAGACCGGGTCGGCCAGCACCGGAGGCAAGGACAACGGAACCTGGTCGAGAATGGTGCACCTCGGATCTCGTCGCCGCGTGTCGTTGGCGATACCTTGTACCAGGGTTCGCAGGTCAACGGATGTCAACTCGACCTGCAACTGGCCGGAGCGAATGCGCGATGCGCTGAGCAGGTTTCGCACGATGTCGCCCAGCCGTCCGCTCAGATGCTCGACCCTTTCCAGGCAGTAACGCTGTTCCGCCGGGTCGAGCGCGACTTCGGTTCGGCTCAGGGCCTCGGCATAGCTGCGCAGCGCGGCCACCGGATTGCGCAGTTCGTGCGAGGCCATAGCGATGAACTCACTTTGTGTCCGGCTGGTGAGCTCCCAGGCATAGGCCTCGGCGGCCTGCCTCCGCAAGTAGGTGCGCTCGATAGTCAAACCGGCCTGGCGAGCAAACACCGTCAGCAGGCGTTCGGTATCCTCCGGAAAGGGCTCCGATTTGCGATACACCTCCAGCACGGCCAGGGTTTGCCGGTTCACCGCGATGGGAACGGCCATGCAGTGATCGGTCCAGATAGGCGTTGCCTCCCAGCCCTGCCAGCTTTCGCCGGCTAAGCGGCCGGCCAGGTCGCCGCGCGCCGGCCAGGCCGTCAGGCCGGCAGCGGCGCCGGGCTGCAAGCTGCCGTCGTTGTCGCGCAGATAGAGCGCGCTGCCGTCTGCAGAGATCAGGCGTTGGGCGATGTCTGCCAGCAACGGCCAGAGTTCTTCAGCATCAATCCCCGACGATGCCAAACGCCCAACCTCCGTTACCGTGTGGACGACACGATCGCGGGCATCACGCAATTCAGCGGTGAGGCTCTGAAGACTGGCGGTCATGCTATCCATGGCGCCGGCTAGTTCGCCCAACTCATCATGGCGGTGGAACGGCGCTCGCACGGAAAAGTCGCCCTGGCCGATTCGATAGGCCGTTGTCGCCAGTTGCACGATGGGGACGCTCAAGCGGCGGTGGGAGAGGACGCCCAGGCCAATAGCCGCGATGGTCGCCCAGATCAACCCGGCGATCGTGTGCGCCGCTCCCTGGCGGTCCTGCGTGGACCAGTAGATGAGCAGGAGCAGGAAGGGGACGGTCGTCACCAGGCTCAACAGCGTAATCTGATTGCCGATGGTGGCACGGGGCAGCGGTTGGAACGGTTTTTGAAGGAGCCGTCCTATCCGGTTGAGCGCGCCGGCCAGCAGAGCGCGGTAGGATCGGCGGCCCTGTCGGGCGACCGCTGGATGGGGTCGCTGCACGTCGCGCTCTCCCCGCTGCGATTAGACCGTTAAGAAGCGCATGTCGTTGTAGCACAATCGAGACTGCTTTGCACACTGCCCGTCAGCTACGAAGCGCCCTCCGGCGTCGCGTTGAGCCAGATATTGAGGTTCAGGCGCTATGGTAGACGACAAACGCACCTCCACCCCGCGGTGTACAGACGCAACCATGAGGAGGCCCCGATGGTGATTGCTACCGAACCTGTGCTGCCCACCTACCTGCCGCAGGACGAATCCGCGCTGGCCGAGGTCCATCAGTATCTCATCCAGGCGCTCAAGAACAGCGAGCAGAAGCTGGGTAGCACGTTGCGCGACGCCTGCCTCTACGCCGTGGGGCCGCAAGGCAAGATGATGCGGCCGGCGCTGATGCTGGAAGCCTGTCGGGCCGTCGGCGGCAAGCCGGAGCAAATCCTGCCGGCGGTGGCCGGCACGGAGTACGGCCACACCGCCAGCTTGATCCACGACGATCTGATCGATGGCGACAGCGTCCGGCGGGGCCAGGAGGCGGTGCACCGCCGCTATGGGTTGGATTACGCGGTGCTCGGCGGCGATTACCTCATCTTCCAGACCTACCACTGCTTCACCCGCTGCGCCGCCCTTGGCGTGCCGAGCGACCGCGTCCTGCGCGCCATCGCCTTGCTCTCCGCCACCTGCATGGAGATGTGCGAAGGTCAGGCCCTGGAAGCGGAGCTAGTTGGTAACTGCGACGTGACTCGTGAGCTATATCTCCAGGTGATTCATTTGAAGACGGCCACCTTCACCGCCAGCGCTGCCCAGATTGGCGCCGTGCTGGGCGGCGGCCAGGAGCAGGAGATTCAGGCGCTGGGGGCCTACGGCGAGCATCTCGGCCTCGCCTTTCAAGTGATCGATGACCTGCTCTGCTACACGGAGAGTGACGACGTGATCAAGAAGCCGGTGGTCAGTGACCTGGCCAACCGCCGTGTCACGCTGCCGATCATCTACGCGCTGGAACAGGCAACGCCGCCGCAGCACCGCTGGCTTCGCGACCTTTTTGCCGCCCCACAGCCGGACCTGACGCAGCAGCCCGCCTTGCTGGAGTTGCTGCGCACGACCGGCGCCATCGACCGGGCACGCGCCGACGCCGAGCAGTTCGCCGGCATGGCCCGCCAGCACGTCGGAGCACTGCGGCCAACCGCCAGCCGGGAGCACCTGGCAGCCCTGGCTGACATGGCGGTGCATCGTCATCACTAAGCGCATGCCAACTCGCCTCGCCTCCGCCCGCCTCGCCGGTCAACTGGTACCGCTGCTGGGGGCTGCCCTATGCGACCTCCCGAACGGTTCGACGCGCACTGCTGTGGACGGCCTGGGCCTGCTCGCCTGGGCTTTGACGCCGGGCCGCCGCCGGGCCACGGGGGAAAACTATGCTGCCCTCCTGGAGCAGTCGCCCCAATCGCCGGAAGTCGGCCGGCTGGTGCGCCAGGCATACAAGCACTATGGCCGCATGGCGCTGGCCTTTTTCACCATGACGCAAGTCGCCAACAGGGATCTACTGGCTCGCGCGCACGTATCGGGAAGGGAGTATCTGGACAATGCGCTACAGCAAGGCCATGGCGCCATCCTCGTGCTGCCACATCTGGGCAACTGGGACATGGCAGCGCGGCTCTGTCTGGCGCTCGGCTATCCACTGACTGCCGTGGTGGAGGATGACTGGAGCGCTGCGTTTGCCGGGCAGGCGCGCAGGCGCGACGGGCTTCACGTCCTCCCGCGGGCGCGTTCGCTGCGCCCCCTCCGGCGCGCCCTCGACAGCAACGAGCCGGTGGCGCTGCTCTGCGACGTGGCGCCGCCAGGTGTCCACGCCACGGCAGTCTGCTTCGGCGGCCAGCGCGCCTACCTGCCGGTCGGACCGGCCCGGCTGGCGATTGCCAGCGGCGCGCCGCTCATCCCCTGCGCCGCCGTCACCCTGGCCGATGGTCGCCCGAGCATCACCGCCAACCCCGCCATCTATCCGCCATCGCCAAACGACGCCAGATCGCTGCCGGAGCAGGTTCAGCAACTCATGCAGGCGGTCGCCGTTCATTTTGAGCAGTTGATCCGGCAGCACCCGGAACAATGGTATGCCTTCCGATCTCTGGGAGCACTGACCAATGCGACCTGATACATGGAGCATTGTTCCTGCCACCACGTCGCCGCTGATGACTGCGTCCGGCGACCGGCGCGTCGATGCGGCCATCACCCGCACGCTGCGTTACCTCGAAGGCCGGCGCCGCGCCAATGGAACCTGGGCGGGTGATCTCTCCAGTTCCGCCCTGGCAACGGCCATCGCCACTGTCGCCCTCCGCCGCCACGCCCCGATTCGGCTAGCGATGCGCCTGCGCGCCGGGACGGAGTGGCTGGCTGCTACCCAGGGGCAGGATGGTGGCTGGGGTGACGCCGTGACCGACGACAGCACGGTCAACGCCACCGCGCTGGCCGTGGCCGCGCTGCACCTGGAACAGCCGCAGCGCTACCAGGAGCAGATCGCGCGGGGCAGGCGCTGGATTGATGAGGCCGGCGGCTTCGCGGCCATCAACGACCCGGAGCAGGCGACGTTGAGCGGACCTTGCCGGACGGTCTGGGCAATGGCGGAACTGGTACCGTGGCGGGCCATTCGCTCCCTGCCGGTCGAGATTTCCTTGCTGCCCAAGCCGATACGCCGGACCATCTCCACCACCTTCCCGGCCTTTCTCAGCCTGGCGATGCTGCACGACCGGCATCGACCGGTCGCCCGTTTGCGGCGGCCGCTGCGACGGCTGGTGGAACGGCGGGGGCTGCGCTGGCTACAGCGCGCCCAGTGTGCCAACGGCGGCTACGAAGAGTCGGCCTTCCTCACCTCCATCGTCGCCATGTGCCTGATCGAGACACCAGGCAGCGCCATCGCCCAGCGCGCCGCGGCCTACGTCGAACAGGCCCAACGCGCCGACGGCAGTTGGCCCATCGACCGCGAGCTGGAGACCTTCGATAGCGCGCTGACGGTGCAGGCCCTTGCAACGCACGGCAACGCTCTTATCGGCCCGGCGGATGCCGCCCTGCACCGGTGGTTTCAGGATACGCAGTTCCGCGCGGTCTGCTTCCCCACCGGCGCGCAGCCGGGCGGTTGGGCCTGGGCACAGCCGGGCGGCTGGCCGGACATGGACGACTCTTCTGCCGCCATTCGCGCCCTGCTGCGCCTGGGTGAGCGGTCCGACCAGGCCAGCATCCAAAACGGCTTGCGCTTCATGCGCTGGATGCAGAACCGCGACGGCTCCTGGTCGACCTTCGTCAAGAACTCCCGCATGCCCTTTGACCGCGCCTGTCCCTACATCACCGGCCACGCGCTGGCCGCTTTCGCCGAAGCGGGGGTCCCGTCGAGTGACCCGGCCGTGGCGCGGGCCATAACCTTCCTGGAGCGAGCGCAGCGCTCGGATGGCTCCTTTGAGGCCATCTGGTTCCGCAACTCGGTGGCCGGCACGGCGTCGGTGCTGGAAGCACTGGCGCTGCTGGGACAGGGCGACGGGTTGACGGCACGGCGGGCTGCCAACTGGCTGGCGGTGTCCCAACGGCCCGATGGCGGCTGGGGAGGCGACGGCGCCAAGCCCTCATCGGCCGAAGAAACAGCCTGGGCCATGCACGCCCTGCTCCTGCGCGACCGCACCTTCAACACGGGGGCCGCGCGGCGGGCCGTCGACTGGTTGCTCGATAAACAACGTGACGACGGCGCCTGGGACCCGTCCGTGATCGGCCTCTACTACAGCACCCTCTGGTACTCCGACAGTATGTACGCCGTTGCCTTGCCCTTGCAGGCACTCGCTGCCTACCAGCGTTCCGCGGCGGGACTGCGCGAATGAAGCATCCCCTGCGCGTCAAAGCCTTCGCCTACCTGGAGATGGCGCGACCCTATACCCTGTTCCACGCCGGCACGCTCTGCCTGGCGGCGGGACTTGTGGCGGCACAGGGGCACATCTCGGCCGGCCGTGCCCTGCTGATCTGGCTGACGCCGACCGTCGGCTGGCTGGCCGGTCTGGCGACTTCCGACTACCACGACCGCCAACTGGACCGGGTGGCGAAGCCGATGCGGCCGATCCCGTCGGGCCGCGTGGGCGAGCGGGAGGCCTTCCGGCTCATGGTCGGCCTGATCGTGGCCGGCTTCGTCGGCGCGCTCCTGCTTGGCTGGCGCACCTTCGCGCTGGCCTGGCTGGTGATGATCCTGGGGGTCGCCTACGCCCGCACGTTCAAGGCAAAAGGCTTCCTCGGTCATTTCGATCGCGGCCTGCTCGCCGGTCTGACGGTGCTCTTCGGCAGCATCGCCGCCACCGGTGGCGTGCCGTCGCGCATGTGGCTGCTGGTGGCGCTGTTCTTCTGCCACGACAGCGCGACGAACCTGCTGGGCGCCGTGCGCGACCTGGAAGGGGACAGGGCGGCAGGCTACCAGACGGCGCCGGTACGCTACGGCGTGGCCGTATCCGGCGCCATTGCCGGCGGCCTGATGCTGCTCTGGATGGCTATTGGCCTGGCATTTGCGTTGAGCACGGTCTGGAAGCCGCTGTTTGCAGTGCTATTCGCGGCAGCCGTCGTTGGTGATGTGCTGGCGCTGTTCCAGATGACGCCGGCTAATCGGGCGGACGGAGCGGACGCCGGTGGCGACGCGCGTACCCAGCGTCGCCACGCGGCGCTGGGGGCGCACAAGGTTCTGGTCATTGAGCGGCTAATATTGTCTGTTGCCTTTGCGGCTACTGTACTGTCGCCAGTCAAGGCGCTCGTCTTGCTGGCGGTGCTGGCATCAACAACCTGGTGGGCACAGTTGCGTCTGCGTGATCGCTACGAGTTCGCGCCAATGAAAGTGGAAGAACCAAAAGGTGGACGTGGAAAACCACCGGAAGAGAAGGGTGAAAGCCGTGGGCATGCTGGAACATCTGCGCGGACCGCATGAACTCAAGGGTATGACAGCGCCGGAATTGGCAACGCTGGCGCAAGAAATACGCGACGAGTTGATGCGCGTCATTCCGCGCAACGGCGGCCACTATGGCCCGAACCTGGGCGTCGTCGAACTGACGCTCGCCCTGCATCGTGTTTTTGACAGTCCGCGCGACCGCCTCTTCTGGGATGTCGGCCACCAGTCTTACCCGCACAAGCTCGTCACCGGCCGCTTCCACCAGTTCGAAACCTTGCGCCAGGAAGGCGGCCTCTTCGGCTACCCGTCCCCAGCGGAGAGCGAACATGATCCGGTCTACGCCGCCCACGCCGGCCACTCCATCTCCCTCGCCACGGGGGTCGCCCTCGCCAACGCAGTGCTCGGCAAGGAGGGTGAAGCGGTCGCCATCATCGGCGATGGCGCGATGACCGCCGGGATGGCCTACGAAGCGCTCGACCATCTAGGCGGTACCGGCAAGCGGGTCATTATCGTCCTCAACGACAACGGTATGTCCATCTGCGCCAATGTCGGCGCGCTTCCCAATCACCTCAAGCATTTCGCGCCCGCCAACACCGGTCCGACCAGCCCCTTCCTCTGGGAAGCCTTCGGCATCCGCTACCTAGGTCCCGTGGATGGGCACGATATTGCCGCTATGGAGCAGGCGTTCCTGGAGGCGCGCGCCACGCCGGGACCGGTGATGGTACACGTCTGCAGCATCAAGGGTAAGGGTGATGCACGGGCCGAGGCCGACGCCACAGGGTGGCATGACATGGCGCCGACGCCAACTATCGGCATGAAGCCGGCCGTCGCCTCCTGGTCGAGCTTTGCCGCCGACGCGATCGTGCGGGCGGCTGAGCAGGATCGGCGCGTGGTCGCCATCACCGCCGCCATGGCCAAAGGCACCGGACTGACCAAATTCCGCAGCCGCTTTCCCGAGCGCTTCTTTGATGTCGGCATCGCCGAGCAGCACGCCGTCGCTCTCGCTGCCGGGCTGGCCCGGCAGGGGGCGCGTCCCGTGGTCGGCATCTATTCCACCTTCCTGCAGCGCGCCTACGACCAGTTCATCCATGACGTGTGCATTCAGGATCTGCCTGTGGTCTTCGCGCTGGACCGTGCCGGCATTGTAGGCGACGACGGCAAGACGCAGCAGGGCGTCTTCGACTATTCCTACATGCGCTGCATCCCCAACGTCGTCCTGATGGCCCCGAAAGACGAGAATGAACTGCAGCACATGCTGCACACCGCCCTGCAGCACGACGGCCCGATCGCCGTGCGCTATCCGCGCGGCGCAGCCCTCGGCGTGGCCCTCGACGCCACACCGCAACGCCTGCCGATCGGCAAGGCAGAAGTGCTGCGCCGTGGCCCCGACGTGGCCTTGCTCGGCATCGGCCTGGGTGTGGAAGCCGCCATGCAGGCGGCGGAGCAGTTGGCGACCGAAGGCGTGTCGGCTACCGTCGTCAACGCTCGCTTCGTCAAACCCCTGGACCGTGACCTGATCCTGGAGTTGGCAAGCACCGTGGGCCGTTTAATCACCATCGAAGAGAACGCCCTGGCCGGCGGCTTCGGCAGCGCCGTCTGGGAACTGCTGGAGCACGAGGGCGTCCACGATTGCCGGCTTCACCGCGTCGGCGTGCCTGACGAGTTCGTGGAGCACGGCCCACAGGCCTCCTGGCGCAAGCGCTACGGCCTGGACGCGGCCGGCGTGGCCGCGGCGGTGCAGCAGCACTATCCCGAGCTGTTCCGCCCGGAGAACCGCGAAAGCCGCTGCACTTCAGGTCGCGAAGCGGCACCATCCAAGCGGCAACGTGCTACGGAGCCCGTCGGCGCGCGATGAACACGGGCCACGAGCCGGTCACCACGTCCTCACATTCGGCGGGAGGATCATCCCCTGCAACGCCACCAACTGTCGCGACCATCAGCGTAATTGGCGGTGGTGCGGTAGGTGGGCTGCTGGCCGCCCTACTGGCGCGAGCCGGTTGCCCCGTGGAACTGGTGGTGCGCGAGCAATCCCAGGCAGCGTACC
The DNA here is from genome assembly GCA_036734945.1 of Chloroflexota bacterium. GTDB lineage: Bacteria > Chloroflexota > UBA4733 > UBA4733 > UBA4733 > UBA4733. The sequence continues at coordinate 49,546 of DAIMXP010000012.1, forward strand.
GGGAAGGTATTCGCGTCACGACGCCCCGCGGCGTCTTCCGGCAGGCGCTGACGGTGCGTACTGCTTCTTCACCGGCGGCGGCACTCCTGGTCGTCGCCGTCAAGATGCCTGATCTGGAAGCGACGTGCCGGCAAATCGCCGCAGCCTGGTCAGACCCAGAGGGACGTGCCGGCGCAGAACGAGCGGCGGCTCCGGCCATGCTCCTGCTGCAAAATGGCCTGGCGGCGCTTGATCTCGCTGCCCACTACTGGCCGCCGGAACGCCTCTACGCTGCCGTGGTGGAGCTGGGTGCAACCGCACTCCTGCCAGGTGAGATTACCTACTCTATCCCCGGCCGGCTGCTCGTGGGTAGCGCCCAACCTGCGCAGTTAGCGGCTGCTCGCCAGATCGCCGCATGGCTGACGCCGGCGATTCGCGCAGACGTGACGGAGGACGTGCGAGGAGCACAACGGCTGAAGCTCCTCATCAACCTGAACAACGGCGTCGCCGCAGCCACCGGGCTGACCATTCAGCAACTGTACGCCAGTCGCGCTGGGGTCAGAGTCTCGCTGGGCGTGATGCGCGAGGGTCTTTCGGTGCTGGACGCGGTTGGCATGCCACCACCCGTCAACCGGCGCAGCCGTACCTTGCGCGCCTTCCTGGGTCTGCCCGACGCCTTTGGCCTGAGCGCCTTGCGCCTGGCGCGCATCGCCATGGGGCAGCGTGCCCCCGTCTATAGCTCTACGTTGCAGAGCCTCCTGCGGCATCGCCCCAGCGAGATCCGCTGGTTGAATGGCGCCATCGTCCGCCTGGGCCAAGAACACAACCTGCCGGCGCCCCTCAACAGCGCCATCGTCGCCGCCGTGGAGGCGCTGGAGGCGGGACAGGAGGGTTCGGCGTATGTAACGCCGGGCGCGCTGCTCAATACGGCTTAGATAGGGCAAGGATACCATGGCTGGATATCTAACAGGGGCCGCGACTGCGGTCTGCGGCCAAGCGACCGCAGTCGCCCCCCGTACTTGGCGGCAGACCGCAGTCGCCGCCCTGCTCGGGATCATCCAATCCCGACCTGGAGGCGACTAGTTGGAACACGCACCCCCCATTCCCGACAAGTCGGCGATTGGCCCCGCCGCAACGGTCGGCATCGTCTGCGAAAGCGTTGCCTGCCTCGATCCGGCCAGGGTTGGCGCCCTGGGCGTCCAGGTGGTGCCGGTTCCCTTCGTGATCGATGGTCGCGCCTACCTTGATGGCGTCGATCTCAGCCATGAGGAGTTCTATCGGCGGCTGGAACGCAGCGGCCGCGCGCCGGCAACGTCGGCGCCGGCGCCGGCGGCGTACCTGGAGGCCTTTCGCGCGGCCGGCACGCCGAACGTCGTCTGCGTCACCGTCAGCGGCGCCGTGAGCACGATGGCCGAGCGCTGCCGGCTGGCGATCCAACAGGCCAAAGAGCAGTTGCCGGCCGTAACAATCGAACTGTTCGACTCCGGCACTGCCGCTATGGCCCAGGGACTGCTGGCACTGGCCGCGGCCCGCCTTGCCCAAACCGGCGCTCCTTTGCCTGAAATAGTCGACCTATTGCAACGCAGCCGGTCCAAGGCGCACCTGATGATTGTGCTCGACACACTCAAGTACCTGGCCCAGACGGGCCGTCTTGGCGGTATCGCCGCGCTGGCCGGCGGTGTGCTGAGCATCAAGCCGATCGTCCATTGTTCCAACGACCGCTTCGCGCCGATAGAAATCTGCCGGACCCGTCCACGCGCGCTCGACGGAATGCTCAACCACCTGGCGCGCGACGTGGGGGCCAGCCGGACCCAGCACGTGGTCATCCAGCACGCGGCCGCTGAACAGCAGGCGGAGGCGCTGCGCGCTGAGACAGCGCGCCGGCTACCCGATGTCAACCTTTCCATTGTCCCCTTTTCGCCGGTGATGGGCACCTACGCCGGCCCGGGTCTGCTCGGCTTCGCCTGGCTGCACGGCCAATGAGGTGCACGAGGTCACTGCCGATTCGGGTTGTTGCTGTCGTTGCCGGGGGCTACCTGCTCGGCTCCTTGCCAGTGGTCTACCTCCTGGGACGCCTGGCCGGTGTGGACCTGCGCCGCCACGGCAGCGGTAACGTGGGCAGCCACAACCTCAGCGCCGCCGCCGGCACGGGCGTGGGACTTGCCGGCTGGCTCAGCGACGCCGCCAAGGGGGCAGTGGCGGTACACGCCACCCGCCGATTTTGCCAGGATGAAGCACTGGTCGGCTGGGCGCTACTCGGCGCGCTAGGCGGCCAGTGCTGGCCGGCATTCCTGGGCTGGAGCGGCGGCCGCGGTGTGGCAACCCTCGTCGGCGGCATGCTGGCCTTGACCCCGCGTACAGCGCCATGGCCGTTGGCCACAATTACTGCCATCGCCGGGCTACGCCCGCTGGCCAGAACGTCGGGCCCCATCAGCACCACGTTGCGGGGCGCGGCCGTGCCGGTCGGCGTCCTGGCAGGGGCCCTGATCTGGCCGCTCGCCTGTGTACTCGATAAGCGCTCCCGCACGAGCGCAGCGACGGCGGCTGCAGCCGCGCTGCTCCTCATCCTGCGCCGCATTTCAGCCAATGGCCTGCCAAATACCGGTGCTAGACCGACCAGGCTGCTCGCCCGTGCTTTGCTGGATCGGGACCACGGGTAGACCGGCCCGGGCGGATGCGATTTTGACCGAATATGCAGCAAATGTACCCGTCGGAGGTTGACATCTTGTTAATCTCCAGGGTAAAGTGCGAGTAGAGTTTCTCAGGTACGTCAGGGGCGGGACAGGCACTACATACAGTTAGCCGCCTCGCTGGCGGCTCCCCTGTCGAGCAACAGCGCGGAGAGGGTGGAGACGGGTGGCGGTTACGGACGAGGAACGGGTCAACTCAGGCATCCATAGTATCCATTCCCTTCGGGGATCCCCTCCAGAGTCCGCATACGAGGTACAATTCTATCGGGTCTCAATCGAAGCGTCCGCGCTCACTCCCTCACGGACTAGTGCCAGGAACTCCTCGGTGTCGCACCCCACTGATCTCCCCGGGTCCGATCTCGTCGCTCACCGGCTTGAGGAATTCGCTGCTATCCCGTCGCCTGAGGCGAACCACAGCACACCGGCTGAGCGTCCAGTGGCGGCCGCCGATGAGCCGGACCTCGAAGATCTGGTCAAGCTGTACCTCCGCGAAGCCGCCTCCGTGCCGCTGCTCACTGCCAGCGAAGAGGTGACCTTTGCCATGGCCATGGAGCAAGCCAGGGCGGCGGAAAAGCGGCTGGAAGATCCCGACTTCAGCGCTTCCGGCCGGCTGGCGCTGCGCATGGCCGTGCGCAAAGGGCAGCACGCCCGCGAGCGCCTCATTCAGTCCAATCTCCGCCTGGTCGTCAGTGTCGCCAAGAAGTACATGAATCGCGGCATTGCCTTCCTCGACCTGATCGAGGAAGGCAACATCGGTCTCATGCGCGCTGTCGAGAAGTTCGATTACCATCGCGGCTTCAAGTTCAGCACCTACGCCACCTGGTGGATTCGCCAGGGCATCCAGCGCGCCGTTGCCGACCAGGCTCGCACGATCCGCCTCCCTGTCTACATCGGCGAGATGATCAACAAGGTGACGCGAGCCTCCAATACGCTGCAACAGCGCTTCGGGCGCGAACCGACGCGGGCAGAGGTTGCCGAATTTGTGGGGCTGGATGAGGAGGAAGTGCAGGAAATCATGCGCGTCTCCCAGTGGCCAGTCTCCCTGGAAACGCCGCTCGGTGAAGAGGAAGACGTTCACCTCGGCGACCTCATCCCCGACCAGCACGCTGTGGCTCCTGCCGATGCCGCCCACCGCCAGATCTTGCGCGAAGAAATGGAAGACCTGCTCGACCAACTCGACCAGCGCGAACGCCGCGTCCTGGAACTACGCTACGGCTTCCAGGATGGGCGTGAGCGAACGCTGGAGGAAGTCGGGCGCGTTTTCGGCGTCACCCGCGAACGCATCCGCCAGATTGAGGCCCAGGCGCTCATCCGCCTCCGTGGCTCAAACAGCGTGTGCCGGTTGAAGGACTACCTGGAGTAAGGGGCGTGCCTGCACCCCACTCGCTCCTCTCCACAGCCGACGTCGACCACGCGCAGGTACTGCGCATCCTGGATGTGGCCGCCGAGTTCGACGTTGACATCCGTGCGCATCACCGGCTTCTCGATGATGCAGTGATCGCTACGCTCTTCTTTGAGCCGTCAACACGCACCCGCTTGAGTTTCGAGGCCGCCGCTAACCGCCTTGGCGCGCGCGTGCTGACGATGAGCGACCCAGCCGCCTCCTCAACGAGCAAAGGGGAGACGCTCGACGACACTGCACGCATCGTGGAGCGCTATGCCGACCTGATCGTGCTGCGTCACCCCCAGGACGGGGCGGCGCGGGAGGTGGCCGCGCTGGTGTTCATCCCCGTTATCAATGCCGGCGACGGCACGGGTGAGCACCCCACCCAGGCCCTACTCGATCTCTTCACGATCCGCCAGGAACGAGGTCGCCTGGACGGCCAGCGTGTCGCCCTCATCGGTGACCTGCGCAATGGACGCACCGTCCACTCCCTGTCTCGCCTCCTCGCGCGCTTTGCGTGTCCGATGCTGCTCGTTTCCCCACCGGGGCTGGCCCTACCCGCGTCCTTGCTCGCGGAACTGCACGAACAGGGTGCGGACCTGGCAGTGACGGAGTTTGAAGACGCCTTGACCCGCGCGGATGTGGTGTACGTCACGCGGATACAGAAGGAGCGCTTTGTCGATCTGGCCCAGTACGAGGCGGTACGCGGCAGCTATCGCCTGACGGCGGACACTGTCCGGCGGCTGGCCCCTGCTGCCACGATCATGCATCCGCTGCCGCGTGTGGACGAAATAGCGGCCGACGTTGACGCCTTGCCGAACGCCGCCTACTTTCGCCAGGCCGGCAACGGCGTGCCGGTACGCATGGCGCTGCTAGCTCTCTTGCTCGGCGCGGTACCCTGGTAAATCGGAGAAGTGAAAGGACGCGACTACGTGGACTACGAGGCAAAGATGGAGGAGCGTCGGCGTGCCACAGACAGCCTCCTGTGCATCGGGCTGGACCCGGAGTTGGACCGCCTGCCGGCCGGAATCTCCCGCGACCCGGCTGGCGTCTTCCAGTTCACGAGCGCAATCGTGGAGGCAACGGCCGACCTGGCTGCGGCCTACAAGCCGAACTTTGCCTTCTACGAAGCGCTCGGCCCGGCGGGTATGGAGGTGCTGCAACGCCTGATCGCCGTTATCCCACGCGACATCCCGGTGATCGGCGACGCGAAGCGCTCCGACATCGGCAACACGGCCCGCCTTTATGCGCGCGCCGCCCTCGACGTCTTTGGCTGTGACGCCATGGTGGTCAATCCGTACCAGGGGCAGGACAGCGTCGAAGAGTACCTCGCCCACGCCGGGCGGGGTATCTACGTGCTCGCCCGCACTTCCAATCCTGGCGCAGCAGATTTTCAGGACATCGTCGTCGATGGCGAGCCGCTCTACCTGCGCGTCGTACGCGATGCCCAGCGCTGGCGACGCGCCGCCACACTCGGCTTTGTCGTCGGGGCGACCGCCCCCGAGCAACTGCGGAAGGTTCGTCAACTGGCCCCCCAAGCGCAACTGCTCATTCCGGGCATCGGCGCGCAAGGCGGCGATCTGGCCTCAGCCGTCCGCGATGGCTCGCGAGCAGGCGGCGGCGGCCTGCTGATCAGCGCCTCGCGCTCCCTCCTCTACGCCTCGTCCGGCAGCAACTTTGCCACAGCGACCCGCCACGAGGCCGAGCGCCTGATCACCGAGATGCGCCGTTTGGCGCTGGAGGCCGCATGACCACGCCGGAAGCATCGCCCCGCGCTGAGGCCGTCGCCGAACTGCTGTTACGGGTCGGCGCTGTCGCCATCCGCGTCCAGCCGCCCTTCCGCTACCGCTCCGGCATGCTCGCTCCCATCTATACCGACAACCGCTTGCTCTGCTCCTATCCGCAGGAACGGCGCGCGATCACCGGCTACTTTGCCGAGCTTCTGGCCGAGCACGGCATTGCAGCCGACGTGCTGGCCGGGGTGTCGACCGCCGGCATCCCGCACGCCGCCTGGCTGGCGGAACGGCTGGCGTTGCCGATGGTCTATGTCCGCGCCGAAGCGAAGGACCATGGCAAGGGAAAACGCCTGGAAGGCACCCTCAGGCCGGGACCTGAGCCTGCCGACTCGGCGCCGGGCCAGCCTGAGCACCAGCCGCCCCGTGTCGTCGTGATTGAGGACCTTGTGACCACCGGCGGCGGCGCGCTGGATGCCGTTGCTGGGGTGCGCGAAGCAGGGGGGCAGGTCAGCCATTGCCTTGCCATCTGCACCTACGGCTTCCCGCAAGCCACGGCGGCGTTCGCCGAGGCGGGGGTCACGCTGTTGCCGCTCTGCAGTTATGACAATCTCGCGGCGGTGGCACAACGCCTGCACCTGGTAGCAACCAACGATCTGGCGATGGTGCTGGACTGGCGTGCCGACCCGGCGGGTTGGGCAGCTCGGCATGGGTTGCAAACGGGTGAGTGACGCCGAAACAGTCATCCGCGGCGGTAGCATCGTCACGCCAGCCGGTGTGGCACGAGCCAATATCCACATTGTGAGCCAGCGCATCGCCGCTGTCGGCTTGCTCCTGGACGCTCCGGGCGCCCAACAGGTGGACGCCTCCGACCTGCTGATCCTGCCGGGACTGATCGACGTACACGTCCACGTGCGCGAACCGGGTGCAACCGACAAGGAAGACTGGCTAACCGCCACGCGAGCGGCGCTGGCCGGCGGCGTCACGACCATCCTGGATATGCCGAACAACGATCCGCCGACGACATCGGCAGACGGCGTGTACGAGAAGCTGGCGCTGGCCGCTCAGCGTGCCGTCTGCGACTTCGGCGTCTACCTGGGGGCGACTGCGGAGAACGTCGGGCTGGCCGCGCAACTGTCCGGCACGATCGCGGGACTCAAAATCTACCTGGGGTCGACCACCGGCAGCCTCCTGACCGACGACTGGTCGCTGCTCTATCGCCATCTGCGCGCCACGCCTGCCAACATACCCGTCGTCGTTCACGCTGAGGACGAACAGTGCTTGCGCGCCTTTGCCGGCAGTAGCACGATCGATCACAACCTGAACCGCCCGCCAATCTGCGCCGAACTGGCCGTCGCCCACGTGATCGCCGCTGGCCGCGCCGCCGGTCGCGGGGCCCACGTCGCCCACGTCAGCACCCCGGAGGAAGTAGCCGCCATCGCCGCCGCACGCCGCTACGTCCCCGACCTGACCTGTGAGGTCTGCCCCCACCACCTCTTCCTGACCGCCAACGACGCCATCCGTCTGGGCGGCTGGGGCAAGGTCAACCCGCCTTTGCGCCCGGAATCGTTGGTCTCGCGCCTGTGGCAAGCATTGCCCGACGTGGACATCATCGCCACGGACCATGCCCCGCACACGCCTGCCCAGAAGCAGTGCGACTATGCGGCAGCACCGGCCGGCTTTCCCGGCCTCGAATCGCTGCTGCCGTTGCTGCTGCTGGCCGTGCGCGAAGGCCGCCTCACGTTGCCTCGCCTGGTCGAACTCACGTCCGCCGCGCCGGCGCAGCTCTTCCACCTGGCCGGCAAAGGGGGCATTGCCGCCGGCCTCGATGCCGACCTGGTGCTGCTCGATCCGGCGGCCGAAACAGTCGTGGTTGCCGACCGATTAGAGACCAAAGCGAAAGGGACGCCCTTCGTAGCGTGGACACTGCCCGGCCGCATCCAGGGGCTCTGGCGACGGGGCGAGCGGGTGATTGAGGGCGGCGTACTGCAGGTGGTTCCTGGTAGTGGGCGACGGGCGCGCCTGATGAGGTAGTGGCGCGTCGGTCGAGCCTCAGCGCCCGAACTGCACACGTTCTCGGCCAATCCTCCTCCGTAGGGGCAGGCCCCCGTGCCTGCCCTGGCCCGGGTGGGAAGACCGTTCGAAGGCGAGCAGGGCAGGCACGGGGGCCTGCCCCTACAACGCTCGGTAGCTTGCAAACGTCTGCGGCGTGACCATCCGCCGGGCGAAGTACCGCCCCAGCGCCCGTGCTACCATGATCATGAGAGCCACAAGAACTCGGCTCGCAGGACACCATACGGACAAAAGCGGAACCATGAGCGCCAACGTCAACGCGCAGGGCGGACTGGCCAGGCGAAAGCCGTTCTGGCGGCTGCCGGTGACTTCGCTGCGCGCGCGCATCTTCCTCGCCATGGTTGCCAGTGCTGTGATGGTGTATATCGCCGCCGGGGTCGCCGTGATGAATCGCATCAGCGACGACTTCGACGAACGGGTCGCCATGCAGTCGTACAGTGCCGGGCGGCTGGCTCTGCAGTTCTACAGCCAGCGCGAGACACAACTCGCGCACACGGCGAGCGTGATTGCTAATATGCAGAGTGTCCGCAGCGCCGTGAGCAGCCCGAGCGCGGTGTCATGGTTGCAGGTGAGCGACAAAATTCGGACGGCGGCCCAACTCGGCGTGAACGACGACCTGCTGATCTATGACCAGAGCGGCCACTTGCTCTATGCCGATACCAGCAGCGCCGGCCCGTCGCCTCCGCTTAGTCTTGCCCCGATCCTGGGGCGCACTGCCACCTACAGCAACGGGGCAGAGAACATCCATGGGCAGCCGGCTCTCGTGGGCGGCGCGTCGATCTTCTCGACCGACAGCGCCGGCCGTCAGGTCGGCGCCGTCGCCCTGACTGAGCCAATCGGGGCGCAGTTGCTGGCCCAAACCCAGGAGCAAGTCGGCTACCCGTGTTCCGTGTTCGACCCGGCTGGACGCTTCATCGCGGCATCACAGGGCGGCGAGACCTGGCCGATGGCTTTCCCCACGCTGGCCGCTCACCCGGCGGCCCCCGCCAGCGGCGGGATCGATGCCAACCCGCCTGCCGGTCAGCGCGTACCCATGGAAAAAGGCGCCGACGTCTTTCTGTTGCCCCTCTTCAATCCGCACGGGGACCTGGCGGCAACGATCGCCCTGTATCAGCCAACGACCGCCGTCCGCCAGCTCCAGGGCACGGTACAGAGCCTCTTCCTGGCCCTCATTCTGGCAGGACTACTCGTGAGCGCGACGGTCGCCTGGCTTTCCTCGCGCATGCTGGTGCGCCCGATTCAACGGCTCGCTGTCGCTGCTGACGAGATTGCCGGCGGGCGATACGACCATGCAATCCCGACACGCGGCGCCGACGAGATCGGCCACCTGACGGAGACGTTTGAGCGCATGCGGCGGCGAATCGGCGAAACGACGCGCGCGCTGGTCGACGAGAAACGCCGCTCGGAAGCAGAGGCGGTCCTCGTCAATGCCGTCCTCAATTCCACCAACGACGGCATCATCATGCTCGACGCTGATGGCCGCTTCCGGGTGGCGAACCGGCGCTGGGAGAGCATGTTCGGCATCGACAGCGCTGCCCTCAGCGGCCTCCACCCCGAAGCCCTGCGCGACCGTTTGCGCAGCGGCATGGCCGACCCGGAAGCCTTCGACCGCGCCTCCGACGCGCTGCTCCTGGACCCGGAGCGCACGGTGTATAGCCAGGAATTCCTGCAGCGCTGGCCGGAATCGCGGGCGGTACGCCGCTTCTCCGCGCCGGTGCGGGAGCAAGATGGGGAGATCATCGGGCGGGTCTTCGTCTACACGGATGTCAGCAAAGAACATCAGGCCGACGAACTGAAGCAGGCGCTCCTCTCGACAGTGTCCCACGAGCTGCGCACGCCGCTGACAACGATCAAAGGCTACGCGCGGACGCTCCTGCTCGAAGGATGGGACATGGACACGCGCCACGAGTTCTTGCGCATCATTGATGAAGAGGCCGACAACCTGAGTGAACTGGTCGACAACCTGCTCGACCTCTCCAAGCTGGAAGCGGGTGTCTTGCAGATCCACCGTCAACCGCTCTTGCTTCGCCCGCTGCTGCAGCGCGTTGTGCAGCGCCGCCGCGACACGTCGTGCAACCACCAGTTTGTCGTGGAATGCGAAGGCGCCCTGCCCCTCGTCCTTGGCGATCCACGCCGCCTGGAGCAGGTTGTGGAGAATTTGATCGAAAACGCGCGAAAATACTCAGAAGGCGGTAGCATCCGGGTGTCGGCGCGGCGTGCCGACGATCACGTGGAGGTGGCAGTGAGCGATCAAGGTCAGGGCATCCCACCAGAGTTGACGGAACGCGTCTTTGAGCGCTTTTACCGCATCGACAACAGCCTATCGCGCGGCACTGGCGGCACTGGCCTCGGCCTTTCGATTTGCCGGGGCCTGGTGGAGGCTCACGGCGGTCAGATTCACATCAGGACCACGTCATCTCAGGGCACCACCATCGCCTTCACGCTGCCGGTGATGGCCGAACGCACCTCCGCCTCCGAAACGGGCGAGGAGGTCACGGCCGTGCCCGTGGCGTCGCGATGAACAGTACACCGCGCCGTAGCGGCGACGCGACCCGCATCCTGGTTGTCGATGACGAGCCGCGTCTCGTGCGCCTGGTGCGGGCCAACCTGGAACGCCTGGGTTACCGCGTTACCACTGCTTCCAGTGGCAAGCAGGCGATCGAAGCAGTCGAAGCCGACGATCCGGATCTCGTCGTCCTCGACATCATGATGCCGGCAATGGACGGCTATGAGGCGACCCGGCGCATCCGGGAGTTTTCGCAAGTGCCGATCGTGATGCTGACCGCCAAAGCCGAACAGTCGGACAAGCTGAAAGGCTTCGATGTCGGCGTCGACGACTACATCACCAAACCATTCAGCCCGGAGGAGTTGGTGGCGCGCATCCGCGCCGTGCTCAAGCGCAGCCAGGCCCAGCCGGACCCCAAAACGCGCGCCACCGTCACGGCGGGCGACCTCGTGATCGACTTCGCCCGCCGTCGTGTCACCGCCCGCGGTGAGGAAGTCCGCCTCTCCCCGACCGAGTACCGGCTGCTCAGTGCCCTCGCCAATAACGTCGATCGCGTGATGGTCCACGAAGAGCTCCTCCAGCAAGTCTGGGGGCCGGAGTACCGCGACGAGACGGAATATCTCTGGGTCTACATCCGCTATCTGCGCCAGAAGCTGGAAGCCGACCCCGCCCACCCGCGCCTGATCGTCAGCGAACCGGGCGTCGGCTACATGCTGCGCCGCCCGGAGCCGGTCGCTGTCGCCACACTACCCCCCGCGCCGACCGAAGACTGAAAGGACCCTCGTGCCCACGCACCCCTCCAAAACGCTCGAAACGTTCCCCAATCCCCACCCAACGAACCGCTACACGATTACCCACGTCTGTCCAGAATACTCAGCGCTCTGCCCGGTGACCGGCCAGCCCGACTTCGGCACGATCCGCATCAGCTACGTACCGGGCCCCCGTTGCGTCGAACTGAAGTCACTGAAGCTGTACCTCTGGTCCTTCCGCGACGAAGGCCACTTCTTTGAGGACGTGACGAATATCATCCTGAACGACCTCGTCGCCGCCATGCAACCCCTGCGCTGCGAGGTGGTCGGTGAGTTCAACGTGCGGGGTGGCATCACCACGACGGTGACGGCCGTGTACGAAAGCGCAAACGCAGGATAGGCGTTTGCCCGTCCAGTCGTCAGTCCATCACCATGCCGCCGTTGACGTCCAGCATCTCCCCCGTGACGAAGGATGCATCGTCGGAGGCGAGGTAGGCGACCGCGCCGGCCACGTCGGCGGGAGTGGCCAGCCGCCCGGCGGGGATGCGCTGCATGAGGGTGGCCAGTTGCTCGTCGGTGAACTGGTGGCCCATCAGCGTTTCGCCCGTGCCGGGGCAGACGGCGTTGGCGGTGATGCCCAGGGGCGCGAACTGGCGGGCGATTGACTTGGTGAAGGAGAGTACGCCGCCCTTAGCGGCGTTATAGGCGATGCCGGAGAGCACGCCACCCTGCTTGCCGGCGGACGACGATATGTTGACGATGCGCCCGTAGCGCTGCGCGACCATCAGCGGCAAAACTGCCTGGCAAAGCAGGAACGTCCCTTTCAGGTTGACATCGACGACGAGATCCCACTCCTCCTCGCTGCAGGTCAGCACGTCGTTGAGGCGGAGGATGCCCGCCGAGTTCACCAGCACATCGATCCGGCCAAAACGGGCAGCCGCTCGCCGGACAGCGGCACGGACTTCAGCAAGGCTGGCGATGTCGGCGGTGAGTGTGACGGTCGTCGCGCCTGCCTCGGCCAGCGAACGTGCAACCGTTTCCAGGCGACCTGCCTGACGGTCCAGCAGGGCAAGCATCGCCCCTTCCGCGGCCAGACGTTCCGCGATGGCCTGGCCAAACCCTTGCGCCGCGCCTGTTACCAGGGCAACCCGGCCTTCCAACCGCCGGCACGTTCCTTTGTCCCCCATAGCCCCTGACTCCTCGCACTCGCGCTGTCGCACGCCACATGCAGCTATTGTGGCATGGCCGGAACACGGGCGGGACGGCCAATACCGTTTGGATGAAACAGGGGAACCATGGCTGGAAATCGAACAGGGCGGCGACTGCGGTCTGCCGCCAAGCGACGGGGGGCGACTGCGTTCGCTTTCTCGATGGAAGCAGATGCTAGACGCGACAGCAGTCGCCCCGGTAACTTGGCGGCAGACCGCAGTCGCCGCCCTGTACCCGGAGGCACAAATGCCGCGCGCCTGCCGCGCACTACGTTGCGTCCTACCGGGGTAGCGCCGCGTGTCGTATCGTTATTGGAGGCTGGGACGCGCGTCCCCCTTGCAGGCGAGAGGAGCATGCATCCCTGATGCCCGTCGTCAGCCTGCGTCAGCGCGCCGAACTCCCGGAATTGCTGGACGGTCCGTTACAGGCGGATGGCGATCTGGCCGACAACCTACGCGACCTGGCGCAGATCAATCGCTGGACCGGTGGGGATATCTTGTACCGCCGCGCGCTGGGCCGGCTCCTCGGGCAGTCGCCGAGCGCTTCCTTCTCGCTGCTTGATGTCGGCGGCGGTCGCGGCGACGGCGTCGCACATGTCGTGACCTGGGCGGCGCGGCGGCGGCATACGTGTCGCGGTCTGCTGCTGGACCGCTCGACACCGATTCTGCAACTGGCAAGCAACCAGCGCCATTTCGGTGTCCGCGTACTACAAGGCGACGCCTGCCGCTTGCCGATGCGGGATCGCAGCGTCGATGTTGCCGGGTGCTCGCTGCTCTTGCATCACTTCTCGCCAGACATGGCTGTCGTCGTGTTGCGGGAGATGGCGCGCGTCGCCCGAATCGGCGTGATTGTCGACGACTTGCTGCGCAGCCGCCTTGGTTACCTGGGCGCCCGGCTGATGGGGACACTGCTCACCGCGAACCGCCTGACGCGGCACGATGGGCCGCTTTCCGTGCGGCGTGCCTATCGGCCGTCGGAACTCGCGGAGCTGCTTCGTCGCGCCGGCATCCGGCCACTCTGCCAACTGACGATCCCTGGTTACCGCTCAGTCGTGGCCGGAAATCCCGACCATGTAACGCAGCTATGAGCGCTGACGGCGCCGGTCGGCGGTACGACGTGGTCATTGCCGGCGCGGGTCCTGCCGGCGCGGCAACGGCGATGGTGCTGGCGCGTGCCGGCGTCTCGGTCGCGCTGGTCGACCGTGCCCGCTTTCCCCGCCCCAAGGCCTGCGCCGAGTACTTCAGTCCCGGCGTCGTCGATATCCTTGAGCGTCTGCGCGTCTGGCAGCAGGTGGCTCGCCTGCCGCACGCCCGGCTCACCGGGATGGAACTGGTCGGCCCGGGCGGTGGTCGCCATCTGGTGGCCTATCCAGACGATCCACTACCGCGCCGCTCGCTGACGGTCCGGCGCGACCTGCTGGACGCTGCCCTGCTGGAGCAAGCCGCCGCGGCTGGCGCCACGCTGTTCCTCGGGCACGCAGTGCGTGACGTTATGCGGAGTGGCAGGCGTGCCACCGGCCTGCTCGTTCAACATGCCGACACGCTGACGGAACTACCGGCGCAACTCGTGATCGGCGCCGACGGCACACGCTCGATTGTGGCCCATCGCCTTGGACTGGAAGCACCGCGACGCTGGCCGGCCCGTCTCGGGCTGGTCGCTCATTATGACGGGGTCGAGTTCCCCACCGATTATGGCGAGATGCACCTGGCGAGCGGGGTGTACTGTGGCCTGGCGCCGCTCGGCAACGGTGGCATGAACGTCGGCTTCGTCACGAGTGCGGCGACGGCTCGACGGCTCGGCAGCGCCGACGCGATCTTCGCCTGGGTGCGCCACCAGTTGCCAAATGTGGCCCAGGCTCTGCGCAACGGGCGCCAGGTCGGTACCCTTCGGGGCAGCATGCCCCTGGCCCATCGTTGTTACCGGACGTTCACCGATGGCGCCTTGCTGGTCGGTGATGCCGCCGGCTTCCTCGACCCCTTCACCGGCGAGGGCGTCTTCCGCGCGCTGCGCGGCGCCGAACTGGCGGCTGCCGTGGCACTCGATGCACTGAAACGCGGCGACGTGTCTGCCCGTACACTGGCGCCCTACGCCGCGCTACGGCGACGCACCTTCGTTGCCAAGGACGCCCTCTGCTTGCTGATCCAGCTCTTCGTCGCTCGGCCACGTCTGCTCGACTACGCCATTCCACGTCTCAATGCCCGCGGCGAGGCGCGAGCACTGGCGGCGGCACTTGGCGACTACCGGCCGGCAGCGCGGGTGCTGACCCCGCCAATGCTCTGGCGGTTGCTGGCGCCGTGATGCGCCGGGAGCCGACCGAACCGCCGGTGTATTCGTGCCCCTCGCCACGACGCAATGAAGGAACGCCATGCACATAGCAAACGCCCTCCTGATCGCCGCGCCTCCCGCCCGCATCTACGAGCTGGCCGCGCCGGTGGAACGCTGGCCGGCGATCCTGCCCCACTACCGCTGGGTCAAGGTGCTGGAAGAGCGCGGCAACACCCGACTGGTAGAAATGGCCTGCTGGCGCGACGGCATCCCCTTGCGCTGGACCGCGCTGGAGGAGTTGTTGCCGGACGTGCCGCGCATCCGCTTCCTGCATGTTGCCGGCATCACGCGCGGCATGGAGGTGGTCTGGGAGTTCCTGCCGCGCGGGGAGATGACGGAAGTTCGTATTGAACACGACTTGCGCTTGCGCTGGCCGGTCATCGGTCCAGCGATCGCCGACCGCATCATCGGGCCGCTCTTCGTCAGCGCCGTCGCCAACAAGACGCTGCAGCGGATGAAGATCCTGGCTGAAGCCGCCAATGGCTGGTGAGCGCCGGCGGGTGCTGGTGACCGGCATCGGCGTCATCACGCCGATCGGCATCGGCCGCGCCAACCTCTGGACCGGCGTGCGCCAGGGACGTTCCGGCATCGGTAAGCTTACCCGTTTCGACCCTGCAGGCTACCGTTCCCAACTCGCCGCCGAGGTACACGGCTTCGACGTTGCCGATTTCGTCGCCGGTCGGCAGGCCCGGCGTCTTGATCGTTTCTCTGCCTTTGCAGTTGCCGCTGGAAAGCTGGCCCTGGAGGACGCCGGGATTTCCCCTGGTGCGCCGTGCCTCCGCCACGCCGGTGTCGCCGTCGGCAGCGCGCTGGGGGGCGTGGCCTTCGCCGAAGAGCAGTATGCGCGTTTCTCCCAAGCCGGCCTGCGCGCTGTCGAGCCCCACCTGGCTCTGACCATGTTCGGGGGGGCGGGAGCGACGAATCTTGCCATTGCCTTCGACATGCACGGCCCAACCCTGGGCAACGCCAACTCCTGCGCCTCCGGCCTGGTGGCGGTCGGCGAGGCCTTTCGGATGATTCAGCGTGGTGACGTCGACCTGGCGCTAGCCGGCGGGGCGGAAGCGCCGCTGGCCCCATTGACCTACGGCGCTTTCTCCATCATTCACGCAATGTCGGCGCGCAATGAGCAGCCGCAGGACGCCTGCCGGCCCTTCGATGCCGCCCGCGACGGTTTCGTGATGGCAGAAGGGGCTGCCATCCTGGTCCTGGAGTCGTGGGAGCGGGTGCAGGCGCGAGGGGGGCACGCTTATCTGGAAATCACCGGCTACGGCCTGACCAACGACGCCTGGCACATGGCGGCGCCGCGCCCCGACGGGTCGGAAGCAACCCGCGCTATGCGCGGCGCGCTGGCCGATGCGGGAGTGTTACCCGATCAGGTCGGCTATGTGAACGCCCACGCCACCGGAACGCCCCTGGGCGATGCCGCCGAGGCCGTGGCCATCCGTGCCGCCTTGCCCGACACGTGGGAGCAGACGCCGGTGAGCAGCACCAAGCCCTTGCACGGCCATGCGCTGGGGGCAACCGGGGTGATCGAACTGGCCATCACCGCCCAGGCCTTGCAGGAGAGCTGGCTACCCCCCACGGCCAACCTGGATACCGTAGCAGAAGACTGCACGCTACATCATGTACCAGCCGGCGGCGTGAGGCTGGCGCAGACAACAGCACTTTGCAACGCCTTTGGCTTTGGTGGAATCAATGCCTGCCTGGTGGTGCGGCTGCCCTGATCGGCAGGGTTTGGCGGGGGCGCCAGACTGCGCTTCGGCTGTATGCTAGCCCTTGCGTGCCTTTCGCCGGGCGGCGCGGCGGCGCTTCATGCGCTCGGATTCGCTACGGGAAACAAACCGGGAAGCTTCGCGATAACTGCGGAGGATACCGGACTGGCTTACGCCGCGCACAAAGCGGCGCAGGGCCTGATCAAAGTTCTCGCCATCCTTCATCTCAACGTGCATTCGGCTTGCTGTCTTCCTTTCGCTGCCTGCAAACGCCACCAGATCGGCGCACAACCGACCTCATTGTACACCACGTGACCGCCCTCACGCGAATAGCGCCGGCTCCGGCTCAATCAGCGGGGGAACTGCGCCACTAGCAGGTCCGGGCGGTTGGTGGTGATACCGTCGACGCCAATCGCTACCAGTTCCCGCATCGTCGCCGGGTCATCCACAGTCCAGGCGATCACCGTGATGCCCTGCGCATGAAAGAGGCCAACACTCGCCGCCGTAAGTCGGACGTAGTTCACGGTTACCGCGTCCGTTGGTATGGCAGCCACGGTGGAAGCGTCGATACCCTCCAGGGCGTTCGCGTCGAGGGTCAAGGACGTCGCCACTGCCGGATTTGCGCGCTGGGTTGCCAGCAAGCTGGAGAGCGGCTGACCGCAGACGATGGCACGATGCACGCCTGCCTGCTGCACGGCGGCGCCGAGTTGCGCTTCGAAGCCGGCGCCCTTCAGGTCCAGCAGGGGTATCGCCTGGTCGCCCAGGAGCGCCAGTGCCTGCGCCAGCGTGGGCACGTCAGGAGCCGCCTGCTGCAACTCTGCTAGCGACAATGCCGCCACTGGTCGCGACATGCCATCGATGGTGATGGTGTTATCGTGGAGCAGCACCAGCGTGCCGTCGGACGTTGGCTGCACGTCTACTTCGACAAGGTCACAACCCAGCCGGACGGCCTCAGCGTAGGAGCGCAGCGTGTTGGCCACCACCAGACCGGCGGCGCCGCGATGGCCGGAGCGAATCGGGCGCGGGATCTCGTGGAGCCAGGCCGGACCGCGCAGTCTCACGCGGCCACCCAGCGATCATCGCCAATGGTGAGACCAATAGGGAGGAGACCGTGGACGATGCTGGGCTCGAACCAGCGACCTCGCGGATGTGAACCGCGCGCTCTAACCAACTGAGCTAATCGTCCTTCACCGTGCCACGAGCACCGCCGATGCGCTTGGAGTATAGCGGATCAGACGGTGCTGGGCAACTATTGGATGCCTCCGGCGCATGGCCGGTCCGGCAGATGGGCGGACGCGGAAGCCCATACGTTATACTGATTCATTGTGGCATCAAGCTTGCTGTCGGGCGCCGTTTTGAGCCGCCAGCGCCCTCGGCCATGCGTAGATTACTCGCTCCCCGGAGGTTTCAATGGACGCCAAATGGCTCCGAAATAGCTTTGTCTACCTGATCATTCTGGTCGCGGTCATGGCGATCCTGTTCAGTCTGTTTCAGGGCAACACCCAGCCGAACAACCGTCCTATCAGTGAGGTGCTGGCACAAGTCCAGAAGGATGTCGCCAGCGGCATTACCACCGACAAGCTCGTCGTGAGCGGCAACAAGATCACTGCAGATACCACCAACGGCCGCATGGTCACCTACAAGAGCGATACCGACAGCGTTTTGCAGTTGCTGCATAACAGCAACATTGGCTACAACCAGGTACAGGTTGAGGACCAGCCGCCTTCCGAACTCAACAACTGGCTTGGCTTCATCGGCGGTTTGGCGCCGATCGTCATCTTCGGCGTGCTGATCCTCTTCATGATGCGCCAGGCGCAAGGCAGCAACTCGCAAGCACTCTCCTTCGGCAAGAGCCGTGCCCGCATGTTTATGGGCAACAAGCCGACCGCCACCTTCAACGACGTCGCGGGTGTGGACGAGGCCAAACAGGAACTGGCGGAAATCGTCGAATTCTTGAAATTCCCCGACAAGTTCTCGGCTTTGGGCGCCCGCATACCGCGTGGTGTCCTGCTGATCGGCCCTCCGGGCACCGGCAAGACACTGCTCTCGCGCGCCGTGGCCGGTGAGGCGGGTGTGCCCTTCTTCTCGATCTCCGGTTCCGAGTTTGTCGAGATGTTCGTCGGCGTCGGCGCCAGTCGCGTGCGCGACCTGTTCGACCAGGCCAAGCGCAACTCGCCCTGCATCGTCTTTGTCGATGAAATCGATGCCGTTGGACGCCAGCGCGGCGCCGGGCTGGGCGGCAGCCACGACGAGCGAGAGCAGACGCTGAACCAGATCCTGGTGGAGATGGACGGCTTCGACACCAACACCAACGTCATTGTCCTCGCCGCTACCAACCGCCCGGACGTGCTGGACCCGGCGCTGCTGCGCCCGGGCCGCTTCGACCGGCACGTCGTGCTCCCCAACCCCGACGTGCGTGGTCGCAAGGAGATCCTGGAGATCCACACGCGCAACAAGCCCCTGGACAAGGTCGTCACGCTGGAGACGCTGGCCAAGATGACGCCGGGCTTCTCCGGCGCTGACCTCTTCAACCTGGTCAATGAGGGCGCCATCCTGGCCGCCCGGCGCAACAAGAAGACCATCGGCAACTCCGAACTGGAGGAGGCGATCGACCGCGTCACCGCCGGGCCGGAACGCCGCAGCCGCGTCATCAGCGAGCGCGAGAAAGCCATCACCGCCTACCACGAGGTCGGTCACGCCCTGGTCGCCCGCATGCTGGCCAACTGTGACCCCGTCCAGAAGATCTCCATCGTCGCCCGCGGCATGATGGGCGGCTACACGCGCTTCCTGCCGCGCGAAGACCGCTACCTCTGGACCCGCAACCAGTTCCGCGACAACCTGGGCTCGTTGCTGGGGGGACACGTCTCAGAGAAGATCGTCTTCGGTGACGTCTCCACCGGCGCCGAGAACGACATCGAGCGCGCGACGAATATGTCGCGCAAGATGGTGTGCGAGTACGGCATGAGTGAGAAGTTGGGGCCACGCGCTTTCGGGCACAAGGAGGAGATGGTCTTCCTCGGCCGCGAGATCAGCGAGCAGCGCAACTACAGTGAGGCCATCGCCCAACTGATTGATTCTGAGATCAAAGAGCTGATCGACAACGCCTACGCCCGCGCCTTCGAGATCCTCACCCGCCATCGCGACAAGCTGACGGAGATAAGCGAAGTGTTGATGAAGGACGAAACGATCGACGCCGAGCGTTTCGAAGATTTCTTCCGCGCCAACCCGCCCCAGTTCGTGCCGGCGCCGGTGCTGGGGTAAGGACTTGGAAAGGGCGGCGACTGCGGTCTGCGGCCCTAACCCCTCATTTTGGCAATCATCTGCTAAAATGCACCCGCCGAGCGCGTGCGCTCGCAGTGCTGGAGAAGGGGGACCATGCGTCCATTCGCGTTTTATGCTCCTGGTTCGTTGCCGGAAGCGCTGACCTTGCTGCAGGAGCAGGGGCAGGGCGGACGACTGCTGGCCGGGGGGACCGATCTGCTTGTGCAGATGAAAGAGCGTGACCTGGCGCCGCGCTACGTCGTGAGCCTTCGCAACGTGCGTGAGGTACAGGCGATCACCTTCGAGGCCGACGGCGGCGTCACGATTGGCGCCCGCGTCTCGATGCGGGAGATCGAACTCAACCCGAGAATTCGCGCCAACTACCCGGCGCTGGCCGAGGCAGCCGGCATGATCGGCTCGATTCAGGTGCGCAATCTGGCCACACTGGGCGGCAACGTCTGCAACGCCGCCCCCTCCGCCGACACCGGACCCGCGCTGATCGCCCTAGCGGCGACGGCCCTGATTGCCGGCCCCGACACGATGCGCGAGCTGCCTGTGGAGGAACTGTTCCAGGGGCCGGGACGAACGGGATTGCAGCCTGGCGAAATTCTGACCGCCATTCGCCTACCAGCGCCTGCACCGCAGTCGGGCAGCGCCTACATGCGGCACACGCCCCGCGCTGAGTTGGATATTGCCGTGGTCGGCGCTGCGGCGGCGCTCCGACTGGACGGCGACATGATCGTGGACGCCCGTGTGGCGTTGGGGGCTGTCGCGCCGGTGCCGTTGCGCATGCCGGGCGTTGAGGCGGCGCTCAAGGGGAAACCGGCGACTGCGGCGACGCTGGCGGCGGCGGCCGAGGTTGCTGCCGGTGAGGTGCGTCCCATCTCCGATCAACGCGGCTCCGAGAGTTTCCGCCGCACGCTGAGCGCCGTCTTGACGCGGCGCGTTCTGGAACGGGCGCTGGCGGCAGCGCAGGCAGGGGAGGCAGTGGCACATGGCTAAGACCGTTGTTCAGTTCACGCTCAACGGCAACCCCGTTGACATCTATACCGAGCCCTTTCGCACGCTGCTGGAAGTGGTGCGCGACGACCTGGGCCTGACCGGCTCGAAGGAAGGCTGCGGTACCGGAGACTGCGGCGCCTGCACGATGATCGTCAACGGCAAGACCGTCAATTCCTGCCTCATGCTCATCCCGGAGCTCCAACAGGCCGACGTGGTGTCCGTCGAAGGGCTGGCGACCAACGGGCGCCTCCACCCGGTCCAGCAGGCTTTCATCGACCACAGTGGCCTGCAATGCGGCTTCTGTATCCCCGGCATGCTGATGTCGGCAGCCGCAACCGTCAAGGACAACCCTCACGCCAATGAGGAAGAGATTCGCGTCGGTCTGGCCGGCAACCTCTGCCGCTGCACCGGCTACGACAAGATCGTCAAAGCAGTACTGGCTGTGACCAGGGGCGAAGCCACGACCCCGGCGAACCACACTGCCGCCGTAGCCGGCGGGCGCAAAGAAGACATCTCGCCGGTCATCATGTTTCAGGAATAGCCGTTCGCTCGTCTTTTCCGAAAGTAGCGCCGGCTAGCCGGCGGAATGAGGAGTTCAACCATGGTGGATCTGCAGGAACGGCCCGCCGACGCGCCGCAACGTGACTGGGGCGCCCGCAAATATGTAGGTCAGCGCCTGCCGCGTGTGGACGGTGTCGATAAGGTCACCGGCCGCATGGTCTATGGCGCCGATATAAGCGTCACCGGCATGCTCTGCGGCAAGCAGTTGGGCAGCCCGCACGCCCACGCCCGCATCGTGCGGATCGACACCGAAAAGGCCAAGGCCCTGCCCGGCGTGTTCGCTGTGATCACCGGCGCCGACATGCCGCGCCTGGTGTCGGAGATCAGCGGCAGTGAGGTCGGCGGAGAAGAGTTCGACGTTGCCAGCCGCGGTAAGCGCATCCTGGCCTGGAAGAAGGTGCTCTTCCACGGCGAGCCGGTGGCTGCCGTCGCCGCCGCCACGGCGTCAATTGCCGATCAGGCGCTGTCTTTGATCGAGGTGGAGTACGACCCGCTGCCACCGGTGATCGATCCGATCCGCGCGCTGGCGCCGGATGCCCCAGTCCTGCACGACAACAACTTTGCCGAGACCTTTGCCGGCAAAGCCGACCGGCCCGGCAACATCTGCCGTGTCAACGAAATTGTAAAGGGTGACGTCGCTCAGGGCTTCGCCGAGGCTGCCGTGGTGGTGGAAGACACCTTCGCCACGGCGGTCGTCCATCAAGGCTATATCGAGCCGCAGGCCACCCTGGCCGAGTTCACACCAACGGGGGATCTCAACCTCTGGACCACGACGCAGGGTAGCTTCGGTGTCCGGTCCGGTGTGTCCAGCTTCCTGCACATCCCGGTCGGCCGCATCAAGGTCACGCCGCTGGAAGTCGGTGGCAGCTTCGGGGCCAAAGGGGCGATGGGTGTCGAGCCACTGGCGGCCCTGCTGGCCCATGCCGCCGGCCGGCCGGTCAAGTGCGTCCTGCGCCGTTCCGAGGTGCTCAAGGCGACCCGCCCGGCGCCGGGCAGCGTCATCCAGGTCAAGATCGGCGCACGCCAGGACGGCACGTTCACGGCGCTGGAAGCGCGCATGGTCTACGATGTCGGCGGCTACCCTGGCGGCGCCTCCGGCGCCGGCATGAACATCGGGCCGGGGCCCTACAAGTGGCCGAATGCCCGCGTCGAGGGCATCGACGTGATGACCAACAAGCCGAGCGTTACGGCCTACCGCGCCCCCGGCGGACCGCAGGCGGCCTATGCCATCGAGTCGGTGGTGGATCGCATCGCCGTGCAACTGGGCATGGACCCGATTGCACTGCGCCTGCGCAACGCAGTGCAACTGGGCGACCGTGCCATCAACGACGTGGAATGGGTGCGCGTCGGCTTTACGGAGATCCTGGAAGCCGTGCGGAGCCACGCCTGCTGGTCGGAGCCGGTACCGACTCCGTCGCAACCGGGCCGCAAACGCGGCCGCGGTGTCGCCGCCGGCTACTGGGGCGGCGGCGTCGGTACCTCCACGGCGGAGATTCACTTCGCCGAAGATGGCGCCGCCCGCATCGTCACCGGCTCGATCGACCTCACCGGCTGCCGCTCGGCGGTGTGCCAGATCGCGGCCGAGGCGCTGGACATGCCGTTCGAGAAGATCGGCATCAAGACGGAAAGCACGGACGCGGTGGCCTTCAACGACGGCACCGGCGGCAGCCGCCTGACGCTCAGTCTGGGCACCGCGGTCTACCGTGCCGCGGTGGACGGCCGCGAGAAGCTCCGCCAGCGCGCAGCGCAGCAATTGAAAGCCGACGAGCAGGACGTCGTCGAGGAAGACGGGCGCTACTACGCCCGTTCCGCGCCGGAAGTGTCCTTCACCCGCCAGCAGGTCATCCGCCGCTCCATGAACTCCGGCGACGGCCCGGTGGTTGGCGTGGGCAACACGACGCACCTCAAGCGCGCACCGGCCTTCGCCGTCCAGGTCGCCGAGGTTGAGGTGGACGAGGAGACCGGCCAGACCTGGGTGGTACGCTTCACCGGTTGTCAGGATGTCGGCTGCGCCATCAATCCCGACCTCTGCGAAGGCCAGATCCAGGGGTCTGCCGTCCAGGGCATCGGCTGGGCGCTCACCGAGGGTTACGTGTACGACGAGCGCGGCCTGCTGCGCAACCCGTCGCTGCTCGACTACCGCAAGCTCACCTCGCTGGACGTGCCGAACATCGACTGCATCCTGGTGGAGGTGCCGGCGGAAGAGAGTCCCTACGGCGTGCGCGGTACCGGAGAAGTCAACATCGTCCCCACCCTCGCCGCGGTGGGGAACGCCATCTACGACGCCATCGGCGTGCAACTGACCGAGACACCGTTCTCGGCGGAGCGCGTGCTGGCCGCCATCCGTCAGGGTGAACCCGTGTCGCGCTATCGCGGCGTGGACATCGCCGCTATCCTGGCCGGAACGGCCGCCGAAGGCGCCGTCCCCGAAATGGCCGAGATCCCCTGCGAGGAGGAGACGGTCACTGAGGGCCGCGCAACTCCGCCGACCAGGGCGAGCGAAGAGGCGAGCTACACCCAGACGGAGGGGTGACCCCTCCCCCTGACCCCCTCCCCCTCACGGGAGAGGGGGAACGCAATTCGAGCGTTGGGCCGCCTGCCGCGCAGAAACCCCTCCCCCCCACGGGCGAGCGGGAACGCAATTCGAGGGGCAGGTAGTGTTCAGAGCGACTCGCTCGCCTGAAGGTAGCCGTGGGCCAACGGCAAGTGAGGTGCGTTCTCTCTCTCCCGTGAGGGGGAGAGAGTCAGAGAGAGGGGTCTCCTCCCGGTTGCGCATTATCGCAGGAGCCGCCCGGGGAACCCCCCTAGCCGCCCCCCCCGGCCTGGCCACCCGACCGACGTCGGACCTCCTGCGCGGCGCCATTTTCAATATGCTGGCCGCTGAAGGGCCGTTTGACCGCGTGGCGGACCTCTATGCGGGTAGCGGAGCGTTGGGCATCGAAGCCTTGAGCCGGGGGGCGGCATTTTGCGCGTTCATTGAGCAGAACTCGCGCGCCTGTCGCACGATTCAACGCAACCTCGACGCGACGAAGTTCGGCGCCATTGCCAGCGTGATCTGTGCTGTTCTACCGCAGGCTATCGACCGCCTGCCCGGCGCATTCGACCTCGTACTCCTTGATCCACCCTACGAGGCCGATCAACTGCCCGCTGCCCTGGCGAAACTAGCAATCTCCGAGCACCTTTCCCCTGACGCCCTCATTGTCGCCGAGCACCGCGCCACCACGCTGCTCCCCGAAGCGATAGCTGGTCTTACCGTCTGGAAACTCCGCCGGCAGGGCGATGCGGCCGTGACCATTTACCGTACTGCGCCAGCATCGCCGGTGCTGCCGTAAGCTACCCTGGATGTGAGGAGAGGTACCGTTGGCCATTGAGATTATGCAACTCGTCGACGACTTTGAGCAGATCGTCAATGCCGCCGTGCGTGTACCGCTGACTGCGCGCGTCATGCTGGATGAGCGGCGCTGTCTGGACCTGTTGGACCAGATGCGCGTGCTGGTACCGGAGGAAATCCGGCAGGCACGCCGCATCCAGCAGGATCGCGAGCACACGCTGCAGCAAGCGCTGGAACAGTCGGAGAAGCTGACCCGCCAGGCGGAAGAGCGCGCCGAGCGCATGCTGCGCGAGAACGGCCTGCTGCGTGATGCCGAACAGGCGGTGGCGCAGCGGGCGATGACCGCCCAGCAGCACGTGCGGCAACGGCGGGAAGGCGCCGACCAGTACGCTGCCGACATGGTCACACGCCTGGGCCATCTGGTGGCTTACGACCTACAGGAGGTCGAGGGCGGCCTGGAGAGCATCGGCGAAGATTAGCTGCTAGCCGCCGCCGATCGCCGGCAGTATCTGCACTTCACTGTCGGGTGGCACCGGCTCCAGCAGGCCGAGGGTACCCGTCTCACCGTCCACGGCGACGGCGATGCCGGACTGCAGCCGGTCGCCCTGGCAGAGGCGATCACGCATGCCGGGGTAGGCACGATCCAGGTCGGCGATGATCTCGCCGACCGTCGCGCCTGCTGCGGTCACCTGCCGCTGACCACCCGTGAGCGGACGCAGCAGGGAAGGGATCCATACCGTCGCCACTGACCGTTACTCGATCTTGCCCGTCGCGCGTAGGACCACGGCGGGGGACATGGGCAGTTCGCGCAGGCGCTGGTTGGTGGCACGATAGATGGCGTTGGCAATAGCAGCGAGCGGGGGCACGATCGCCACTTCCCCCACGCCGCGCACGCCGTAGGGATGCCCCGGGTTGGGCACCTCCACGATGACGGTTTCCACCATTGGCACGTCCAGGGTGGTCGGCTGCCGGTAGTCCAGCAGGCTGGCGTTACGCATCCGGCCATTAGCGTCGTAGTCGTAGGTCTCGTTCAGCGCCCAGCCGATGCCCTGGGCGGCGCCGCCGTGCATCTGCCCTTCCACGTAGCTGGGGTGGATGGCGGTGCCGGCGTCTTGCACCGCCGTGTAGCGCAGGACTTGCACCTTCCCGGTGTCGGGATCGACCTCGACATCGACGATGTGGGTGGCGAATGCGCCGCCGACGCCGGCCGGCTTGACGCTGGCCCGTCCCACCACTGGTGCGCCGCTCTGCTGCAACTTCTCCGCAAGCTCCTTGAAGGTCAGCCGCTTCTCCGCATCACCAGCCACCACCAGGACGCCGTGCTCGTAGGTCACGTCTTCCGCCGGCACGTTCCAGATGAGGGCGGCGCGTTCGATCAACTGCCGCCGAATGTCCATGCCGGCCTCGTAGACTGCCCAGCCGGTGGCGAAGGTGACGCGGCTGCCGCCGGTCACGTCGGTGT
The DNA here is from genome assembly GCA_036734945.1 of Chloroflexota bacterium. Lineage (GTDB taxonomy): Bacteria > Chloroflexota > UBA4733 > UBA4733 > UBA4733 > UBA4733. Next base: position 75,523 of record DAIMXP010000012.1, read on the forward strand.
TGCCCACCGAGTCGGTATCGCCCACCGACGGCTGCACATCAACGAAGGCGATGCCGAGCGTCTCCGCCAATTGCATCGCTAGCGCCGCCCGACTGCCGCCGATGTCGGTCGAGCCCTCGATCAGCGAGACCGTGCCGTCCGGGTTGACAGACGCTGAGGCGCTGGAGGACATACCCGCGTTGAACCAGAAGCCCGAAGCGACCCCCCGACCGCGGTTGGGGCCGGTCAACGGGCTGTGCCAGTGTTCCGTCCGTTCCGCCGCCTCCAGGCATTCCACGTTGCCGATGCGCGGGAAGACGCGCCCGTTGGCCTGGCGGGTCCCCTCCTGCGAGGCGTTGCGCTTGCGGAAGTCGATGGGATCCAGGCCAAGCTTTTCCGCCAGCTCATCCACCAACGATTCACCGGCGAAGGCGGCGGCCGGCGCGCCAGGGGCGCGGTAGGCAAAGGTGCGCGGCTTGTTCAGCACCACGTCGTAGCCGTCGATGCGCACATTGGGGATGTCGTAGGGTGCCAGGATCGTCTGGCAGCCGGCGCCGACAGCGGAGCCGGGGTAGGCGCCGGCCTCGAAGGCCAGGTAGCACTGCGCTGCGGTGAGACGCCCGTCGCGCGTGGCGCCCATCTTCACTTTGACGTAGGTGCCGGAGGTTGGCCCGGTGGCTTCCAGCACCTCGGCGCGCGTCATCACCATCTTGACGGGGCGACCAGTCTTGCGGGATAACAGGGCCGCCACCGGCTCCAGGTAGACAGGAATCTTGCCGCCGAAGCCGCCGCCGATCTCCATGGGGATGACCTTGATCTGCGCCAGAGGCAGCCGGAGCAGCTTGGCGAGCTCTTCCCGCGCGCTGAAGGCGCCCTGGGTGCTGGTCCAGGCCGTCAGGTGGCCATCGGCGGACCACATGGCCGTGCCGTTCTGCGGCTCGATATAGCCCTGGTGGACCATGCTGGTGGTGTACTCGCGCTCGACGACCACGTCGGCGGCGGCAAAGCCGGCATCCACGTCGCCCAGTTCCGTCTGGATGTGCTGGGCGATGTTGCTGGCCTTCTCCGATGTGCCGGCCAGGGACTTCGTGTGCCGCTTTTCGTCCAGCAACGGTGCATCCTCGCGCATGGACTGGCGCACGTCGAGGACAACGGGCAACTCTTCGTACTCAACGCTGATCAGGCCGACCGCCTCTTCGGCGATGTGCGGGTTCGTTGCCGCCACCGCGGCGATGGCGTGGCCGCGATAGAGCACCTTCTTGCGGGCCAGGATGTTGTCGCTGAGATCGAGCAGGTTCCCCATACCCTCGCCGAGGTCGAACACCTCGTCGCTGGCCAGCGGCAGGTCGGCGGCGGTGACGACCGCCTTGACGCCGGGCAGGGCCGCCGCGGCGCTGGTGTCGATCTTCAGGATGCGGGCGTGGGCAAAGGGGCTGCGCAGCATCTTGCCGTGCAGCATGCCGGGCAACATGATGTCGGCGCCGTACTTGGCCTGACCGGTCACCTTCTCCAGGCCGTCCGGCCGGATGGGACGGGTGCCGATCACGTCATAGGCAGGCTTTTCCGGGGTTGCTACTGCGGTCCGGGGGCGATCTTCTACGACCATCGTCTTAGCTCCTCACCAACTGCTTCTCGGGTTGCGCCGCCATCTGCTGCGCGGCCGCCTGCACTGCCCGCACGATCTTGTCGTAACCGGTACAGCGGCAGAGGTTGCCGGCCAGCCAGTAGCGGATCTCGTGCTCCGTGGGCTGCGGGTTCTTGTCTAGGAGGGCCTTGGAAGCGACCAGGAAGCCCGGCGTGCAGATGCCGCACTGCAACGCCGCCTGCTCCAGGAAGGCCTGCTGCAGCGGGTGCAACCCCTGCGGCCCGGCCATCCCCTCGATTGTCTCGACGCGCTTGCCGGCCGTCTCGACGGCCAGGACGATGCAGGAGTTGACCAGCCGGCCGTCCAGCAGCACACTGCAAGCGCCGCAGTTGCCGTTGTTGCAGCCCTCTTTGCTGCCCGTCAGCCCCAGGCTGTCGCGCAGCACTTCTAAGAGACTCTGGCGTGGCTCGCAGAGGAAGCTCGTCACGTCCCCGTTGAGCGTCGTCTCGACCTGTGTTAGCGTTGCCATCAGTGATTCGTCCTTGCCCGCTCCAGCGCGCCCTGCAAGGCGCGACGCGTTAACACGCCGACCAGGTGGCGGCGCTGTTCTTTGGTGCCACGCATGTCACTGATCGGCTGGGCGGCGCGCTGTGCCGCCTCCGCCGCCAGCGCAAAGCTCTCCTCCGTCGCCGGCGCACCCGCCAGCAGGGTGGCCGCGGCGCTGACCAGCAGCGGAATGGGCGCTACCGCGCCGACGGCCAGCCGCGCCGCGCGGATCGTCTGACCGCCCTCGTCCAACTGCAACCAGGCGGCGGCGTTCACCACCGCGATATCCATCTCGTTGCGCGGGATGAAGCGCAAAAAGAAAGCGCCGCTGTTCGGGGCGGGCGGCGGCAGCACGATCTCCACCAGCATCTCGCCCGCCAGCAGCGCGTTGCGTCCCGGCGCCACGCAGAACTGCTCGACAGCGATATCGCGCCGACCCTGCGGTCCGACCACCTTGCACACCGCTCCCAAGACGATCAAAGTCGGAATAGTATCCGCTGCCGGCGAGGCGTTGCAGAGGTTACCACCGACGCTGGCCCGCCCCTGGATACCGGTGCCGCCGACCAGCGAGGTGCTGTCGACCAGCGCCGGGTACCAGCGCCGGACGTCGGGGTGTTCGTAGATGCGATGGCAAGGCGCCGCCGCACCCAGGCGCAGGCCCGTTGTCGGGTCAAACTGCAGTACGTTCAGGTCGGGGATGCCCTTGATATCGACCACGGTGTCGACGACCCGCCGGCCTTCGCGCATCTGCACGATCATGTCGGTGCCCCCGGCCAGCAGGCGGCCTTCCAGCCCGGCCTGAGCCAGCGCCGTTACCGCCTGATCAACGGTGCCGGCGGCGACATAGCTAAAGTTGCGCATGTCTCTCCTCTCTCACAGCGCTGTGCTGTGCTCAAGAGTAGGCTAGCATCCAGAGCGAGGATGAGCAAACGGCGCGGGCTGACCCCTCTCTGGCTTCCGGGCGCCCTTTGGGCGCTCTCCCCCTGACGGGAGAGAGCCAAAGGGAAGTTTGGGAGCGATACGGCGGGGTCGGGCTGGGAGGCCGCCGAAGCTGCGATGCCTGCCATCGGGACCCATATTCCCTTTGGCTCTCTCCCGTCAGGGGGAGAGCGCCCAAAGGGCGCCCGGAAGCCAGAGAGGGGTCTCCATGCTACGCTTTGCGTCACCAGAAAGCGAGGCAGCATGCGCGCCGAAATCGCCACTCTAGACTGGACTCCCGACCTCTTCGACAGTGAAGAACAGGATGAACCTTTGGCCGGGCAGGACCACCGTGACACCATCGACAGCCTCTCCTACCCCTTGCGCGGACGCCTGTCCGGTTCCGCATGCTTCGTCGCCGCTGAACTGCGGGTCCACCGCGATCCCGTCGATTTGCGCGATTACCGCGAGCCCGATATCCTCGTGGCCCTTGGCGTGCCGGACCGCGTCCGTCCGCGCTACGACCTCTGGGTCGAACCCAAAGCGCCGGACCTGGTAATTGAAGTGCTCTCCCCGTCTTCGCTGAAGAACAAAGACCTCACGGAGAAGCGCGACTGGTACCGTCGCGTGGGGGTGCGCGAGTATGTAGTGCTAGACCCCAGTGGAGACTTTGCGCCGGAACCTCGGCTGCAAGCCTGGCAACTGGGCGCCCGCTGGGATGGCGGGGACCTGCACCGCGTGGTCAGTGAGGGCGAGACGCTCTGGAGCGAGTTGATCCCGTTTGGTTGGCGCGTGCTCGACAACTTGGTGCGGGTGGTGGACCAGGCGAGCGGAGAGGTGTTCCCGCTGATCTGGGACGTGGAGCCGCAGTTGCGCATGGAGATCGCGCTGCGCCATTCTGCGCAAGATGAGGCGCGGGCGGCGCAGGAGCAAGCGCGGGCGGCGCAGGAGCAAGCGCGGGTGGCGCACGAGCGTGCTAGGCAGTGGCAAGAACGTGCCGAGCGTCTGGAACAGGAACTGGCGCGCCTGCGTGGGCAACGAGAGTAGGCGCGGCTCAAAGGGCACGCATAGGACCCTTGCGCCCCCCGTGAACCTGTGCGTATTTCGCTCTTGTATTGAGCCTGTTTGCCCGCCTCGCTTACTCCTGCTCGAACTGGGGCGGCGGCAGTTTGAGGGTGCGGCTGTTCTCGACGACCGTCCGCACTGCCTGCTCGGGGATGCCGTCCGGCGCGTCCACGTCGATATGGAGCGTGACGCGCACTGAAGCGTTGGGCAGTGCCGCGAGGCTCTGCAGGATCTCTTCGGCGATGCTGCGCACGTCGCGCGCCAGCCGGAGTGGATCAATGTCCATCGTGCCGTGGTAGCGTCGCAGCACCTTCGGTCGCGGGGTGGGCGGAGGGGGCTGCGGCGGGTCGCCGGTGTTGCCCGCCGTATCTGGGCCTAGGTTTGAATCTTTTCCTTGCGTGACGGGCGAGCTGGTTCCTCCCGTTTTGCCCTGGACGGCTGCTTCCTGCTCCTGCCGGCGCTGCGCCTCTTCGCGCTGCCGCCGTTCCTCCTCGTCCAGGGCCGCGCTGGGTTTGACCAGGACGCTGCTGCCATCCAGGGTCAAGCTGCTGGCGGTGCGCGCCTCACCGAATACCAGGCCGCGGTAGCGTCCGTCGTCGCCCACTGCGTCGGCGTAGCCGAAGTAGTCGCGCGTGCGCAGCCCTTGCGCCACAGCCTCCAGCAGCACGTCGGCGTCACGCAGGCGCGGCAGGTAGCCGTAGGTGCAGAGGTATTCCCAGAACTTGCGGAGCAAGAGGTGCGGGCCGTCCTTCCAGAGCAGGTCTTGCAGCGCGCGTTGCATCTCCTCCAGCGCGCGCTGGAGGTGGAAGGCGGATATCTTTCCGTACATGTACTCATTCGCTTCGGCCCGCTGGGCAGCGCGCTGAACGAGGCTGCCCTCACCCGGCGGCAGCCGGACGTCTTCCCAGAGCCATGTAGAGGCGGTATCCTGGCGCGGAACCAGCAACCAGCAATACGTTTCCCGGAGGCGCGTGTCAAAGGTCAGTTCAGCGTGGCTGATGCCTTCATCGGCTTCCAGCTGGCGGTAGCGGTCAAGGTTCAGGGCATCGGTATCGCGCTGGATCGACTTCCAGGCCAGGAAACGGCGCACCTCCGCATCCAGGCCGGGCAGCCCTTCGCTATCCGGGGCCAGAAAGAGCAGCGTGTTGCGGTAGATGCGCGCCGCGTTGCCGCGCTTTTCCAGCAGCTCGCCGGCCATCTGGCGGGCGGCCGACTGCTGCTGGCCGCGCCGGTGGCCGGCGCTGGGTGGCAACACCACCAGCCGGCCGAACTGCTCGTCGGGAATATCGGCGCCGACCGGTTCGCCGCTGCGGTCCGACGGCCAGTGGACTGCGTGAAAGACGCCACGGTCGGCCCTACGCCGGTCGGCTTCGCGCGGCGCCTGTTCCTGACGCAGGCGGCTGATGATCTCCTGGGTGACTTCGTGTACTTCCAGTCGGCGGGCGCGGTCGTCCGCCTCCCGGCGCAGGTTCGGTTGGATATCGAACCAGTAGCGCTTGTTGGCGACATAGAGGTAGGTGAGCTGCTCTGTCAGCCGGCCAATGGCGTCGTTGAACACCGCCAACGACTCGCCTGGCTGAGCCACACCTAGGCGGACGTGCGCATCGTCGATGCCGCGCACGCTCTGTTGCGTCACGTGCGGCGCGCTGCCCAGGAAGATCGTGCGCGCCACGCGACTGGCGGCCACAAGCTGGCCCAGGCGGGGGTTCTCCTCGTCGATCTTGCGCGGCTGGGAGTGGGGACCGTCGACGTCGTGGTCGATCACGGCGTTCCAGCCCTCCGGCAGATAGCGCTGCAGGTCGTCGCGCAGGCGCGGCACGTCCAGCGGCAGCGTCCCTGGTTGGATCAGCAAGGAGCGGTCGTTACGCTCCCAGAGCGCATGGATGGCGGCGGCCAGCAGGCGCAGCACGCCTCGCGTGCGCTGGAAGCGCTCTAACGTGCTCCAGTCGTCGTAGAGGCGGTCGAACACCTCCGGGTGAATTGGGTAGGCGGCGCGCAGCCGCTCCAGGTAGTCGGCCTGGCGGCACTCGCCCGGAAAGTCGGTGGAATCGCCGGCGTAGAGGCGGGAGTAGGCCAGGCAGACGGCCTCGCGGGCAGCCTCGTCGCGCACCGGACCGAACAGGCGGCGGCGCACCACCTCGAATGCTTCTCGTGCGCCAACAGGCTTCCACACCGCCTCCAGGCGGCCGAAGGTGTGCTCGATGCGGGCCAGCGTTTCCCGACCGCCCGCAGCGCCAATTTCCACGTCCGATTCGGGGATGGATGCCACAACGATACTGGCTTTGGAGCGCTTGGCAGCTTCTGTGAGTGACTGGATGAAGGTCATCACCGACTCGAAGGTGCCTGACGGCAGCGGGGTCGGGTTTTGATAGTTATAGATACGGCGGGCGTAGGCTACCAACTCGTCGATGAGCACCACGCAAGGGCCGAAGTCATCAAACAGCTTGATCAGTGTGGCTGCGCCGGGTTCGACCCCGGCCAGGTCCGCCGGACGAACGAGGTCATACGCCGACTTGCCGCCGAGTTGGGCGGCCATCTCGCCCCACAGGGTACGTACCTCAATCCCGCTGCCGCCAGCGGCGAGATGCGGCGCCGTGGCATTCAGGTCGGTACCGACCAGCACGGCGACCTTGATTTTCGGCAGCTTTGCTACCCCTGCCCCGGCCAGGACTTCGGCAGCGCCGCTCATGTGGGCCAGTTTGCCCTGATTGTTGACCAGGTGATACAGCGCCAGCATGGTGTGCGTCTTGCCGCCACCGAAGGAGGTTTTCAACTGGATCACCGGCTCCCCGCCTTTGCCGGCCAGCCGTTCCACCGCGGCCGTGAGCAGCAAACGCGTCCCTTCCGTGAGGAAGGTACGCTGAAAGAACTCGACGGGGTCCTGGTACTCCGAGGTCGCCTTGCCGGCCAGCACCTGGGCCAGGTCGGCGGCGAACTGCGCCTGCTGAAACTTGCCGCGCGCGACGTCGTCGTGGGGGACGATCACGTCCCGCCAGGGTTTCAGCGCGCCGGGACTTGCTGCGGCTTTTCCGGCAGTGGCAACCGCCGGCGTCTTGATCACCGGTGCAGGCGGCAGGGGCGCCGCATAGGTAACGGCGCGCACCTCCTTGGCCAGCGCCTCGACCTCCCGCGCCACTGTCGGCTGCACCTGCTCCAACAGCCGAGTCATCGTATCCAGCGCCCGCCAGGCGTCATTTTCCGCCCAGTCCTTGCTGGCGCTGTGTGCCCAGTCATTCCGCACGCCGATCAGCTCGTTGACGTAGGTGCGCGCCTGCTGGTCCAGTTCCTTGCCGAAGACGTCGTTCCAGCGCCGGGCGATGAGGTTGAGCTGAGCAGCCGGATCAAGGCGCTCCACCAGGTCCTTCGTCTGGCCCACCTGAGGCAGGCTATTGCGCTGCGCGTCGCTGACGCCCATCAGCACGCCTTCCGTCCACCACTTGTTGTGGTAAACCCGCATCATCTCCCGATAGATGAACGGCGTCAGGGCATTCTGGGTGATTTTCAGGCCGCGCCCGACGCGGTCGTAGTTGGGGGTTTCAGCGGTGGCCATGGGGTGATACCTCCGAGTGCGTTGTGCTACGTATTATGCCAACAATAGGGGAGGACGGTTGGGGTGGCTGAGGGATAGTGGTTGGGGGAGTACAGGGCCGCGATTGCGATCGGCGGCCAAGCGACGGGGGGCGACTGCGGTCGCTTGGGTCTGCCGTCCTCGGTGCGAAACGCGACCGCAGTCGCCCCCGTCGCTTGGCCGCCGATCGCAATCGCGGCCCTGTTGAATTGCACTACCGCTCCCCTCCACCACCCACCCATCACGCCAGCACCCCCTGCTCCAGCGGCCCGCGTTCCGCTGCCCTCGCCTGGATCGCCAGCCACGACGCCGCCAGCCCGTTATAGGCCTGGGCTTCCGCCGTCCAGTTCTTGCGTTCGCAGATGGCGAACAGGCGGTAAGCGAGGTCCCGCGCCCGCTCCGCCCGGTCGGCGCCGAGCAACTTCAGCACGCGCCCGGCCCCGGTCTCCCCGCCCAGCCGCGCGTCGTCGTTGTAGAGCGCGCCGATGAGCTGGTGCAGGCCCTTCCAATCGTTGACACGCGGGTCGGCGCGCGGGTCCCACTCCGCCTTGTACTCGCTGTAGCCCAGCAGCCGGACCTGACCGCCCCCGGAAACCAGCACCCCGCTCTCGTGCAGCCGTTGCACCGACGTGTTCATCGCCCGCGCCATCACGTCGGCCTCCCCGAAGCGACCGCTGCCCATCCCAAACTGCCGGAACCAGGCCAGGCAGAAACGGGAATCCTCGTCCAGTTCCCCTTCCTGCCCCGCCAGGTAGCTCTCCACCTCCTGATTGATCGCCTGCAACGCCGCCCGCACCGCGATGGGGCTTCCCTTCGCGTCCACCACCTGCTTGTACCGGGTGAAGATCGCCATGCCCGGCCCAATCGCCGCCTGATTGAGATCGACCGGCGCGATGCTGCCCTGCTGCAACTTCCGCAGCGCCTCGGGCAATTCCCTGCGCAAGGTCGCAAGGAATTCGCCGCGCGTGGCAACCGGCGCGTCCGCCGGTCGGGGGCGGCAGACGAGGACGATGGAGGAAGCGAGCGCATTGGTGCCGCTGGCGATCATGCGGTTGCCAAGCTCGCTGCGCATGGGCCAGGTACCGCCGATGGAAAAGCCGGCGCCGAGCAACCCTTCCAGCATGGTCTCCCAACCGGTAGAAGAGACGCCCACGCCGACACTCTCTTCATCGTCATCGCCCGCCGCTTCCGACTGTTTGAAGGCGTAGTACACCGTCAGTGGATAGCCGGGCGCCTGCGCCGCGCGCATGCGGGAGAATGCTTCTCCCAGTCCCTTCTCGAAGAATCGCTGCGCCTGCTCCTTTCGCGTCCCTTCGTCGCTGTCGGTGAAACGGTAGGGTGCGGCAATCAACTCCTGTTTCTTCGGCACCAGGAGCGTACTGAAAAGGTCGGGATACAGGCGTCTGAGGCTCCGGCGCAACCAGACATAGAAGAAGTCGGAGAGGTCAGCGTAGCCAATGTTGTCGTAGTAGGGGGGATCGGTGGAAATGACTGGACCGGATGCTGCTTCAATCTCATCGACGGCGTCTCGCTGCGAAACACTTCCGACTGCTGAGGCGGGAGTTTCTCGGACAACCTTCCAAACCCAGTCGATACACGCCTCCCAATTGCCCGTCGAAGTGCTGAACGGATTGCACTCGGCATAGTCCCACACCATAGCGATAGCTTGGCGCCCGAAGGTGTTCCGCATCTTTTCGCCGGACGAGTGCCAACTACACATGCTTGACCAGTAGTCCGTGCCCTTATCGACCGCGAACGCCAAATACGTCGCTACGGCATCCGCCCGCGCCTGCGCACCATTTCGCCCCGCCGCATCCGGCAGCACCCGCTCCCGTGCCTCGGCCACCAGATCGCTGAAGGTCGTCAGCGCCACGAGTTGGCGGGGGGTGAAATAGTCGGAGAATATTTTGAAGCCGTAGATTCGCCCCTGCGCGTTGCTGGCGAACGTGCCCCGTGCCGGTTCAGTCGGGAACTTTTCACGAAAGGCGTCGGACTGTGCCTTTTTTGGAGCGTCTTCTAAAGCCACTCGCACTTGGTGATCGTCAAAGGGTAGGTACGTTCTACCGTGGCTCCCCTCAGCAACAACCGCGAGCGGCATCGTGCTCATCAGTCCTGTATCTGCCTGCTGATCAATATACTCGCCTTTCACGACTCCAGAGTGACAAACAACACATTGGAAGGTCGCTTTGACCTTCTTGCCTTTCTCGTTAGCAAAGCCACTCCCCCGCGACGATACTTCCTTCTGACCACTTGTTTGCTGACCCGTTCGCACGGCAAACCGCACTGTCTTCGCCGCCTGATCCACCTGCGGCTCGACCCAGGCTTCCTTGCCCTTCTTGGTCGACAGCGCGAAGGAGCGCACCAGCGGCATCTGTGCGCCGCAGGCGGGGTTGGGGCACTTGACGGTGCGTGCCCAGAGCCAGGCGATCACCGTGGCTTCGCCGCCGCCGTGTTCCTTCGGTAAGGCGACTTTGGGGTAGAGGCAGCCGATGCGCTTTTGGGCTTCGTCGCGCATCCACTGGCCGTAGTAGCGCACGTCGGCTGCCAGGCCGCTGGCGCCGGGCCAGTTGACGTTGCGAGCCATGCCGGCGCGGTCCTTCGGGTTGACCGGCGGTTGACCGGCGAACTGGGGCGGGATCTCGATCAGGGCTTTGGTGATCAGCACAGCCACGGGGTTGAGGTCGCTGCCGTAGGCGCGCAGCCCCAGGCGCTGCGCTTCCAGGGGGATGGAACCGCCGCTGCAGAAGGGGTCCAGCACGGGCGGGGCGTGCTCGATCAGGAAGCGCTGGATGCCGTGGTCGGAGACGGGCAGGGTCAGCCCTTTGGAGCGGGCGACGCTGCGGGCGATTTCCTGGCGGGCGGCGTTGAGCACGGTCTCGTTGTTGGAGTTCTCCCAGAGCACCAGTTGCTCGATCAGGCGAAAGAGGCGCTCGCGCTCGCGCAGTTGGTCGGCGTCGGTCGGGAACTCCTCGGGGACGGCGCCGGGGTCATCAACGAGGGAGGCGAAGAGGACGGCGCGGCAGGCGGCCAGGGGGCGGCGGGCCCACCAGAGGTGGAGGGTGGAGGGGTGGCCGTGGCGAATGCTCTTCTCACGCGCCGCGGCTTTGTTGATGGCCTCCAGAGGCAGGGCGACTTCGATGAGCTTCTTGCGGGGGGCAGGGGTTGCTTTCTGGGGTAGGTTTTTGTAGTCCATCAGGCGGCCGCCTCGGCGGGCTCGTC
>DAIMXP010000013.1:0-85656 GCA_036734945.1 Chloroflexota bacterium
ACCACCGCTCGCTCGCTCGTCCCGCCTATGCTTCAACTCAGACAGCCTCCTAGCCTGCGTGTACCCACGGCTATTCGCGGCATATGCGGAGAAGCGGCGAACTGCAGGGCTTGCGGTCAACGCGGAGTTCGCCCGTTGGTCCCGCATGCTCGTTGAAACACATCGAATAAGCCGAGATCAGACCCAGCATATCGATGAACTTACGAGGCTCGGGGAAGACCTGGGTGGCTACGATCTACCGGCATCGGACGTGCGTCAAGAGTCCGGCGCCGCGCCTGGCGCCATGTGACGACCCTGTATGCAATCCATGTGTCTCCCTGCCCACGCCGACACCCTTGCCCCGGACGGCTCGCAAATTCGGTTGCTGCTGACGCTGCCCGGTGGCAGCGCCGTCCATTGCACACTGCCCCCTGGAGGCGTCTCGCTGGCCGTCACCCACCGAACCATCGAGGAGATCTGGTACTTCCTGAGCGGTCATGGACAGGTCTGGCGCAAGGCAGGTGACGACGAGGAAACGGTCGACGTGGCGTCGGGAATCTGCCTCACAATCCCATTGGGTACGCACTTTCAGTTCCGCAATGACGGCGCGGAGCCGCTGTGCTTCCTGATTACGACGATGCCACCCTGGCCAGGGCCGGAGGAGGCGATGCGGGTGGCGGAGCATTGGGACGTCGCAGCGTCATCAGCGCAGGATCGCATCTAGAGCACCCCTACGATCACCGTTGGTCACGATGGCGCAGCCGCTCCTCTGGCGTGCTGGAGTCCACCAGGACTGGTAGCGCTGGCGCGGTCAGCGCTCTCGGTACACATCTCGACGATGGCCGACCGTCACCACGAGGATGAGCAGCTCGCCGTCATGGATTTCATAGACCACACGGTAGTCGCCGGTGCGCACCCGCCACTCGCCGGCGCCGCCCGCCAATTGGCGGGCAGCGGGCGGCCTGGGATCGTCAGCGAGGAGATCGATGACCGCTTGCACACGGCGCCGTGCCGACGGCTCCAATTTACGCAACTGCCGCAGCGCTGCCGGAGCGACGGTGACCGAGTACGTCACGTCAGGCCAAGTTCGGCCTTGACCTCGTCCCAGGGAACGGGAATCTGCCCGGTCGCCTGCAGCTCGGCGCGCGCCCGTTCGGCCTCGCGGATGTCCGCCATGTCTTCGGCCAGCTCGAGGATACGATCCAGGTCATCAGCATCAATGATTGCGGCGACCCGACGGCCGCGGCGAGCCAGATACATCGGCTCATGCTCGGCACGAACCTGATTAATGATCGTTGCCAAACGCTCCCGGGCGTCGGACACGCTCAACTCACACGCACGACTCATGTACGTATTGTACCGCATCACGCGGATAAGTCCGTCCGAGGCTTAGCCGGTACAAATCGGGTCGTGTCACCTCCCCGCACTGAACCCCGGCCCATGACCGATGGCCCTTCATTACGAGTAAGTCTATCGTCGCGGCCAATGTGCCTGGCATCTCACGCCCCTCCTTCGTCCTCCTCCTCGAGCAGGAACGCGCCATCCCTCTCCACCGTGTGGGAAAACTCGCCGCGTGGCGGTTACCGACGTGCTCGCCTGTCGTGATCGAGTTACCCAAGAACAGCACCGGTACATCAAGGTCAGTGCCCGAAGGCGACCGGCCCTTGATCTACAGCAAAGGTTTCTCCCGTCAGGGGGAAACCTGGCGAGCGGTGCGAGCCGGAAGGGGTTCCCACCCCCCCGCCCTCCTCTTCCTCTGCATATCGAATCGCCGCGATCCCCACCCGCTTGCGCGCCGACAGCCTTCCGGGGTGGGCGGCCCTGTACGTGCCGGAGGTTGGCGGCACGTCGAGGTAGTCGCGGCCGACGGCCACCGTCAGGTAGCTGAGACCGGCGCGGCGGCCGTGGGTGGGGTCCAGGGCGACGGCTTCCGCCATGCCGGGGTGCTCCGGTGCCGGCAGCAACACTTCCACCCAGGCATGAGTGCCGCCTTCGCCCAGCAGGTGGCCGGAGACGTAGCGGGCCGGCAAGCCGCAGAGCCGGCAAAGGGACAGCATGACGTGGGCGTAGTCCTGGCAGACGCCGCGGCCCAGGGCCAGCGCTTCTGAAGCGGTGCTGTGAACGCCTGTGGCGCCGTGGGTGTAGCGGAGGGCGGTGTGGACCCACTCGTCGATGCGGTCGGCCAGGGCCGGACCGCCGAGGCCGGACTGCTGTAACTCCTGCGCTGCTCGGCGGACGTTCGCGTCGGGTTGCGTCAGCGCCGAGGGCTGCAGATAGTGATCGTCGTGCAGGGCCTCTGCCGGCAGCAGGTGGGGACCACTGCCCGACGATCGCTCCACGACAATCCAGGCTTCGAACTCGATGGAGCCGGCCACGCGCGGCACGCTGACCTCCAGCACGACGTTGCCGAAGCCATCCTGGCGCTCGGCGCGCGTGTGCTCCGGCAGCGAAACGTCGAGCTGGTAGACGACGCGGCGCTGGTCGCCGAGGCGCGGCGGCGGCACGATCATGAGTTGATGCCGCAGGTCGGCTATCGGACCCGGATAGTCGTAGCGCAGGTGCTGATGCACCAGATAGGCGGTGCGCCGCACGCGGCTCCAATCGACCGCCTGGTGATCGAGCAGCGGCAGCGCCGTGGCCTCGGCGTCGCCCAGCGCCAGGATGTTCGCTTCGCTGTCGATGACGAGCGTCATGACAACACCTGGGAGACCGGCTTGCCGGTGATCGGCGGCAGGTCGTCAGGGCTACCCGTCCACTCGTCGGCCCAGACGGTCATCTGGCGGAGCAGCGGCGCGCCGTAGCTCGTGACCATCGCCACGTCCAGGGCATCGCGTCCGCGCCCGATCAGCACGCGGCCGATGCGCGGCGCGTTGTTACGGGGGTCAAAGGTGTACCAGCGGTCGCCGATAAACGCTTCGAACCAGGCGCCGCCGGCTCCTCTCCCTCCAGCGCGGGCGGCAGGAAGGGATTGGCCGGCAACGTCTCGACCACCGACGAGCTCACCACGGAGAGCCGCCGGTAGCGGGACGGCACCGTGAAGAACTGGACGGTGCTGCCAAAGTAATCGGTGTAAGGCAGCAGCTTGACGCGCGGCGTCACCTGCAGCAGGTGGCTGCGCACGACCTGCCGCTCGTTCGTTGCCGGGGCCAGACGCACCTCCATGGCGCTCTCGGAGATGTCGTCGCTGTAGTCAAAAGTGGTGGTATGGATGACGGAGATAATCACTGCTCTTGCGCCTGTTGCTGGGCGGCCCCTTGCAGGCCGTGGAGGAGGATCGGCTCGAAAAGAAAATAGGCGGCGTGCAACTCCTCGCCAACCCGGTTGAGGCGGATTTGCAGGGTATCCAGGTACTGATGGATGCCGTCCGCCTGCAGGTCATCGACAGAGCCGAACTCCAACGAGGAGCGCAAGCGGCCCATGACGCGCTGCGCCTGGCGAGCGGCGGTGGTGCCGGAGCCGCCGATGGCATCCAACGCCGCCGCCGCCTGGCTGACGCTGAAGCGGATCGAGCGCGGAAAGAGGTCGCTGAAGACCAGGAACTCGCTGACGCTCCAGGCATCCAGCGGCGCCAACTGGTGGCGGCGGTAGGCCTCGTAGGCGCTGCAGGAACGCAGGATGGCCATCCACTGCACGGCCTCCACCGACGCTTCCGGTTCGCCGTCTTCCGGCAGCAGCATCTGCAGTTTGATGTCCAGCAAGCGGGAGGTGTTGTCGGCGCGCTCCAGGTACTTGCCCAACTGGACGAACTGCCACTCTTCACCGCGCAGCATGGTGGCGTCGGTGATGCCCTGGAACGCCTGCGCCGCCTCCTTGATTTGCTGGTAAAAGGCGTGGGGGCCTTCCTCCCACAGGCGGCGGGAGGTGCTGCTGCGCACCAGCCAGTAGGTGCGGTTGAGGTGCTCCCACATCTCGCTGGAAATGGCCTCGCGCACGCCGCGGGCATTCTCCCGGGCACGACTGATGGCGGAGAGGATGGAGTTCGGGTTCTCCACGTTGAAGGTCAGAAACGCCGGCAAGGTCCGCTCGTTGGCCTCGTCGTAGAGGCGGTAGAACAGGTCCTGCGCGGCGGGAACGCCGATCAATGGCTCCCAGTAGCGGCGGGCGTCGCGATCCTGCTGCAAGCCGAGATCGAGCAGCAGGTTGATGTTGACGTCGATCACGCGCGCCGCGTGTTCAGCGCGTTCGATGTAGCGGCCCATCCAGAGCACGGCGTCGGCCACGCGGCTTAGCATTCTGCACCCTCCCGCTCGGCGGGGTCAACGGCGTCCAGCACCCAGGTGTCTTTCGCGCCGCCGCCCTGCGAACTGTTCACCACCAGCGAACCTTTGCGCAAAGCCACGCGGGAGAGGCCGCCCGGCAGCACCTTGATGTTGGCGCCGTACAGCACGTAGGGTCGCAGGTCGACGCGGCGACCCTCAAAATGGTCGTCAATAAAGCTGGGGTGGCTGGAGAGGGCGATCGTCGGCTGGGCAATGTAGTTGCGCGGATCGGCCAGGATGCGCTGCCGGAAATCGGCCAGTTGCTCTTTACTCGCAGCTGGACCGATCAGCATGCCGTAGCCGCCGGACTCGTTGGTGGCCTTGACCACCAGTTCCGGCAGGTGCTCCAGAGCATAGCGCCGGTCGTCCTCTTCTTCCATGAGATAGGTGCGGACGCCGGGCAGGATCGGCTCCTCGTGCAGGTAGTAGTTGATGATGCGCGGCACACATAGGCGTACATTGCCTTGTCGTCGGCCACACCGGTGCCGACGGCGTTAGCAAGACCGACATTGCCGAAGCGGTAAGCGTTGAGCAAGCCGGCCACCCCCAGCCGCGAACGCGGGTTGAAGGCCAGCGGATCCAGGTAGTCGTCGTCGATGCGCCGGTAGATGACGTCGACGCGGCGCGGTCCGCGCGTGGTGCGCATGTAGCAGACGCCATCCTCCACCAGCAGGTCTTCGCCCTGCACCAGCTCGATGCCCATCTGCTTGGCCAGGAAGGCGTGCTCAAAGTAGGCGGAGTTGTAGACGCCGGGCGTCAGCAGCACGATGATCGGGTCGGCCACCTGGGCCGGCGCCAGGTGCCGTAACACGTCCAGCAGGTCGTGCGGGTAGCTATCCACTGCGCAGACGGGATAGGACTGAAACAGGGAGGGGAAGACGTGCTTCATAACCTGCCGGTTGCCCAGCACGTAGGAGACGCCGGACGGCGTGCGCAGGTTGTCTTCCAGCACGAGGTAGTTGCCGCGCTCGTCGCGAATGAGGTCGGTGCCGACAATATGGACATAGATGCCCTGCGGCACGTCGACGCCATGAAACTCCCGCCGGAAGCTACGGGAGCTCAACACCAGCTCAGCGGGCACGACCCCCTGCTTGAGGATCTGCTGGTCGTGATAGATGTCGTGCAAAAAGAGGTTCAGAGCGGTGATGCGCTGGATCAGGCCGCGTTCGATCTGGCTCCATTCGGCTGCCGGGATGATGCGCGGCACCAGGTCGAAGGGCATGATGCGTTCGGTGTCGCTGTCACCGCTGTAGACGGTGAAGGTAATCCCCTGGTTGGTGAAGCTGAGGTCGGCCATCGCCCGCCGCCGTCGGAACTCCTCCAGCGAGAAGTGGCCCAGCCGCTCGTAGAGCGCGCGGTACTGCAGGCGCGGCTCGCCGGGAGCAGCGAACAACTCGTCAAAGCAGCCGGCTTCGAGGGCGTAATCGGCAAAGAGCGTCAACGAGACTCCTCAGCACACGTCAGGACGGGACGCCACGTTGCGTGCGACCAGGTGCGGAACCGTCCGGTCAGCGGCCCCGGTTCCCACCACAAGATGTCGTCATCGACCGGCCCATGATACCAAAGTTTTGAACGATGGCGTTCGTGAGCAGGCGGCCGGCGACTGAAGTCGCGCCGATGTCAGTACTTCTATGCAGTATAGGGGAGCACAGAGGGCGACTTCCGGCCTATAGCTCCGGCGAGCCGGTGACGTTTTGGAAACAATCTGTTAGGCTCGTTTGTAAGCGACAGCAGCGCGGCGAGGGCCGTCGGCGAGGCCGCAGCAGGTGTGGCAGGCAGCGAAAGCGGGCGGAGCGATGATAGTGGTTGACGTTGCGACGAAGCGCGAGCAGGGGGTTCGCCTAGCGCCGGCCACGGCAACGGTGGTAGTTCGGGACGAGGGCCGAAGTGTGGACGGACTCAACAGCCAGCCGGCGGCGACCGATGCCCAACGCAGCCTGGTGGACATGGCAGCCGAAAATGCCGTGCTCTGTGTCGTCGAGATGCTGGACATCACCTGGGCGACGCTGTTACTGCTGGACGATCCGGCCCAGGCTGACGGTGGCTACGTTCGGCATCGGGCGACGCGCCTGACGGACGGCGCCGGCTATCACCGCCAGCCACATCCAGCGCCTGACCCGCCGCTGTGGCCGGAAGCGCTCGCCAGCTACGAGCCGATCGAGGGCGATGCCGGGCACGAACCAATAGCGAACCAACGGGCGCGCCGGATCGGTGTGCGCAGCTACCTGGCGGTGTCTCTGCATCCTACCGTTGGGTCGCTGCCGCTGGGTGTGCTCTTCCTGAATCGCGACCACCCCGCTCCCTTCACTGAACGTGAGAAGACGATTGCCCGCCGTCTGGCGACCCGCATTGCCGACATCATCGCCCGTTCCCGGCGTGAAAGCGTCTCGCAGCAGCAGCTTGAGGAGGAACGGCGTCAGGCGGATCACGCCCATGCTCTGCTGGTACGGGAACAGGCGGCGCGTGCTGTGGCCGAATCGGCACAGGAGCGGCTCAGCTTTCTGGCTGAGGTCAGCGCCGCCCTGGCCCAGTCGCTCGATTACCACGATACCTTGCAGCAGGTCGCCCACCTCGCCGTGCCGGTACTGGCCGACTGGTGCTCCGTGAACATCGTGGAGACCGACGGCACAGTTCGCCGCCTGGCGGTTGCCCACGTCGATCCCACCAAAGAGCACCTGGTCGAGCAACTGGTTGACCAGTTTCCACTCGACCCGAATGGCCCATCCGGTCCATCCGTTGCCCTGCGCGCCGGTCAGGCGCGCATCGTGCCGGAGGTTGATCCCGCTGAGATGGAGCGTTTCGTGATCAACCCTGAGCACCGCCGGTTGATCGACTCGCTTGGCGTGAACTCCCTGATGTATGTGCCGCTGGCTGCTCGCGGCCACACCCTCGGCGTGCTGACCTTCACGTCCGGCGAATCACGCCGACGCTACGGTCCAGCCGACCTGGCTTTGGCCGAAGCGTTGGCCGAGCGCTGCGCCGTGGCGATCGACAATGCCCGCCTGTATCAGGCGGCACAAGAGGCTGTCGCGACGCAAGAGCGTTTCACCGCCGTCGCCTCCCACGAACTGCGCACGCCAGTCACCAATATCAGCGGCTTCGCTCAACTGCTGAAGCAGGCCACCCGGCAGAAGGCGCTGGATCGCGAACGCATCGAACGCTACGTCGACCGTCTCCTGGCAGCAACGCAGAAGCTGACCAAACTGACGGTGGAACTGCTGGACGTCTCGCGCCTGCGCCATGGCAAAACAGCCCTGCAGGTGCAGCAGTTCGACATGGCAACTCGCCTGCGAGACATGACCGAGCGCTTCGCTGCACAGGACGGCGCGAAGCACCGTATCACGCTAGAAGCGCCGGCCACGCCGGTGGCGATCGTCGCCGATTTGAACCAGATCGAACAGGTCATCACCAACCTGCTGGACAATGCCCTCAAGTACACGCCCGAGGGCCAGGATATCCGCATCCGCCTTGCCAAACAGGACGACGGCGTGCTGTTGCAGGTGGCCGACCAGGGGATCGGGCTACCGCCGGGAACGGCGGCGGCGGTGTTCGAACCGTTTGATCGCGGCGCGAATGCCGAGCGGATGGCGCTGCCGGGGTTGGGACTCGGCCTCTATATTTGTCGTACCATTGCAGAAGCCCACGGCGGGCGCATCTGGGCGGAGAGCCCTGGTGAGGGGCAGGGAACGACGATGTCGCTCTGGCTGCCGCTGGAGGCCAAAGGAGCAGAGGCGTGACGGTGACGGCAGCAGTAGACGGCGTAGCGACAACGAACCTGCCGCATTGGGACATGACGCCAATCTTCCCCAGCCTGGAGTCGGCCGAATTCGGCCAGGCTCGTGCCGCCATCGCCAGCGGCATTGCCGAACTGCGCCGGCTCTGCGATCAGTACGGTGTGCGCAAGCGCGACACCGACCTGATTGACCCGGCAACGGTGGCCGGCTTCGAAGCGGTAACCCGGCAGATGAACGCGCTTTCGGATCACGTGCGTACCGTCTCCGCCTACCTCACCTCCTTCGTGACGACCGATTCCCGCAACGATCTGGCCCAGGCCATCCTTTCCGAGATGCAGCGTCAACTGGTGGAGTTCCGCCAGTTGGATACGCGCTACGAGGCCTGGCTTGGCTCGCTCGACATCGACATGCTCGTCGCCCGCTCCGAACTGGCCCAGGCCCATGCCTTTGCGCTGCGCCAGGCGGCGGAAGCCGCTCAACACCAGATGAGCGAGGCGGAGGAGGACCTGGCCGCCCACCTCAACCTGTCGGCCGGCACGGCCTGGGCCAAGCTGCACGGCAATATCACCTCCCGTCTCAACGTGACCGTGCCCATGCCCGACGGCACGACGCCAACCCTGCCGATGAGCGCCGTGCGCGGCCTGGCCATGGAGAACAACGCCGCCGTGCGCGAAGCCGCCTACCGCGCCGAGATCGCCGGCTGGCAGACGGTAGCTCTGCCGCTGGCCGCAGCCATCAACAGCATCAAGGGCGAAGTCAACACCCTCTGCACCCGCCGGGCCTGGAAAGACCCGCTGGACGCTGCCCTCTTTGCCAACGCCATGGACCGGGATACCCTGGCGGCCATGCAGAAGGCCTGCGTCGAGTCCTTTCCCGATTTCCGCCGTTACTTACACGCCAAAGCGCGGCTGCTGGGCAAGCAGGCGCTGCCCTGGTGGGACATCGCGGCGCCGGTCGGCGGTGACGGCGGCAGCCGGCCCTGGCAGTTTGACGAAGCGGCGGCCTTCCTGGTCGAGCAGTTCCGCAGCTACTCGCCCCGGTTGGCCGACCTGGCGTCGCGCGCCATCAGCGAGTGCTGGATCGACGCCGAACCACGCGACGGCAAACGCGACGGCGCCTACTGTATGAGCGTGCGCGCCGACGAGTCGCGGGTGATGATGAACTTCAAGCCCGCATTCGGCAGCATGCAAACCATGGCGCACGAGCTGGGGCACGCCTATCACAACCTCAACCTGGCCCGGCGCACCCCAATGCAACGTCACACGCCGATGGCCCTGGCGGAGACTGCCAGCATCTTCTGCGAGACGATCGTCACCAACGCCGCCCTCGCGGTGGCCTCGCCTGCGGAGCAACTCAGCATTCTGGAAGACGATTTGGCGGGAGCCTGCCAGGTGGTGGTCGACATCCACAGCCGCTTCCTGTTTGAGCAAGGGCTGTTCGAGCGCCATCGCCGGCGCGAGCTCTCGGTGGACGAGCTCAACGCGCTGATGCTGGACGGCCAACGCGCCACCTACGGCGACGGCCTGGACGAAAAAACACTCCACCCCTACATGTGGGCAGTTAAAGGCCATTACTACAGCACCGGCCGCTCCTATTACAACTGGCCCTACACCTTCGGTCTGCTCTTCGGGCTGGGCCTCTACGCCATTTATCAGGAAGATCCGGACCAGTTCCGGGCCGGCTACGACGAACTCCTGTCCTCAACCGGCCTGGACAACGCGGCGAGCCTGGCGCGGCGCTTCGACATCGACATTCGCTCCGTCGACTTCTGGCGCTCCAGCCTGGATATTGTGCGCCGCAACATCACCAAATTTGAGCAACTGGTGGGTGTCTAGCCGGATTGGCAACGAGGTCAGGAGGGCGAGCCCGTCCGTTCCTCCCCGATGCCGGCCTTTTGCGCCAGTAATGCGGCCTCGACTCGGCTGCGGACGTGCAGCTTGGCCAGGATGTTGGTCATGTAGTGCTTGATCGTCTTCACCGCCAGTGGCGCCTCCTCCGGCAGGTCTCCTGGCGTGAGTTGCACCGGCGTGCCGCTGCGGCGCTCGTGGGCCTGTACCGCTCGCTCGGCCACGTCGCTGAGCGTCAAGGGCTGTAACTCCGGCAAACGCAGGCCGGTAGCAATGGCCCGAACTTCGCCCAGCGCCTGCAGGTGCGGCGCCACTGTGCTATCGACGTAGAGGGCGGTGATCGCCGCCGTCCGGTTGAGGACGCCATCCTCAATCTGCCGGCTGACCAGCAGCCCGATCACCGCCATGCCGGCAAGGGAAATGACCAGGCTGGCGAGCAAGAACTGCGTGGAAAGCGTCCACTGGCGGCGCAGCCCGGCGGCATGGTGGCGCTCCGCCCAACCAACCGGCAACAGACGGGCCTTCACGTCCTGCAGCATGGCGTTGCCTCCGCAATACGATCCAGTGCCATTGTACGGATGGCGTGCCTCGGGGCATAGGAGTGCCCACCCGCCCGATGTACGCGGCGGCTGGGCACTCCAGACATTGCCGGCGAAGTTGCCCGGTACGACCACTTGTCGCCCGGCAACAGCCGACGCTTTAGCGCCGGCTGAGACGCCGCTGCCAGGCCACCGTGACAACGCCGAGCACCAGCATAAGGGCCGCCGTCCAGTAGGGCGTCGTCGCCATGCCGCCACCGCCGGACTGCGGTAGGCTCGCCGGCGCTGCCGTCACGTCAACGGAACCCTTCATACCGCGTGCCTCATGGCTATCTACGGGACAGAACATGGTCCAGGCGCCGGCGGCGGGGAACGTGTAGGTAGCGGTTTGCGTCTGCCCTGCCGTGAGATTGGCAGTGAACAGCGTTTCCGTCAGTCCCTGGAACGCCAATGTAAAGGTGACGTTATGCGGGAACTTGCTGACGTTCTTCACGGTGAAAGTCACCGGCTGTCCCTGCTGCACCGTAAAGGTAGCTGGCGCGATGGCAAACTCGCTCAGACTGAGGTTGACTTGCTGCGCCGGCGCCGCAGCAGCCCAGGGGGCGAACAGCAGCGAGCAGAGCACGATAGCGAACAACAACTGGCCAAGAGACAGCATTCTCTTCATTGGGGGATATGTTCCTTTCAAGCCTTCACTCCAAGAGATCACCGAATCGTGTAGACGGGATTGGTACGGCGCGCTGACTTCCCTGCGGGTAGCTTGCGGCATGCATCGACTCCCCGCAATGGGCCGAGGGCTTGAAAGTGGTCAGACCTTGGTCGGTTGGAGATTCGGACTTTCAGCCTCCGGCGGGGGAGCCCGGTGCAAAGACGCGCATGCCATGCGCAGCGGCGGCCTGCGCCAGCCGAAGGTCATACGCCACAAAACCGCCCAGATTGCCGCCCAATGACAGGGCAGAAGCAAGATGGATGGCATCCAGAGTACGCAATACCAACGGGTCGAGACGCGCCGCCGACTCCAGAATGGTTGCATCGATGTCAAGCAGGATGAACCGTCGCATAATGTCATCGACGAGCATCATTGCGTCAACTCCTCCGCCAGCCCGCCGGATTGCTCGCCCCACTTCAACTCGGGCCAATGCGCTTGAAGCGCGTAGAGGCCAGGCGGTGAGGAACTGAATGAGCGCAGCCGACTCCAATTCCACGAGCACAAGCTTGGCGATCCCTGATGAGTCGAGGTAGAGCAGTGAATCGCTCATAGGCGCTCGGCGCGTTCTTCCTCTAGCGCGGCGCTCAGGCGATTGGAAGGCTCATCCCCAAGGGCCAGCTTTAGGTCTAGAAGATCCCCAATAGGCCTGGTCGCCCGCCCGGCAGCAACGAGACGATCAAGTATGGAGACCGGCTCCGGTACCGGCGCCAGCACGGCAACAGCCCGGCCGTGCTCCGTCACCTCAAATGTCTCGCCGGCTGCGACCCGCTCCAGGTACACGCTCAGACTCTGGCGCAACTCGCGGACACCAACACGAGGCATTATCTCTTGCATGACGCACAGTGTAGCACAATTGCGCCGAGTCTAGGACGAAGTACTGGTCAACGCCGTCAGGTCATCCAGCAGGTCCTGAATGCGGACTTGGAAGCCCGGTACCACGTTTGCGCCATCGAGGGTGCCCTGGGGACCAACTCGCACCACCGACAGGTCGCTATATACCATCGTTGTGCCGGTCTCCGGGTTGACGTACCAGAGCAACCGGACGCCCGCCCGCAGCCAGTCCTCTATCTTCCTTTCTACCTCTCCGGCGCGATCCGAGGGTGAGAGGACCTCGATGACGAAGTCCGGGGCGACATCAGTGGTGCTCGCACGGAGGTCGTGCGGGATACGCTCCCGAGCGTAAAAGGCGACATCGGGACCACGGGCGTCAAACTCGCTTCCCTGAATACGCACCAGGGGATCACCGCCGACTGCGAGTCCCAGCCCGCGCGCTGAGACAAAGCCGCGTAACAAGCTGCCCAGGGCGAGCAGCACGGCACTGTGCAACAGGGTAGTCACATCCCACTCCACGATCTGGCCACCAACGAGTTCCCTGCGCTTGCCGTCCGCCGGGAACTGGTCGAGATCGTCTACGGTGCATCGCTTCACCGGCGTGAGCGCCGATACCATCGCGATTCCCCCTTTCGCTTGGGCGACGTTCGCTCCGCTTGCCAGTGTAACGCCTGCGGCGGAAACGGCTAAGGGCTCGTGACCGAATAAACGCTCCATGCACGACACACAGCGCCTCTGGTAGCGGGGTGTCATCTGAAGCACTTATTCCGTCACAGCCACTAAGGTGCGCCGGCCATGTGCAGAAGAGGGCCCGGCACCGCCAGCTCTACTGCTTCGCCAACACCTCTTCACGGCGCCAGGTGGTGGCGGCGAAGATCGTGAGGCCGATATCGATCGCCAGCAGTGCCAGCACCAGGGCAATGAGCGACCAGGCACCCCAGGTCCGCAGTTTCACGGCGACACCAAAGACGACGGCCCACAGGGGCAGCAGGACCAGGCCGCTCACTTGCTGGGCAGTATTGAAGGTGCGCACCCGCGAGGAGACGAGGCTCGCCATGGTGGCGGCGAAGAGGGCGACGATCGGCACCAGCGCCAGCATCGTCAGCGACAGGCTGGGCGGCAAGAGGCGCAACTTGTCGGCGCCGAGCGTGACGACGAGGCCGGTCAGGTAGACGCCCTCCGCCACCACCGAGAACAGCATGCCGGGGATGATGGCGCCCAATACTTTGCCGCCGTAGATGGCGAGGTTGGAAGCCGGCGACGCCAGCAGCGGCGCCAGGCTTCCCTGCTCCTTCTCGCCGGCAAACTGACCGGAGGCGATCCCCACCGCCGAAGTCGTCGGCATCAGGCCGATGATCAGGAAGTAGATGGCCATGCCGTCGCCGACCGCCTGATCCTGGGAACCCACCAGCGGTCGCAGCACCGTCAGCACCAGGAAGCTCGGGAACGCCACAGCAAAGAAGAGGCTCATGATCAGCGTCATGCGGTCGCGCAACGACTCCAGGGCCGCGCGGCGCGCGATGAGCAGCAGCAGGCGGAGATCAGCGGGCGGCGCGAACGGTGCAGCAATTGGTCCGACCAGCGACATCGTTTCTCCTACCTGTGCGCCACTGCCGGCTCGGGAAGCGGCGCCACAGCCTCCTCGCCCACCGCCTGCGCGTACACGTCTTCCAGGGTCCGTGTGGTGCAGGTGACGGAGACAATCTGCGCGCCGGCGGTGATCAGGCGGGTCAACACCAGCGGGTTGATCCGCCGGGGCTCAGCGGTGCGGAACACGAATGACGTGCTGTCCGAGCTGAACAGCAACCCGCTAACCGGCGTTGCCACATCCTCCAACCCGCAGAAGGCGTCGGCCGCGGTCGCCACGGATGCCGCAAACTCGATGTGGACCAGCGTATCGGGGGAGGCGCCGGCCCGCAACGCCGCCGGCGCATCGGATGCCACCATGCGCCCTTGCCGGAGGATCGCCACCTCGTCGGCCAGCCGTTCCGCCTCATCCAGATCGTGGGTGCAGAGGATGATGCTACGACTGGCGTGCTTCAAACCGACGATTAGTTCCCGCACGGCGCGGGCCGCCAGCGGGTCAAGCCCGGAGGTCGGCTCATCCAGGAAGAGCGCCGAAGGCTCGTGCAGCAACGCCCGCGCCAGCGCCACTTTCTGCTTCATCCCTTTGGAGAAGCCGGCCATGCGCTCGCGGCGTCGGCTGGAAAGGTCGAAGAGGCTCAGCAACTCGTCGATGCGGCGCGCCCGCCATGGGGCGTCCATGCCGTAAATCTTGCCGAAGAAGTCGAGGTAGCTCGCTACCGTCATGCGCTCGTACAGGCCGGGCACATCGGTCACCAGCCCCACACGGGTACGCACGCCGGAGGGGTCGCGTCGCACGTCAATCCCGGCAACCGTCGCCTCACCGGCGCTCGGCGCCAGCAACCCGGCCAGCATGCGCACCGTCGTGGTCTTGCCAGCGCCGTTGGGTCCCAGCAGGGCCAGTATCGAGCCGTCCGGTACGCGCAGCGAGATGCGATCAACGGCCAGGAAGGAGTCGAATTGCCGACTGAGCGATTGTGCCTCAATCATAGACATCCTTCCGGCTGCGCTGCGGGAACTCCTTCCACTAGTGCGAGTGTACCCGTCTGCATAACGCTGCGGGCTGGACCATCCGCAGATAACCCGGCGACTGAAGTCGCGGGCTACGGGACGCGAAGCCGGCCTTCGCCGGCTGACCCAGTCCGCGCAGGCGGACTTGGCATCGTGTAGCCCGCGACTTCAGTCGCCGGGACCGCGGGCGCCCGAAATGGAGGTCAGTTCCCGCCCTGCGGCGCTTCCGCTGCCCAATCACCGAAGCGGAAGGTGCGGATCGTCTGGAAGAACACCGGCAACCAGTAGTCGAACTGCTCGATGGTCGCGGCCTGCCCGACCAGGCGAACCTGGAGCGAATCTCGATAGATCAGGCGCACCCAGCGCTTAGGGGTCACCCCATCCTGCCGGAAGGTGTGGCGGGCCTCCATGGTCAGTACGGCGCCGATGGCCTCAGCTTCGGAAGACTCGATCACCGAACGGGGAAACTTGCGCAGACCCGCCAGGAAGCCCCGTTTCAGCGACGGCAGGTCGTCGGCCGTCACCGTCAGGCCGAGGTCCTCGCCTTCCACGGAGAAGCTCGTCAGCGGGTTGTCCGGGTCTGGGGCGAACATCACGCCGCTTGCAGCCGTCGTCTCTAACTCCAGGCGATGCCAGTCCATGGGCACGAAGAAGCTATAGGCGCGGGCCGGGTCCCGGTAGAGCAACAGACCGGTGTAGGTGCGCATGGCGGACTTCGTTGACGACGATACAGACACAGCTTGCCATCCTCAATGCTTGGTGATTTACCTGCAACGCCTACCCGCCAATCCGCGCGTCATCAAGCCGCTGCAGTCGGTTGACGAGTACGGCGGCACCTGGCATCGCGCCTACCAGGGTCTCTCTGACCGTTGGGGACCAACCAAGCTCATGGAGGAGCCGCTCTCGCGCTGGGAAGCGCCCGATGTCAATACCATCCAGGTCGTCCCCAACTTCGCCGAGAAGTGGGACCAGAATAGCGACGCCACCGAGTTCACCTTCCACCTGCGCCAGGGGCTGAAGTGGTCCGACGGCCAGCCGGTCACGACCGACGACGCCAGGTTCTGGTGGGAAGACGTGCAGCAGAACAAGGACCTGGTCACGGCGCCCTCCTTTGTGGTCAGTCAGCAGGTTAAGGGCAAGACTGTCCTAGCCAGCGTGGATTTTCCCGATCAGTACACGATCCACGTCAAATACGCGAGCCCGTTCCCCTTGTTGCCGATCTTTATGGCCAAGCTCGGCGGCGCCGGACCCACCCAACCGGCCTTTATCGTGCCCTCGCACTACCTCAAGCAGTTCATGCCGAAGTACGGCGATCAGGCCAAGATCGACGCTCTGGTCAAGCAGAAGGGTCTCGCCACCTGGACCGACCTGTGGGGCAAAGCGGGGGACATGCAAGGGCCGATCGCCTTCTGGATGCTCAATCCGGACCTGCCGGTGGTCACCGCCTGGAAGATCGGCTCGCCGCCGCCGGCCGACCCGATGACCATGGTGCGCAACCCCTACTACTGGATGGTCGATACCGCAGGCAACCAGTTGCCCTATATCGACCAGATCAACCACAACCTGTTCACGAACCAGCAGGTGCTGAACCTCTGGATCGCCAGCGGCAAGATCGACCAGCAGATGCGCTTTATGACCGCCGGCGACTACACGTTCTACAAGCAGAACGAGGCCAAGGGCGGTTACCGCACGCTCAATTGGAGGGCGGCCTCGACCGGCGCCTACTACTTCAGCCTGAACGCCCCCGACCCCGTGCTGGCCAAGCTCTTTGACATGGCGGATTTCCGCCAGGCCATGAACTTGGCCGTCAACCGCGACGAGATCAACCAGCTCATCTACAACGGCCTCGGCGTCGCCCGGCAGTATTCGCCGGTCAAAGGCTCGCCGGAGTACGACGCGGGGATGACCAGCGCCTGGGCCCAGTTCGATCTGGCCAAGGCCAACACGCTGTTGGACGGCCTCGGCTTGAAGAAAGGCTCCGATGGCGTTCGCCTGCGGTCCGACGGCAAGCCGCTGGAGATCGTGATGGAACACACCGCCATCCAGGGTTCACCGGACCTGGAGGCGAACAACCTGATGGTCAAGTACTGGGCCGCCGTCGGCGTCAAGATTGACCTCAAGTTCGACGAGCGCGCCCTCTACGAGCAGCGCGTCCACGACTCGGCGGTGACGGCCACCGCCGGCTTCGGCTGGGACCGCTCCTCCGTCGTCAAGGCCGACCCAGGCCGCTTCCTGGGCACGATTGACGACGGACCATGGGCGCCCTCCTACGGCCACTGGTACTCCAAGGCGCCCTACAAGCAGGTGCAGCCCCCGGCCGATCATCCGATCAACAAGATCTGGGCACTGTGGGATCAGACCCAGGTCGAGCCGGACGAGACGAAGCGGGACGCGCTCTTCCAGCAGTTGATCGGCATCCACAAGGCAACGCCGTTCGCCGTGGGCACCGTCGGCGAAATGGTGCAGCCGATGATCGCCCGCAACAACTTTATGAACGTCGCCGGCGGCTACATCGACGACGACACCCTGCGCGACGACGGCATGCTCTACCCGGCCCAGTACTACCTCAAGCAGTCGTAGCGCACCGACCGGACCCTGGCTCCGCCAACGTTGGCGGAGCCAGGCAGAGGGAGAGAGTATGATTCAGTACATCATCCGCCGCGTTATCCTGGCAATCCCCACGGTTATCGTCATATCTATGCTCTCCTTTATGATTATTCAGCTCTCGCCCGGCAACTTCATGGACGACTATGCCGCCCAGCTCGCGGCCCAGGGTGAGCAAATCTCCGACCAACAACTGAAGGCCCTGGAAAACGCCTACGGTCTGAATGACCCCGGCTACGTCCAGTACTTCAAGTGGGTCAAGGGGATCGTCACCAAAGGCGACTTCGGCCAATCGCTGGAATGGAACCAGCCGGTGTCGCAGTTGATCTGGGGCCGCGTCGGCTGGACCGTCGGCCTGGTGCTCCTGACGCTCATCGTGACCTGGATCATCGCCATCCCGATCGGCATCTATTCCGCCACCCACCAGTACTCCAAGACCGACTATACCGCCACGACGCTCGGCTTTCTGGGTCTGGGCATTCCCGGCTTCATGCTGGCGTTGGTCCTCATGTGGATTGGCGTCTCCCACTTTAATATGGACGTCGGCGGCATCTTCTCGCGCGACTACCAGACCGCGCCGTGGTCGTTTGGCAAGTTCATCGACCTGCTGAAGCACCTCTGGATTCCCCTGCTCGTCGGCGCCACCGAAGGCACAGCCGGGCTGATCCGCGTGCTCCGCGCCAACCTGCTGGATGAGTTGCACAAACCCTACGTCACCGCCATCCGCGCCCGCGGGCTGGACGAGCGCACGCTGACGGTCGAGTATCCGGTGCGTGTGGCGCTCAACCCGATCGTCAGTTCCATCGGCTTCGCGCTGCCCGACCTGATCTCCGGCGGTATCATCCTCTCGGTCGTGCTCAGCCTGCCGACGATCGGGCCGTTGCTGCTCAACGCGCTGACTGCCAAGGACATGTATCTCGCCGGCACCTTGATCCTCCTGGTCGGTATCCTGACGATTATCGGCACCATGATCTCCGACATCCTGCTGGCCTGGCTTGATCCGCGCATTCGATATGAGGCAGCATGAATCAAAACATCGCCTACGCCGCCCCCTCCGCCCCGCCCACCGACGTTGCTGAGACGCTGGAGGTCGACGAGCGAGTCTCGGTTGCCTCCCAATGGACGCTGGTCTGGTGGCGCTTCCGCCGGCACCGGGTGGCCCTCGTTGCCAGTGTCGTCGTCTTGCTCTTTTACCTCGTAGCGGCCTTCTGCGAGTTCGTCGCCCCCAGCGACCCCAACCAGATCAACGGCCTCTACCGCTACGTTCAACCGCAAGGGGTCAGCTTCATCGACCAGCACGGTCACTTCTCGCTGGACCCCGGCGTCTATGGCGAGAGCGTCCATCGCGATGCCGTGACCCTCCAACTGACCTACACGCAGGACAAAACCAAGTGGTACCCCATCCATCTCTTCGTGCAAGGCAGCGCCTACAAGATGTGGGGCTTCATCCCCTCGAACCGTCACCTCATCGGGCTGGCCGGCCAGAACATCAGCCAGCCGTTCTTTTTGTTGGGCACCGACAAGCTGGGACGCGACATGCTCTCTCGCCTCGTCTACGCGACGCGCATCTCGCTCTCCATCGGCCTGATCGGCGTGGCGCTCAGCCTGGCGCTGGGCGTGGTGTTGGGGGGCATCTCCGGCTATTACGGCGGCCTGGCCGACCTGGTCATCCAGCGCATCATCGAGTTTGTCCGCTCCATGCCGACCATCCCGCTCTGGCTGGCGCTCTCCGCCATCATGCCGCCGACGTGGTCACCCATCACGGTCTACTTCGGTATCACCTGCATCCTGTCCCTCCTCAACTGGACCCGCCTGGCCCGCGAAGTGCGCGGACGCTTCTCCCAGTTGCGCAACGAGGACTTCGTGATGGCCGCACGCTTTTGCGGCGCCAGTGAGCGGCGCATCATCTTCCGCCACATGGTGCCCTCCTTCACCTCGCACATCATCGCCATCACGACGCTGGCGATCCCCGGCATGATCCTGGGCGAAACCGCGCTCAGTTTCCTCGGCCTGGGCCTGCGCTCCCCGGTGGTGAGTTGGGGTGTGCTGCTGCAGGATGCGCAAAGCGTGCAGACGGTGGCACTCTACCCCTGGCTGCTGCTGCCGGCGCTCTCCGTCGTTGTGGTGATCCTGGCCTTCAACTTCATGGGCGACGGTCTGCGCGATGCGGCGGACCCCTATGCTCGCTAACGACCTACCGGCAGTGCAGCCGGTCGCCATGCCGACCAACGGCAAAGTGCCCGAAGACGATGTGCTCCTGGAAGTCAAGGACCTGAAGGTCTACTTCACGATGCGGGAAGGCGTCACGCGCGCCGTGGATGGCATCAGCTACACCCTTCATCGGGGGGAAACGCTGGGCATCGTTGGTGAATCCGGCTGCGGCAAGAGCGTCACTGCACAATCCATCCTGCGCATCGTGCCCTCGCCCGGCCGCATCGTGAGTGGCCAGATCCTCTATCACCGGCGGCGAACCGACAGCGCCGGCCGAGTGACGACGGATATCGTCGATCTGGCCGCGCTCGATCCAGAAGGTTCCGAAATTCGCCATATCCGCGGCAACGAGATCGCCTATATCTTTCAGGAGCCATCGGCCACGCTCAGTCCCGTGCACACGATCGGCCACCAGATCATCGAGACGATTCAGCTCCACCAGCACGTGGATAAGGCGCTGGCACGCAGGCGAGCGATTGAGGTGCTGGATCGCGTCGGTATGGTGCAGCCGAGCCAGACGATCGATCGCTACCCACATCAGATGAGCGGCGGCCAGCGCCAGCGCGCCGTCATCGCTATCGCGCTCTCCTGCCGCCCCAGCTTATTGATTGCCGACGAGCCGACCACCGCGCTCGACGTCACGACCGAAGCGCAGATTCTCGACTTGATCCAGGAGTTGCAACGCGAGTACGGCATGGCCGTGCAGTTCATCACCCACAACCTGGGGGTCGTGGCGGAGATGGCCGACAACGTGGTGGTGATGTACCTCGGTCGCCAGATCGAACAGGCGATGGTAGACGACCTCTACTTCAACGCCCGCCACCCCTACACCCAGGCCCTCCTGCGCGCCATTCCCAAGCTGGGCAAGAAGTCGGGCGAACGCCTGGAATCCATACGCGGCATGGTGCCCGACCCCTATTCCATCCCCAAGGGCTGCCCCTATCATCCGCGCTGTCCCCGCTACCTGCCCGGCGTCTGCGACGACCCGCAGTGGGTGGAGGTGGCAGCCCAGCACTTCGCGCGCTGCAGTCGCGCGCTGGAACCGGTGACGCACGCATGATCGAAGCCACCGCCACCACGACCAGCACGCCGCCGGCCACCGACCGCGACCTGCTGGTCGTGAAAGACCTGCGCAAGTACTACCCAATCACCAAAGGCTTCTTCCGGCGCTTCGCCGGCTACGTCAAGGCCGTCGACGGCGTCAGCTTCTCCATCCCCGAAGGCAAAACGCTCGGCCTCGTCGGCGAAAGCGGCTGTGGCAAAACCACGACCGGGCGCCTGATCTTGCGCGCATTTGACCCTACTGCCGGCGAAATCCTCTTCAAGGACAAGCAACAGGGCTGGGTGGACATCCCGGCGCTGGACAAGGGCGACATGCGCAAGCTGCGTCGCAACATCCAGATGATCTTCCAGGACCCTTACGCCTCGCTCAACCCGCGCATGACGCTGCTGGACATCGTCGGGGAGCCGCTGGTCGTCAACGGCGTGGCGCATGGCCAGGAGCTCAAAGACCGCGTGGCCTACCTGTTGCGCGTCGTCGGGCTACGTTCCGAGTATCTCAGCCGCTACCCGCACGCCTTCAGCGGCGGCCAGCGCCAGCGCATCGGCATCGCCCGCGCCCTCGCCCTCAACCCGCAACTGGTCGTCTGCGACGAACCGGTGGCGGCCCTCGACGTCTCGATCCAGGCCCAGACGCTCAACCTGCTGACCGACCTTCAGCAGGAGTTCGACCTGACCTATCTCTTCGTCGCCCACGATCTGAGTGTCGTCGAACACATCAGCGACCGCGTGGCCGTGATGTACGTCGGCAAGATGGCAGAGATTGCCGACACAGAAGAACTCTATCTGCATCCCCTGCACCCATATACCGAAGCGCTGTTAGCAGCCGTGCCCAAGCCCAACCCGCGCCTGAAGACGAAGCGCGTGATCCTGGCGGGCGAAGTGGCCGATCCCTCCAACCCCCCGAGCGGCTGCTACTTTCACCCCCGTTGCCCCTACGCCATTGACCGCTGCAAAATCGAGCCGCCCCAACTACGCGAGCTGCGCCCCGGGCACGTCGTCAGCTGCCACCGGGCGGAAGAGTTGCAGTTGCTGGGGGTGCCGGAGTGAACCTATCCTTATGAAAGTCATGCTCTTCTTCCCGCCCAACTGGACCCCCTCCATGCCCCACCTCGCCCTGCCGTCGCTCACCGCCTACTTGCGGCAGGCCGGCATCGAAACAATCCAGCGCGACCTGAACGCCGAGGTCTTCGACCATATCTTGCGGCCGGAGTTCATGCAGCGTAGCGTGCAACGGCTGCAGCGAGCGCGTCGGCGTCCCGACGGGCCGCCAGCGGAGTTGCTCGCCTGGGCTAAGGAACAGGGGCCGCTGCTGGTGTACTCGGTGGCTGACGCCACGGCGGTGATCCGCAGCCCCGCCTTTTATGACGGCGTGCGCAGCCTACCGGCCTTCGAGACGGTGCTGGCTGCCCTGCGGCTGGCTTCGCTGCCCTACTACCCGGCGTCGCTGGAGCTGCAGAGCTACCAGTCCGCCCACCGTCCGGATTCGTCAGCGAGCATCTTGCGCGCCGTGGACGACCGCGAGCGCAACATGTTCATCGAACTGTTCGAAGAACTGGTGCTGCCGGATCTGCGCCGGGAGGACCCCGACGTCGTCGGCATCTCCATCCCCTGTGTCAACCAGGTGATCGCCGGCTTGACTCTGGCGCGGTTGGTCAAGCGCGCCGGATTGCGCGCCCACGTCACCATCGGCGGGCCGATGGCCAACATCTGGCGGGAGCAGTTGCCACAGTTGCCCGCCATGTTCCGGTTGATCGACAGCGCCGTGATCTTCGACGGCGAAGAGCCATTGGTGCAACTCTGCCAGGCGCTGGAGCGCGGAGCGCCGCTGGCGACGGTGCCGAACCTGATCTATCCCGATGGCGAGCGCATCCGCACCACCGCCCGGCAGAAGCAGGCCAAGATCGCCAGCGTGCCGGCCCCGGACTTCGATGGGCTGCCGCTGGATCGCTATTTGGCCCCGGAGCTGGTGCTGCCGCTGGCGATGGCGCGCGGCTGCTACTTCGGCAAGTGCGCCTTCTGCAACGTCGGCTTCGGTGAAGCGGAGGTTTTCAGCCAGATGCAGGGCGACGCCCTCCTGGAACAGATGAAAACCCTCTGCGCCCGGCACGGCAGCCGACGCATCTTCTTCGTTGACGAGGCCATGCCGCCGCGTCTGATCCGCCATATCGCCCCGCGCTTGCAAGAGTTAGGGACGCCCATCCAGTGGGGCGGCTGTATGCGCTTCGAGAAGGTGATCAACCCCGACCTGCTGGAGACGGCCCACGCCGGCGGCTGCTGCATGATGCTCTTCGGGCTGGAGTCGGCGGCGCAGCGTGTCATGGACTTCATGATCAAAGGCACCAGGCTGGAACACGTCGAACGCATCTTGCAGGAGAGCCACGACGCCGGCATCTGGAACCACACTTTCTTCTTCTTTGGTTTCCCCGGCGAAACCATGGAAGACGCCCAGGAAACTGCCGACTTCCTCTACCGGCACGGCGAGTTGGTCAACTCGGCGGCGCTGGGCACCTTCCTGTTGGAGCGCTACGCGCCGGCCCACGCCTCACCGAAGCAATTCGGCATCACCAAAGTGATCGAAGACCCCGCCGCCGACCTGGGATTCTACTTCGACTACGAGGTGGCCTCCGGCATCGACGCGGCAACGGCTGAGCTGGTGGCGTCCGGCTTTGAGGAAGCCCTGCCGCGCAAGGCCTTCCCCCAGTTCTACGTCAGCGATGTCTATCGCTTCCTCTACGCCGCCCATTTGAGCGAACAGCGCGCGGCCCTACCGCCCTGGATTCCGGATACCGTTCTCGCCGCATCCTGAGCAGAATGATAGTATGAGCAGCGTGTCGGACTTGGAAGACCTCACCCCCTGCCCCCTCTCCTGGACGGAGAGGGGGAACGCCGTTTGAGCCATAGTGGCCTTCAGAAAGGAACCCCATCATGCCCCGTCCCGTCAAGATCAGCGTCATCGGCGCCGGTAGCGCCGTCTTCTCGCTGGGTATCGTCAAGGATGTTTGCCTCACGCCCAACCTGCACGGCAGCGAGGTGTCCTTCATGGACATCAACCCGGAGCGCTTGGACACCGTCTACTCGGTCGCCCGTCGCTACAGCGAGGAACTGGGGGCTAACGTCCGCTTCGAGAAGACGGACGACCGCCAGGCGTCGATGCAGAATGCCGACTTCGTCATCAACACCGCCTTCCCGTTGGGGCACCATCACGCCCGCCGCCTGCGCGACCTGACGGCCAGCCATGGCTACCACTATGGCGGCGTTAGCATCGGCAGTTTCTACGACTTTGAGCTGATGATGGCCGTCGCGCACGACATCGAGAACATCTGCCCGGACGCCTGGCTGATCCAGTCCGGCAATCCGGTTTTCGACGGCTGCACCTTGATGACGCGCGAGACCAGCGTGAAGGTCATCGGCCTCTGCCACGGACACTACGGCTACCTGGAAATCTGCCGCGTGCTCGGGCTGCACCCCAGCCGTGTCACCTGGGAGGCCCCCGGCCTGAACCACTGCATCTGGCTGAACCACTTCCTGTACGAGGGTAAGGATGCCTATCCGCTGCTGGACGATTGGATCGCCACGAAGGGCGAGGCCTACTGGCGTGACCACATCGCCGAGCGCACCCACGACATCCAGATGTCGCGCGGCAGCATTCACCAGTACAAGCTGTACGGCAAGATGCCGATTGGCGACACCCCGCGCCACGCGGCCACCAACTGGTGGTATCACGCCGACCTTGTTACCAAGAAGCGCTGGTTCGGCGAACCCTTCGGCGGACCCGACACGGAGATTGCCCGCCCCCGGTACGTGGCCGACCAGGAGAAGAAGATGCGTCAGATTTCGGAGGTGGCGGCCGACCCGAAGGCCAGCGTCTCCGAGTACCTGGGCAAGACGAAGACACGTGAGCAGCAGATCCCGATCATCGACGCCCTTACCAACAACGTCGAAGGCCGCTTCCAGGTGAACGTGCCGAACCGGGGCACGATCGCCGGCATCCCCGACGACGTCGTCGTGGAGAGCCAGGCCATCATCGACGCCAGCGGCGTCCACCAGCTCAAGCCGACGCCGCTGCCGCGCAAGATCATGCTGGAGCAGGTGCTGCCGCGCTGGCTGGAGATGGAGTGCAACGTCGAGGCCTACCGGTCCCGCGACGTCAGCATGCTCTTCTGGAACAGCCTCACCGGCCACCAGACCCGCACCTACGAGCAAGCCGTAGAAACCTTCCAGGACGTGCTCAACATGCCGGAGCACGCCGAACTGCGATCCGCCTACAAGGGCTTCACCGGCACCGGCACGGAGTGGGACGCGCCGACGCCGGCGAAGGAGCCGAGCCGGGTGGGCTAGAGGCGCTTGAGGTGCAGGGCAGCCTGAGCGTCCTTCGCTACCCTGCTACTCTGCAGTGAACCCGGCCCGGATGCGCAGGGCAATCTGATCAAGGGTTGCGCGGTCAGGATAGGGCGGCTTCGCTGGGTACACCCGCAAGAGACCGTCGCCGGACTGCCGCGCCACGGCGGGCACATGGTTGGACGCCTCGCCAATGATGGTGATGTTTCGCATCACCGCATCGGCGGTCTTCTCGTCCGCCATCAACGCGTCGATTGTCATGTTTTCCGTGTATCGACGTACCTTGGCAATGGCGTCAAGGATATCCTCGACGCGAAGCTTCCATTCCCTAGGCGGCATACACCGTATCTTTCAGAATACGTCCACGGAACTGATCCCTCAATCCGTTAGGGGTAGCCAGATCCAGCTTTCGACCAAACAGACTCTCCAGATACCATTGTAAGCGAATCAACTCGAAAAGGCCTGCTGGGATGGCAAACTCCACGAGCAGATCAACATCGCTGTCCGGTCCGGCATCATCACGCGCAACGGAACCAAATATGCCCAGCGACTTGACGCCGAACCGGCGCAGTTCCTCGCGATGATTCCTGAGAAGAGTAAGCGCCTCATCGCGCTGCATCTGTACCCTCCCGTATGCGTCCCGGCAGCGCCGCCTCCGAATCCAGACGTTCGATATCAAGGTGCTAGCGTTGCGGCGCGATCTCAATATACCCGCGATACTCGCGCAGGCGTAGCAACGTTGTGAAGCCCGGATGATTCCTTACGCTTACCCGCGGCTCAGTACGTCTGCCATACAAACAGCGCTCGACTACTACCACACGTACCAGGAAGAGATCGACCGGATGATCACGGAGAACGAGCAGGTTATCGAAAGTCCAGAATGACTGCCGCGCCGCCATGCTTATCGACTGGATTGGAACACTTGACGCGCACCGTTCGCGGTACTTTAAGTGGGGCATGCTACAAGAGGTATTGGAGCGGACGGGCCGGCTCACCGGTTACCACGATGCCGAGGTACAGCTGGCGCTCGGACGCTCCTGACTCCCTCTTCAAATGGATACCCCGACCACAGACGCGCTGAGGCGTTCCCTCTGCCCGGTGTCCCAGGTGCTCAGGCGAAGAATTCCCGGTCCTCTTCGGCCAGGCGCCGCTTCGCAGCGGCTTCGTTGAAGGTGACACCCAAGCCGGGGCGGTCCCATACCTCGATAAAGCCATCCCTAACGATGGGGTCCGGCAGGCCATCGACGATGTCGTACCACCAGTCCGGATGGGCGACGGGATATTCGAAGGCGATGTAGTTCTGGGGCAGGGTTGCCGACACCTGCACCAGTGCGGCCAGGCCGAAGACGCCGTCGATGACGCCGTGCGGCGCCATCAGGATGCCGTGCAGGTCGGCGTACTCCGCCACCCACTTCAACTCGGCGATGCCCCCAACATCGCAAGGGTCCGGGCCGATGACGCTCACGGCATGCTGCTCGATCAGCGCCTGGAAGTTCTGCCGCAGATAGATTTGCTCGCCGGTGTGGATAGGGGTCGACGTCTTCAGCGTCACCTCGCGGTAGAGTTCTGGCGACACATAGGGAACGTAGTCGCCGGTGATCAAGTCCTCCAGCCACATGAGGTGCAACGGTTCCAAGGCCCGGGCTAGGCGGATGGCATCCGGCACCATCCAGCCGGGGCCGCAGTCCAGCGCCAGGCCGACCTCGTCACCGAGCGCCGCCTTCATGGCCTCGACGCAGGCGATGACGTGCTTCAGACCCTGTTCCGTCAGCAGGCCGCGATTCAGGGCATGGCTGCCGCCTTCCGGCTCGTTGAGGAAGAAGTTGGGAACATCGCGCGGCATCTGACTATGGAAGCCGACACCCTGCTTGATGATCGTGAAGCCTTCTTTGGCTTCTTTCATCCGCGCCATGTTCTCGGCATAATGCTGGGGTGAGTGCCCGCTCATCGGGAAGCGAATGCCGCCGTTGTAGACGCGAACTTTGTCGCGCACCTTGCCGCCCAGCAGCCGGTACACCGGCAGGCCGGCTGCCTTGCCGGCAATGTCCCAGAGGGCCATCTCGATGGCGCTGACGGCGCTGCCCCAGGGCTTGAAGCTGCCCAGGCGGCGAATCTTGAGCATCACCCGTTCCACGTTGGTAGGGTCTTCCCCCAACAGGTACGGTTTGTAGAAGAGCACCTGAGGCTTCAGGTAGGGCTTGCTCTCTTCCGCCTGACCATAGCCGCTGATACCCTCGTCCGTCACCACCCGAACGACAGGACTTCTCCCGATCAAGGCGCACTTGAGGTCGGTAATTCGCATGTGTTGTGGCTCTCCCATCGTGTTCGCTCAGCGCAACGCGGGGAAGTATAGCAGGGCATGAGTAAGCCGCTTCCGGCACGCGTTGCTTGCTTGGTGAGTGATCGGCTGGCGACTAAAGTCGCCAGCCCGTCCATTCCCGAACTGCGCCTCCATCGCCGGATACACCATTCAACGTACACTGTGCCCGGCAACAACAATGAAGAGGAGCTTGCTTTATGAATGCAACCGACCTGTGCTTTACCTCCGCGTTCGAGCTGGCCGAGCTCATCCACAGACGCCGGGTTTCGCCGGTCGAGGTGATCGACGCCTTCGCCGACCGCATTGAGCGACTCAACCCGATCTGCAACGCCTACTGCACCCTCACTCTGGAAACGGCGCGGCGCACGGCTCGGGCGATGGAAGAGGCGCTCACCCAACGCGGAGGCATAAGAGCGCTCTTCGGCGTACCTGTCGCCATCAAGGACGTGACCTACACCAGGGGCGTGCGCACCACACTTGGCTCGTACCTCCACGAAGACTACGTGCCGAGCGAGGACGCGCCAATCGTCGAGCGACTGAAGTACGCTGGCGCGATCGTGCTCGGCAAGACGACGACGCCGGAGTTGGGTTGGAAAGGCGTCACCGATAGCCCGCTCTTCGGCATCAGCCGCAACCCCTGGCAACTGGACCGCACGCCGGGTGGCTCCAGCGGCGGCTCCGCCGCGGCCGTGGCGGCGGGGATGACACCCTTTGCCACCGGCACCGACGGCGCCGGATCCATTCGCATCCCCGCCAGTTTCTGCGGCGTGGTCGGGTTCAAGCCGTCCTTTGGCCGCGTCCCCTACTATCCGGCCAGCGCCGCCGAGTTGGTCGCGCACGTTGGGCCGATCACCCGTACCGTGCGCGACGCAGCGTTCATGCTGGATGCGATAGCCGGTCCCGACGACCGCGACCTCCACTCGCTCCCGTATGACAATGTCTCGTATCAACTGGCCTGTGAGCGGCCAATAGAGGGGCTGCGCGTAGCCTGGTGTCCCACGCTCGGCGGGGCAGCAATCGAAGAGCCGGTGCGCCGATTAGCCGAGCAGGCTGCTCTCCGTTTCACCGAAGTCGGCTGCATCGTAGAAGAGGCATCTCCGGACGTCACTGACCCCGTGGAGGCGCTGTCCACGCTGTTCTACGGCGGCATCGGCGCCCGCATCGCCGCGCAGCCGCCGGAGCGGCGGGCGCGCGTGGACCCCGGCTTGCTGCGCATCGTCGAGGACATGCAGGGCCGCCCCCTGTTCGACATGGGCCGGGCGCTCAGCGAGCGCGCCGCCTACGTTGACGGCATGGGACGCTTCTTCGAGCGATTCGACCTGTTGCTCACGCCAACTATGCCGTTGACGGCCTTCCCGGTGGGTCTGGACTGGCCGGAGCAGGTGGCCGGGCAGCAGCAGGACCGCCTCTCATGGACGCCCTTCACCTACCCATTCAACCTGACCGGCCAACCGGCGATCAGCGTGCCCTGCGGCTGGACCGAGGAGGGTCTGCCGGTGGGACTGCAGATCGTCGGCCGCCGCTTTGCCGACGCCAAGGTGCTGGCCGCGGCGGCAGCGTACGAAGCGATGGCCCCCTGGCAGCAGCGCCGGCCACCGGAGGTGTAGCGACGTGGATTGGTAACCAAGTGCGGGGCATTCGAGTATGTGGCCGACTAATAGCGCATGTACAATTTACAGGGCCGCGATTGCGATCGGCGGCCAAGCGACGAGGGGCGACTGCGGTCGCTTGGGTCTACAGTCGACGGTTCAGAACGCGACCGCAGTCGCCACCGTCACTTGGCCGCCGATCGCAATCGCGGCCCTGAATCTCGCGGCGCGCCCAATGCTCGCTTGCTGTGCAAAACGCTGCGTCACACCCTCCCCTGCCAGCGACTTGAAACCCCAACCGCGCTGCTGTATCCTCTTGCCGTCTGTTAGAAACGAGTACTGAGGAGAATGACGCATGCGCGCACCGTTGCTGTATCGCCAGGGCCAACCTATGGGGATGGAGGAGATCGAACTTGACGCGCCGCGCGAAGGCGAGGTTCTCGTGCGCATGGCGGCGAGCGGCGTCTGCCATAGCTGTCTGCACGCCGCCGACGGCTCCTGGGCGGATGTCCCAACGCCGATGGTGCTGGGGGACGAAGGCGCCGGTGTCGTGGAGGCCATTGGCCCGGGCGTACATTCCGTCGCCGTGGGTGACCATGTGATCCTCTCCTGGGCTCCCTCCTGTGGCCAGTGCCGCTACTGCGCGACCGGCCGGCCCCAGATCTGTTCGCGGCGCCCCAAGCCGTACCACCTGTTCGACGGGACCACGCGCATGCACTGGCGCGACCAGCCCGTCTACCACTACGGCTACGTCGCCTCGTTCGCGCCCCACAGCGTGGTTCCCGAATCGTGCGCCGTGCCGATCCGCAAGGACATGCCCCTGGACAAGGCGGCGCTCATCGGCTGTTCGGTCATGACGGGAGCCGGCGCCGTGCTCAACACGGCAAAGGTGCCGGCCGGCGCCAGCCTGGCGGTGTTCGGCGCCGGCGGCATCGGCCTCAATGCCATCCAGGGCGGCGAACTGGTCAGCGCGACGCCGCTGATCGCCGTGGATACCAACGACGCCAAACTGGCCTACGCTCGCGACTTCGGCGCGACGCACACGATCAACGCGCGCCAGGAGGACCCGGTGGCGGCCATTCAGCGGCTGACCGATGGCGGCGCGGACTACACGATCGTGGCCGTGGGCGACGCCGGCGTGATGCGCCAGGCCTACGATGCGCTGGCGCCGGGCGGCACCTGCGTCGTCATCGGCATCCCGCCC
This sequence comes from Chloroflexota bacterium, assembly GCA_036734945.1. GTDB lineage: Bacteria > Chloroflexota > UBA4733 > UBA4733 > UBA4733 > UBA4733. The sequence goes on from DAIMXP010000013.1 coordinate 29,822, forward strand.
ACCGGCTCCACGCTGGCGCTCGATGCCCACGGCATCGCCGCACGAGAAAAGCGCCTGGTAGGCTCCTGCTACGGCTCGGCCTCCGTCAAAGCCGACTTCCCGCGCATGGTGGAACTCTATCTGAGCGGCAAGCTCAAGATCGACCAACTCATCACCCGCCGCTACGGTATGGACGAGGCCAACGAGGCCTTCCGAGCGCTAGCGGCGGGTGAAGTGGCGCGAGGTTTGATCGTCTTCTAGTTAGCGCGCCTCCACCGGCTCGGCGGCGACGGGCGCTGTGTCCGCCGCCTGGCTCGCCGTCACCTTGCCATTGGTATGGCGGTGTTCGGCCATCTCGGTCAGGATGGTCTTCGCCATCGGCAGAACGTCGCGCTGCAGGTCGGCAGTCGTCGTCATGGCAAAGCGCAGCACTGGCGTGGGAAGGCCGGTGGCGTGAGCAGGCCGCGCCCCTGTGACTGACGCCGGGGCAACATCCGCAGCGACAGGCTCGTGGGTCCGCCGCAAGGGAATCTCCGGCAGGAAGAAGCAGATCACTGCCGCCACGGCCACGACTACGAAGCCAATCGTAAAGACCTGCTGAATCGCGCTGGAGAGGGAGAGCTTCAGGGCAGTGATGAACTGGGCAAAGAGTTGGGCGCCGCCGGGGATCTTGGCGAAGGCTGCTTGCATAGCCTGGGTCGTGGCCGGGTTGATCAGCGCCTGAGCGTTGATCTGGCCGTGCGTCGGTCCCTGCGCCAACGTCTGCCGCAGTTGCGGTGAGACATTGGCCGTCAGCGCGCTGCTCAGGCGGGAGTTGAGGAAGCTGCCCATCACAGCGGCCCCGACCGTACCACCGATGCTGCGGAAGAACTGGACCCCGGAGGTCACCACACCCAGCCGGCTGAAGGGCGCCGAGTTCTGGACGGCGATGGTGAAGACCGGCATCGTCACACCCAGACCCAGGCCCACCACGATCATGTTGCGCACGGCCAGCGCGCTGGTGGTGTGGATGTCCTGCTGAGCGAGCAGGAAGATGCCAAAGGCCATCACGACCAGCCCGGTGATGGCCGGGATGCGATACCGCCCCGTGCGGGAGATGATCTGGCCGCCAACGATGCTGGAGACGATCAAGCCAACCATCATCGGCGTCAGGATCTGCCCACTCTGGGTGGCGGTGGTACCGATGACGCCCTGAATGAAGAGGGGTATGAAGAGGATGGTACCGAACATACCGAAGCCGGTAGCAAACACTACAAGGCAGGAGACAGTGAAAATGCGGTTGGTGAAGAGGTCGAGCGGCAGGATCGGCGCGGCCGCTCGTGACTCGATGAAGACGAACAGCACAGCCATCGCCAGGGCGAGGCCGAAGGCCGTCAGCACCTGCGGGCTGCCCCAGGCGTACTGCCCACCGGCCCAGGTGAAGGCGAGCAGTAAGGGTACCAGGCAGGCCGTCAGGGTTGCCGCGCCCAGGTAGTCGATCTTCTGGACGATGTTGCTGGCCCGGATCACCGGCATGGTGGTGATCAGAACGGCCAGCGCGATCGCCCCGATGGGGAGGTTGACGTAGAAGACCCAGCGCCAATCCAGGTTGTCGGTGATGTAGCCGCCGACGGTGGGGCCAATCACGCTGGCGATACCAAACACCGCGCCAAACAGCCCTTGCAGCTTGCCGCGTTGGGCTGGCGGAAAGAGGTCGCCGATGATGGCGAAGGAGTTGCCTTGCATGATGCCGGCGCCGATGCCTTGAAGGGCACGGAAGACCACGAGCTGGTTCATGCCGTCGCCGATCACCGGCAACTTGCCCCACTCACCGGAGGCGCCGGCTAGGGCCGAGCCAATCAAGAAGATGACGATGCCGACGACGTAGAACCATTTGCGCCCAAACTGGTCACCCAGCTTACCGACGATCGGCACGCTGATCGTGCTGGTGACCAGGTAGGCGGTGACCACCCAGGCGTAGCGGTCGAGACCGCCCAGCACGGAGATAATGCGCGGCATCGCCGTGCCGACAATAGTCTGGTCGAGCGCGCCGAGCAACAAGCCCAGCATCAACCCGGCCAGAACAAACCGGCGCGCCCGCGCCGGCAACTCACCAAAAGACTGCGCCGTTGGCATCGCTGCTGCCATGTGTTTCCTCCTTGGCCGGCTACTACCGGCGGCTCTCGTTCACCCGTGATCCCAGGGCTGCCGACTTCAGGTCGGCGGCAACGCGCTCTTCCGGCGTCGACGCCCGCTCCACGGCCGGACTGCCCCCGTCGTTCGCCGTCTCCAGGACGCGATCCAGATCGCTCAGTGCCAGCATCAGGCGCTCACGTTCCGCCGCAGAGAGCGGCGTCAGAACCAGGCGTGTCGACTCCATGACTGCCGCCTGTGCTTCGCCCCAGATGGCACGCCCATCGTCGGTAATCGCCAGTTGGACCGCCCGCCGGTCGTGCGAGTCCTGCAAACGGTCCACCAGGCCGCGGGCCACCAGCCCGTCCACCAGACCTGTCATCGCCGACATACCCACGTGATGTTCCCGCGCCAACACGCTGGGCTGACAGGCGCCGTGATCAAGCTGGGCCAGCACGAACAGTTGTTGCGGCGTCACGTGACCCGGCAGGCTGCGCCGCAACGCCGAGGAAAACACCGTGGACCAACAACTCTTGGTCACCCGCAGCAACAGGGACTCCAGCGCCGCATCGCGCAGTCCCGTTGGTAACTCCTGCACGTAATCAACCTCCCAAAATATACACTGCCAAGACTATACGGCACCCGAAGTACATTGACAAGAAGCGACCGGCGATGCAATGCAATTGACAGCGCCACAGCGGGCTGGTACGGTCATGAAACAAGCGAATATTCAGGCCGAATCCGCCGACGACGGCGGAACGGGGGAACCAAAATTTGGGGTGAATCCGGCTACCGCCGGTAGGGCAACTCTTTCTGCCCGAACCCGTCAGCTCACCTCGTAGGCAGCGGAGAGAGGCAACGCCAGGCTTGTGCCCGAGGCGGATCGCCTCGGGGATCGATATTCCCATCGCGCCCATCGTCGCTGCCTCCTTGGCTTTCGCACGCCCACTACCAAGGAGTAGTCAATGACCGACAATGCTTCCCACTACACGCTGCCGCACTCTGGACACCGCAGCAAGAGCTACGCCCCAAGGCGAGAAGGTGACAGGCAACTGCAACCAACCGGCCCCGTCAAAGGCGCCTGGGTGGATGTCGCCCACGGTCCGGCGCAAGGGGCGAGGGGTCGCGTCATCGAGCGCATCGGTGACAATGTGACCATCGTTACCCTGCTGCTCGGCCAGCGGCCGCTCTTGCTGACCGTTGCCGCCGCCGTCTGTACGCCAGTGGACGCGCCCCCCGAGCGCTGGTAGTAAGGGCGCCCGGCGACTGAAGTCGCGGGCTAACCTTGCCAAGTCCGCCTGCGCGGACTGGTCCAGCCGCCGAAGGGCGGCTTCGCTCGTGGGTAGCCCGCGACTTCAGTCGCCGGGCGCCCCTCCTGCTCTGCTAGAATCAACCCCGCTCAAAGACGCCTAGCAGAGAGTGACGCCATGACCACCAACGATAACCCCCCTCGGGCAGAACACCCCAACCCAATCTTTAGCCGGGCCGAGTGGCAAACGCTCAATGGTCTCTGGGAATTCTGCTTCGATCCGCAGAACCAGGGTGAGCAACGACGCTGGTGGGCTGCTGCCGGCCCCATTAGGCGCGGCGGTCCGGGCCAGACCCCTTTTGGCCGGCAAATTATTGTGCCATTTCCCTGGGAAAGCACAGCGTCAGGCATCACTGAACCGTCTTACCAGGGCGTGGCCTGGTATCGGCGGTCCGTCGTCATCCCGGATGACTGGACAGCGCGCGGCTTACAACCGGTGCTGCACTTCGGTGCTGTGGACTGGGAGGCACGCATCTGGGTCAATGGCCGGCTCGCCGGTGAACACCGCGGCGGCTATACGCCCTTTTCGGTTGATCTGGCGCCCTTTCTGGTCGGCAACGCGCCGGTCATTATCACGCTGCGCGTGCGCGACGACTGCGACGGCGCAACGCTGCTCGGCAAACAGGTGGTGCAGTGGTACACCCATAGCAGCGGCATCTGGCAGCCGGTCTGGCTGGAAGGCCGTCCCGCCGACCACATCGCGGCAGTGGCGCTCAAGCCGCACCTGGCGGAGGCCCTCATTGACGCCCAAATCGCGCTGGTGTGCCGACACGATGGTGACTACGTGCTGATGGTGTCCTCACCCGCTGGGCAGTTCGACAGCCAGGAGCAAATGCTGGCGCTCACCGCGGGTGAGCAACACGTTCGGCTGACCATCCCGATCGCCCAGCCCCACGCATGGTCGCCGGAGGACCCGCACCTCTACCCGATCACCGTGACGTTGCGCAAGGCAGACGGTCAGGCCGACGTCGTGCAGACGTACACCGGCCTGCGCGATATTTCGACCGGCGCTTGGGAAGGGCGGCCCTACGAGTACGTGCTGCTCAACGGCGAACCGGTGTACCTGCGCCTGGCCCTCGATCAGGCTTTCCACCCGGAAGGCATCTACAGCTACCCCGACGATGATGCCATCCGGGCGGACCTCCAGATCGCCAAAGACGCCGGTCTGAACGGGCTGCGCTGCCACATCAAGATCAACGACCCGCGTTACTACTACTGGGCCGACCGCCTGGGGCTGCTCATCATGCAGGACATCCCCAACCCGGCCATTTCCACACCCGCCGCCCAGCAAGCCTGGGAGGACTGCCTGCGCGACACGCTGGCCCGTGACGGCAACCACCCGTCGATTTTCTGCTGGGTGCTGTTCAACGAGACCTGGGGGCTGACCGATCACCGCCGCCCGGCGAGCTGGCAATGGCTTGCCGAGCAGGTGGCCAGGACAAAAGCGCTGGACCCGACGCGGCTGGTGGAAGACAACTCGCCCTGTAACTACGACCACGTGGTCACCGACCTCAACTCCTGGCACTTCTATATCGGCGATTGGGGCGCAGCGCGCCGGCACGTGCAGGCAGTGGTGGAACGCACGCAGCCCGGTGCGACCTTCAACTACGTTTCCAGCCTCTCGGAGCATCCCGAGGCGCAACGGTACCGCCAGCATCGTGAGCCGCTGCTGAACAGCGAATACGCCGGACTCGGCGCCGGTGGCGGCGACCGCGACATCAGCCAATCACTGAAGTACCTCACCACCGACCTGCGCCGCCACGACAAGATCTGCGGCTACGTCTACACCGAGTTGACCGACGTGGAATGGGAACACAACGGGCTGGTGGAGTACGACCGCAGCGCCAAGGGGTTCGGCTACGACGCCTTCGTACCTGACATGACCACGGCTGACCTGCTGGGCCCCGATGTCATCGGGCTGGACTGTCCCCCGTGCCAGACGCTGGCGCCCGGGGCTGCCTTCAGCGCGCCGGCCTTCGTCAGCCACTGGTCGCAGCGCGACCTCAGTGATTGCACGTTGCGCTGGCGCATGGAGGTTGTTGATCGCCTGGGTGAGCGTTACGTCTACCGCGACGGCACGATTGCGCTGCAACCGCGCCGCTACGCCGTGACCAACGCCGGCCTGATCGCTGCCACCTTGCCCACTGAGCAGGGCCTGGTGACGGTCGTGCTCCAACTGGTCACCATTGCCGGCGCGGTGGTTGCCCGCAATTACGTCAACATTGAAGTCTGGGCGGCGCCGGCTCCACGGCAGGAGCGCCTGCCCAGCGGGTGGGCGCTGCGCGTGGCGCCGGGCGCCTATCAGGCCAGCACCTGGCCGGTGGTGCGTCCACTCGCCGGCGGCGGCAAGGTGGGCGTCGGTGGCAGCGGCAGCATCACTTTCGCCTTCCCCTGGCCAACTGAGCTTGCGACAGCGACGGTCCGCGGCTTGCGCCTGAAGCTGGAGTTAGGGACGCACGCTGCCGCCGGCCGTAACACCAGTTGGGGTGGCAAGGCGGCCGGCTACCCACAGACGGAGCCGGGACGCCGCATGCCGGGCGATGTCGTGCTGCACCTGAATGGCCTTGCAGTTGCGCAACAACGCCTGGCCGACGACGCCAATGACGCGCGGGGCATCCTCAGCTTCCAACAGCAGACCACCGACGACAGTTCTTACGGCGAGTTGGTGGAAGTTACCGTACCAACGGAAGCGGTTGCTGAGATCGTCGAGGCCGCGCAGCGAACCGGCGCCGTCCAACTGCAGATGACAGTGCCAGCCACAGGGGGCCTCGCTCGCGGGCTCTCCATCTACGGCGAGCGTATAGGCGCCTATCCGTTAGACCCGACGCTGCTCATCGACGTTGCCGGCTGAACGCTAGACAGGGCCAAATGGCTCAGCTACCGGGAGGCCGAGGTCCGGGAACAGGGGGCAGCGCAGCGTGTCGCCGCTGCGCAACACGGCCGTCGCCAGCAACTGGCCCTCCCGCAGTTCGTAGGTCGTGATCGTCCGGCCGCTCGTGTCGACCAACCAGTAGTGCCGTACACCCGCGCTCTCGTAAGCCTGGAACTTCTTGCCCCGTGGCGGGCGATCAAAACGTGCAGTGGTCGGAGAAAGCACCTCAACCACGATATCGGGGGCGCCGACGACGGAAGGCACATCTGGGTGCTGCAAAATGGTTTCATGTCCCCGTACAACAAAGAAGGCGTCGGGTTTATAAGCATGTTCCACGGGGATGTCTGGCCCGCGATAATCCAGTACAACCATGCGGTCGGTGCCCGCCCGGCCATAGCCCGCGCGCTGCGCGTCAATCAGATAGCCGAGACAGACAACCGCCGCCCACATGTGTGGATCTTCCGGCGAGGCGTGCGACACCAGTTCCCCCTCAATAATCTCGAACCACTCCTGACTGCCGGCAAACTCAAGTTCGTCTGCCAGCGCCAGGAAATCGGCCACTGTGTAGCGCCGGCGTTCGGTCGCGATTGCTGCCATATCGCCTCCTTTCCTGCATTATCGCCGGTCGAAACTGCGAAGGGGAAACCTGCCCGAGTGCCCGGCGACTGAAGTCGCGGGCTAACACCGGGCCAAGCCCGCCTTCGCGGGCTAACCCAGTCCGCGAAGCGCCCAAAGGGCACCCGCTTCGCAATGGTAGCCGCGACTTCAGTCGCCAGGCCGCCCCTACCGCACCACCGCCCGCTCCAGCGCGGCCCGATCCACGCCGATGCCGAGACCTGGGGTGTCGGGGAGCACCAGTTCGCCCGCTTCCAGACGCATTGGCGCCAGGAAGTCGTCTTGCCAGGGGTGGAGACCGGCATAGCTCTCCACGATCATGCCGTTGTCGACGGCGGCGACAGCGTGGGCGCCGATGTAGTGGTTGCCGTGCGGCGCCATCGGCAGGTGGTGGGCGGAGGCCAGGGCAGCGATGCGCACCCACTCGGTAAGCCCGCCGGTGGTCTGGGGGTCGGCCTGCACGATGTCGGCCGCCTGGTGTTCGATCAGGTCGCGGCAGCCCCAGCGCGTGTACTCGATCTCGCCGCTGGCCACCGGCGTATCGAGCGCTCGGCAAACTGCGGCAGCCCCTTCCAGGTCGTCCGGCCAGCAGGGTTCTTCGAACCATGTCAGGTCGTAGCGCTCCACCGCGCGACCGAAGCGGATGGCTTCGGCGGCGTTCCAGGCGTTGTTGGCGTCGACCATGAGTTGGATATCGGGGCCGAGCGCCTCGCGGGCGGCCCGTACCCGCGCCACGTCCTCGTGGAATGGAGCGCCGCCCACCTTCATCTTCACGGCGCGGTAGCCGGCGTCCACGAAGCGCATGAGTTCCGCCGCCAGTTCGGCCGGCCCCTTGCCATCCTCATAGTAGCCCCCGGCTGCGTAGGCGGGCACGCGGTTGCGGTAGCCGCCGAGCAGCCGGTAGACAGGCAGCCCCAGGATCTTGCCGCGCAGGTCCCACAGCGCGTTGTCGACGCAGCCGATAGCGGAGATGGCGTCCCCTTTGGCGACCGGCTTGCGCCAGCCGGTGAACATGCGCTGCCAGAGCCGGGCAGCATCCAGCGGGTCTTCTCCCACCAGCCGGGCCTTGATCGACCCTTCGATAGTGCCACGATTACCGCCGAAGCAGACGCCCGTCACCCCCTCATCGGTCAACACCTCCACAAAGGTCAGGCCCTTGTTGGTGGTGGTGAGGATGGAGTTGCGGTACGGCCGCTCCAGCTTGCCCAACGGATAGGCAGTGACTTTGACATCGGTGATGCGCATCGGTGATTTGCCCCTTTTCTATCGTCGTTGGGGCGATGCTAGCAGATAAGCGGGGAATGCGTCGGACGTCGTTGGGGGCGACGGCACCGGGTCACCCTATTATCACGGGCAGGACCCTCTACGTCCGCACTTGGAAGGGCGGCCGTGGCCCTACGCCGGACGGCGGGAGAATACCGGTACTCCCGATATGTTCAGGCGCCCTTGTTCGCGCCGCAGCCTGGCGACCCGCTCGGGTGTCCGGATGGGGATGACGTAGACGGGAATCCCCTCATCCAGTTGCAAGGCCAGCATCCGTTCCATAACCAGATCCGCCACCTCGTCGGGATCGTCCAGATCGACCGAGGTGGTGAGATGGGTCACCTGCGGATCCTCCTCTCCCGGCCCTATGTCAAACGCGGCGGTCGGATACCGCCGCGCGATCATCCCCCGTAGCTCGGTCACGGCCTGCTGTCGGCGGGGATCGAGGCTGCGTTCATACTCGTCGCTCATGCGGTTTCGCCCCCTATGGTCTCCACGCTATGTAGGAACGACCGGGCGCGCTGGAGCGCTCACCGCTCCTGCCAGGCTCTCTTCGGCCTTGTCACGATAGATATCGTCTCGCTCAATCATATCGGCAGCATACGTCGCCCACGAACCAGCGTCAACCAGCGCCGCTATTTGACTTTTTACTGCTCCGACAGTTCCCAGCCGCTGGTAGTGACGATCTGCCGGAAGATGGCTTCATCGAGATGCAGGCCGAAACCAGGCGTATTCGGTAAGGCCACCCGCCCATCCTGGAGTGTGTAGCCAGACGCGTCCAGGCCGGGGGTCGTGGCTTCATCCCATTCGACCATGGCAAAATGGTGGAGTACGCCAGCGAGATGGCCACTGGTGTAGTTGCCGACGTGGCCGCCGTAGTGGTGGGGCGCCGACCACACGCCGATCTCGTCCAGTTGGCGACCCGTGGCCAGCCAGCGCGTGAAGCCGTAACCGAGAATGTCGTACTGTACGGCGTCGATCAGCCCGTCCTTGGCCCAGGCCAGCAGGGAAGGGGACGCTTGCCCTTCGCCATCGGCGATGAGGATGGACAGCCCTTCCTTCGCCAGCCACTCTTTGAGGGCGCGATAGAGGACGCCATCTTCGTGGAAGGGCTCCTCCAGCCAGTAGAGACGGCAAGCGGCGGTCTCGGCCAGCACGCGCTTCGTCAGGTTGAGGTTGTAGCCGTTGTTGGCGTCGATTAGCAGTGGTGGCTTCGGCCCGACCGCTTCGCGCACTGCCCGGATGACGGCAATGTCGCGCTGCGTGCCTTCCTCCAACGGCAGGTGGCGAGCGCCGCGACCGACCTTGATCTTAAAGGCGCGGTGACCGCGCTCGTAGCCGGAACGCGCTTCAGCGGCGATGAGGGCAGCGGCCTCTTCCTTGGAGGATAGGTGCAGATCATCGAAGTAGAGCGACGTATCGTAGCAAGGGACGCGAAACGGAGCGTCAACCCTGGCGCTGGTTCCCCGCGCCGCCAACGCATACACCGGCAGGCCAGCACGCTTCGCCGCCAGGTCCCATAGAGCAAAGTCGGCAAGCAGGCCGGGCCCCGTCGCGCCAATTTCGGGAACGAAAAGCACATCCATTGGTTGGCCCAGCAGGTCTGCAGCCTGCTCCCGGCTGACATTGGAGGGGCCGAAACCACTGGAACCGTCGTCCAACGTGACGCGCAGGACCGGCGGTCGCACGGTCAGGCCATGGTCTCCGAGGCGAGCATTGCTACCGGCGTAGCGCGGGCGCTGCCCTTCCAGGCGGGCCCATTCCAGGCGCGTGACTCGGGCTATGTCGGCCAAGGCGCTGCTCACTTCCTTGTCAATCGTCTGGATGTCGCGCGCGAGCGCGTGTTCGACATGGTCAAGTTCATCTCGGCGTATGATACCGTTGGAAACAGCGGCCCATGGAAGCATGCCGGGTCTGCGTCCATGTATCTCTTGACCGGGCAAGAGTTGCCCAATGGCTATGGGAACCCATGGGGATGCAGGGTGATCAAGTACATCGGTTCCAAACGAGTGATCGTGCCGCAGATTGTCGCCATTGTGAAAGGTCTCCCCGGAGTGCAACGCGTGTGCGACCTGTTCGCCGGCACCACGCGCGTCGGGCAGGCGCTCAAGGCGCAGGGCATGTTTGTGGTCAGTAACGACCTTGCCTCGTACAGTGAAATACTCGGGCGTACCTACATTCAAGCAGACGCAACGACGCTAGACCGGGAACGCCTGCTCGGTCTCCTTCGCCATCTCCAATCATTGCCGCCAAGGGCCGGGTACTTCACCCGTACTTTCTGCGAAGAGGCGCGCTACTTCCAGCCCCGAAATGGCGCCCGGATAGACGCGATTCGAGAGGGCATCGAAGAGGTTGCGCGGAATGAGGAGGAGCGCGCCATCTTGTTGACGAGCCTCTTGCTTGCCGCTGACCGCGTGGACTCCACAACCGGCCTCCAGATGGCCTTTTTGAAAGACTGGGCCCCCCGATCCTACCACGACCTGGAATTGCGCCTACCGGAGATGCTACCTGGACCAGGGTGCGCCCTGCGTCGGGATGCCAATGATCTATCTCAGGAGCTTGATGATGTGGACCTCGTGTACATTGATCCGCCGTACAACCAGCACTCGTATTTCTCAAATTATCACGTTTGGGAAACGCTGATTCGGAATGATCAACCGGATGCGTACGGCATCGCGAGAAAGCGCATTGATTGCAAGGTCAATAAGAGTAGATATAACTCGAAGAGAGAGATAGGTACTGCCTTTCTCGATCTTCTACGATCCATTCGAGCGAAGTATCTGTTGATATCGTTCAACAACGAGGGATATCTCGGCACGCTGGATATCGAGAATGTTCTCAAACAAAGAGGCTATGTGAGCTCTGTGGGCATTGATTTTAAGCGGTACGTCGGGGCGCAGATCGGTATCTTCAATCCCCAGGGAGAGAAGGTGGGAGCCGTTTCGCACCTCCGTAATCAGGAGCATCTTTTCCTCGTGGGTCCATCCCGCGCCGTCGTCGAGTCAGCGCTGGCAACGATACGGCCGACCGCCGGGCTTCGCCAGGCAAGCCTCCTGGTGGAAGCCACAGTGTAGTATTGGGTTCTTTCAGGAAAGACCACCGACAGATTGTGGGATACGAATGACCCGACTCGAATCACCAGCGACAACGTTGCACGCGAACGTACGTATTGACGCCGGGCAGCGAACGCCGCTGCGCCGCATCTGGCGTTACGCCGGCTACGACGAGCCAAACTACACCTACACCGCCAACGGCCGGGAACTGCTGCAGAAGCTGGGCCGGATGGACGACGGCCCCTACTTCATCCGTACCCATTACCTGCTTTGCTCCGGCGACGGCACGGGCCGGCCGAAGTGGGGCTCCAGCAACGCTTACACCGAGGACGCCGCCGGCAACGCCGTCTACGACTGGACGATTGTCGACAGGATCTTCGACACCTACCTGGAGACCGGCTGTGTGCCGTTCGTGGAGATCGGCTTCATGCCGGAGGCGTTGACCACGGCCCCAGCAGGGACGCCCTACAGCGACCTGCGTGAGGGCGGCTGGCGCTACCCGCCGCGCGACTACGGTCGCTGGCAGGAACTGATCGCCGCGCTGGCCGCCCACTGTCTGGAGCGCTACGGTCTGCGCGAGGTGCGGCGCTGGTACTGGGAACTGTGGAACGAGCCCGACATCTTCTACTGGGCGGGAACCGTCGAAGAGTATTGCCGCCTGTATGACCACTCGGTTGCCGGCCTGCTCGGTGCGCTCCCCCAGGCCCACGTCGGTGGACCCGGCACGACCAGTCCTGCCAACCCGCGTGCCGGCGAGTTCCTGCGCCGCTTCCTGGAGCACTGCGTCAGTGGTGTCAACGCCGTCACCGGCGAACAGGGCACGCGGTTGGACTTCCTCAGCTTCCACACCAAAGGCGGCGGCTACCGCCGCGACGATGCCGCCATCAAGCAGACCCCGACCATCGCCACCTTGCTGCGCCACGTGGACGCCGGCCTGGCGATCGCCGGCAGCGTTCCCGCGCTGGCGCAACGAGAGGTCGTCCTGACGGAGTGCGACCCGGATGGCATGGCCGCCTTCGGTAAGCGCGACAACGCCAACCTGGCTTTCCGCAACACGGAATACTACGCCAGTTATGTCGCCTCTGCCACTTGCAAGCTGCTGGATATCGGCGCGGGCGGTCCGCTGCGCGTCGACGGCATGCTGACCTGGGCCTTCCAGTTCGAGAACCGCGAGTACTTTGAAGGCTTGCGCACGCTCAGCAGCAACGGCATCGACAAACCGGTACTCAACGTTTTCCGCATGCTAGCGCGGCTGGGTGGTCTGCGCCTGGCCCTGCACAGCGACGCCGCCCGCGACCCGCTGATCATACCGGGAGGCGACAGCGCCGACACACCACCCGATGTCTCCGGCATCGCCGCCATCGACGGCAACAACGCCGTTCAGGTGCTGCTCTGCAGCCACCACGACGACTGGGACGTGACGACCGCCACGACCGTCGCGATGGAGATTGCGGGTCTGCCGGACGGCAACTACCGGGTACGGCAATCGCTGATTGACGCAACGCACAGCAACGCGCACAGCGTCTGGCAGGCCATGGGCGCGCCGCAGCAACCGACTGACGAGCAGTTGCTACGGCTCCAGCAGGCGGGCGGCCTGGAAACGGTTGCCGAATCGGCCGTCAGCGCGAGCGATGGTCGGCTGGTCCTTGAATTGACGTTGGCGGCGCAGAGCGTGTGTTTGGTCGAGGTGACAGCGGGTTAGCATCGCGATTGATACCCGCCACCTACGGCAGCTATGCTCCTTCATCCCGCCGCCCGACCGGCACCGCCTTGAACTCTCGGACTGTATCCGTGATGGCGGTCTCCACCGGCAGGCGCTCCATAGAGCTGGCCCCTACGAAGCCCATGGCGTCACAGCGAGCCAGCACGTAGCGGGCGTCGGCCGGCGTGGCGATGGGGCCACCGTGGCAGAGGAGCATGGCGTCGCGGTTGACCTGCCAGGCCGCTTCGCCAATCGCCTGCACAGCGGCCGGGGCCGCATCCAGCGCCATGGCATCGCTCTGCTCCAGGCCGATGGAGCCGCCGACGGTGAGACCCATGTGGGCGATGATGCTGTCGGCCCCTGCCTCCGCCATGGCCCGCGATTCGTCAGGGTTGAAGACGTAGACGCAGGTGAAGAAGCCCAACTCGTGCGCCTGACGGATCATGTCCACCTCGCGGTAGAAGCCCATATTGGTCCGCTCCAACTCCATGCGGAAGCGTCCGTCGATCAAGCCAACCGTAGGAAAGTTGTTGATGCCGGAGAACCCCAGGGCGTCCAGGTGACGGAGCAAGTAGTCCATCTGGCGTAGAGGGTCAGTACCCATCACGCCGGCCAGCACCGGCACGTCGCGCACCACTGGTAGCACCTCGCGCTCCCCCATGTCCTGCACGATCTGGTTGGCGTCACCGAAAGCCAGCATGCCGGCCAGCGAGCCGTGCCCGGCCATGCGGTAACGCCCAGAGTTGTAGATGATGATGAGGTCGGCCCCGCCGGCCTCCGCAAACTTGGCGGAGATACCGGTGCCGGCCCCGGCGCCGACGATGGCCTTGCCCTGGGCGCGTTGGGCTTGCAGGCGGGCCAGGACCTGGGGGCGGGTGTAGCGCAAGATCTTCCTCCGTTTTCGTCGATCATTACCGGGGCCACCCGCCCATTTATAGGCGGGTGGGACCCACCATCTCCAACAACAGCCCCGCCGCGCGATCGGCAAAAGCTGGGTCATTGATATTCTCCTGCATTTCGATCACGGGGATGCCTGGGCGGATGTTGGCCTTCAGCGCGGCGAACAGCGCCTGGTCGGCCTCCGGCCACCAGAAGTTGCCGCCGGCGCTATCGAGCTGGCTGACGCCGCCGAGCGGCAGCATGATCGCGACGGCGGCGGTGGCGGCGTTGGCTTTCTCGGCGATGATCTTGCCCAACTGGGCGTTCTCCTCCGGCGTCGTGCGCATGAGGGTGACGTTGGCGTTCCAGCGGTAGAGCTTGCGGCCGCGGTAGCGCTCCGGCACGGTGTCCGGCGCGCCGAAGTTGACCATGTCCAGGCAGCCGGGGGCGATCACCTGGGGGATGCCGGCGCGAGCGGCGGCATCGAGGCGCTGCGGTCCGGCGCTGAAGACGCCGCCGGCCAGTTCGTCGGCCCACTCCGTGGTGGTCAGGTCCAGCACGCCATCGACGTAGCCATCGGCAATCAGGCTCTCCATCGTCTGCCCGCCGGCGCCGGTGGCGTGGAACACCAGCACCTCGTAGCCGGCGGCTTCCAGGTTCTGGCGGGCGCGATCCACGCAGGGCGTCGTGTTGCCAAACATGCTGGCGGCCAACAGCGGTCGCTCGGCCAGTTTGGGCGGTTCGACCTTGACCATGCCGGCCATGCCGGCGGCGGCGTTGCTGAGGATGCGCGCCGAAAGGCGGTTGATGCCGGCGATGTCGACCACCGAGTACATCATCGTGACATCTTTGGCGCCGACGTAGGGGCGCGTGTCGCCGGCCGCCACTGTGGAGACCACCAGCTTGGGCACGCCCACCGGCAGCGCACGCATGGCGCTGGTGGCAATGGCGGTCCCGGCCGAGCCGCCGAGGCCGATGATGCCGTCCAGCCGCCCCTCCTGGTAAAGCCGCGCCGCCACCACGGCGGCGCCACGCGGCATTACCTCCATGGCCAGCGCCTTATCGCGGCTGGCGACAAGCTGAGCGAGGTTGCCACCACCGGCCGCCGCGACCTCGGCGCGGGACACGTCGCTGGGAATCGACGGGGCACCCAGCACGCCGACATCGACCACCAGCGGCTGCACGCCCTGCGCCGTCAGGATGTCCCGGATCAACTTCGCCTCTTCACCCTTGGTGTCGAGCGCGGCGATCACCACCACCATCTTTGCCATGGCTGCTCCTTTTCGACGATGACCCCTATCATGGCATATCGGCCCGGTAGCCGCTTTCGCCTACGACGAGGCGGCGGCCGGCGACACGGACTGCACCGCGGCATCAACCATCGCCGCCACATTGACCACCGTGCCGCTGCGTGACGCTTCAATGGCGGCGAATAGCATTGCGTTAGTCTTGAGGTTGTCATCAAGGATGGTGGGCGGCTCTGGACCCCCGTCCAGCCAGTCCAGGAACTCCCGGCCGATCCAGGGGTGCCCTTCGTGGTCGGGTTTGAGCGTCGTGACCACTTCCTCTTCCAGGCTGCCGCCCCGCGTGAAGCGCTGGATGCGCACGACCTCGTCGCGGCTGACAGTGACCGCGCCGGATTCGCATTCGGCGCGATAGTACTCTTTGCGCCAGGGGTTCTGGGCGCCGGCGGCCGTGCCGTTGCCTTCATAACAGGCGTGGACGCCGTTAGTCATTGCCATGACGTAGAGGTTGCCGAACTCGCCTTTGGAGGTGCTCCAGGGCGGGTTCCACTCGTAGCCGGTCAAGGTCGCGCAGTCACCGCCGCTGAGGTTGCGTAGCATGTCGAAGTGGTGGACGGCGCCCTCCACCAGCAGCGCATGGGGGATCTCAAAGCGGAAAGGCGCGCCCCAGGAGTTGTAGACGCGGTAATCCTGGGCGAAACGTCCCATGATGTAGTTGATGCGTCCGAGATTGCCATCGCGCAGCACCTGGCGAAAGGTCTGCATGTGGGCGTTGTAGCGGTAGTTCTGCACCACCTGCATCTTCACACCGGCGCCCTTGACGGCGCGATAAATCTCCAGGGCCGATTCCCAGGTGTCGGCGATCGGCTTCTCGCTGAGGATCGGCATGCGGCGGCGCACGGCATGCATGACCGCCTGCTTATGAAAGGCGGGCGGGATGGCGATCGTGCAGAAATCGGCTTCCACCTGGTCGAACGCGTCGGCCATGTCGGTGAAGCGCCGGTTTGCCGGCAGCCCCAGGAAGTCACCGGCATCGCTGAGGACCTCGGGCTTGATGTCGACCAGAGCGACGATCTCCATTCGGTCGGCGAAGGTGGGCCAGATGCGGCGCAGCCAGCCGCCGCCCATATTGCTGCCGCCGAGCAAGAGGCAACGCTTCCGGACCATCAGGCGTTCCTCCCTGCCGTCACCGGCCGCCGTTGCGGTACCGGCACGCCGTCCGTGTCGCGGTGCAGATGGCCGCGCCGCTTGGCGCCCTCCAACTCGCCCTCCTGGAAGAAGCCGACCAGATCTTCATACACTTCCAGGATGTGGTGCTCGTCCCCCATGCCGGTGCAGACCAGATCGCCAGCTTTGACCTCGTGTTCCACGCCTTCCGTGAGGATGCGGGCGCGGCCTTCCATGATGAACCAGATCTCGTCGGCATCGTGATAGTGCAGGTCGAACCTGGCAGGGTTCCCTTTCGGCACCCGGAAGACGCCATAGGCGCTGGCTTTCATCCAGTCCGGCTTCGTCGTTCGCCAGCCGGTCCTCTCGTCAGGTGTATCGCGGCGGATAACAGGCATGCCTTGCTCCTTGCTCTATAGGGTCCGGGCGCTCCGATGGCGTCACCAACATTCTGACATCACTGCCCGCCATCAGCCCTTGATCCCCGTCAAGGCGATGCCCTCAACGAAGGCGCGCTGGAACAGGAAGAAGACGAGCACCATCGGCAGCACCGTGACGGTGGAGGCTGCCATCAGGAGGTCCCAGCGCGAGCCGTAGGAACTGATGAAGGAGGCCAGGCCAAGGGCGATGGTGAACTTCTCTGGACTGTTGAGGTAGATGAGCGGCGTCAGGAACTCGTTCCAAACGTGCATAAAGGAGAAAATCACGACGACGGCCAGGGCCGGCTTGACCAAGGGCACGATGATCTCCCAGAAGATACGCAGGAAGCCGGCGCCATCGATGAGCGCCGCGTCCTCCAACTCCAGGGGGATCGTCAGGAAAAACTGGCGCAAGAGGAAGATGAAAAATGGGTTGCCGAACCAGGTAGGGAGGATCAGCGGCCAGTAGGAATTGACGCCGTGCAGATGCGACCAGAGGATGAAGGTCGGCACCAGCACGACGAAACCCGGCAGCATTAAGACACCCAATAGGAGGTAGAACACGATGTCGCGGCCCGGCCAGCGCAGCCGGGCGAAGCTGTAAGCGGGTAAGGCGCTGGTGATCGTCCAGCCGGCAATGACACCGACTTCGATGCGGAAGGTGTTGATGAAGTAGCGGTAAAACGGCAGCACCGTCATCGCCTGGGAGTAGTTGCTCCATTGTGGCGGATTAGGTAGCCAGCGCGGCGGGAAGAGGAAGATGGCGTTCATCGGCTTGAGCGAACTGCTCAGCATCCAGAAGAAGGGCACAAGCATCAAAAAGGAGCCGCCAATGAGAAAAGCGTAGCTGAACACGTGCGACCAGGCGACAGGTCGCCCCGACTGCGCCCAGGAAAGGCGTATCGGGCGGGCGGGAACGCTAACGACGTCGGACTTCATAGTACACTCTCGCTGCTGACAGGCGGAAGATCACGAAGGTGATGGCAATGAGGATCAAGAAGGCCACCCAGCCCATCGCCGCGGCGTAGCCCATCTGCCCCTCCTGAAAGGCGCGCTTGTAGAGAAACAGCACGTAGAAGAG
This sequence comes from Chloroflexota bacterium, assembly GCA_036734945.1. Taxonomy (GTDB): domain Bacteria; phylum Chloroflexota; class UBA4733; order UBA4733; family UBA4733; genus UBA4733. The sequence continues at coordinate 47,517 of DAIMXP010000013.1, forward strand.
CGTGGCGTTGTTGGGGCCGCCGTTCGTCATGAGATAACCCTGGGCGAAGATCTGGAAAGTTCCGATGAAGCCGGTCAGCGCATTGAAGAGGATTACCGGCGAGACCAGGGGGATCGTGACGTGGCGCAGCCGCGTCCACCAGCCGGCACCGTCCACTGCTGCGGCATCCAGCAGGTCGCGCGGCACGCCTTGCAGCCCCGCCAGGAAGATCAGCATGGCGCCGCCGCCGCTGGACCAGAGGCTCATGAGCAGCAACGACGGCACGGCGAGTTGCTCGTCAAAGATCCAGCTCTGCTTAGGGATATGCAGGATCGCCAGACCCATGTTGAGAATACCGAAGTTGGGGTTGAACAGCCACAGCCAGACGATCGAGGTGGCGACCGCCGGCAGGATTACCGGCAAGTAGAAGATCGTCCGAAACACCCTCACGCCTCGAATGCGCTGGTTGAGCAGAAGCGCCAGAACGAAGCTGGCAACCAGGTGCAAAGGCACGGCAACGACGGTGTAGTACGCCGTGACGCGCAGCGCTTGCCAGAGAAGCGGGTCGTCGACCATGTGCTGAAAGTTGGCGACCCCCACCCAGGAAGGCGATGAAATCAGGCTCCAATCAGTGAAGGCGATGGCAAGCGAAGCCAGCATCGGGCCGAGCACCCAGATGATAAAACCCAGGATCGCCGGTAGGGCAAAGAGGATGCCGAAGCCCGCCTCCCGCCGCCGGACGGTCCACCAGGAAGGACGAACGAGGGGAAGGGCGGCGCTGCTCATTGGCCCCACCCAGGATTAATCGTGAGCCAGGCAGCGTCCACCGTCGGGGCGCAGTTCTGTGCAGCCTTTTTCAGGGCGCCGTCGACCTGGGGAGTGATCCTGGTCATGGCGTCCTTGACGGTCGCTTTACCACTGAAGACGGGATCAAACGCCGGCTGGATCAGCAAGTCCCACGTCTCGTGGAAGGCGCCAAACTGCTTATAGAACGGCTGTTGCGTCCGGTTGACACTGCCGATGGCCGCCTCGACGAAATACTGCGGGTGGTGCTGGGCGGCGTCATCGACGTAGAGCTTGCGGTTAGCGCCAAAGAGGAAGTCGGTGGTGGTGCCCATCCAGAGGCCGGTCTGCAAGTTATAGAGGGACTGCTTGTTATCGACCACGCTAAGGGCGAACTGCACGGCCTGTTCGGTATGTGGCGTCCGCGCCGACACACCGGCCGAGGGGGCGCCGACACCAGTGAAATAGGCGCCCTGCCAGACAGGAATGACGCCGATTCGCAGGTCAAAGGAAGGCGGCTGATCGGTCAGTTGTTGCAACGCCCACTGGCCATCAACATACATGGCGATCCGACCGGTCATGAACTCCTGGATGCCCGTAGTGCCGGTTAGGTCCGACGGCATGGGCGCTACTTTATCCTTGGTCGCCAGGTCAGCAATCGCCTGCATCGGCTCGGTGAAGGCGGGGTCAGTCAACTGGCTCTGCTCGAAATTCTTGCCGAAGGGCGTAGAGCCGGTCTGATATATGAGGGCAAGGAGACTTTGATAGGTGCGTCCGGGAAGAACGCCCCAGGTTGCAGTGCCACCGCTACCGGCGTGGGTCAACTTCTGCGCGGTGGCGAGAAAAGCGTCCCAGTGCCAGGCCGTGTCCGGAGAATGCGGCGGCTCTGCGACACCCGCCTGCTTGAAGAGGTCGCTGTTGTAATAGAGTAGAATCGGCTCCAGCGAAATACCCGTACCGACGTATTTGTCCTGAAACCACCATTGCGCAATAGGGTGCCACTTTGTCTTGGGGTCGACGTGTTGGCGGTCCAGGTAGGGTTTCTGGTCCAGCAGCAGGCCGCTGCAACTCCATTGATAGCCGGAAGTAGGATTGATGTAGAACGTGTCTGGTCCCTGGTTGCCGGCGAAAGCCGTCTCGAACTTGGTGACGTAGTCTCCTGGCACGTATATCGGCGCGACCGCAACGTCTGGATGAGCGGCATTGTACGCAGCCACGAGCTTCTCGTCCGAGGCTTTTTCCTGCGGCGCGCCCCAGAACCAATAGGTCAGTTTGACCTTCGCGCCCGACGGCGCAACTGCGGCAACGGAGGCGGCCGTTGCTACGCTAACTGTGCTGTTCGTCTTCGCGGCAGTTGCCCCACTGGCTGCAGTCGTTGCCGCCGTTCCTGTTTTGGACACGGCAGTTCCAGTCGTCGCCGCAGCCGGTCCGCCGCAGGCGAGCAGCAGCACAGAACCAACGCCCGTGGCGACGGAGATCAGGACGTGTCGTCGAGTCAGCATGTTAATTCCTTGGCCTTTCCTTGTACCTACACGTCGCCAGTTTGCGCAGTCGACTCGCCCAGTGCAAGGCCTTCGGTTCCCAAAAAGTTCGCTGTCCGTTCAGTTACCGGATGCGGTTGCCCAGCCAGGGGCGCTCCGCCCAAGGGAGGACGCCGCAACGGGCCGCGAAGTCGTCGTAGGCATGTTCCATCTTCCGGGTGGTATCCTGATAGTAACTGCTGAGGTCGTGCAACTCGGTGCGGTCTTCGGCAATGTCATACAGTTCCCACGGTCCGGGGAACCGGGCGACCAGCTTGAAGTTGGCGAGGCGGACAGCCTTGTTACCCTCGTGTTCCCAGTAAATCGCCTGTTGTCGCGTCCAACTGTCACCGCGCAAAGCGGGCAGCAGGCTCTCGCCTGCTGGCGGCAAGATCTCGCGGCCCTCGTAGCTCTCCGGATAGGGCGCGCCGGCCGCTGCCAACAGCGTCGGCATGATGTCGATGAAGTGACACGGCTCGTGGACAATGCGACCCGGCTCGATCACGCCCGGCCAGTGGACGATCATCGGGGTGGAGATACCGCCCTCGTGGGCCCAATGCTTGAAGAGACGGAAGGGCGTATTGCTGGCATTGGCCCAGGGCAGGTCGTAGCTCATGTAGGTGTCTTCGCCGCCCGGCAGCCAGTCTCGTCGATTGCCGATGCGCATGGGCTGGTGATCGCGGGTGTGATGGAGTTGGAAGCCCTTCATGCCGTCCTCCATCAGGAACTCGGCACAGCCGCCATTGTCGGAGAGGAAGATCACCATGGTGTTGTCTTCAACCCCTTGCCGCCGCAGTTCCGCCAGCACGCGGGCGATGCCCTGGTCCATGCTGTCGATCTGGGCGGCATACACGGCCATGCGCAGGTCTTCCCAGTCCGGGTCAGCAATGTCTGACCAGGGTGGCGCCTTCTCGTCACGCGGGGAGATCGCCCACTTGCGACTGAGGATGCCGCTGTCCCGGAGCACCTCGTGGCGCTGCGTGCGCAGGGTATCCCAGCCCTGACGGTAGCGCCCAACGTAGCGGGCGATATCTTCCGGCAAGGCATGCAACGGCCAGTGCGGCGCGTTGAAGGCGAGGTGCAAAAAGAAGGGTTGATCCTCCCCTGCTCGCTGCTGCAGCATCTTCACCGCTTCGTCCGCCACGGCGTCGGTGAAGTAGTAGCTATCGCCTTCCGGTTCGATCATGGTGTCGTCGCGCAGCAGCACGTGCGGGTTGAAGTAGCTGACGGCGCCGGCCAGCGTGCCGTAGAAGTGGTCGAAGCCGCGCTGGCGGGGCGTCGGGTAGCCGGGGATGCCGGGGATCCATTGCGCGGGATTGGAGCCGAAGTGGCCGCCGACGTGCCATTTGCCGGACATCAGCGTGCGGTAGCCGGCGAGGCGCAGGACCTCGGTGATCGTGACACAGCGATCGTTCAAATACCCCTGGTATCCCGGCACGCCCATATCGGCAACCATGTGCCCGACGCCGGACTGGTGGGGGTACAGTCCAGTGAGCAAGGCCGCCCTGCTGGGACAGCAGCGGGCGCAGTTGTAGGCCTGGCTGAAGCGCATGCCGCCCTTGGCGAGGCCGTCAATGGTCGGCGTGCGGATCTCCGAGCCGAAGCAGCCGAGGTCCGAATAGCCCATATCGTCGGCTAGGATCAATATGACGTTCGGCCGCCGTTGCTCGGATGTGCCCGCTGCCTGTTGTGCTACCACGTGCTCTCTACTCCTAATCACAGCCGCGATGGAATCTGCATGCCGGTCCGAGATCGGCTCTGCGGGTTTCATCGTGGCTTGAGTGTCTTCATCAACCATCCAGTGACGTCCGCGGCCCTCACTTGCCCCAGTTCGGATCGATGGATAGCCAGGCAGCGTTCGTGGTCGGCGGGCAGCTTGCCGCTGCTTTCTTCAGGGCGCTATCCACCTGCGGCGCGATCCTCGCCATGGCGTCTTTGACCGGCGTCTTGCCGGTGAACGCTGGTTGCAGTGCAGGCTGGATGATGAGATCCCAGGTTTCGTGGAAGGCTCCGAACTGCTTGTAGTAGGGCTGCCGTGTCAGGTTGACGCTACCGATCGCTGCTTCGACGTAGCCCGGTGGGTGATGTTGCGGAAAGTCGTCGACGTAGAGCTTTCGGCTTGCACCGAAGAGGAAGTCGGCGTTATTCCCCATCCACAAGCCGCTTTGCAGGTTGGGGAGCGATTTGGCGTCATCGATTTCGCTGAATGTGAAGTCGATGGCTTGATCGGGGTGGGCCGTCTTGGCGAATACGCCCACCGGTGGCGAGGTGATCACGGTTTTGAAGGTACCGCCGGGTCACACCGGTATCACGGCGATGCGCAGATCAAAAGGTGGCGGGGTATCGGTCAGCGTCACCAACGACCACTGCCCGTCCATATACATGGCGACTTTGCCGGTCAGGAACGCTTGCAAGCCGCTGGTGCCGGTGAGATCGGACGGCAAAGGTGCGACTTTCTCCTTGAGGGCAAGATCGGCGACCGCCTGCACCGGATCGGTAAAGGAAGGGACGGTCAACTGGCTCTGGTCGAAGTTCTGGCCGAAGGGCATGGCGTCCAGTTGAAACTCGAACGGCAGCAAATCCTGCCAGTTATCAAGCACAACCGCTCCCCAAACCGCCGAGGTCCCACTGCCTTTCGTGAGCATGTGCGCGGTAGCGACGAATTCGTCCCATTTCCAGGCGCTGGCCGGGGAATTCGGCGGCGCGGGCACGCCTGCCGCCTTGAAGAGGTCGTTGTTGTAGTACAGGAGGATGGGTTCAGTGGCGCTGCCGGTACCCATGTACTTGGCGTGGTACCACCATTGCGCCTCGGGATGCCAGCGGGTGCTCGGGTCGATCTTCTGGCGGTCCAGATACGGTTTCTGATCCAGCGGCAAGCCGCTACAACTCCAACGGTAAAAAGAAGGCTCGTCGATCCGGAATACATCCGGCGCCTGGTCACCCGCGACAGCAGTCTCAAACTTGGTGACGTAATCTGCTGGCACCTGCACCGGAGTGACCTCGACACCGGGGTGGGCAGCGTTATAGCCGGCAACCACTTTCCCATCCGAGGCTTTCTGCTGCAAGGTGCCCCAGAACCAGTAGGTGATCTTGATCGTCGCACCGGACTTCACAGCCGACGCCGGAGGGGCGGAGACTGTCACCTGGGCCGTCGAGCCCGCCGTCGCTGCAGCGGCGGGCTTTGTGGTGCTGACGGTGGCCGAGCCAGCAATGGAACGGCCCGTGGTCGTGGTCACCAAGCCACCGCAAGCGGCTAGGAGCGATGCACCGCCCACCGCCACGGCAGCGAGAATCAGACGGCGCCGGGATACTCCTATGGGTAACGTATTCATTGGCCCGCTCTCCTGTCGGCACTGGTAAGCGTCCGGCACTCACGTTTGTGCCTCCCTATAAGTGACTCCTGTTCGGACTTGTTTGGTTATGACTTGAACATGGAGGCTGCCTGTTGCTTAATCATCGTCGCCAGTGTCTTGGCGTCCTTACTGTCATCCCAGAGCGAGTCCATGTCTTTATTCACGACTTCCTCTTGAATCTGGGGCCAGTTGACGCTCACAGGGTCACGCACGACATAGTCATCTGCGCTGACAAAACTGTTGGAGTGTTCAGGTGATTGACCAGGGTGGAGGAAATCCGGCGAGTGCAGAATGGAGATGCGGGCTGGGGTGGTGATGCCCGCCCTTGCTGCCACTCGCTCAGACTCGGCGTTGCACAGCCATTGCAAGAATTGCCAGGCGGCGTCGTGCTGCTTGGATTGCGCCGTGATAGCCCAGGCGGTCCCACCGCCACCTGTGCCGCGCTTGGTGGCGTGCCCCAACGGCATCGCGCCGACATCCCATTTGAATTTCAGACTCTTCCGATAGTTCCCAACGAGGTTCGGGTTATCCACGATCATGCCGACACGACTGCTGGCGAATAGCTGCAACGAGCCTTCCTGACCCTCAATGGCGGGCGGAGGAGCGACTTTGTGCTTGTAGATCATGTCCTGCAGGAACTGCATCGCCTCGGTCGCAGCGGAGGAATCCAGGGCAATGCTTGTCGCCTCGCCGTTGGCGTCCTGGTTCACCACTGCGCCACCATTGGAGTAGACGAAGGTCGCCCACGGACGCCAGGCGCGGTTTATAAGGCATCCCCAGACGGTCGTCTTGCCACCTTCCTGTTTCGTGAGTTTCTGGGCGGCTGCGAGATAGGCGGCAAAGGTCCACGTGGTGTCCGACCAATCTGCTGGGATCGGCGGAATGCCGGCGGATTGAAACAGATCGACATTGTAGAAGATCTGTTGACTGCCGTAATCACGCGGCAGCGCGTACATCTTCCCCTGCCAGACGTTCAACGCCAGGGCCTGGGGCAGATAGTCCGTTGGGTCATATTTGTCGCGGCTGATATAGGCGTCCAGCGGATAACCGATATTCTTCGCCACCAGAGCCGGAATGGGGATGTTTTCCTGCAGATACCAGAAGACATCGGGCGGCGTTCCACCGGCCAGCTCGATGAGCAGTTCCTGATTGAAGTTGCCGGTCACCAGGGGGGGATTGGCGACGACGCGCGCCTGGGACTTGTTGAAGCCGTCGGCGACCCCCATTGTAGACCTGAACCCGGGGCAGATTGGCGCCGGCAAAGAGGAACGTGACAGGGACTGCGCCAGCGGCCGGCTTACCACCGGCTGCTGGCTGCACGGCCGAAGTGGCTGTGCTGGCACGGGTGTTCGCCAGAACGCTGCCAGCCAAGGTAGCCGACGCTGCTGGCGAACCGACGGTGTTCGTCGCCACCGCGTTCCTGGCGCAGGCGCTGAGCGGCAAGGCAGTTACCCCAACGGTGACTAGAACTCGCCGCAAGACGGCCCGCCGCGTTGCTCCCATGGCTTCTTTCCCATTGTTCACCTGATTTGCGCCTACCGGGCGGAGGGCATCAGCCTCGGCAATGTGGCAAGTGGCGCAGCGATGGCGGTGCCCACTTCCTGCTGCATGGTCAGCCAGTTCGCGCCGTTGCTAGTTTGAGTACCCCTAACAGCAAATGCAAGGCGTTTCGCGCCCAATGAGTTCCATGTGAGTTCGGGATTAAAGGATCAGACCCCTTTGCGATCGGGAGTGCGCCGCAACATGTTTCATAGCGGCCGGAGGCAGTGTCACCGGAGGGGCATGCCCTCTCCCGACGCCAGCAGTCAAACAAAGTAGTGCGCAGCGAGCGGGCATCGCGATGCGCCGCGAACTCGTCGTAGGCGTGTTCCAATATCGGTCCGATGCTACCCTTTGCCGTCCAGCCCCGCCAGCAAGAAGTGATGGCAGTCCCGCAGCGCACCTTCCAGGTCGCTGCCGCTCTCTTCATCGGCGCAGACCCAGCCGTCATACTGGATGTCCCGGAGCGCGGCGAAGATCGGCGCGAAGTCGATCGCGCCCTGTCCGAGCACCCGCCACTGGCCGTCCGCATAGTCTTTGGCATGGATATTGTCGACCACCTGGCGAAACTCGCGGATGATACCGGCTACGTCCGTGACGCCGGATTTCACCAGGTGCGCGGTATCCACCGTCAGCCCGATTGATTGACCGTCTGTAGCGGCGAAAAAGCGGGCGATCTCGTCGCGCGTCATGACGAGTTGGTTGAAGTGGTGATGCAACGACAGCTTCGTGCCCGCTGCCTGCGCTTCCCGGCCCAGGTCCGAAAGGGTCTGAGCACACTGCTCGATGCTGCGCTCCGGCGAGTCCTGCCGGGGCTCGTCGAGGACTACCACTATCAACGCGGTGCGCAGCACACCGGCGAACTGGATGACGCGGCGCAGTTGCGTCAGGCCGGTTTCATCCAGGCGGGCGCCGACGATGAGGCCGGAGGCGACGCCGGGCACGGCTTGCCAGCGGTCGCGGAAGCGCTCCGGCTGGTCGAGGTCAGCCTGATACTGACCGAGCTTGAGTTGCAGGCCGTCGTAACCGGCGGCACGGAAGCTGTGGAACAGGTCGTCCTGCTCCTGCGCCTCCCGCGTGGGCTTGGAAAAGGCAACCTTCATACCGGCGCCCCTGCCGTGAAGGTGACCACCCGGCCCTCACGTGCCGATCGATAGGCCCCATCCAGCAGAGCGATGGTGCCCAGGTTGTCACGGCCGCTGTTCGGCGGAACGGTTCCCTCCTCCAGCGCGGTGAACAAGAGGTTGATGTCCACGAACGTCGCCTCCGGCTTGTTGCGCCCGCGCAGGGGATTCTCCCATTGCTCTACCGGCGTACTGCGGTGCTCGAGGTCGTAACGGGCCAGCCCGTCGTACTTGAGCACCAGCGATCCGGCTTCGCCGATGACCACGGTCTCGGTCTTGGAGACCGGCGAGGAGAAGCTCTCCACGAGGTTGGCGACGGCTCCGTTGGCGAAGGTGATCTGCACAAAGCCGTCACTCTCACCGGTGGCATGAATGGACGGCGACGCATAGGTCGTACAGAGCAACGACGTGGCCTCCTCGGTCAACAGCCAGCGGAACCCATCGAACCAGTGGACGCCCATCACGGAAAGGGCATGCCGTTTCGCGGTCACGCGCCAGCCGGTGTCCCGCCGCAACATCAGATCCTCGTGCAGGATGCCGCGCACCTTGCCGATTTTCCCTTCCGCAATCTGCTGCCGCGCCATCTCGAACGGGTAGTGGTAGGGAAAATTTGGTTCACGGCGAGCGTCACGCCCGCTTCTTCGCAGGTCTCGACCAGGCGACGCGCCTCAGCGTAGGAATTAGCCATCGGCTTCTCCACCATGATGTGCTTCCCGGCCTTTGCCAGCGCGGTCACGGCGGCTTCGCGCACATGGGTGGGGGTACTGACCACCGCTACCTCCCAGTCCGCCTCCGCCACCGCCGCTTCTATGGAAGTGAAGCCCTGCGGCACACCGTATTCGCTTTGCGCCCAGGCCACGCGCTCCGGGTTGACATCGCAGGCTGCCACCACATGCACACGCTCCGGGTGCGCTTGATAGGCCTCGAAATGCATGCGCGACACCCCACCGCAGCCGACAATGGCGATCTTGTGCAGTGTGTTCAATACCCTCACTCCTTCGTCAGTTCTGCCACTGGGCCAGGATCGGATCCACCTGCTGAACGATCGCCTTCCCGACCTCGCTCGCCGTCTTTGCATTGTCGTACAGGTTCGCCAATTCCTTGCCGATCGCGCCCGACGCTTGCGTCCACATCGGCGTCTCCGGCGGCGTGACGGCGGTGCCGTTACCCGAAACGATGACATCGACAAACGCCTTGGTGCGCCCTACACCCTGGAAGGTGGGGTCGAGGTTATTGACGAGATTGGGGCTATCGTACTGTGACTGGCGCGTGACTTCCGGCAAGCCGCGCGAAATCAGCTCTTCGGTACTGGTGATCCACTCCAGGAAGCGGTAGGAGGCCGCCTTGTCCTTGGAGGCCGCCGCGATCACTGCATTGTTGACGCCGCCGCCGGCCAGCTGGGCTACCGGCCCTTTTGGCACGCGCACCGCGTTCCACTTGAAGCTCATCCGGTCGCCCATTTGCTGGGCCAGTGTGCTATTGGTGTAGCCCATGGCCGACGTATTGGCCTGAAACATGGTGTTGCTGTCTTGCTTCTTCAGAGCTTCGTTGGTAGGAACGGCCTGTTGTTTGAAAATTAGATCCTGAAGGTGCTGCAACCCGGCGCTGGCCTCAGCGCTGTCGAGCAGACAGTGCTTCGCCGTGGAATCAGCCAGCTTGCCGCCGGCGCTGAGCACCCAACTCTGCCAGTCTCCCCGACACCCTCCCCATTGGGTCACGGTGGCCCCTTGCCGCTTGGTCAACTTGACAGCGGCATCGGTGAACGTTTGCCAGGTCCAATCCGGCGTCGGCAGCGGTACACCGGCAGCCTGGAACATGTCTTCATTGTAATAGAAGAAGCTGCCGCCGCCGCTGAAGGGGAGACCGTAACGCTTGCCAAGAAAGACTCCGCTCTGTCGGAAGAGCGGAAAGAAGTCTTCCAAGTTGACAGTCTTTGAGGCCGCCGTGTAGCTGTCGATTGGGATGACCGTGTTCTTGCCAATGAGGTCGATGAACATGCTGGCAAACGTGTTCACCACGTCGGGTGCGACGCCGCCGGAGATCATCGTCAGGATCTTCTGCTCCCACCCGGAGATGGGCGACCACTGGAAGGTCACCTGAACGTCACTGGTGCGTTTGTTGAACTCCGCCGTTGAGCGATCCCAGCCGCCCAACCACTTGACATCCACTGCCCAGGCCATGAAGGTAAGCTTCACTGGGCCAGCGCCTGGCGCCGTAGCGGCTGCGGCGCTTATCGCACTGGCGGTGGTGGGCGCCGGCCCGGCAGTAATCGTTGCCGAGGCAACAGCACTGGACACCGTCGTCGCCGCGCTGTTGGCGGCCGGCGGTGCGGCGGGCGCGGCACCGCAGGCGGCAAGCAAGCCGACAGTGCCAGCACCGAGCAGCGCGCTGGCGTACCTTAAGAACCTGCGCCGGGGGATACACCGATCAGTGAGCAAAAGGGACATGGCTTGCTCCTCCCCTATTCAGCAGCATCGTTACTGCATGCGTTCGGCAACGGTACGGCCCTGAGCACGCTTCGGACATGGCCTCGTTGCCTTTCCTTCCACGACGCTTATTCCTATATCTGGGCCAGAATAGCGTTCGCCTGTGCAGTTGCTGTCGCGCAGGCGTCGTGCGCAGTGGTCTTCCCGGTCCAGACGGGTGCCAGGGCCGCGCTGATAGCGGCGGACGCCTTGGTGGCACCGAGCGGCACCGTCTGGGCGAGGCCGTCCTTGACCTTGAAGTCTGTCTCCAGTTGCGACCAGCCCTCGGGATGGACGCCCGGCGTGAGCCACTTCTTCACGCCGTCGGTGGTGAGCAGGTCCGTATGACTCACGCCATAGAGACCAACCTTCACCAGTTGGATCTGGTAGGCATCAAGGTTCAAGTACTGGAAAAACTGCCACGCCTCGTCGTTGTGCGTGGTCTTGCTGTTGATGCCGGTGAGTGATGACTGCATAAGCGTCGCCGGCTGCTTCAACTTCGGGAGGACAGCCACGCCGAGTTTGAAGTTCAACTTGGCAAGGTCGAGCAAGGCCCAGTTACCGTCCATGATCATGCCGACTTTACCGGCCGCCAGCATTTTCCAGGCGTCTCCGCCCGCTGCCTTGAAGGCGGCGGCGTCCGGCGCCACGCGACTCTTGAGGGCGAGATCCGCGACGGCCTGAATCGCCTCCACCGTTGCCGGCTGATCCAGCACATATTTGCCCGTGGCGGGGTCAACATCGCGGCCGCCGTTGGAGAGCGCGGCATACAGCCAGTCGCCGGTGGGGTAGTACACGCCCCACTGGGTCACCTGGTCACCTTGCCGCTTCGTCAGTTGCGCCCCAGCTTGGACAAACTGGTCCCAGGTCCAGGCTTTGGTGGGGTCGCTGGAAGGCGGCGTCACACCGGCTCCCTGCAGCACGTCGGCATTGTAATACAGGACCCCGAACTGAGCGCAGGAGCCGATGCCGTACCACTTGCCGGCAACGGTGGAACGGTTGCGCTCGAACGGTTCAATAAAGTAGTCGGGGGTACCGATCAAGCGATCCTGGGCTATGTTTGCGGTGATGTCACGCAGTGCGCCGTTCTTTACCAGGCTCGGGTATGGCGTGGCCGACGTCTTGAAGACATCGGGAGCTGTGCCGGCGGCTATCAGCGATTGCAATTTGTTGTCGTAATCCTGCGGCACATTAGGAGTAGGCAACCTGGATGGTCGGGTTGCTTTGCATGAATACCGCGAGCACGTCGGTCGTCGCTTGTTTCTCCTGCTCCGAGTCCCAGGCCATGTAGCCCAGTTGCGTTGGGGCGGCTGCCACCTTGGTAGGAACAGCAGTGGCCGAAGTCGCGGTACTCGACACCGTTGCGGACGCCGCCGTTGAAGAATCCCTCACCGTCGCGGTCGCCGTGGTCGTAGCCACCGCTGCCGACGATGACGATACCGCCGTGGTCGGTGCAGCCGGCACGGACGCCGACGATGCGGCTGGGCCGCAAGCAGCAAGCAAGGCGACGCCACCAACGGCGCCGCCCACTCCTCCGAGAAACGCGCGTCGTGACAGACGCCGGGATGCCGAGAGAAACGCTATGCGAACCATCGCTGGGACCTCCTCCTTGAGTTACTTCAACACGCAATTTCATGTGCCGCTGAAGCGGGCAGTAACGACGCCCGTCAGGACGGCAGTCCTGCCTTTGGGCCGGGGGCGCCCCCTGGCCCCAAAGTCGCGGCACTGCGCCCCCACCGTAGCACCTGCTACAGTGTGATCCATTGCCCTTCCGGCTGAGCGTAGGCCCCGTACCAGCGCAGCAGCGCCAGCGCGTCGCCCAGGCCCGCCTTCGCGGGCGGTGTGTTACCCAGCACGCTCTCGCAAAACGCCAGCACTTCCGGGGCGTAGCCAAGCAAGAAGAGACCTTTGTTGGAGAGCTGGCCGAGGGAGAACTCCGGCTCCCAAACGAGCGGCGCGCCCTCGTCGGGGCCGATGTAGTTCGGCTGCCGGCCGTAGCCGCCCGGCCCGCGTCGGCCGGGACGGTAGTAGGTCAGCTTGATGCCGTTTTCCACCACCACGTTGGCGCCGGTACCGATGACTTCCAACCGCTCCAAAGGGCTCGTGCCGGACTGGCCGCCAACAAGTTGCAGCGTCCCGATTCCGCCCTGGCGAAAGCGCAGTGTCGTGATACTCGCTTTGGAGCGCGGCTCCCAGGCGTAGTGCAGCGCCGCCACCTCTCCCATGACGTAGTGGATGATCGAAGCGGGGTGGAAGAGGTGGTCGAGGAAGCCCAGCATGGCTTTCCGATCCTGGCGCAGTTCCGGGGCAGGCAAGGTCTGCGGATAGCGGGCGTAGATGGAACTGAGTTGACCGAACTCGGGCCGCAGGGTGATGGCTTTAACTTTGGCGATTGCCGGGAAGAACATCTTCTTGAAGCCGACCTGGACAAACTTGCCGGTCTGCTGCTCCACAGCCATCATCTGTTGGATTTCGGCGACGCTGGAGGCCGGCGGCTTTTCGATCCAGGCGTGGGCGCCGGCTTGCATGGCGTCGCAGGCGATCTGAGGATAGCGGGGCCGGCTCTGCTCGTCGTAGTTGGTCACCACAAAAACGGCGTCGAGTTGCTCATGCTCCAGCATGGCCGTATGGCTGGCATAGGCGTGGGCGGCGCCAAACTCGCGAGCGTAGACTTTGGCCCGCTCCAGGTCGTAGTCGCAGACGGCCACCAGATCGACCGGCGCGTAGCGCAGCGCCGGGTAGACGTTGCGGAAGGCGTGGCCGCCGCAGCCGACGAAGCCGGCCCGCAGCCGCCGCGCATACTCGAAGTTGTAGCGCAACGGCTCGTTAGTAAGGCGCTCGTTATCCCCTGCTGGTCCGCTCATACTGTCGTGGCCTTCTCTCCTTCAGCGTTGCCCAGACCTGGGCGGCCCGGCGCTGCGCATCCAGGAACGCTTGGCCTGCCGATGCTGTCATCGGCATTTGGCATTATACAGTGTATTGGGTACCATGGCAAGAGATGATGAGAAAGGGCTTGCCGTGATCGGTATTGAACGCATCACTTTAAACGAACGCGTCTATCAGCGGTTGCGCAGTTCACTCGCCGGCGGCAAGCTCATGCCGAGCAGCCGCCTGGACGAAGAGACGCTGGGGCGCGAACTGGGCGTCAGTCGCACGCCGATTCGGGAAGCGATCGGCAAGCTGACCAAAGAGGGCTTCGTGGAGTACCGCCCCTACCAGGGCAACTTCGTGCGCTCCTTCTCCGCAGCGCAAGTCGACGATCTCTATACGGTGCGCCAGGCCTTAGAATCGCTTGCGGTGCGTCTGGCCGTTCCCAGGCTCAGCGATGCGGATATTCGGCGCCTGATCGCCATCCTCCAGGAGGCTGAGACGGCCCTGGAGCGAGGCGACATTTCGGCCTATGGGGCGGCCGACCGCCAGTTCCACCGGGCGATTGCCGAGTACAGCGGGAACGAGACGCTGATCGAAAGTCTGGACCGCCTGAGCGTGCAGGTGCAAATCATCGGCACCGTGGCCAATCACGACCCTGGTGTCGTCGCGCGCACAGCCAGTGAGCGGCCGCGGATCGTCGCGGCGCTGGCCGCCCGCGATGCTGAGCGTGCCGCCGCCCTGATGGCGGAACATATCAATGGCGTCCGGGAGGCAGTGGTCGGTCAACTGGAGCAGGCGGCCGGATCAGCCGAGCAGCGCCTACCCGGCAGCGTCACGGCGGCGATTCCGTCAATATAGCCGACAGTCGTTTCGCAAAATAAGTGTAAGAGGAACAGCAATGAGCATGGGCCAGCAAACGACCGAACAGGCGAGCCCGGTAGTGGCGGTCAAACATGACGCGCAGTACGAGATCCCCTGGGGCTTTATGCAGTGGCTCTGCAGCGGGGCGCAGTTTGCGGACGCCCAACAGACGTTCGGCTACGTTGAGATCAACCCTGGAGAGAAGAACCCGCGTCACTTGCACCCGAACAGCGACGAGGTGCTCTTTCTCCTGGAGGGTGAGCTCGACCACTGGATCGACGACCAGGTATTCCACCTGACGCAAGGGATGGCCATCCATATTCCCCAGGGCGCCGAACACGATGCGCGCAACACCGGCAGCACCGTCGCGCGCATGGTGGTCGCCTACCCTACCGCCGACCGCCAGGTCGTGATGTGTGAGGTGGGTCAGGAATAGAGTCGCATCCCCGGCATCACAGCCGCGGGTCCACCGGCTCGCTCTCCAGCGCCAGCACGCCGAAGACGCACTCGTGGACCCGGCGCAGCGGCTCCTGACGCACGAAGCGCTCCAGCGCTTCCACACCCAGCGCGAACTCGCGGAGGGCCAGTGACCGCTTGGCCCCCAGCGCACGGGAACGCAGGCGCTCCAGATGCTCGGGCGCGCTGTATTCGGGACCGTAGATGAGGCGCAGGTACTCCGGTCCCCGGCACTTCACGGCCGGCTGCACCAGGCGCTGCTTGCCGCCGCGACTGATGAATTTGGAGCGGCTTGACCACCATCCCCTCGCCGCCGGACGCGGTGAGCGCCTCCCACCAGCCGATGCCCAACTCCTGGCTCGCTGTGTCCGTGACATCGACCGCCTGGTAGGCCGTGGACAAAAAGAGCGTAGCATCGGCCTGGCAAAGCCGTTCCAGCGTCTGCAGATGCCAGAGGTGATCCTTGTCGGTGTGGACGGCTCCCTCGCTCGCCAGCAGGTGGAACGGGGCCAGCTTCAGGTCGGCCAGCGATTCGACCGGCCAGCAGTAGCGGCGGTAGGCGTCGATATAGCGACTCGCCATGTCGGCGCGGTCGCTATAGCGCTGCAAGAGCGCTGTCACCTCCGCGCCGCGCTGTGCAGCCTGGGCCAGGGCGTCCACTGCCTGCGCCAGCACCACACGGGCCGCCGTGCCGACCGGGGCATACTGCCGGCGCAGGAGGTCCTGGGCCTTGGCCGACCAGGGCAGCAGTTCGCAGTCCAGGCAGACCCAGTCTGTCGCCAGCTCAGCCCAGAGGTTGGCCTGCGCCAGCCCCGTCTGCACCTTTGCCAGCAGCACCGCCTCCAGGGCGGCATCGTCGAAGAAGCGGCGACCGGTGCGCGTGTAGCAGATGCCGATACCGGCGTCTAAGCCAAAACGGCGTTGAGCGGCAGCCTCGTCCTGGCAGACGATCACCACGGCGCGCGAGCCCATGTGCTTCACTTCGCAGACGACCTGGGCAACGCCCTGGCTGCGATAGTAGGCGAAAGCCTCCGCCGGGTGTTCCAGCAGCCCCGGCATGCTACTGGTCTCCGGCGGCGACATCGTCGGCGGCAGGTAGATCAGCCAGCGCGGATCGATGGCAAAGTGGCTCATCACTTCCAGCGCCGTCATAGCGCGCGGCTCCGGAATGGTGACGTTGCCCAACAGCGTCGTGGCCACCAGCCGCTTGCCGGTGACATCCTCCAGGTCCAGCAGGTCGTCGTGCTGCTGCTGCGCGCTGAATGCGGCAGCGGGCATGATCGCCGGCAAGAAGGGACGCACCGGCTCGGCATAGACACGGGCCGCCGGGACAGACACCAGTTCCCGCTCCGGGTAGCGCAGGGCGGTCAGCCGGCCGCCGAAGACGCAGCCGGTGTCGATGTTGATCGTGCCGTTCAGCCATTCCGGCACCGGCACCGGCGTGTGGCCGTAGATCACCAGCGCCTTACCCCGATAATCGGCAGCCCAGTTGTAGCGCACCGGCAGGCCGAACTCGTCAGTTTCGCCGGTTGTCTCGCCGTACAGGGCGAACTCCCTCACCTCGCGCGAGCCGCGCCCCTGCATCGCCTCCTTCATCCCGGCGTGCACGACGACCAGCTTGCCGCTGTCGAGCACGTAGTGGCTGATCAGGCCATCCAGGAAGTCAGCGATCGCCGCACCCGTGGCTGCACGCTGTTCCGCCGGTAGCGCCTCCAGTTCCGCCAGGCTCTGTTGCAGGCCGTGGGTGACCTGCACGTCGCGGCCGCGCAGCTTGCGCAACAGTTTGCTGTCGTGGTTGCCGGGTAGGCAGAAGGCGCTGCCGGCGCTGACCATGTTGCGCACCAGGGCGAGGGTGGCGAGCACCCGGGGACCGCGGTCAACCAGATCGCCCAGGAAAATCGCGCGGCGGCCCTGCGGATGGCGGAAAACCGGTCCGCTCAGCGCTCCTTCGCCGGCCGTCTCCGCCGGCTCGTAGCCCAGCGCCGCCAGCAGCGCCGTCAACTCCGCGCAGCAGCCATGCACGTCGCCGATGATGTCGAACGGTCCGTGCTCGCTGCGACGGTCGGTATATAAGGGCTGGCGTTCGATGACGGCGGCGTCCACCTCCTCAACCGAGTGCAGCACCGACACATACCGGAAACCTTCGCGCTGCAGGTAGCGCAGGGAGCGGCGCATCTGCTCGTGCTGGCGGCGGACGACGTGCGGTCCGAAATCGCGCTCCGGCCGTAGCCGGTTGCGTTCCAGGCAGAGGCGCTCCGGCAGGTCGAAGACGATGGCGACGGGCAGGCAGTGGTAGCGGCGGGCCAGGGCGACCAGCGGCTGGCGCGCTTCCGGCTGCACATTGGTAGCGTCAATCACCGTGAGCCGGTCCCGCTCCAGGCGCTTCGCCGTTAGGTAATGCAGCACGTCGAAGGCATCGGTCGTCGCCGCGAGGTCGTTCTCGTCGTCGGACACCAGGCCCCGGCAAACATCGGAGGAGATCACCTCGGTCGACCGAAAGTGCCGGCGAGCGAAGCTGGACTTGCCGGAGCCGGAGGGACCGATGAGGACGACCAGGGAGAGGTCGGGGATGGCGAGGGCGGTCACGTATTGGTCGACAGTTCAGCCACCTGGTGTACCCAGGGAAGTGACGGTTGCACGGCTCGTGCTAACCGCGCGTCAGCCGTCCAGAACTCCGCATCCAGGCGCTCAGCCAGGGCCAGATAGTGGGCATCGTAGGTCGCCGGCAGGGCAAACCGCTCCGCCATCCGTTTCGCGGCCAGGTGCAAGGCGGCGTCGCCGTGCAGTTGAATCGGAATCGCCAGAGCGGCATCCAGGGCAAGGCGTGCCGCCGTTGCACTCAGCAAGCCGGCACGCTGAGATCGATGGATGACGTTTGTCACCTCATAATACAACAGGGTCGGAGCCGCGATACTGCGTTGCGTGTCGCGCCAGCGTTGCCAAAGACCGCGCACCGGTGCATCGTCCGGGTAGGCGACCAGCCTGATCACCAGTCCGGCATCAGTGCATGTCCATGCGTTGGGCATCCCGCTCCTCTCGCATCTGATCAATGAGCTCCTCGGCAGAAGGCAGTTGTCGACCATCCAACTCTCCTTGAATTCGGTGGCGGGACCGATCGGCGAGTGCCAGCCAATCATCTTGCTGCCTATTTCCGACACTGAGGCGGTCGTGCTCCCGAACAGACAGGATGACCACCTGCGGCTTGCCACTGCGCTCAACGATGACTGTCTCGTCCAGTTCAGCCACGCGTCCCATAATCTCGCCGAAGTGAATCCGCGCTTCGGTTGCGCTCACTCTACGTCCCATCGTACTCCCTCGTTTGATTAATCAATCGGAATTTTGTCAGTATAGCGGGCGCGGCCAGCCGATGCATCACGCTGCGGTACGCTGAAACACGGCCATCTGTGACGGTGCGCCCAACTTTGGGTCTTCTGGTCCCACCGGCGTACACGCCACCATATACCCATACCGGTTCCCAGCGCGCTGCGCCCACGCCTGGAACTCGGCGCGCGTCCACTCGAAGCGGTGGTCGCGGTGGCGCAAGCGGCCGGCGGGCAACCCCGGGAACAGCGTGTTGTACTCCACGTTTGGCGTGGTGATGACGACCATACTCGGACGGGCTTGCTCGAACAGCACGCGCTCGAAGGCAGCCAGGCGCGCCGGATCGAGGTGTTCGATCACCTCGACCACTGCCGCCGCATCGTAGCCGGCCAGGCGGGCGTCACGATAGGCGAGCGATCCTTGCAGGAGTTGCAGCCGCTCCCGTTTCGCGCCGGGCAGGCGGTCCAGATGCAACCGCTCCGCGGCGATTTCCAGGGCGCGAGCGGAAACATCCAGTCCAACGATCTCGGTGAAGGTCGGATCGGCCAGCAACAATTGCAACAGGCGACCCTCACCACAGCCGAGGTCCAGCACCCGTCGGGCGCCACTGCCCTTCAGCACAGCCAATACCGCCGCCAGGCGTTGCTGGTGCAGGCTCACTGCCGGTTCAGAGAGCGGTAGGAGTGGCTCCGGGAGGTTGCTGTCCGCGTCATCATCAGAACCTGCTTCGCCGGCGGTCAGGCGCGCCACGGCCGTGTCGACGAGGCGGCGCCGATGCTTGAGATAGCGGTCGGCGATGAGCTGGCGCTCCGGGTGATCGGCCAGCCAGCCTTCCCCGTGGCGCAGCAGTTTCTCCACCTCGTCGTCACCCACCCAATAGTGTTTGTCGTCGTCAAGCACAGGAATCAGCACGTAGAGGTGGCGCAGCAGGTCCTGGAGGCGCTGGCGGCCCGTCAGCGTCAGCGTCCAGTAGGGGCTGACGCCCCAGGCGGGGAACTGCTCATCCAGTGGGTAGCCTTGCGCCGTCACCGCATAGCCCAGCGGTGCAAAGAGCCGGTGCAGCACCGGCTCGCCACCCCGGCAGGGGACAGCGGCCAGCGTTGCCTCTAACGGCAACACTTCCTCAAACAACTCCGGGTGTTCTTGACTCCGCCCGGCCAGGGCGGAGCGAAAGACTTCAGCCAGCGCCACGCTGAGTAGCGAGGAGGCAGCGTAAGGGCGATCGTTGACGTACTGATCGAGCAGGCCATCCCCGACAGTGCCCCGCCGCCCGCGCACCAGGGCGACCGGGTCCACATCCACCAGCAACGCCGCCGTACAGCGCGCCTCTTCGACCTCCGGGTAGAAGACCTGCGCCTTCCCAAACGACAGGCCAAACGTTTGCACGCGATCAGGATGCTTATGCAGCAGGAAGCCCAGGTCGGCAGCAGGCGGCCGGCTCAGCGTGATGGTCAGCAGCACACGTCACCTCACAAAGACCGGCAATCGAACTACAGGATAGGGTATCATCAGCCTGTGTACATCGGAATCTCGTGTACACGTGAAGACGTTGCAGAGGAACAAGCATGACGCCGACCGAACCGACGACGACGATTACGGTGCGTGTGCCCGAGCGCATGCGCCAGCAGTTCGATGAACTCGCCAAGACCACCGGCCGCACCCGGCAATATCTCGCTCTGGAGGGCCTTCGCCGCTACCTCGAGGTCGAGACCTGGCAAATCGCCAAGATCATGGAAGGGATCGGCGCCGCCGACGCCGGCGAATTCGCCTCGGACGAGGAAGTTGAGCGGGTGCTCACCAAATACAGCGCCCATCGGATGGACCGCGTGAGCTGATGCGGGTCCACTCACCGTACCAGCGCTGGTGGCGATGGAGGAACTTCAGGATCATAACAGCTTCGACTAGCCCCCCATCTGTTCGCGCACAGTACTGGCAAGGCGCCGCTGGCCCCACAATAACTGCGTAGGCGCGAGTGCCCGAATTTAGGGATTATATCTCGACTGGCCAGTGTTCCCGGCTATCGATAGCGCCCGGCCTGCATTTCAAAGAGAGCAGCATAGCGCCCTCCCAGCGCCAGCAGGTCTTCGTGCGATCCGTCCTCGATAATGCGGCCGCCCTCCAGCACCAGGATGCGGTCGGCCATGCGGACGGCGGAGAAGCGGTGGCTGATCAGGAGCACGGTGCGGTCCGCCGCAAGCTCGCGGAAGCGCGCAAACAGTTCGTACTCAGCCTGGGCGTCCAGGGCCGCTGTCGGCTCGTCAAGGATCACGAGCGCGGCGTCACGCATGGCCGCACGAGCCATGGCGATTTTCTGCCATTCGCCGCCAGAGAGATCAACGCCGCCGGTGAAGGCGCGAGTGAGGGGGGTGTCTACCCCGTTCGGCAGCTTGCTCAGCACCGCGTCCGCGCCGCTACGGGCGGCAGCCGTCAGCACACGGTCATGGTCGTCCGCCGCGTCGGCATCGCCAACTCCAATGTTGTGCTGGGCGCTCAAGGCAAAGTGGGCGAAGTCCTGAAAGAGGACGGTGCTTCGCTGACGAAGCGCGGCGAGGTCATAGTCAGCAAGTGGCACACCGTCGAGCAGGATGGCGCCTGAGGTCGGATCGTAGAGGCGGGTGAGCAGCTTCACCAGCGTCGTCTTGCCGGCGCCGTTCTCGCCGACCAGCGCCACCGTTTCGCCGGCGCCGAGCGTGCAGGTGATACCTCGTAATGTCGGCTCCATCGCCCCCGAATAGGTAAAGCTGACGCCGCGCAACTCCAGACCTTGCCGGAAGCGCCGAGGCGGCAGCAGGCCAGTTCCCGGCGCCGCCAGCGCGATGCTCGGGTGGGTCTCGTGCAAGAATGCAAACCAGCGCGCCATGAGGCGGAGGGCGATCCTGGTCGACGTCGCACCGCCGCTCAGCCCGGCCAACGCCTGCTGCAGCGCGGTGGCCGCGCTCAGGTAGAGCGCGAAATCGCCGACGGTGAGGCGCCGGCTGCCCAGCCCCGCCGCCACGCCGGCGTAGATGAAGGCCAGTCCCACCCCGTAGCCCGACACGACACCGACGGCAGCGACGAGCCGGACGCGACGTAGATGCGCCGTTTCCGCCAGGGCCGCTGCCGACAGTTGTCGCCAGCGCTCAAGGAACCAGGGCCCGATCCCGAAGACGAGCAACTCCTTGGCAGCGCCGGCCGTCGTGGTCACGTTGGCACAATAGGCCATCATGCGCCCCGCTTCCGAGCGACTGGTGATCTTCTCGTAGCCGAGCTCTTCCAGGCGGTCCTGCACCACGACCTGAGGGACGGTGCAGACGACCAACACGATAGGCAGCAGCGGGGAGACGTGGGCGAGCAGGGCTGCCAGGCCGATGGCCGTCAGCAGGTAGCCGCCCATCAAGGGCAGGTAGTGGATGAGGACGGCAGGACGGTGGCCGATTTCTCCCTGGAGGAAGGCGATCTCGTCGTGGAACTCCTTGCGCTCGAAGTGATCCAGATCGGGGATCGCGCCGCCCGCCGCCATCGTGCGCCGATCCACCAGGCCTTGCAGACGTATGCCCAGGGCGCCATCCATCTGGCGTTGGATGGGATCGAGCAGGCGACCAACCAACTGCAAGCCGGCGTAGAGCGCCGCCGCAGTGAAGGCGGCATCGATCGTCGCCGGGCTGCGCTGGTGCAGCACGACCACCGCGCTCAGCCCGTCAAGGATCAGTTTGGTGAGCCAGGCCAGTGCCAACGGCAGCCCGCTCATGAGCAGCGTGGTAAGCAGGAGAACTATCGCATGCAGTGGCGCCGCCTCCCAGATCAGGCGTAGCGATGGCCGGAGCGTGCGAAAAGGCGATGGAGGGACGGGGAGATACGGAGAGTCAATCGCTTTGCGCCTCATCCCTTCATCTCCTCATCTCCCGCGTCCCGATATAGTTCCGCCTGAAGACGATAGAGATGGGCGTAGCCACCCGCATGAGCCATGAGCTGGTCGTGGGAGCCTTCTTCCAGCAGCCGGCCGTCTTCCAGGTAGGCGATGCGATCGGCCATGCGCACTGTCGAGAAGCGGTGGCTCACCAGCACCGTCATGGCGCCCCTCGTCAGTTCGGCGAACCGCAGATACACGTCATATTCCGCCTGCACATCTAACGCGGCTGTGGGCTCATCGAGGATGAGCAGTTGCGCCTGGCGCATGAAAGCGCGACTCAACGCGATCTTCTGCCACTGACCGCCGGAGAGGTTCACATCACCGAACGAATTGCCGAGGCGCGTCGCGTAGCTGTGAGGGAGCGCTTCAACCAGGGCAGCCGCACCACCCTTTTGGGCCGCCGTTCTTACGCTAGCGAGATCGTCAAGCTGCCTGATATCCCCCAAACCAATGTTCTCCTGGGCGGTGAGCTGGAAGGTGACGAAGTCCTGAAAGACGCTGCTGATCTGGCTGCGCAAGTCGTCCAGGTCGTAGTCGCGCAGGTCCACGCCGTCCAGCAGGATGCGCCCTTCCGTGGGATCGTAGAGGCGCGCCAGCAGCTTGACCAGTGTCGTTTTGCCCGCGCCGTTGCGGCCGACGAGGGCCAGACGCTCGCCGGGCTGCAAGGCCAGGGAGATGTCGTGCAGCACGGTCGTCGTAGTCCCCGGATAGCGGAACGTGACGTGGTCGAGGACGAGGCCAACGCGGATAGGGCGGGGGACAGGGAGCGGGTACGCCGGCATCGGTAAATCCGGTCCAGCGTCCAGCACGAGAAAGAGGCTGGGCAGCCAGACGAAGAACTGGGCGAACAGGCCAACGCTCCAACCCGCTGCCAGCAGTGCTGCTTCCATCTGCAGCAGTACGCCGCTGAAGAGCACCAGGTCGCCCAGTGTAAGACTGCCGTCGAGGACACGCCGGACGGCATACAGGTAGACGGCTGCAGCGACGGCTCCGGACAGCAGGACCGTCGGCAGCAGATGTCGGAGCAGGCGGCCGCTCGTTCCCTGGATTTCGGCCAGCATGCTGGCGAAGATGGGGTCGTATTGGCGGAGAAAGAATTTCCCCAGATCGAACAGCCGCACGTCCTTGGCGGGACCCTCGTCGAGAACGGCACCGCGGTAGACCTGCAGCTTGCGGCCTTGCTCACTCTGTCGGTAGATGCGGCCGGCCAGGCGTCGGTCATCGCTATACCGCTGCAAGGCCTGCGGTAGGGACGCCAGGATCACCAGCAGCGGAGCGAGCGGGTGCAGTCGCCAGAGCGCCACGCTCATGGCCACGACGGTAAACAGCCGCCCCAGGAGATGCTCTCCGTAATACAGCAAGTTAAACGGGCCGGTGACCGCCCGCTCCCGCGCCGTGGCGAGATGGTTGGCGAAGGTCGGATCTTCGAAGCGGGCGAGGCCGCGCCAGCGATTGACGGCTGCAATCAGCTCGCCGTTCAGATGGGCGGTGAGCCGATCACCCACTGCTTCCTGGGCCGCCTGGGAGAGTGGGGCGAGCAATTGCTGGATGACGATCACGCCTACAGCTATCGCTATCCAGCCGGAAAGAGACAGCGCCAGGCCGACAGTCGCGCGATCACCACTGAAGGATCGCACCGCAGCATTGACAATGCCGCGCGATGCCCACAAGACGCCGACGGGAAGGGCCGCCTGCAGCAGCATGAGTACGCCAAGGGCGGCCGTCTGCTGCGGCGCAGCGGCGAAAACGAGGGCGAGCGACCGTCGCCAGAGATGAATTGCCGCCTTCAACTGCACGGACAGCCTGGCGAATAGACGTTGTGAGCTTGCCTGTGTCATAGCACCTCAACCTTCAGCACGTGTTTCCTTGCCACACCGGTTGAGCAGCACGTCAGGCTGACTCAGGTGATTGGGAAAACCCCGGAGAAGGCTGGGCAGCGTTGCCCTAACGACGGTATGGTCGCCGTGGTTAGGACGCCGAGCGTACCCTTACGGCGCCGGAGGCAGACCCAGACGTGTGCTCACACATCGCAGGCCTCCTTTCGCTGTCGGCGACGCATGCCGCCATGTGGGAGCAGGTTAACGCTTGCCGGTGGGCTTGTCAAAAGACGGCCTTCAGTTTGACTGGACCGCGCCAGCATGGGCGCCTCCCTAGGACCAATACGGTTCAGATCAGGGAAGCAAGCGGGCGAGATGACTTCTGCAGGAGCGTGTGGCATTCTGGGATTTAGACGATCGCAAGGTGTCGCACGAGCCGCAGAGGAGTCATCGCATGGGATTTATAGCACGTCATCGTCTGGCGACGACGACATTCACCGACGCGATTGCCTTGGAGGCAATCGAGGTCGCCAGCGATGAGACGTTCAGGAGCGACCTGGATACCAGCAAGGGCAAGGCCTACAGTGCCGACTGACGCCGCTGGGGTGGGCCAAGCATTTCCAACGAGCGACGATCGTTGCGTTGATTGCGCGGCGCCAGAAGAGGGTGACTGGGCGGTGGGGAGGCCCGGAACGGTATTTGCCCATCAATCGCGGACATTGGCGAACAGTTCATCAACGGTGCGGGTGATCTCGGGGGAAACCGGACAACGCAATGTGTCGCCGCGGAGTAACCGCGCCACTTCCACGTAACGGCCCGCGCGATGCTCATACTGCGTCACCATTCGTGTATCGGGATCGACAATCCAGTAGTACAACACTGCGTTTCGCTCGTACGCTTGTCACTTACTCCCATCAGGCAAGTCATTTTTGCGCGTCTTTGGCGAGAGCACTTCGATGACGAGATCAGGTACACCCTGCACAAAATCGCCCTGCATGATCCCAGCATTCTCTTGGCGGACAAAAAAGACATCGGGTTCCGGACCATCCACACCGCGCAGTCCACGCCTCGGGTAGTCCAAACCAACGGCGCAGGGGCCCGAGCCGGCGAGACCGTGACCGGCTCGTTGTGCTTCATAGCACCAACCGAAGAGTTCACCGACGATGAGCGCATGGGCAACACTTGGCGGCGGCACGATGACCAGTTCCCCTCCCAGCAGTTCATACTGCAGACCATCGTCCGGCAACGCCAGGAGGTTGCCCAGCGTCTGTGTACGGATACTGATAGCCATCGGCTTCCCTGCTCTTGAGCCCGGCTGCTGAGGGGCGTCCCTCGGCAGTTTAGCACGCCGCCGCGAGCAGGTACTATGGAGAGGGGGTATCTCGTGCCCATTATGCATACCAATCGCAAGGGTGTCCTCTACTACCTGGGGCGAGCGGTGACACGCACCGGCAAGGGCCGTTATGTCTTCAATCGGGAGCGCCCGGCCGAACCGGTCGAGGTCCTTCCTCCCGGCTACCGGATCAGCGAGAGCGTGAACGGCGTCGTCTCGCTGGTCAAGGACGCCCCAAGCATCTTTAGGCCTGAGGAGGTGGCAACGGTCAAAGCGGCGGTGGGGCGGCATCCCCACCCGAGCCGGTATCGCGTCGTTGCGCGATCCGACCGCATTGAGGTCTACGAGCGGTCGGGCATGGATATCGACGAGGCCGCGGAAATCCTGGGTATGAACGGGCGCCTTACCGCGTCCCGGTTGGCGATGACCCAGGCCCGGCTCGACCGCACCGCCCGCTATGATCCGGTCTTGCGCTTCTCCTTGCTGGATGCCGGACGCCGCACCTTCTCAGTGCAACGGCGGTGCTACCTGCTCAGTCTGCCCGATTGGTTGAACCTCATGAGCATAGGCGACATCGAAACACTGGCGGCCAAGGTCATTCCCGCCCTCGGCAGCGAGGAGTTTTTCGAGTTGTGGTGAACAGCTTTCGGCGGCAGCCCGATGACGGCGGATTATCGGTTCTCGTCCGCTGCTTGCGAATCGCGTCCCAGTGCTGTCGGTTGAGCGTTGCGGCGTGGTCAGGCTCCATGTGGGCAACGCCTGCCTAGACTTCCAGCGCGCCACGGCGCTGGTATACTCCCGGCATCGACGGGGTCGGGTGGGCGCCCGCATGACGCGTCGGTATGGCAGTAGCCCCGCCTCGCTGCCGCGAGGTGGTCATGCTCTACTCCGATCTTCGGCTGCCGCATCGGCGGGAGCGTAGCGCTCGCTCGGATTTCGCCGCCTTCTGGCTGGGCGAGACCGTCAGCCTGTTCGGCTCCCAGGTGACGACGCTCGCCTTACCGCTCACCGCCGCCCTCACGCTGGGCGCCAACGCCGCCCAGATGGGCCTGCTCTCGGCCGCGCAGACCTCGCCAGCGGTCCTGTTCGGGTTGTTCATCGGCGTCTGGGTTGACCGCGTGCGGCGGCGCCCGGTGCTGATCGCCGCCAATCTTGCGCGCGCCCTACTCATCGGCTCCATCCCGGTTGCGGCCCTGCTCGGCGTGCTGGGGATGCCGCAGCTCTACGCCGTCGCCTTCCTCTCCGGTACCAGTACGATCTTCTTCGTGGTCGCCTATCCGGCCTTCCTGCCAAGCTTATTGTCGGCCGATCACCTGATCGAAGCGAACAGCAAGCTCCACGGAAGCAGCGCGGTCGCCCAGATCGCCGGCCCGGGGCTGGGCGGACTGCTCGTCCAGCTCCTCTCCGCCCCGTTTGCGCTCGCCATAGATGCGCTGTCCTTCCTGGTCTCGATCGGCTGCATGCTCCAGATTCGCGCGCCCGAGGCGTCGCCGCCCAGCGCTTCACTCGACGTGCGCGGCGAGGTCGCGGCGGGGATGCGCCAGGTCTGGCACGAGCCCCTCCTGCGACCGGCCACCCTCGCCACCGCTGTCGGCGCGCTGTTCTCCACTATGGGCGGCGCCGTGTACGTGCTCTACGCCACCCGGGAACTCGGCATCGGCCCAGCCGCGCTCGGCGGGATCGTCGCCGCTGGCGGCCCCACTGCCCTCCTCGGCGCGATCCTGAGCGGCAGGATCGTCGGCCGCTTCGGCGCCGGGCCGGCGCTGGTCGCGTCGCGGCTGCTGAGCGGCGGCATGGCGCTCCTCGTGCCGCTGGCCGGCGGCCCCGCGCTCCTCGCGGTGGGGCTGCTCGCGCTCTCGCGCGCCGGAGACGGCCTGGCCGGCGCGGTCAATGATGTCATCCTCCACACGCTGACGCAGACAATCCCGCCGCCGACCGTCCAGGGCCGGGTGAACGCGACGGTCCGGGTGGTGGCCTACGGGGCGATGGCGGCGGGGGCGCTCATGGGCGGCTTCCTGGGTCAGGTGATTGGGCTGCGACCAGCGCTCGCGATCGCAGCGGCAGGATTGGTCGGCGTCGCCCTCTGGCTGCGCGCGTCGCCGCTGGCGGCCTTGCGCGCCTTGCCGGCGTCCAATTCGTCTTCGTCCCTGTCGAGCGGTGATCCCACGCCGGGCGCCTGACGCCGCAGCGGCCGTGAGCGGCGACACGATCCGGCCCACGAGCAGCGGGGCCTCCAGTCTCGCATCGTGGCAGAGTCGCAGGTCGCCGGGTGTCAGATCAGGTGGCTTTCCGCGAGGCGCAGGTCGTGGTCGATCCGCATATTATTTCGATTTCAGGCGGCCCCAGCGGCTTGGTGTGGCACACGATTGGCACACAGGGTGGGTTCAAGATCCCCTGCCGTAGACGGCTGATGCCTCGCGTTGCGGTCCGGCCGAGAAGAGGCGCTCCCATCGGGAGCCAATTCGAACCTTGCCATCGGTGTCCGCCTGGTGATCCTAGACCGTCGGCGGTTTGCTGAGGGTTGGCCATTGAACTTGCCAACGCGCGCCCTCGCGGGTGAGGGGAAAGGGAATGGCATGCGGGAGCGGGGCTCCCCATAAAGATAGTCCATTGCAGCAGAGCACGCTTATGGCGGTGGTTAGGCTCGCGACGTGGCCGACGACGATCGCGGGTTGGTCAGCGCAGGCTGCGGCGATCTCTGCCAGGGCTGCGGTGACGCGCGATGCGACGGCGTGGCCGGTTTCGCCATCAGCTACTCGGGCACCGAGATCACCGTGGACGATCCAGGCCTCCAGCACCTGGGCGGCGACGGCGACCTCAGATAGCGCAGGCATCACCACGATCTGCAGGCCAAGCCTCTCAGCGATGATCGCAGCTGTTTGGCGCGATCGAACGGCGGAGCTTGCATAGACCATTCCGGCCTGCTCGCTACGCAACCGGCTCGCGGCCGCAGCAGCCTGATCCCGGCCCCGCGCGGTCAGGGAGGGGTCCGGAAGGCCAGCTAGCTGCGTGGTTATCCTCTCGGCCTCGGCGTGGCGAAGGCAGATGAGGCGGGCAGGCTCGTTACCCATACCGGATACTGTGCTACGTTGGAATTCACGATAGTCTTTGCCATCGAAGGCTGGCATGCCTCTATCAACGTTCAACTTTCAGCGCCTCCCTCAGAATCAATTGCTGTTCCGTCTATTTTACTGGATTCAATTCGTCTCTAGCGGCGCGGAGTTGGGCAAGGTGGGCACTGTCCTCTGGTACCATGTCTGCGCCTTGGAAGGCAACTGACGCGCCGGTGGCTGGCGTTCACCCTGGCGGCTTCTCGTGCTCACCAGCGAGGCGTCAGCCCCATCCGCTCTTCACCTGGAGAGGCACGATCGTGGCAGAAGCAGCAGAGCCGATCATCCCTCCCACCCTGGCGGCTGACGGCGACGTGGCCTCGTGCTCCGAACCGGCCGAGGTGGCGGCGTTGATCGCGGCGCTGGCCACTGATCCGCGCACGGCCGGCCGCCTGGTCGATCTGCATCCGACCCAGCCGGCCGCGCACACGCACCGCCTGTTCCTCGGGGGGATCTGGTCCGCCGGCGACCTGCCGGTGCTGGTCAAGCTGGACGCCTCGCCCTGGGAACTGCACTGGATGCTCGCGCTCGGCGAGCAGGCGCCCGAGCTCGTGCCGTGGGTACTGGCGGGCGGCGAGCGCCTGGGGTCGCGCCCGTTGCGCTGGCTGGTGCTGGAGCGCGTGCCCCACCTGCTCTCGGCCGCCTGGGGGTCCGCCTGGGGCGACCGCCGCTTCGACCTGCTGGCGGAGGCGGCGGTGCGCTTCCAGGTGGCCGCGCAAGGGGTCGACCGCTGCTACGTCGGCATGGAGAGCTTCGACGCCACGCGCCGCTGGCTGGAGCTCGGGCTGCGCGAGGGGTGCCCCGGTCCGCTGGCCGGCGTGCTCGCCCGGTTGGAGGGCGACTGGGCGTGGGTGTCGGCGGTGTGCGGCCTGGAGGTCTGCTTCGGCGACCTTCACACCGGGAACGCCCTCTCTCGGACGGCGCCGCCCGAGGGGGAACGCGTCCTCCTCGTCGACCCGATCCCGCGCGTCGCGCCCTGGGCCTGGGACGGGGCCTACTGCCAGGCGCTCTGCAGCACCGCCGACGTCCGCATGGTGCAACGGATGGCGGCGCTGCGGCGCGAGCGCGGCCTGCACGCACCCAACGGATCAGAGCTGGAGCGGCTGGCGGCCATCATGCTTGCCTGGCTAGGGGCGCTGTGGTGGGGGATCGCGCCCTGGCGGCGAGCGGACGCGGCCTGGTGTCGGCAGATCCGGCGCTACGTCGAGCAGGCGGCCGTCTGCTGACCCCCTCGTCCGGCGCGCTGCGGTCGAACTGACAGGTCGCTGGGTACGCTGCGTTTCCTTCGCGCCGACATGATCGGTCCAGATTAGTCACCAGCACCAGTCAGGTCTGCTCGCTCCAGTTGTTTGTGCAGCGCGCCGCCTGCCTCCGCGTAGCCGAGATGGGTGTAGAAGCCGATAGCCTCGTCATCGGCCCCGAGGCTGATGGCGCCGACACCGAGGTGGGCGGCTTCCTCCTCGATCCGCTCGACCAGACGGCGCCCAAAGCCCGTGCCGCGGACACTGGGGTCGAGCCCGATGATACGCAGGGTCACACCGCGCGGGTTCCTCCGGAAGGCCAGCGCACCGCCGACCAGACGGCCACGATCCTCGACGACCAGCATGAAGAGTTCATTCGTGCCTGGGAAGCAGGGCAGTTTGATGCGGTCCCCGAACGACCTGAGGTCGTGCATGTGCTAATGCTTCGACCACTTGGCCGGTAAGACGCCCGGCGCCGCACGATTTTGAGATCTGGCAATAGGCGAACCCTACCGCCCGACGTCCGCCCCGGCAGCCTCCGGCAGCGCCTCCGCAAAGTCGTTACCCGGCGGAACTGGCTCATGTAGAGGTCGTAGTAGAAGCCGCGGGCTTGGAGCAGTTCCTCGTGCGTGCCGCGCTCGATGATCTGGCCGTCTTTGAGGGCCAGTACCCGGTCGGCGTGCCGGATGGTGCTCAGGCGGTGGGTGATCACGAAGGAGGTGCGGCCGCGCAGGAGTACTTCCAGCGCCGTCTGGATCAGGCGCTCGGTGCGTGTGTCCACCGAGGATGTCGCTTCGTCCAGGATCAGGATGCGCGGGCCGGCCAGGGCGGCGCGGGCGATGGCCAGCAGTTGGCGCTGGCCGAGGCTCAGGCCGCTGCCGCGTTCGCCGAGCACCGTTTCGTACTGCTGGGGCAGGCGTTCGATGAAGCCGTCAGCGCGCGCCAGGCGGGCTGCCGCGATCACTTCCTCGTCGCTGGCACCGGTGCGACCGTAGCGAATATTGTTCATCACCGTGTCGCTGAAGAGGAAGGAGTCCTGCAACACGATGCCGACCTGGTGGCGCAGGCTGCTGGCAGTCACGTCGCGCACTCGGTAAAACGTCCGCTCCACTTCTTGCCCCTCCCCCACTCGCTGGCAGCCGCCATCTTCCGGTCATAATACTGAATGCAAGAAAAAGGGCCCGTTCTTGCTGCACTGTGACATGCGCGCCTCGTGGTAATCGCCGGTGTCAGTGTACACTGTGCAGGAACATGCGTGAGGAGGGAGCCACATGCCGCGTGATCAGACACCAAATGAC
Source organism: Chloroflexota bacterium (assembly GCA_036734945.1). Classification (GTDB taxonomy): domain Bacteria; phylum Chloroflexota; class UBA4733; order UBA4733; family UBA4733; genus UBA4733. Next base: position 78,477 of record DAIMXP010000013.1, read on the forward strand.
ACCCGCACTGCCCCCACACTTCCCCCCAATAGTTCGGCGGGACGGCGGATCGTCTGCGTCCCCGGCAGGGCCGGCGGTGAGCCGATCATCGAGGGGACACGCGTCCCTGTGAAGTCGGTCGTGCTGCTCTCTCGCGCCTATCCCCAGTTAGCGGAAGTGCTCCAGGCGCTCCCCATGCTCACGACCGGTGATGTGGCCAATGCGCTCGCCTACTATCGCACGCATCGCGACGCGATTGATGCCTTCATCGCTGCGGACGAGGCGTCCGACGCCGCGCCGCTGTAAGGCGGATGGCATCCCTGACGGTCTATTTCGATGAGTGCGCCGACCATACGGCGATTCCGTTCCTCGAAGCGCGCGGGATCAAGGTGACCCCTCCGCGCGCGGAGGGGACCGTCGCCGGCAGTGACTCGGAGCAACTGCGCCATGCCACGCGGAAGGGGTGGGTACTGCTCACGACGAACCGCGACCACTTCTTCCGCCTGCACACGGAGTTCGCGGCGCGCGGCGAGGCCCATGCGGGGATCATCACGGTGCCGCAAGAGCCCACGCGCCCGGATCGGTTCCGCATCCGCTGCGCGATGCTCGTGGCGTGGGTCGCCGCCACTGCTGGTCCAGCGAATCGGCTCTTCCGCTGGGCGGATCTCCAACGCCTGATCAGGGAGGGGGTAGTAGCGGATAGCTTCACGGAAGAGGAAATCGCGCTGGCCCTTGGGCAGCGGTGAGTGACGGATTTCCACGTCCGCTGAGCCTGGCGATTCGCTGGTTCGGAGTTACTCCTCAGCAACACGACGGGGAGCGGATACTACGCGAGACCCGACCTCGTCCGCAAAGTCGATGTCGCGCCGGAACTGGCTCATATACAGGTCAAAGTAGAAGCCGCGGGCTGCCAAAAGTTCCTCGTGGGTGCCGCGCTCGATGATCTGGCCGTCTTTGAGGGCCAGCACCTGGTCGGCGTGGCGGATGGTGCTCAGGCGGTGGGCGATCACGAAGGAGGTGCGACCGCGCAGGAGCTCCTCCAGTGCCGTCTGGATCAGGCGTTCGGTGCGCGTATCCACGGAGGATGTCGCTTCGTCCAGAATCAGGATGCGCGGGCTGGCCAGGGCGGCGCGGGCGATGGCCAGCAATTGGCGCTGGCCGAGGCTCAAGCCGCTGCCACGCTCGCCCAGCACCGTGTCGTACTGCTGGGGCAGGCGTTCGATGAAGCCGTCGGCGCGGGCCAGGCGGGCTGCGGCGATCACTTCTTCGTCAGTCGCGCCGGTGCGGCCGTAGCGGATGTTGTTCATCACCGTGTCGCTGAAGAGGAAGGAGTCCTGCAAGACGATGCCGACCTGGCGGCGCAGGCTGCTGGCCGTCACGTCGCGCACGTCGATGCCGTCAATCGTGACCGAGCCGGCGCTGACGTCGTAGAAGCGGGGGATCAGGTTGGCCATAGTCGTCTTGCCGGCGCCGGTGGGACCGACGATGGCGATGGTCTGGCCAGGCTCGGCGGTCAGGTTGACGTCGCGCAGCACGGGTTGGCCGGGCTCATACTCGGCCCAGACGCGGTCGAACGTGACGCGACCGCTGATCGGCGGCAACTGGCGGGCGCCGCGCTCGTCTTGCAGGTCGGGCACGGTGTCGAGCAAGCCGAAGATGCGTTCGCCACCGGCGACGGCGCTCTGCACATTCGTCCACATGACGGAGATCTGGGTGACCGGCTGGTTCAGGCGTTGGGTGTAGGCGATGAAGGCGACGATCAGGCCCAGCGATATGGCACCGCCGGGCAGGCCATGGCCGCCGAGCAGGAGCATGCCGCCGACGCCGGCGACGAGAGCGATGGAGACGTAGCCCAGTGCCTCCAGGGCCGGTGACAGCGCGCTGGTGAAGGCGACGGCCCGGATGCTGGCGTCGCGCGAGGCCGCATTCGATTCCGAGAAGGTCTGGATATTCTGTTCGCCGCGATTGAAGGCTTGTGCTTCGCGTACTGCTGAGAGGTTCTCCTGCAGGCTGGCATTGACATCGCCAACGGTGGTGCGCACCTGGCGGTAGGCGTTGCGGGCCTGGGCCGAGAACCAGGAGGTCGCCCAGAACATGAAGGGCGTCACGGCCAACGCCACAACCGCGTAGACCGGATTCGCTTGCAGCATGCTGAAGGCGATCCAGACGATCAACAGGCTGCCCTGGACCACGCTGACCAGGGGGAAGGAGATCGCCTGCTGGATCGTGTCGGCGTCGTTGGTGATGCGGCTCATCACGTCGCCGGCCTCGTGCTTGGTGAAGTAGCCCAGCGAGAGGCGATGAATGTGGGCGAAGACGTCGATGCGCAAGGCCCGTAACACGTTTTGGCCCACATAGGTCATCAGGAAGAACTGCAGGCCGGTGAGCAGGGAGGTGGCAACGAAGATGCCGACGATCAGCAGTACTAGCCCGCCAAGCCCGGCGAGGTATTGCGCCGTCGTCGCCTGGGGGCCGAGATTCGCGTACCAGCAGTTCGTCTTTGCTCCGGGTGAGGCAGCCGCTGCCGCGGCGGGGGCGTGCTGCAGCAGGGCGGCCTGGGTGGCCGGCGTCATGTAGCAGTCGACGGCCTGACCCAGCAGGTCGGGAATCTTGACCTGCAGGTAGGTGCTGACGACGACCAGCGCGGCGACGAGGATCAGCACATGGCTGAAACGGCGGAAATAGTGCCAGAAACGACCAAGTGTCTGCCCCACGGCCGTGGGTTTGCGGGCCTCCTGGCGCAAGGCCCAGTCGCGGTTGCCCATCATACGGCGACACCTGCCGTTTCCAGCGCGGGCAGGGCAGCAGCCGTCTTCGAATCATCCACCAGTTGCGAACTGTAGATGTCGGCGTAGATTTCCGATGCCTCCAACAACTCTTCGTGCGTGCCGCGCGCCACGATCTGGCCCTTATCCAGGACCAGAATCTGATCGGCGTTGAGCACCGTGCTGATGCGTTGGGCAATCACGAACGAAGTCCGTCCCTTCATCAAACTGTCTAACGCCTGCTGGATGCGGAACTCGGTGGCGAGGTCCACGCTGCTGGTTGAGTCATCAAGGATCAGGATGCGCGGGTTCAGGAGCAGCGCGCGGGCAATGGCGAGGCGCTGCTTCTGACCGCCGCTGAGGGTGGAGCCGCGCTCCCCGACCGGCGTCTCGTAGCCCGCCGGGAACTCCATGATGAAGTCGTCAGCGGCGGCGGCTTTGGCGACAGCGACAACCTCGTCCAGCGTGGCGTCCGAACGCCCGTAGGCGATGTTGTCGCGGATGGAGCCGCTGAACAGCGTCGTCTCCTGCAGCACAATGCCGATCTGCGCCCGCAGGCTTTCGACGGTCACGTCGCGCACATCGTGGCCGTCGACCAGCACCCGGCCCTCCGTCACATCGTAAAAGCGCGGCAGCATGTTGATAATCGTCGTCTTGCCGCTGCCCGTTGCTCCCAGCAGGGCGACCGTCTGCCCCGGCTCGGCGGTGAAGGAGACGTGGCTCAGCACGGGGTCGCCGCCGGCGTAGTAGCGGAAGGTCACATCGGCAAATTCGACGCGGCCGCTGGTCTGTCCCAATGCGATTGCCCCTGGCTTGTCCTCGATGTCGTTGGTGGTGTCGAGGATCTCAAAGATGCGCTGGGACGATGCAGCGGCCTGGGACATCAGGTTGATGATGAAGCCAAGCTGACCCAACGGGAAGAAGACGTAGGCAAGATACAGGCTGAACTTTTGCCACTCGCCCAGCGTCAAGGTGCCCTGAATGATCTGGCGACCGCCAAAGTAGAGGACGACGGCCTGGCCCAGGTTGGCGAGCAGGAAGATGATAGGGAAGAGGAAGGAGAAGGTGCGCGCCAGTTTGAGTTGCTGAGCGAACACCGCATCCGCCGAGCGAGCGAAGCGCGCCTGCTCCTCCGGCTCGCGGGCGAAGGCTTTGACCACTTTCAGTCCGGCCACGTTTTCCTGCAAGACGGTGTTGAGAGCGCTGATGCGGATCTGCGCCTGCATGAAGAGGGGCTGGCTGATCGCGCCGAAGATAAAGAAGACGATGAAGGCGAGGGGCAGGATCGGCAGGATTACCAGTGTGAGCGCATGGTTGCTGAACCAGAGCACGATCAGCGTCGTGACGAGCAGCAGCAGCGATTGCAGGCTCATCACCAGGCCCTGCCCGATGAACAGGCGCACCTTCTCAACGTCGTCGGTGGCACGGATCATGAGCTGGCCGGTCTGGTTGCGGTCGTGATAGCTGAAGGAGAGACGCTGCACCTTGGCAAATAGGGCCTGCCGGAAGTCGTAGGCGACATTCTGGGAGAGGCGCTCCGAGTTGTACTGCTGACCGAAGGCAAAGATGGATCGGAAAGCGGCAAAGACCGTGATCGCCAGCATCGCGCCGATCAACGCCGCCGTCGCGCCGTTGTGGTCCGCCTGCAACTGGGCGACCGTCGTATTGAGCCGCTGGGCGGCCGTCGCCTGGACGGGCCCGGGCAGGGACAGGATCTGTTGGGCGGTGTAGCCCTTGATTACGGCGTCGATGATGTTCTGGACGAGCTGCGGCACCACCAACTGCGCTGCAGTGGCGATGAACAGGGAGCCGTAGGCCAGCAGCGCCACACGGCGGTAATTGCCCACGTAACGAATGGCCCGCCCCAGCATCCGGAAGTTCGGTCGCGGTCGCTTACCGCGGCGTTGACCGGGCGGGCCTCCAGGGACGTTCGCGCCAGGCCGCCTTGCTTTACCATCAAGCGCCTCGGGCTGTCGTCGCTGCATCCACCGACCTCCTATCCGTACCGTTGCTTCGGCACGTTGATGGTACCCGCGCTCGGGTACCGGGCGCCTCCGTAAGCCGTAGGCGGCTGGGAGGCGCAGCAGGCGCAGGGCGAGGAACTACCTCGCCGGCAGCAGCCGTTTCTCTACTTTGCAGACGACGGTATAGGCGGGATCGAAGACGTTGCCGATATCGTAGCGGACGCATTGCCCCAGGAGAGTCGAGGCGGCGATGGCATCCAGGCCGTAGTCCTCCAGCAGCCAGCGGAGCAGCTCGGTCGTGGCGTGTTGTAACGCTTCGTCCAGGGGACGGACATTGCCGACTGCCATGAGGTAGGTGTCATCCTCTGCCCGCGGCCAGGTGATAGGTTGCTGCTTGCGGTGTATCCAGGTGGTGAAGGTGATGTCCATCGATATCTCAATGCCCGTGCCGACGATTTCGCCGTCGCCTTGCGTGGCGTGCCCATCGCCGACGTGCAGCAGGGCGCCGGGGACGAAGACGGGGAAGTACACCACGGTTCCTTTGCGGAAGGCGCGGTAGTCCATGTTGCCGCCGTGTGTGGCGGAGGTGGCTGTCGAGATCGCCTGGCCGCCGGGTGGCGCTACGCCGAAGCAGCCCAACATCGGATCGAGGTCGATGGTAAAGCGGCCGAGCGCTGTCTCCGGCTCGGCCAGCGTAGCCGTGCCGGCGTCCAGGTCAAGTTCCCAGCGAGCGGACGTCCTATCCGGCAATCGTCCGGTGCGCAGGGTGGTGAGCGCGGCCTGCTCGGCGAGGTAGCCAGGATCGACGACGTTGCCCGCCACCAGCGTGCCACTCCACCCCTGGCGACGGTTGGGCCAGATGTTGTCGAAGCGCACCGCCAAAACGTCGCCCGGTTCTGCGCCTTCAATGTAGAAGGGCCCGGTTTGCGGGTTGCCGCGCGGCGCGACTTGCTGACCGCTGGCATCGTTGCCGCCGGCATCGACAGTGGTGGTCGTCACCTGATCACCGCTGGCGATATGCAACACCGGCGCGTGGGAGCCGATGGTGTTGTGATAGGTGCTCGGCTGGAACTGGTGGTGGGTCACGGGCGTTCCTCTCTTTTCTTTTCGTGCCGTTGAGCATCTCGTGGAGGTCAGGCGTGTGACGTATGTACTGAATCATACAGTTCGCGCATCGCCCGGTGCAGTGGGGTGATCGCCCAACTGACTGGCGGCGCCGCCCTGGCGTTTCTGCTCCGTCACCGCTTCCAGAAAGGAACAGAGGCGGTCACACGGCAATGTTCCTATCTGTATTGACGGATCAGGTCCTACTTAACACGCCGTTCGGTTGACGTCTACTATTGCGTGCGTTTGGATGTCCTGGCCCGGTTCGAGTTGAGCTTGCTGCGGCGCGTCATCCCTTTTCCGCAGTTGAGCCTGACCAACAGCCGTTGGCGAGGCGCGCGTGGTAGAGAGGAGAGCCGGCATGAGAGATGACTCCGTCAATGGGCGAGCGGGTAGGCGCGGCTGGTTGTGGCTGTTGGTGGCGCCCTTCGTGGCGCTGCTGTGGCCCGCCTTTTATTCCTCGCTGGAGCCGACGCTGGGCGGCATCCCGTTCTTTTTCTGGTACCAGTTCCTTTGGATCCTGATTGCGGCCATCCTGACCGCATTTGTCTATTTCATGGTCGGTTAGCAACGTGGCTCTGACGGAATAGGAGGGATACCATGCCAGTTAAGCCGGTCGCACTCACGGTGTTCGTTATCCTTTTTGCCCTGGTGACGGTGCTGGGCTTTTGGGCGGCGCGTTGGCGGCGCGGCGACCTGAACCTGATCAACGAGTGGGGTCTTGCCGGGAGCCGGTTCGGCACGCTCGTCTCCTGGTTTCTGATCGGCGGCGACATCTACACCGCCTACACCTTCATCGCTGTCCCCGGCCTGATCTTCGGCGCCGGCGCTTTGGGCTTTTTCGCAGTGCCCGACATTACCATCGTCTACCCGATGATGTTCCTGATCATGCCGCGCCTCTGGATCGTCGCCCGTCGCCACGGTTACGTCACCGCCGCCGACTTTGTCCGCGGGCGTTTCGGCAGCCCAACGCTGGCGCTGGTGGTGGCCATCACCGGCATCCTGGCGACGATGCCCTACATCGCTCTGCAGATGTTCGGCATCGAGGTCAGCATCGCCCAGATGGGGGTGCCGGTGGAAGCGTCACTGGTGATTGCCTTCTTGATCCTGGCGTCCTTCACCTACATCAGCGGCCTACGCGCCCCGGCCCTGATCGCTATCGTGAAGGACCTGCTGCTCTGGATCACCGTCATCGTGGCCGTCATCTACATCCCGATCAAACTGGGCGGCTTCGGCAAAATCTTCGCGGCGGTGGCGGCGGCCAAACACCCCACGCTGATCCTGGCGCCGGCCCAGTACAGCGCCTATGCGACGCTAGGAGGCTGTCTGAGTTGAGATATACTAGCAGGGGGACTGCGTAGCTGCGGG
>DAIMXP010000014.1:0-84607 GCA_036734945.1 Chloroflexota bacterium
CAGGTATCCTACACCCTCAACCAACCCACCGGCGCGAAAACTTGTGGCGCACTTTCTCGCCTGCTCCGGTCGACGGGGACAGTCGCGGAGTAGTATGATGACCATGATGAGGAATGACCGATGACCGAGCCGACCGTGACGCTCACCCTTCCAGAGGCAGTGTATGACGAGTTGCTGCAACGTGCACGCTACCATCAGCGCAAACTTGAGGATGAGGCGACCTTGACCCTGATCGCGGCTGTCGGCGCCGATAGTGGATTGTCGGCTGATCTCGCCGCGGCGATCGACGCTCTGGCGACGCTCGATGTACCCGGCTTGTGGCGTGTCAGCCTAAGTCAACCGACCGTTGAAGACACGGTCTTGCTCGATACCTTCCTCGATAAGCGACGTCGCCACGGGACAACGCCAGACGAGGATCTGCTGTTGGCCGAACTGGTCGACCGGCACGACCGGGTGATGGTCCTCCGGGCCGAGGCGGTCGCCCTCCTGAAACAGCGAGGCGTCGACGTTGCGGAGCGAGTCACTCGCGCGTGACCGCTGCCCGCGTCGGACGCCGGTTGCGAGATCAGGTGCTGGTCGATGCAGGCGGGCGGTGCGGTTACTGTCGATCGAGCGAGGAGATCACCGGTACGCCGCTGGAAATAGAGCACATGCTGCCGCAGGCGCTGGGCGGGCTGACGCGTCGTGCCAACCTCTGGGCTGCCTGCCGTCAATGCAACGTCTATAAGAGCGACCAAGTCATGGCACCCGACCCGCTGACCGGATTGCCGGCAACACTCTTCAATCCGCGCCAGCAACTGTGGGTTGAACACTTCGTCTGGGCAGAGGATGGAGCACGTATGACCGGTCAGACGCCGACCGGTCGTGCGACGGTGGCAGCACTGGCACTCAATCGGCCCCTTCTGGTCCGGGCACGACAGCGGTGGATTGGCGTCGGCTGGCATCCTCCCGACGAGCCATGATTGCTGGGGAGGGCACGTTGCTTCCGCGCAAGGGCCACGACGGCGCAGCCGCACGGTATGCTACGGCGCTTGGGAGGCGCCGATGCCCATAATTCGTGTCCACAATCTGGTCAAGGAGTTCCGGCTGCCCAAGCGGCAGACCGGCGTGCTCGGCAGCGTGCGCACCCTGTTCACGCGCGAGGTCACCGTGACGCGGGCAGTAGACGGCGTCAGCTTTGTTATTGAGGAAGGCGAGCGCGTCGGCTACCTCGGACCGAACGGCGCCGGCAAGTCCACCACCATCAAGATGCTGACGGGCATCCTCGTGCCCACCTCCGGCGAAGTTGAGGTGGCGGGGCTGGTTCCCCTGGCGCGACCGCGAACACAACGCGCTCAACATCGGCGTCGTCTTCGGCCAGCGCAGCCAGCTCTGGTGGGACCCGCCGCTGGTCGAGTCCTTCAAGCTCGTCGCCAAGCTTTACCGAATGACGCCTGCTGCCTACCGTCGCAACCTGGAGCGCTTCGTCACCTTGCTGGACATGAGCGAGTTCCTGGAGCAGCCAGTGCGCACGCTCAGCCTGGGCCAGCGCATGCGCGGCGACCTGGCGGCGGCGATGCTCTACGAGCCGCGGCTGCTCTACCTTGATGAACCAACGGTGGGGCTGGACGTGCTGGCGAAGGAGCGCATCCGGGCGTTCATCGAAGAGATCAACGCTGAACAGCGGACGACCGTGCTACTCACGACGCACGATCTAGGCGACGTCGAGCGACTCTGCCCCCGCCTGTTGATGATCGATCACGGTCGGGTCCTCTTTGATGGCACGGTGGAGCAACTCAAGGGGCGCTACGCTTCCCACCGCACCCTGGCGGTGCAGATGGCCTCCGCAGACGTAGTCATTGACTTGCCCGGCGTGGAGGAGATCCGCCGCGAAGACGCCAAAATCTGGCTGCGCTTCCAGCCGGAGCAGCTCAGCGCCCCACGCCTGATCGCCGACCTGGCTGCCCGCTACCCGGTCACCGACCTGTCGCTGGCGGAAGCCGATCTGGAGGGGATCATTCGCCAGATCTACCAGGAGCGGCAGGTGCGCGATGGCGTCGCGCTGGCGTAACCTGCCGGCCTACCTCCAACTCATGAAGCTCTGGCCGCAGACCCTTGCCGCCTACCGCGTCAACGTCGTCTTCTACCTCATCGGCCTGCTGCTGCAGATCTTCCTCCTCAAAATGGTCTGGACCGCCGTCTACGCCGGCCACGCGATCGTCTCTGGTCTGCCGTTACCGACGCTGATTGCCTATCTCACTCTCATTAATGTCCAACTCTGGGCGCTGTACCCCCAAATGAGCTACCTGATGCAGCAGCGCATCCGCGATGGACTGGTGGCGCTGGACATGGCCCGACCGGTCGGCTACTTGCAGCAGATGCTCTGTCACGAGTTCGGCAATGCGCTCGCCATCAGTCCGTTTGTCTTGCTGGCCCTCCCGTTCGCCTGGCTCGTCGGCGGGTTGACCTTGCCCGCCTCACCAGCCGCCGGCGCCCTGTACGTGGTGAGCGTCCTGCTGGGCTATTTCATCGGCCTGCTCATCGCCTTGCTGACCGGTCTCGTGGCCTTCTGGACGTTGGAGGCGAGCGGGATCGCCATGATTCAGACCTTCGTGTCGGCATTCTTTGCCGGTGCGCTGGTACCGCTCTGGTTCTTCCCACCGACGCTGCTCGCAGTGGCGCACGCGCTGCCCTTCCAGTCGGAAGGGTTCGTGCCGGTGGCCATTTACCTTGGCCAGTTGCAGGGCAGCGCCGCGCTCCACGCCCTGGGTTTGCAGGTGTTCTGGGTCATCGCTCTCGCCGCTCTCGCTCGCCTCGTCTGGAGCCGCGCCCACCGTCGCGTCGTGGTGCAAGGAGGCTGAGGTGCGGGCGCTCAACATCACCTTCGCAATGCTGGCGGCCGCCTTTCGTGGCCAGATGCAATACCGCGTCAACTTCGTACTCCAGGTGATCTTCGGGTTGGGCTACCAGGGTACCGGCTTCATCTTCATCTGGGTCGTCCTGAGCCGCTTCCAGGCGTTGGCCGGTTGGTCGCTCGGCCAGATTGCCTTCCTCTACGGCCTGCGCCTGACTACGCACGGCCTGTTCGTGAGCCTCTTCGGGAGCCTCTCCGAGCTGGACGAGCAGATTCGCGAAGGGAAGTTCGATCGCTATCTGGTCCGGCCGCTGAACCCGCTGCTGCAGATCATGGCAACGGAAGTCCGGGTGAGCGCCGTCGGCGACATCCTCGGCGGCGTGGCCCTCTTCCTGGCCGCCAATGCCCTGGTGCGCGTCGATTGGTCCCCGGCGGCGATTGCCTACTTCTTGCTGGCGATCGCCGGTGGTTGCCTGATCGAAGCGGCGCTCAAACTGGCCGTGGCAGCGTTCTCCTTCCGCACGCTCAACACCACATCGCTGGTCTACGTGATCGACAATGTCGTCAGCAACTTCGGCAACTATCCGCTCAGCATCTACGGCGTCGGCGTCCGCTGGCTGCTCACCTTCGGCATCCCCGTCGCCTTCATCGCCTATTTCCCTGCCGCCGTGCTCCTGGGCCGTACCCACGACCTGTTCGTGCCGGCCGTGATCGCCTACCTGGCCCCCGCCGCAGGCGTGGTCTGGTTCTTTCTTGCCTACCAGGTATTCCGCCACGAACTCCGCGCCTACCAGAGCAGCGGGCACTGACGGTGGCCGAGCAGACCGATCTGCTGGCAAGGAAGTGGGTAAAATGAGGCAGTATGTACCACATTCTTGGAGGTAGGCCGTGGCAACGAGGCCGATTCACGATGATCTGCTCCTGGCCTCATCCGCCATGGTGGTGAATGACCGATTGGAGCGGCTGCTTCAGCCAACACTTCATCGACTGGCGGAGATGGCCGTGCTGCCGCAAGGTTGGGATTCCTACGGTGCTGATCCCCCGTCCTCCGCTGCTATCGCCACTGCGCACGGCCTGGTACTGCGCGTCATCGAGCAGCTCGGCGCGCCGGCTGGCGACCGGGTGAAGCCCTTCGCTGTTGCGCCGTTCGAGGGTGGTGTTCAGGTCGAATGGCGAGAGGCGCATGCCGAGGTTGAGATTGACGTCGATGCTGATGGCGCATTGAGCTACCTCTACGTAGACAAGGACTTAGCAGAGAGACGCTTTGAGGAAGGTGAGCTCGATGGCTGGCGCGCAGCCATCGAGTTGATCGCCCAGGTGCTCGTCCCGCCGTCCTTGAGGTGAGGCTTGGAGGAAATTGCAGACGAGGATGAACTCTATCGCCGGCTTCTTCCACTGCACATCAACGAGGATGGCCGGATCACCATATCAGGCGTCGCTGCCCGCCCATCGCGAAGGGGCCCCGCTGTTGTCACGCCCGAACGCGCTCTGTACATCCCTCATCGCGACCGCCGGCGAGGTGGTGGCGCAGCTGCCGGATCGCGACCTGCGCGCCGCGGTCCTCTTCGGCTCCGTCGCCTGGGGCGACGCCGACGAGGCCAGCGACCTCGATCTCATGCTGCTGCTGGACCAGCCGGCGGGCTATCGCGAGGTCACGCGGCTACGTGTTGCAGACCTGCTTGGACGACCGCTCCCGGACGGCCCTCGTTTCATCGATCTGGATCGCCGCTCGGCGCAGACCTTCGAGGAAGGCGAAGGGCGCTGGTTCCAGCGCATCGTCAACTCGATCATCCTGGCGGATACCGACGGCTGGTACGAAGGCATCCGCGTCCAAACGACGGACGAATACGCCACACCGGCCTGCCGCCGAGCGCGCTGGCAGGACTACGCCGAGCGGGCCAATACCGAGCGTGCTGCGCTCAGCCGAGCGCGCGAGATGGGGGACGGGCCGCTAGCGGCGCTGTACGGCCGCCTGGCCGTCGAGACGGCGGCGGCCGGCCTGGTCGACCTCCACGACGACCGCGTCTCGCTTACCCATTTCATCGAGAACGTCGAGCGAGCCTTGCGCGCCCGCGGCAAGGAGGCCCTGTTGCCGCTCGTGCTCCAGACGTTCGCTCTGGAGGCGGTGGCGGCCGAAGACGCTGAGCGCTCCCTGGCCGCCTATCGCCGCTTCGCCGGCGTGCTGGAGGCGTGGATGGCGGAACCGGACGTGGTCGGGCGGCTGTCGGCGGAAGACGCGGCCTGGGCGGCGTTCACTTACGGCGCGGAAACCTACGAGGAGATCGATTACAAGGTCGCTGGCTTCCGGAAGGCAGGCCGGTCGGCCGCCCTGCAGTTCTACCTGGACGGGCTACTGACCACGCTGATCCGGATGAATCTTGGCAAGGTGCTGCGTTTGCGCGAACGGGGCAGCGCAGGCATCCCGGCCATGCCCGAGTTCCAGGGGCTGCTGCGGGTACACCCGGCACTCTCCGACGCCTGGCTCGCCGCGCTGCGCCTGGATGGGTCAGCTCGCCGTCTAGAGGTCGCGGAGGCGCTTGCCGGCGAACTGCTCGATCTGGGGCAGCAGGTGGTCACGGGTGCGGACGGTATGGCTCCGACGTAGCGTCCATTTGAGCGCCGTCGGCGTAGCGGCGTAGGGCGCGTATCAGTTCGGGCAGGCCCGTCGACAGCCAGGCGCGGAACCTGGGGTGGTCGACCGTCTCCGCGTCCCAGTCGAGATCTTCCAGCCGCCGCCAGGCCATACAGTGGTCGATTTGCGTCGCTTGGTCCGGCGGCAGCGGCCGCACCGAGCCGTAACCGGCGAAGAAGGCTGCCCGCTTCTCCTCCTGATCGGACCAGCCGGTCTTGGCGAGTGCCACCAGCCAGACGGCGATGTCGTAGGCGAAGTAGCCGAAGGCGCAGTCGCCGAAGTCGATGGCGCGTACCGTGCCGTGGTGGACGAGCAAGTTGCTGAGATGGAGGTCGGCGTGAATGAGGCCGAAGGTCGCCGGGGTCGGGGTGAGGGTGCGCGCCTCGTCGTGCAGCCGCTGGGCGGCGCCGACAGCGGTAGCGACAGCAGCGGTCGAGAGGCCCCCCTCGCCCAGGACCTCCGGCGACCAGTCACGCAGCGCATCGTCGGGGTTCATGCGCCGCCGTGTGAAGCCGGGCGGGGGCGCGAAGCGCTCGGCGTGCAGGTGGAGGCGAGCCATAAACTGCCCGACCTGGTGGATGGTGCGCAGGCCGGCGTGGTGGGAAAAGAAGCTGCCCTCCAGCCAGCGCAGCAGCACGCAGTCGCGTGGGCCAGGCACGCCTTCAGTACGAACTGTGACGGCCAGCGCTCCGTCCGGTGTGGTGACCGGCTCGGGGACGCCAAGGTCGGTGTCGCGGCGCAAGGCCGCCAGCCAGAGCAACTCGGAGCGCGCTTCCGCCACGTTCGTCACATCGGGGCCGTGGACGCGCAGGACGTAGCGACCGCGCGGCGAGGCGACATCTACCCGGAAGGTGGTGCCCCAGGCGGCGTGGCGGAGCAGCGTGAAGCGAGCGTCACCGAGGCCGTACTCGTCCAGGGCACGGCGGGCGAGGCGCCGCAGCCGGCGCACCTTGCCGCGGTGGGCGAGGCGCTCGAACGGTAGCAGGTCAATACCAGGCGTGGGCGACGTTGTTGTCAATCGGGAGACCTGCTCAGCAAAGCGAGCGCCGCCTCCAGGACCTCGTCGCGGCCCGCTCGCAGGCCCGCCAGCGTTGGGTACACCGCGACGTCCGGCTGGATGCCCACTCGTTGCAACTGGCGGCCATCGGCGTGGCGCACGTCGTGACCGCTGAAGGAGACGCCGATGCCGCCGGGCAAGGCGACACGAGTGACGTCGCCGTTGGCCCCGTTGGTCGCGCTGCCGACAAAGGTAACCCTCGTGGCCGCTTCCAGGAACAGGCAGGTGTGCTCCGCCTGGCTGATCGCCTCCTTGTTGATCAGCACAACCACATGGCCGGTGTAGCGCCACTTGTCGGTGGGCGGCGTCCACTGGTCGAAGCCGTACCAGCCCTTTAGCTGCAGCCCGCTGACCTGCGGACGCCGAAAGCGCGCCGCCACCACCGGTTGCTTCGTGAGCCGAGGCGCGACGTGCCAGGCTGTGCCCTGCGGATAGCCGCGCAGATCGAAGATCAGCGCCGGGGTGGCGCGGATCGCTTCGAAGGCCTCGTCCACCTGAGCGATAGTAAGGCGTGTGAGGTCGATGTAGCCGACGCCTTCGGGTGAAACGGTAAAGACCGGGAAGACGGGCGTGGAAGACGCCAGCGGCGCCGGTCCCTTGCGCGCGATCCGGACGGCTTCCACTGCACCGGATGACCGACGGACGGTCAGCACGGCCTCACTTCCCTCCGCCCCGTGCAGCAACCGCTGATGCACCCGCCACTGCAGCGCCTGCGGCGTCGAAGCCGCCATGACGTGGGCGAGGCGCTGCCGGCGCGCCGCGATCTCCTCGCCGTCCACCGCGAGCACGACGTCACCGATGGCTGGTGAGGCTTCCGTCGCGCCGTCAGCCCTGGCGGGCACATGCGTGATGACGCTCTCACCCGCAATCGCCCGCACCAGCAGGGGCGGCCAGTGCGTACCGAGGTAGCGCTCCAGCAGCGGGCTTTGCAGGCGGCCGTGCGTGTCCTGCAAGCGAGTGACCGCCTCGGCCACGGCCAGATGGTAGGCGAGCGCGTCGTTCGCTGCGACGATCCGGGGAATGAACTCCCCCAGCACCGCATCCCAGGGTTGATCGAGCAGGTCGTGGTACGGATAGAAGTAATGGACGACGTTCCAGAGGCGGAACAGCCCGAGCAGCCGGTATTCCAGCGACGGCTCGGCCAGCTCTGCATAGTCACGCGCCTGTTGGCGGACTGCGACAGCAAGGGTAGAACGGCGTGTCGCAGCGTCTGGGCGCACGCTACGGCGCAGTGCGTCCAACGCTGCCACGACCGGAGCCGAGGCGAGGTAGGGGACGGCGGCGTCCGGTGGCGCCACGACGACATCGGGCACGACGCCGATCGTGCCGTTGGCGTGCAGCAATTCGCTGGTGCGCACGAGGGCGGCGAGGTGCCCGGGGAGCGCTATCCGCTGGGCCGACCCGGGCTCCGCGAGGTGGCCCACGGCGACGAGTGGGGCCGCGCCGGCTGCCTGCAAGGCGGCGGCGAGGGCCATGGAGGGGCTGCAGCCGGAGACGATGGTGGCGAGCGGTATACCGTGGCCTGACGCCGCCCGGCCGGCGATAACTGACCCCTCCCCGATGATCCACGCCGAGTAGTAGCCCCCGGAGGTCGTGGACCCGTCGGGGACGTAGCCGGAGTGCAGCCGTGCTCGCTCGCCCGGCAATGCGACGGGTTGCTCAAGGAAGGCGCCCAGCCGTTCCGTCAGGAGGGAACAGAACCCCGGCGAGGCCCCCCGCAGATCCAGCACCAGCGCGCTCGCCGCGGCGGCGGCTGCGCAGAGCTGGTCGAGCATAGGCGCTTGCCTTTGCCATTCGACCGCCTGAAAGTCGCGTGCTACCAGGACAGCGACGCTTTCCTCGATCCAGCGTAGGTGGGGATCCCCCTGCTCTACGGCAGACTTGTCCGGTCCTCCCGCCCACATCCCAGTGTCGTCCGCTGGGGATGGCGCTACGGTGCGAGTGAGTGGGTCGCCAAGGACAGCGAGGAGATCGTCGAGAGCCCGACGGTAGTCGGCTGCCGACGTGGCCTCCATGATCCGGGGGATGGCGGTGACGAGTGCAGCATCCCAATCGATCTCACGGTAGGCCAGGTAGGGGTGCAAAAAACCGACGGCGCCCCACAGCCGGCACGCCCCACTCAGCCGCTCGATGGCGACCGCGTCCATGACGCCTGCCCTCCCCACGATTGGATCAATCGAAGCTGAAGACGCGAGTATACAGCTATGCCCCTGAGCAGAACGACCGTCACCCGGGGCCGGCTGTGACTGCCGAACTGCAGCCTGGGGTTCACCGTGGTGCGGTTACCAACGGTTGTCTCACCGATACCGTCCGGCCTGCATCTCAAAGAGGGTGGCGTACCGCCCGCCGAGGGCCAGCAGTTCCTCGTGGCTGCCGTCCTCAAGGATGCGCCCTCCTTCCAGCACCAGGATACGGTCGGCCATGCGCACCGTCGAGAAGCGGTGGCTGATGAGGAGGACCGTCCGCCCCTCGGCCAACTGCCGGAAGCGCGCAAAGAGTTCGTACTCCGCCTGGGCGTCCAGAGCCGCCGTCGGCTCATCCAGAATCACCAGCGCCGCGTCACGCATGGCAGCGCGGGCGGTGGCCACCTTCTGCCATTCGCCGCCGGAGAGCTCCACCCCACCCTCGAACACCTTCGTCAGCGGCGTGTCCAGTCCCTTCGGCAGTTTCGCCAGCACGGCATCTGCTCCCGACCAGCGCGACGCCGCCAGCACGCGCTCCCGGTTGTCGACCTGTTGGACGTCGCCGACGCCGATATTCTGTTGCGCGGTGAGTGCGAAATGGGCGAAGTCCTGGAAGAGCACGGCGATGCGCTGGCGTAGTATCGTCAGGTCGTAGGCGGCCAGGGGAGCGCCATCAAGCAGGATCTCCCCGGCGGAGGGATCGTAGAGGCGGGTGAGCAGCTTGACCAGGGTGGTCTTGCCGGCGCCGTTCTCGCCCACCAACGCCACCGTCTCGCCCGCCCGCAAAGTGCAAGTGAGGTTGCGGAGGACCGGTTCCTGCTGGCCGGGATAGCCGAAAGCGACCTCGCGCAGCTCAATGCCCTGCCGTAGCCGGGCCGGCGCGGGCAACGCTTGCTCCGCTGGCGTGATGGCGATGCTGGGGCGCGTCTCGTCCAGGAAGCGGAAGATGCGCGCCATGAAGGGCAGGATCGCGGCGAACGGACCGAGGGACACCGACAGCAGGAAGAGGTTGAACTGCAGGCCGGCGACCACGTTCAGGTAGAGGGCAAAGTCGCCCACGGTGAGCCGGTGGGCGCCGGCCTGCGCAGCGACATAGGCATAGCTCGCGGCGAGGACGAGGCCGCTGAGCACGACCAGCGCCAGGCTGGCTCGCATCCCCTCCGCCCGCAGCCGCTCCATCTCCGCCAGCGCCTCCCCCGCCAGGCGCTGCCAGCGGTCGCGGAACCAGGGGCCGACGCCGAAGGCCAGCACCTCCTTCGCCGCCGCCGCTTCGGTCATCACCGAGGCGCAGTAGGCCATCATGCGCGCCGCTTCCGAGCGTTCGGTGATGGCGTGGTAGATGCGGTGCTGCTGGCGCATCTGCACCACCACCTGGGGAATGGAGGCGAGCAGGAGAGCCAGCGGCAGGAGTGGCTGGAAGCGTACGAGCAGGGCGAGCGTGCCCACCAGCGAGAGGGACGACTGGGCCAGGGTGCGCAGGTACGTCAGCAGGTTCGCGGGCTGGTAGCTACCGGCGCGCTGGATCTGGCCGATCTCATCGTAGAACTCCTTGCGTTCGAAGTGGTCCAGGTCGGGGATGGCCCCGCCCACTTCCATCGCCCGCCGATCAACTAGTCCGCTCACGCTGGCGGCGAGGTTACCCTGGACGTGGAACTGCACGGTAAAGAGGAGCCGGCCGGCGAACTGGAGACCGACATACCAGACGGCAGCGAGAAAGGCCGCCTGTGCCAGCGGCGCATCGTGCGCGTGGCCCAATGCCAGGACCAGCCGGTCGAGCACCAGCTTGGCGGTCCAGGCCGTGGCGACGGGGATGGCGCCGCCCACGGCGATCAGCAGCAGGTAGATCGTCGCCAGGGGAGCGTCGGCTTCCCAGGAGAAGCGCAGCGAGCGCCAGAGTGTGACGGCGGATGAGGCGATCAGGGGATGAGGGGATGGGGGGAGGGAGAGACGGCGCAGCCGCTGGACGGCAGCGAACATTGCTGATCGCCGGCCGGCTGGCGCTGGCCGGGGCGCCTTGCTCCTCATCGCTTCGTCGCCTCATCTCGGTACAGTTCCGCCTGGAGGCCGTAGAGGTGGGCGTAGCCGCCATCCAGCGCCAGTAACTGCTCGTGGCTGCCTTCCTCGACCAGCCGGCCTTCCTCCAGGTAGACGATGCGGTCGGCCATACGGACGGTGCTGAAGCGGTGGCTGACCAGCACCGTCATCCGGTCCTGGGTCAGCTCGCTGAAGCGCCGGTACACGTCGTATTCCGCCTGCACATCCAGCGCGGCGGTTGGTTCGTCGAGGATAAGCAGTTGGGCGTCTCGCATGAAGGCTCGGCTCAAGGCGATCTTCTGCCACTGGCCGCCGGAGAGGTTCACCCCGCCGAACTGACTGCCCAGCCGGGTGGCGTAGCCCTTGGGTAGCGCCTCAATCAGCGCGGCCGCACCGCCCTGTCGCGCTGCCGCCTGGACCGCGGCCAGATCTTCCAGCCGCCGAACGTCGCCCAGACCAACATTCTCCTGCGCCGTGAGCTGGTAGGCGACGAAATCCTGGAAAACGACGCCAATCTGCCGGCGCAGGTCGTCCAGATCGTAGTCGCGCAGGTCGACGCCGTCCAGCAGGATGCGCCCCTCGGTCGGATCGTAGAAGCGGCAGAGCAGCTTCACCAACGTCGTCTTCCCCGCGCCGTTGCGGCCGACCAGCGCCATCCGCTCGCCGGGGCGAATGGCGAAAGAGACCTGCCGCAGCATGTCAGTCTCGGCGCCTGGGTAGCGGAAGGAAACCTCCTCCAGCACCAGCCCCGAGCGGATAGGTCGCGGCGCGAGCGCCCCACCCCAGCCCCTCCCCACTCCGTGGAGAGGGGAGAAAGGTACGGCAGCAAGTACCACCGCCCCCTCTCCAGCTTGCTGGGGAGGGGGTTGGGGGTGGGGCAGGTCCGGTTCGGCGTCGAGCACGAGGAAGAGGCTGGGTAGCCAGGTGAAGATCATGGCGAAGAAGCCGACGTCGAAGCCGACTTCGTAGAGCGCCAGATGCAACTGGCCGAGCGCGCCGGCGAAGAGGACGAGGTCGCCCAGCGTCAACTCGCCAACCAGGACGCGCTGGATGGCGTAGAGGTAGACGATCGCCGCTGCCCCGGCCGAGAGCGCCTGGGCCGGCGCCATGCGGGCGAGCAGTTGGCGGCGCAGCGCCCACATTTCGGCGGACATCCGCCCGAACAGCGTGCCATAGAGGCCGAGGAAGAAACTACCCAGGTCATAGAGGCGAACGTCCTTGGCCGTTTCGGCGCCGAGCACGGCGGCGTGGTAGGCGACCAGCTTGCGGCCCTCCGCCCCCTGGACGCGCAGCACGTTGCCCGACTTCTGGGCGAAGTCGTTCTCCTGCAGCGCTTCCGGGATGTGCGCCAGGAGCAACAGTAGGGGCGCCAGCGGGTGCAGCCGCCAGAGCGCGGCGCCCATGGCGACGATCGTGAACAGCGCCTGCGCCAGGCGCCCGCCGTAGGCGGCGAGGTCCACGGGGCCACGCACGGCACGCTCGCGGGCGGTGACAAGGTGGTTGGCGAAGGTCGGGTCCTCGAAGCGGCTGAGCCCACGCCAGCGGTTGACGGCGGCCAGCAACTCCCCGTTGACGAAGGTAGTGAGCCGGTCGGCCAGCGACTCCTGCGTGGCGCGAAAGAGCGTCGCCAGTGCTTGCTGCAGGATGATCAAGCCGACCGCCAGGGCAATCCACGTCGTGAGAGACAGGCTGGCGGCGCCGGAGCCGGCTAGGCCGAGGACCCGCGTGACCGCGTTGACCACGCCGCGCGAGGCCCAGAGCGTGCCCACCGGCACGAAAGCCTGCAACAGCATCAGCAGCCCGAGGGTGACGGCCTGGCGGGGTGCCGCCGCAACGGCCAGCGCCAGCGAGCGCTGCCAGAGGGTGAAAGTTGAGCCGAGCCGGCCGCCAAGCGTGGTCGGCAGAGACCTGACACCTGTGCTGATCGCCTACCTCCTCGCTATGCCCTGCTGCTGCGGAGATTTGGTAAGAATATACTTACGTATATTGGTCCCTGTCAAGCGGCGATGCTTCGCCATACCACTGGGCCGCGCGCTGGACGCCGACGGTGGGCCAGGTCGCGCTCAGCCGGTTGAGCGATCCGGCAGTATTCTGTTCACGGCAAGCATTCAGCCGCTCAAGTTGCCGCGGTAGCCCTCAGCACGTTCGCTCTTTGCCCTGCGCGACAGCAGGTTTCTGGGGCAGATAGGGAATTAGGCCCAGACGGAGCGCTTCTTCCTGCACATCCGGGGGAGCATAGCGCGCGTCGATGATGAAACCGTTGATTGTGATCATCCAGGCCATCGGGTTGTCGTCTATTTTGCTCGGCAAGCACCAGCGCGGATCGAGGATGCCGATGTTCAGCGCATCAAGGATCAGCTTGGCCTTGGCAGCGGCGGTGTTCTTGCCGACGCTGAACAGTTCGCACAATTGATCAGCACGCAGATGCGGCGACTGGCTCTTGTCGAAGAGAAAATTGACCCGGCCGAGCGCGTACACGATGGCGCACGCCCAGACCTCGATCTTGCCGGTCAGCAACGGCGATGGACGTTTGCGGCAGAGCGCGGCGGTGAGGCGACGGCAGAGGTGCGCGTACTCCTCACTGAGATGCTGCGCACAGACGGGATCTGTGAGCGCGACGATACGGTCAAAGTGCAGTCGCAGTGCCTGCGGCACGGGACCAATCGCTTCGGCAGACATACCAATGCCTCCTTCTTCAGGCTTAAGGCGTGGCCAATGCGCCAACGAAGAACTCGTTGCTCCCCATTCTACGGCACCCCGGCGCGCGCGCACTCGGTTGCCAATGGGTTTGCGGCAGTCGCCCCGCCGCCGACTCACGTGGCCATTCGCAGATAGCTTTGGTAACGGCGCGGCGTGACATGGCCGGCGGCGACGGCCGCCGTGATCGCGCAACCGGGTTCCTCACGATGCCGGCAACTCAGGCCGAAGCGGCAGGTACCGACGAACGGACGCAACTCACGGAATAGGAGGGCGATGTCATCGCGCCGAACGTCCCAGAGGCCGAACTCCCGCATGCCCGGCGTGTCAACCACGCCC
Source organism: Chloroflexota bacterium (assembly GCA_036734945.1). Taxonomy (GTDB): domain Bacteria; phylum Chloroflexota; class UBA4733; order UBA4733; family UBA4733; genus UBA4733. The sequence goes on from DAIMXP010000014.1 coordinate 13,776, forward strand.
CCCCCGCCTTCCAGGGAAAACAGCTCCAGAAAGCTGGTGGTGTGTTTCCCCTTACCCGTCAGGGCGCTCACCGCGCCGACGCGCAGGCCGAGGTCAGGTTGCACGGCGTTGAGGATGCTCGTCTTCCCGGCGCCCGATCTGCCTGCCAGCACGGACAGCCGTTGGTGCAGGACTTCAGCAAAGGCAGCAACGCCCGCCCCGCTGCTGGCGCTGGTGAGGTCGACGGGATAGCCCAGCGTCCGGTAGTTGGCGACTTCCAGATCAAGCACGCTCGGCTCTATGAGGTCGATCTTGGTGACACAGATGCGCGCCGGCAACTCGGTGGACTCCGCCGACGCCAGGTAGCGGTCGACCAACTCCCAGGAGGGGGCTGGGTGGGCGGCACAAATGACGATGACTTGATCGACGTTGGCAACGATCACCTGCTCCAACGGCTTGGGACCGGCAGCCCGGCGCACCAGCTTGCTCCGGCGAGGCAGCACCTCGACGATCATGCCGCTGCCGTCACTGCCGGCGAGGAACTGCACGCAGTCACCGACAGCAATGGGATCAACCAGGCGGATGTCTTCCACCGTCACGACGTGCGCGCGGAGCGATCCTGGATCGGCGATCGGGTAGACCAACTTCTTGCGTAACCGGTTCGAGATGCTGCAGCCGATAACGCGCTCGCCCGCTCGCACCGCATACTGACCTTGACTCTTGCGATAGACAGTACCTTCGTGGCGAAGGTGCAAGTCAATGTCGTCGCTTCCTCTCGCGCCCTCGGCCTCTAGCGCGGCTGGTTTCGGTGAGGCCGGCTTCGCCCTATTCTTGAATGAGGGTTGGGAATACTTCGTCATACGTCCTTCACTTCTGCTACGGCGGATTGTTCCAGGGCAGCCGCAGGACGCGCCGCTATACACCGCCGTCAGGGTGTGATAGACGACGGCAGCGGGCGAACACGTCCCGAGGAAACGATGCCGACCGTTGCGCCGAGAAGGAGGAAGCGCTGCACGCCAGCCAACGCGAAGACCCATATGAGGCGGATCAGCGGGTCAGGACTGTCGGCACGCACGCATGCGTTGGACGAGCGGTTAGCGGCGTCCACACCTCAGCGCGCTGCGGAAGGCACAGGTGTATACACGCATTGCCTGTTCCTCCTGTCGCGCCATGAAGCCTGTTCGGGTGGGTGTTACCGACCCTCGATACTGTACGGCGTAACGAGCGGGCTGTCAAACGGTGTGCGCCGCTGATGCAACAACGTCTGTACTACCGGCTCGTAGATTGGCACCCTCGTACGGTCAGGTCATGTCTGTGCATTGGGGAAGTCTATGACGGAAGCCACTGCGGCACTCCGAACATCCTGGGACGAAGCTACCCCGTCTCGATCATCCGGCAGTAGGCACGGAAACAACGGTGGCAAGCCGCCGTTTCGCAATCGAAATGATGGCCGGATCGATCGCACGCTCCAGGTCGAAGTGGTGGGCGGCTGAGGGCAACGTATTCCAGTCCCGACCCACCGCGCCGGCGCGGCTCAGGATGTGCAGCAGCGTGTAGCGATCCGTCGCCGGATGGTCACTCCGCAGTTCGCGCGCAACCTGATTAATCTCCTCCTGGGAAAGCCGCGCCCACTTGGCCCGGTCGAGCAGTTCGGCGTAGGTGTTCATCTTGGTACGAACCATTCTGAAAAGTTCAGGAGTCTCCTTGCCTCACCCAGTTCCGCGGTCAGCGCGTGCCGAGCCCCTTCGGGGGTGCCTGGATAGTTTAGCCGATTCTTGATCTCCGTCACCGATACCGCCCGGCCTGCATCTCAAACAGTGTGGCATAGCGCCCGCCCAGGGCCACGAGCTCCGCGTGGCTGCCGTCCTCGATGATAAAGCCACCTTCCAGCACCAGGATGCGGTCGGCCATGCGCACCGTCGAGAAGCGGTGGCTGATCAGCAAGACGGTGCGGACGGCAGCCAGCTCGCGGAAGCGCTGGAACAACTCATACTCGGCCTGGGCGTCCAGGGCCGCTGTCGGCTCATCCAGGATCACCAGGGCGGCGTCACGCATGGCGGCACGCGCCATCGCGATCTTCTGCCACTCGCCACCGGAGAGGTCCACACCGCCCTCGAAGGCGCGAGTGAGTGGGGTGTCCAGCCCACCTGGCAGCTTGTTAAGCACACCATCTGCTCCGACCCAATGCGCCGCTGCCAGCACCCGCTCCCGGTTGTCGACCTGTTGGACATCGCCCACGCCGATATTGTGCTGCGCGGACAGCGCAAAGTGAGCGAAGTCCTGAAAGAGTACGGCGGTCTGCCGCCGTAGCGCCCAGGGGGCGCCCGCCAGATTGTAGGCTGCCAGGGGAACGCCATCAAGGAGGATCTCCCCGGAGGAAGGATCGTAAAGGCGGGTCAGCAGCTTGACGAGGGTGGTCTTGCCGGCGCCGTTCTCACCAACCACGGCAACCGTCTCGCCCGCGCGCAGGGTGCAGGTGACGCCGCGCAGCACCGGCGCCTTCTGGCCGGGATAACTGAACCAGATGTCGCGCAGCTCGATGCCCTGCCGTAGCCGGGCAGGCACGGGTAGCGCCTGCTCCGGTGGCGTGATGGCGATACTGGGGTGCGTCTCGTAGAGGAAGGCAAACAGGCGGGCCATGTAGCGCGAGGTGTCTACTGCGCTGGCAGCTCCAGCCGTGAACTGGAAGAGCGTCTGCTGGAAGCCGGCAACGATGCTGAGATAGAGGGCGAAGTCGCCGATGGTCAGCCGCTGGTTGCCTACCTGGGCGGCTACATAGGCATAGCCGAGGGCAAGCACGAGTCCGTTGCCGCCGATAATGGCGGCAGTACCGCGCAGGCCGGCCCGGCGCAGTCGCGCCATCTCCGCCAGCGCTTCGTCCGCCAGCCGCCGCCAACGGGCCTGAAACCAGGGACCGACGCCGTAGACGAGCAGCTCCTTCGCTGCGCTCGGATCAGTCGTCACTGCGGCGGCGTACGCCATCTGTCGTGCCGCCTCGGAGCGGCGCGTGATGGACTGATAGGTGCGGTCGCGTAGGCGCACCTGCACCAGCACCTGGGGGATGCCGCAGACGAGTAGCGCCAGCGGTAACAACGGTTGGAAACGCCAGAGGAGCGCCATCGACCCGCCCAGCGTGAGCACGGCAGCGAGCACATCGTGCAGGTCGTGGAGCAGGTTCTTGGGCCGCCAGCTCACTTCACGTTGCAAGAAGGCGATCTCGTCCTGAAACTCCTGGCGCTCGAAGTGGTCCAGGTCGGGGATGCCGCCGGCGACCGTCATCAGGCGTTGCTCCACGAGGCCGGTGGCGCGAGTCAGCAAGTTGCCGCCGAGTTGTACCTGGAGTGGTGGGAGAAAGCGCCCAGCGAAGCGGATGGCCACATACCAGGTCGCCGCAACCATAGCGGCGTTGATCGGCACAACCACGGGGGACGTTTTCGCCTGCTCAATGGCGAGCACGGAACCCGCCCGATTGAGCACAAGCCTGACCAGCAGTGCTGCCGCGAGCGGAAGGATTCCCTGGATGACCGTAATGAGCAGGTAGGTCGTTGCCCGCGGCGGATCGGCCTGCCAGAGCAGCCGGAGCGTGCGACCGAGGGTGACGGCGGATGAGGGGATGAGGGGTGCCGGCGAGCGCAGCGAGACCGTGGATGAGGGGAGAGGGCGGCGGCGCAGCCGCTGGACCGCACCGAACAAGGCCGATCGCAGGTCAGCTGGTGCTGGTCGGGGCGCCTTTTTTCTCATCGCCGCATCTCCTCATCCCCGGCGTCCCGGTACAACTCCGCCTGGAGGCGGTAGAGCTGGGCGTAGCCGCCATCGCGTCGCATTAACTCCTCGTGCGTGCCCTCTTCTGCCAGCCTGCCTTCCTCCAGATAGCAGATGTGCGTGGCCATGCGCACTGTGGAGAAGCGGTGGCTCACCAGCACCGTCATCGCCCCCTCCGTCAGTTCGGCGAAGCGCCGATACACGTCGTACTCTGCCTGCACGTCTAAGGCAGCGGTTGGCTCGTCGAGGATGAGCAGTTGGGCTTGACGCATGAAGGCACGACTCAAGGCGATCTTCTGCCACTGGCCGCCGGAGAGCAGCCGCGTGCGCGTACCCGCCCCGCCGCCCTGGCTCCCCAGGCGCGTGGCAAAGCCGTCCGGTAACTCGTCGATCAAGGATGCTGCTCCGCCTTTGCGCGTGGCGGCCGCTACCCGAGCAAGGTCATCCAGATGGGTTATATCGCCAAGGCCGATATTCTCCTGGGCAGTGAGTTGGTAGGAGACGAAGTCCTGGAAGACGGCGGCGATCTCACGGCGCAGGTCGTCCAGGTCGTAGTCGCGCAGGTCGATACCGTCCAGTGTGATCCTTCCCTCGGTCGGGTCGTAGAGGCGGGCGAGCAGCTTGACGAGCGTCGTCTTGCCGGCGCCGTTGCGCCCGACCAGCGCCAACTGCTCGCCAGGACGCAAAGTGAGCGAGATGTCGTGCAGCACTGTCGCGGTCGTGCCTGGATAGCGGAAAGAGACATGGTCGAGGACGAGCCCGGAGCGAACGGGCCTCGGCGCCGGCACTGCCCGCTCCGGCGGCGGGACCGGCAAATCCGGCCCCATGTCGAGCACCGCGAACAGGCTGGGCAGCCAGGCGAAGTACCAGCCGAAGAGGCCGGCATACGTGCCCATGGCGACCAGGGAGCCTTCCATCTGGGCCAGGGCGCCGCCGAAGAGCACCAGGTCACCCAAGCTGAAGCCGCCAGCGAGGACGCGATGGACGGCGTATAGATAGACCGCGGCTGCCATGCCGCCTGAGAGCGCCTGCGCCGCTGTCATCCTCGCCAGCAGCCGCCGGCGTAGCGTCCAGATGTCGGCTGTCATGCGCCCGAAGACGCCGGCATACAGGCCGACGAAAAAGGAGCCAAGGTCGTACAGCCGGACGTCTTTGGCCGGACCTGCCGCAACCACTGCGTCGACGTAGCTGCCGAGTTTCCTCCCTTGTGAACTCTCCGTCTCCATACTGTTCGCCATCATCTGACCGTAATGGTCCTCCTGGAGCGCCTCGGGGATGTGGGCCAGGACGAGGAGCAAGGGGACAAGCGGCTGCAGCCGCCAGAGCACCGTGCCCATGGCGGCGATGAAAAACACGGCCTGGAGGCAATTGCCGGCACTGGTGAGCATGGACACCGGGCCATTGGCGGCGTTGGTGCGGGCGAGAGCGAGGTGATCGGCGAGCACCGGGTCCTCGTAGCGGGCGAGGCCGCGCCAACGATTGGCGGCAGCGATTAGCTCGCCGTTGACGTGGATGGTTAGTCGATCACTGGCCGATTCCTGCGCGGCCTGGAAGAACGGCGCCAGGAGTTGCTGGGCGATAATCAGGGCCATAGCGAGGCCGACCCAGGTCCCGAGCGGCAGCCCACCGTCGCCCGTCGCCGGCCCAGCCAGCCCAACCGCCCGGGCGGCGGCGTTGACCACGCCGCGTGACGCCCAGAGCGTGCCCACGGGCAAGAAGGCTTGCAACAGCATGATGGCAGCCATGGCTGCCGCCTGGCGCGGCGCTGCCGCGAAGATGAGTACCAGCGTGCGCCGCCAGAGGGAAAGAGCCGGGCGAATGCGCCCAAGCAAGGCCTGACCTCGTCGTCGTTCGGTGCGAGCCGACACTGTGGTATTCCCCTCTTTGGTAGTTGCGCGAACTGGGCAGGTGCTCTCGCTCAGAGCCGGAGCCAACCGGCGCCGCCGTGCCAGTGGCGGCCGGTCTTCAGGTGGTCGACGATGGCGCGCTCCAGCGTGGTGCGCTGAGGCAGGTCGTCCAATGCTGGCTTGAGCCGGCCGAAAACAAAGCGAATGATCCCGTCATCGTTCGCTTCTGGCGTGTAGGCGTGCCGGAAGCGACGCTGAAAACGGATGATGTTGGAGTCTTCCGGGAGGTACTCGCCGAGCTGGTCGTCCAGCAACCAGGAGTGGCAGAAGGCAAGGTCGTAGGTTTCCTCGGGGAAGTGGCGGGCGAAGAACTGCACGGCGCGTACAAAAGATGCATCGCAGGCGGGCGGCGTCAGTGGTCCGTAGAACTCAGGAACGTGGACGGCCAGGGTGGGGTCGCCCGGTCCATACGGCAGGCCCGCCGCCGTGATCGCCAGGCCAGTGCGATTGCCGAGCTTCCCGCGCTGGAACTGTAGCCGGCCGAGGTCGTAGAGTGCGCCCTGGAAGTGCAGCCGGAGCCAGGCGCCGTCCAGGCCACCCGTACCACGAAGCTGGCGGTGTACTGCCATGTTGCGGCCAAGGTCGGCCAGGGTCAGGCGGGACACGTCGTCCGGGATACCCCTGGCGCGGTGGAACGCCTGCACGCGCGGCAGCGCCGCCAGCAAGACGTAGACGTAGAAGTAGCGATGCAGCGCGCCAATGGCGGGCGGCAGCGCGAGGAACGGGGGAGACCCATCGACGGCGCCCATCGTCCGCACCAACCCGGCGGCGCAGCGCTCCAGCAGCCACCAGATGTCCGGCGAGCGCTCTCGTGACGGCAGCAGCGCGACGAGGTCATTGATATCCTCGTGTGGTACCGCCAGCGTCAGCAGAACCGAGGGCAGCTCGTCGGCCGTGGGTAGGACAATAGCGCAGTCCGGAGAACCCAGGGACTCAAGCCGTTCCAACCATGGCGCCGTCTCCGTGTTGGATGCCAGTAGTTCTCTGATATCCTGCATGCCCATCCCCCTTTTTGTCTCCTCGTCACGTCACCAGGCGAGCATGTTCGCACATTCGCTGGTCGTGCGGATCATATCCCGTACCGGCGCGCCTCGGCGATATACTGCGGGCAGCGGGTTCGGCTGGGTGGCCGCCACTCGCCCCGGCCCTGCCGGCCCGCCAAGGAGAGGACGAGGCAGTGATCGCAACCGCGCCCTGGCCGCCGCGCTGGACGCAAGAGCAAACGGACTTCCTGTTTATGTACTTTCTGGAAGACGACACGAAGGATGCACCCTGGATGGTGATGGGGGACTTGCAGTTCTGGTCAGCGTCGGGCTTCGCCCACAGCCTGCGCAACTACGCCCACGAGCGGGAATTGCCTTGGTTCGTGGCCAGCATGCTGCCCATCCAGTTTGCCTGGCCAGGGCTGGCGCGCAAGCGGGTGCTCTCGCCGGACACCTTTGTGGCCTTCGTGCCGGAGCACCCGCGCAGTTCCTTCGACGCCGAGGCCGAGGGGCAGTTCCCGCCGTTCGTGCTGGAGGTGGTGTCGCCCTCCAGCACGACGCGAGACCAGGAGGAGAAGTACACAGCCTACCGCATGATGGCGGTGCAGGAGTATGCCTTGTTCACGCCCCGCGACGATACCCCATCGACCTTGGAAGGCTACCGACGCGACGAATCCGGCGCTTTTGTGCCCTGGTTGCCGGATGATGATGGGCGGCTTTGGAGTGCGGTGTTGGGGCTAAACCTGCTGGTGAACGGGCGGCTGTTGCAAGGGCAAACGCCGGAAGGCCGGCTCTTGTTCACGCCGGAGCAGGCGGAGGTTGCTCGCCAACGGGCTGAGGCCGAGCAACTCCGTGTTGAGGAGGATCTCCGGCGGGCCATGGAGGAGAATCGCCAACGCGCCGGGGCCGAGCAACGCCGTGCTGAGACCGAGCGTCAGCGTGCCGAAGAGGAGTTGCGTCGTGCCGAGGAGGAGATCGAGCGGTTGCGTCGAGAGTTGGAGCGTTACCGGAAGGAAGGCAGCCGCGGTTAGCGTGGTTCACTCCTGTCTGCCGCTGCCAGTTCTCCCGCCCACAGCCGCCGCATCTCGTCGCAATCGCGCAGTAACTCGTCCAGCGTGCCGACAGCTTCCAGCCGCCCGTCCTTGAGGACGATGATCTGGTCGGCGCGGCGCAGTGCGGCGCGGCGGTGGGAGACTGCCAGCACGGTGGCATCGCCGCGTGCGGCGAGCCGTTCCCATAGTACACGCTCCGTCTCCACGTCCAGCGCGCTGGAGAGATCGTCCACGACCAGCAGTTCGGGGTCGCGCACGAACATACGCGCCGCCGCGGCGCGCTGGACCTGGCCGCCGGAGAGGCGGACGCCACGTGGCCCCACCAGCGTATCCAACCCAAAGTCTAATGCTGCGATGTCGCGCTCCAGAACCGCCGCGTGGATAGCGCCTGGCAGGTCGACGCGCTGCTCCGGCAGGCCGAGTAGCAGGTTGTCGCGCAGCGTTTCGCTGAACAGCCGGGGTACCTGCGGCGTGTAGGCGGCGCGTGGCGGGATGAACCAGCCGCCCGGGTCCGTGACCAGTTCGCCGTTCCAGCGAATCTCGCCGCTGTCCATCGGCAGCAGACCGAGCAACGCGCGCAGCAGCGTCGTCTTACCGGCGCCGATGCGGCCGGTGACGACAGTCAGCGAGCCGCGCGTCAGCCGCAGGTTGATCCCGGCAATGCCGCCCGTCGAGCCGGCGTGGCGGAAAGTGAGACCCCTCGCCTCTAGCGAAACCAGGCGGTCGGCCGGCGCCTTGATCGGCGCGGGCAGCGGCGCCTGCGATTCGCTCGGGTACACCGGCCGGTGTTCAACCAGTTGTGCTGGCGGCGCACCCGGCAACAGAGCCAGCATGCGCGTAAAGGAGACGCCGGCCTGGCGGTACTGGGTGAGGAAGTAGCCGAACATGCTGGTGACCTGAGCCAACCATTGCAGGTAGAGGGTGAAGAGGGCGAAGTCGCCCACCGTGAAGGTTCCGGCCCGCAACGCCTGCGCCGCCAGCAGCAGGATCAGCCCCGTACCGAGGCTGGCGGCGTTCACCGACACCGCGCTGAGCAGCTCGTTGAAGAGCCGGTCGCGCACCGTCACCGCCCGCCAGGCCTCGTTGATCCGCGCAAAGTAGGTCACCACGCGCCGTTCGGCGCCAGCCAGCTTGATCGCCTGCACCGAGCCGAAGAGCTCGCCCAGCAGGCCGGTGATGTCGCCGGTCGCTGCCTGCGCCGCCTGGTGGTAACGCTCGATGCGCTGGCGCAGCAGATGCACCGTCGTGATCACGCCGACCATCGGCGCCAGCACGGCCAGCGTGATGGCGGCGTTGATGCGCACCAGCACGGTCAGGGCGATCACCACGACGCTGATCTCACCCAACGGGTCGAGCGTCCAGCCGATGAAGCGCTCTATCGCCTGAGCGTCGTCGCGCAGCCTGCTGATCGCCTCGCCGGGGGATGACGGTACGGCGCGCGCCCCCGGCTGCTTCAGGATGCTGACGAAGATGTTGGTACGGAGCAGGGCGCCGGTGGTGAGGTCCAGCGTCGTCTCTGCCCAACTGGCGCCGGACATGGTGGCGATGCGTGCGACGGTGGCGGCCATGAGCAGCGCGACCAGACTCCACAGGCTTGGCCCGGCCGGTGCGTTGCCGGAGAGCTCGTCGAGGAAGCGCCGGATGATGGCGCCGGGCGCCAGCGGCAGGAGGTAGCCCAGGAAGCTGGCCAGGGTCGCACTGAGGGCGTACAGCCCCGGCCGGAAGCGGATCAGCCGCAGCATAAACCACCAGACGGGCATCGCTCAGCCCCCTTCGACGCTGACCGGCGCCGGCTGCCCCGCCGCGGCGTGCTCTCGGAGCAACCGGGCGAACTGGGAGGCCGGGTCGGCCAGCAGGCGCCGGCGTTGACCGTGTTCCACCACGCGCCCCTCCTCCAGCACCATGATCTGGTCAGCCCGGCGCACGGTGTCCAGCCGGTGGGCGATAATGACGGCGGTGCGGTGGCGCAACAGGCGGTCCACAGCCTGCTCGATTTTGGCTTCGGTGGCAGGGTCCAGACGCGACGAGGCCTCGTCGAGGATGACCAGGCCCGGCTCCGCCAGAAAGGCGCGGGCGAGGGCCAGCAATTGCGCCTCGCCTGCGGAGAGCGCATCGGCGGCCAGGATGCTCTCCAGGCCATGGGGCAGCGCCTCGTACCAGGTCCACAGCCCGACGTCGTGCAGCGCGTCGCGCAGGCGCTCATCGTCGATGGCGGGATTGAAGAAGGTCAGGTTGTCGCGCACGCTGGCCCGGAAGAGTTGCACGTCCTGCGTCACCATGCCGACATGCCGGCGTACTTGCGCCAGGGTAGCGTCACGCAGATCAACGCCGCCGACGCGGACGCTCCCGGCGTCGGGGTCGTAGAGGCGGGTGAGCAGGCGGGAGAGGGAGGTCTTGCCGCTGCCGGTGCGCCCCAGCACCCCCAGCACCTGGCCGGGTGCGAGCTGAAAGGAGAGGCCCTGCAGCACCGGCTCCCCCTCGTCGTAACGAAAGGTCACGTCATCGACGGCGACGGCCAGCGGACCGGCCGGGAAGGCGGCGCCGGGACCGTCGCGCAGGATCGCTTGCTCGGCGAAGAGGGCGAGGATGCGGGCGATGCCGGCGGCGGCACGCTGAAAATCCTGCATCTGGCGATTGATCTGCTCCAGCGGACGCTGGAGCATCTGAGTGTAGTAGAGCACGAGGTAGATGGTGCCGATGCTGAGCGCGCCGGCGTGGTAGCGAGAGGCGCCCAGGACGAAGACGGCAGCGAGGCCACAGGCGAAGAGCAGGTTGAGGGTGCTCCAGGCGGCGCCGCCGACGACGCTGGCCAGGCGTTGGTGCTGGAGCACCGCGCGCAGATACACAGCGAGTCGGCGCATTGCATAGGCGGTCGCCCCGTTGGCGCGCAGGTCTTCCGTGCCGCCTAGCCGTTCTTCCAGGAAGCCGTAGAGGTCGGCGCTGGCCTGACGGGCGGCGGCCCAGTGCGGCACTGCACGGTCGCGCAAGCCGTTGGCAGCGACGAAGCCGAGCGCCGTCAGGATGGAGAGGGCCAGGCCGATGCGCCAGTCGATGCCAAAGACCAGCGCCAGCACTCCGAGCATTAATAGCAGGTTGCCCAGGATGGCGATGACGAAGCGTGAGAAGAAGTTGGCGAGCGCGCTGATGTCGCCATCGACGCGTTCGATCAGTTCACCGGGCGTGTGTTGTTTGTGGAACGCCATGTCCAGCGACAGGCAGTGCAGGGTGAGGTCGGCGCGCAGCCCGTTGGTGGCGATCCAGCCGACCTGCTCAGCCAGGTAGGTCTCGGCAACCGAGGAGACCTGGCTGAGGATGGCGACGCCCAGATAGGACAGAGCGGCAACGAACAAGGTGCGCAGCGGCGCTGCGGCCTGGGCTCCGTCGATGAAGGCGCGCAAGAACTGCGGGTTGATGAGTTGCAGCGCGATGTTGGCGAGCAGCAATGCCGCCAGCAGAGCGACCCGCGCCGCCTGCGGCCGTAGGTAGCGGCCGAGCAGGTTGCCCGAACCGGCATTCAGTCCGCGGTCTCCCGCAGTTGCTGTCGCGTGTAGCCGAACTGTTCCAGTACCGTCCCCAGCGCATGGCGGGATTCGCCGGTGGTGAGCATCCGGGCCGAGGCGAGGCAAATGTCCAGCAGGTCATCCTCCAGCCGGTCGATCTCCTCCAACCGGCTGATGCCTACAACCGCCGCGACAGGCTTGTCGTTCCGGAGCACGACGTGGTCGTGACCAGCCTCGGCCTGTCGAACAAGTGCGGACACGCCGATCTTGTCGGCCTCGGCTTCAGAGATCAAGGCGGAAGGAGCATTTCGCATCAGCAATCCAGTCCCGTCTGCCGGTATTCGTTGAATAGGGGAACGACCAAGTCCTAGCCAAGAGTATACCGATTCCGCCGATCCGGCGGCCCCGGTTGGCTATCGCCGCTGCTGCTCCGTCGCCAGCTCATCGAGGAGATCACGTAGCCGAATAGAGAAACCAGGGAGCACGTCACCGCCGTCCAGTTGTTCCTCCGGACCCACGATCCCGCCGCCATCCTGACGGTACACGGCGGTGATGCCGGTCGCCGGGTCGACGTACCAGAGCAGACGCACGCCGGCACGCAGCCAGTCGTGAATCTTGGCCTGCACCTCATCTTCCCGGTCGGAGGGCGAGAGCACCTCGACTACGAAATCCGGCGCGATGTCGGCGCTGGCGGCGTCGAGGTCTTCTGGCAGGCGACCGTGGGCGAAGTAGGCAATGTCACCGCCGCGTGCATGGTAACGACTGCCCAGGATGCGGATGAGGGCATCGGTGGTCGCGACAAGGCCGAGTCGGTGCTGCCGGACAAAAGCGCTGAGCACCTCTACCAGCAACGCCGTCAGAAAGCCATGCCGTAGCGTCGTCACGTCCCACTCCACGATGCGCCCGTCGACCAGCTCCCGTCGCTTGCCATCGTCGGGGAAGGCGATCAGGTCATCGACGCTAAAGCGCCGCTCCGTTGTCACGGCCATCACACGTACTCCTTCGTGCGCTGCCCACGTGCTGCTGCACCCGCAGTACGCACAGTGTACGGCCTGCTGCGGAAACGACTACTACCGTCCACGGCCCATCGGGTGCGGAGAAGGAACCCCTTCCGGCTCGCACTACTCGCCAGGTTTTCCTCTGACGGGAGAAACCTTCCCTGCAATTCCAAGGACGGCAGCCTGTGGGACTGGATGGTTGGAGCGAAGCGTCCTCCGTACCCGACGGGCGTAATGTTGCCAGGTGGTGGTAGCGTGTCCGATCGCGTGTCTGTTATTCCTGCTGTTTATACGGTGCTGGGGGATCCATGCCGAGCCGCGTGTACAGGAGCTGCATGTCCTGCCAGTCCTTGGCGTCCGGCGGGTAGCCCGTGTGATGGGCGAGCTGGACCGTCGCACTGAGGCAACCGATCGGCTGACCGGCAACGGCGCCGGTGGTGAAGCCACTCGCCGGATACGGACAATCGCTGCGGTCCGGGGCGGCTCCCCGTTGCCAGCCGGTGCCGTCGGCGTCAAAGGTCACCGGATGCATATCCACCTGGCGGCCGGCGAGGTCACGAAGCACCAGGCGCGTGGGACGAAGGTCCTCCGCCACGACGAAGCCCAGGGCGCCCAGCGCGGTGATGGCGCGATCCGTCTGGTTGAGCGCCAGCACCATATCGACATCGTCATGCGTCCGGCTTTCCTCGCCGATGAGGGCGTCAATGCCCCAGCCGCCATCGAGCCAGATTTCGACGCCGCCTGTATGCAGACACGTGGCGATCTGCAATACATCGGTAGCCTGCATCACCGGCTGTGCTCCATGAAGCCGTGAGGACACTCGCTCCGGTGGCGTACATGATTCGTCTGTTTCAAGCCTGCGGCAGTCTGGCCAATGCTGCTGCTCGCGGTTGGCGGTGTTCCCGTGAGGGAAGCGGCTATCGTCCCGGGACGCGGGTCAGCGTAGGTCTCGCGTGATCGTTCGGAACTCATCGGGCGTAAAGGCACGCATAGTCACGGAGACGGTGTGCCCGCGCGCCAGAATTTGCGCCGCGGCCTTGGCCACTGTGGCATCGTCCGGCGCCTCAACGATGGTGACGGCATCATATTCGCCCATCGTCACATACTGCCCCAGCACCGTTATGCCAAGTTTCTCGGCAGACGCCCTGGCCGCGTCCATCCGGTCGGCGAACGTCTTGACCTGTTGCCTACCTTCCTCCGTGAACTTATACAGTCCGACGTAGATGGGCATACGCTACCTCCTCCTGACGTGCGATGGCGCTCTCGTCCCAGTTACCGGACGGGACAACTGCAGCATAGGCTATCGGCGGACAACGAGCAAGGCTGCCGGAGACAAGAGAGTGTGCAATCAGTGTCATCCTTGGCTTGGGAAAACTGCACTCTCTATGTCACGCCTTGCCGCCCGCCCTGGCTCCTGCCTGAAATGCCGGTGCGACAGCCTCAGCGAAGCGGCGCAAGGAGGCCTCTACCTGCTCGACAGTGAGACCAGCCCAGCGCGGCTGGAGGTTGAAGACGTCGAAAGGTAGCACGTCCAGCAGTTCCTGGACCGAGGCCCGGCATCGTTCAGGACCGCCTACCACGAACTGCACCTGCTCGGCGGCTTCCTGGATGCTCTGCGGCACCGGCAGCGCGGCTATCGCGGCGCGCTCGCGGCGCATGCGCGTGTTCAAGAGCCAGATTGCTTCGCTCGCTTCTCGCCAGGCGGTGGCGTCGTTTTCGCCGACGTACATGGCGCGGCTGGCCGACACCATGCCGGCATCCGGCGGCAGCCCCGCCTGCTCGCGTCCAGCGCGGTAGGCGGCGTGGAGGGTACGCAGTTCCTGGTTGGATCGCTCGCGGGAGAGCATAAGCTTGAGTCCTCGGCTACCGGCGAGGGTGGCCGAAGCCGGGCTGTTGGCGGCCAACCAGAGCGTTGGGAACAATGGCCGCGTTGGTTGTGGGAGGACGCGGACCGGATCAGGTATCTGCACAAAGCGGCCGGCGTAGGCAAACGGCTGGCCGCTCCAGGCTAGCTCCAGGATGTCAAGCGCTTCGGCCAGGCGCGCGTGCCGTTCCTCCGCGCTTGCCCCCAGGGCCGCAAACTCCGCCGGTGTACTGCCGCTGCCCAGCCCAACGGAGCTACGCCCGCCGCTCAGGACGTCGAGCAGCGCGATCTGTTCGGCGATGATCAGCGGCTGGTGCAGGTTGATGCAGACTACGGCGCTGCCCAGCCCGATCTTCCGCGTCCGGCCGGCCAGGTAGGTGGCGAAGGCGAGCGGCGCCGGCAGGTGACCATGGTGGACGTGGAAATGGTGTTCGGAGAACCAGACGTGCGCAAAGCCGAGTGCTTCAGCGTGTACCACCTGCCGCTCCACGTCGGCGTAGACCTCGGACGACGGCTGCTCCGCCGGGCCTTCCACGTGGTAGGTCAGGGCAAATTCCATGGCGCCGCCATTCTCACGCTCTCTACGGTGGTTTCCCGCTGAATCATACTTCCTTCGCGGTCCTGCCGGGAATCTCAGGACGGCGATTTCAGCGGCGGCGGTAGCGTCAATTCCTGGCCTGGCACAGCCTGTGCATTCCATCGTCAGGGAAAGAACGACAAGTGGATGGAATCGACCGATGTGCCTGAGCCGTCGCGTGCTTGTTGTGGAGGACACGACGGTGGTACGGACGCTACTGGAAGCCGTCCTGACCGACGAAGGCTATAGGGTATACACGGCCGCCAACGGCGCCGTCGCGCTGGGGGCGCTAGAGGTGGCCGATCCGTGCGTCATCCTGCTGGATCTGCGGATGCCGGTGATGGATGGCCTCGCCTTTGCGCAAGCCTACCGGCAGAGCGCCGACGCCAACGCGCTGATCATCGTCATGACGGCGGAACGGCGGCGGGACGAGATCGCGGAAATCGCGCCGGTAGAGGTGGTCTTGAAGCCCTTCGACACCGAAGCGCTGCTGCTGACGGTGGAACACTGGGTTCAAGTACACACGGCTGAATCCCCTGCTCCTCAACCAATAAACGGGAAAGTCAAGTATACTACTTACTAATGTCTAGTTTGACGAAGGAGGTGGTCCGCCTGGCGGAAAGCTTCGATGTCACTGCCCGGAAGTTCCACCAGGGCGTCTGCGTGGCCCTCCTGGCGCTCGGCTTTATCCTGGGTGCGCGCAGCGGCCTCTGGCTCGTCGCGCTGGTGGGGGCTGTGCTGTTGCTGGGCCGCTTCTGGTGGCCGGCGGACATCTTCCGGCAGATCAACTGGCGCGTGTTGGAACCGGCGGGCATCCTGAAGCGGCGTGAGGTACAGGAGGATCATGCGACCCGACGCATCGCCCGGGTGCTGGGTGGGGTCGTCCTGTTGGTCAGCGCCCTGCTTCTCGGCCTGAGCCTGCTCTGGGCCTGGCTGTTCGTGGCGGCTATGGGCATCATGATCTTGCTTGATGCCGTCTTCGATCTTTGAATGCTCTGTGTCGTGACCTACCGGTTCGGTAGGTTGAGGGCCGGAAGGACTGTGAGTTCTCGCTGATGTTGGAACGCGCCATCGTTGTACTGGTGCTCCTCGCCGCAACCGGGGCGATGGCGCTGATCGTGCGGGGTCGCACCCGCGCGCGCATCGCCGCGATCGAGGGGCGAATGCTGCCCACTGCGTTACTGCCCCGCTTTAAGGCGGATGCGGGCGGCATTCTCTATTTCTACGGCCCCCATTGCGGCTCCTGCCGGCAGCAGGCGCTGATCCTCGATCAGCTTTCACAGCGCGAACCCATTACGCTCGTGAAGGTAGACGCCGCTGCCCAGGCCGATTTGGCCGATGCCCTCGGCATCGCCACCGTTCCGGCCACTGTTGTCGTCGCCCCCGGCGGCGCCGTGCAGTCGATCAACCTTGGTCTGCGCTCGCTGCCCGCGCTTATCGCCCAACTGCACCCGATTGAGGTCGCTCGCTCCGTGGCGTGACGGCGGAGAGCGGTGCGGGCGGCCGCAACGCGCCTGCCTCGCTCATGCGTCCCGCCAATCCGTCGGCCATGCCTGCCGTGTGTCATGGACGGTGATGATTTGCACCATCTGGCCACGGAGCGGGTCCACTGGACCTGCATTACCCGGCGCGTCGTTCCCCGTCCTGGTCCCGATACGCCGCGTACTAGCGAAAGGTTGCCTCCACTTCCTCGGCGGTGGCAAAGTCGTCAGCGTCGGCGTCTTGGATGCCCGCCTCAATGTCGGCAAGCTGCCACTGCTCGACTGCGACAAAGCGGCGGATGGCCTCCTCGACCAGAGTATTCCTGTTCCTGCCCGTGGCCTGTACCAGGCGATCCAGGTCATCGCGCAACTCCCGCGGGACCCGCGCTCCGACGGTGACGGTTGGTGCATCTATCGTGGCCAACGCACGCTCCTCACTCCGCTAACACATAGTGGATCTCTGTTCACAGAATGATACCCGGCTGCGAAAGCGCACGTCTTGATGGGGCAATTCGCCATCAGCGATCAGGATGGTCATACTTTCCAGACCGACACGAACATGAGGAGACCCGCCATCGTGACTACCCTGCCGACGCGCGACCAGATCCCCCTCGAACAAACCTGGAACCTCGGCGATATCTTCGCCGATCTCCCTGCGTGGGAGGCGGACCTGGGCCGACTAGACGGCCAGGTCGCGGCTGTGACACAGTTCCGGGGCCGCCTCGCTGAGGGCGGAGCGACCTTGCTGGCCTGCTTGCAAGCGCGCGATGCTGTCCTGGCCAGTATGGCCAAGCTCGGCGGCTACGCCCGGTTGGGTGTCTCCACCGACGGCCTCTCGCCGCAGGCTCAGGCCACATCCTCCCGTGCCACGGCGCTGGCGGCACAGGTCGGAGCGGCGCTTTCCTTCCTTGATTCGGAACTGAGCGCCTTGCCGGACGGGGTGATCGAAGGCTACCTGGCCGGCGAGCCGGCCCTTGCTGCGTACCGGTTGCAACTGGAACTGTTGCTGCGGGACCGCCCCCACCAGTTGGCGCCGGAGACCGAGCAGACGCTGGCGGCGCTGGGCGAGGTGCTGGAGGCGCCGTCGACGATTTGGGGCCAGGCCACCGCTGTCGATCTGACCTGTGTACCGGTGCGCGGCGCCGACGGTGCGGAGCATCCCGTCTCCATCGCCGCCTACGTCTTTGGTCAGGCGCAGGCGCCGGATCGGGAACTGCGCCGCCGAGGCTACCTGTCGCTGGCCGCCGGCATCGGGCAGCACAAAGCAACGCTGGCTACCACCTTGAGCACCGTCATCCGCCGCAACGTCACCCTCGCCAAACTGCGCCGTTACCACTCCGCCACCGAGATGCTGCTGGAAGGGCAGCAGGTGCCGGAGGCCGTCTACCGTAACGTGCTCAACGTCGTCCACGACGAGATCGCGCCACACTACCGCCGGCTCATGCGCTTGAAGCAGCGCGTGCTGGGTCTGGACACCGTGTACCGCTACGATGTGGAGGCGCCGCTGGACCCCGCCTACGAGCCGGTCACCAGCTTCGCGGAGAGCGAACGGACGATCCGCGAGGGGCTGGCGGTGTTGGGCGACGAGTACGACGCCATCCTGGCGGCGGCGTTCCGTGACCGCTGGGTGGATCGCGCCGAGAACCTTGGCAAGCGGTCCGGCGCCTTTTGCGCCACCATCTACGGCGTTCACCCCTATGTCTTCACCACATGGCGCGACAACCTGCGCAGCACCTTCATCCTGGCCCACGAGCTCGGCCACGCCGGCCACGGCATGCTCTCCAGCCGTAACCAGGTGATCAGCAACACCCGCACCGCCCTCTTCTTTGTGGAAGCGCCATCGACCGCCAACGAGATGATCCTGAGCCGTCACGTCCTGGCGCGCACGACGGATGCGCGGCTACGCCGCTGGCTGATCTTGCAATCGCTCGGCACGTTCACCCACAACATGGTGACGCATCTATTGGAGGCGCATTTTGAGCAGCGCCTCTACGACCTGGCCAAAGCGGGCCAGCCGCTCACCCTCTCCACCATCATGCAGGTGCAGAGCGAGGTCTTCGAGCGTTTCTACAATGGCTCCGTGGTTGTGGACGATGCGGCGCGCCTCTACTGGGCGCAGCAGCCACACTTCTATATCGGCCTCTACCCCTACACCTACGCCGCCGGCCTCTCCTGTTCCCACAGCATCGCCGAGGCGATCCACCAGGAGGGCCAACCGGCCGTGGAGCGCTGGCTGCGCACCCTCAAAGCCGGCGGCGCCTTGCCGCCGATCGAGCTGATGCGCATGGCCGGCGTGGACCTGACCAACCCCGAGCCGATCCGCCGCGCCGTGGCCTACTTCGGCAGCCTGGTGGAGGAGTTGGAGCGTGGGTTTGCCTGACGGCCGAAATCGCCGCCACGAATTGGTACACTGTTACAGGCAGCCGATCTGGAACAGTCGTTGCGAGCAGCAGCATCGCCGGGTTCGGCTTTCGCTCGCTACTGGGCGACGGTGGAGGACTGGTCAGAAGAGAGCCGGTATTCACGTCCAACGGCGCAAGACGCGCGTGTCTTGTGCCAGGCGATCGGGGATTCGCAGGAAGGGGTATTGGAATGGTTCAGGCAGCGTTGGTAGCCCCCAACCTTCCGGGTGGGGCGCATCTCCTGGATGTACTTCCGCAGGTCGGACTCTCCGTTGTCGATAGCTTTTGGTACCCTTCAGCAAGCCGAGGACGTTGGCGCCTCGTCCTCTCGTTGTTAGAGCGGGAGGGGCTGGGACTACTGGCGGCCTATGAAGCAGTGCAACACGCCCTGGTGAAGGTACCGGAACTCGACATGCCACTGGAAGATATTGTGTTGGTGCGTCCGTCTGATCCCCGGGTTGAGCAACTACGGAATGCGTTGCCGGCAGGGTCCTGGCGGGAGCCATATTCGGACGTCGTCCTGTTTCAGGAGTCAATGGAAGCGGACAGTACGATGGTACCCGTCTACGTGTACAGACTGCGATCAAAGGCGGCGCGTCAGGGCATAGCGGTGTAGCGGTGTCGTTCCGGCGGGCAGCGCTATCAGGTGGCCGTCCGGTCCGGCGAAGCTCCATATTTGAGCAAGTCCTGTACGATTGGGCCGAAGCTGGCCAGTCACTGACCCTTGCCACGATGATGCAGGTCCAGGGAGAGGTCTTTGATAACGGGGCAACCGTGACACAGGAACCAAACGTGCAGTTCAAGCCGCCGCCAGCCTATCCTGCTGAGTTCCAGCAAGCGTTGCGGGACGCGCTGGCGCATCTCTACGATCTGCCTTTCAAGCGCCATCATCCCCTGGCGGACTGGTTGCTCCCGTCGGGTACAGACAACCAGGGCGAGCGTTTGCGCGAGCTGCTCGTGGCCACCATCGCGCAGTTGCGGCCGCTGGCGAACCTTCCTGCCGACGCTCCGGCCCGGCGCCGCCGGCTACCTGCCCAAGCCCGTTACGCCGCGCTCCCTCCTCGCAGCGCTGGAGCGTTGCCGAGCCCCACGGGCAGGGAACCCGTAGCGGGGCTACACTTCGTCCGCTCCGGCGGGCAAAGGTTGCTTCGGCCAGGTAGCCGAGGGGGTTCAGTCCAAGCGCCCGACCTGACCCATCGCCGTGCCGTCCTGGCGCAACCCATCTCGGCGCGGATCGACGTAGCGGGCGAACCACTCCTCCAGCCGGCCCTTGAGGTCGCGTATCCGGGTGGTCTGGTCGGCGGCGCCGGCAAGGTTGCGGCGCTCGTCCGGGTCGTTGCGCAGGTCGTAGAGTTCGTGTGGCCCGTAGGCATGGCGGTAGACGTATTTCCAATCGTGCGTGCGGACCATGCGCACCGGGCCATACTCGTCGAAGATGACGATGTGCTCGCGCTCCGGCATCGCCTCCCCGCGCAGGAGTGGCAGAAAGGACTGCCCAGGCAAATTGCGCCCCATTGGGATCGGTAGGTTGAGGGAATCGAGCAGCGTGGGCAGCACGTCGTAGGCGGAGACGAGGGCGGCCTCGGCCCGCCCGGCGGGGATCGTGCCTGGCTGACTGAAGATGGCCGGCGCCTTGATGGAGTTCTCGTACATGTTGCGGGGGTTTGTGCCGTTGCCTTTGCCCCAGAAGCCGTGCTGGCCGCAGGAGAAGCCATTGTCGCTCACGAACACGACCAGCGTGTTCCGGCGTAGGCCGCGCTCTTCCAGTCTGTCCAGGATGCGTCCGACGTTGGCGTCCATGGCCGTCACGGCGGCAAAATAGCCTTTCAGCATCTCCCGATTGCCCAGACACTGGTCCGTCAGGCCACCTGCCCAGGGGTGCCGCGCCTCCTGCGGACAGGAGGCGAACGGGCAGTCAGCATAGGAATCCACGATCGCCTGGGGGTGGCCGGTCCAGGGGGAGTGGGGCGCCGTGTAATGCACGCTCAGGTAGAAGGGAGCGCCGGCGCCGGCGTAGCGGTCCAACAGCGCCAGCGCTTCGTCCGTGATGCGGTCAGTGACGTAACCGGGTTCGTCGACGAGCTGGCCGTTGCGCACCATCGGCGCATCGTTGTAGCGTCCGCCGCCGCTCTGGTGGACGAACCAGTCGGTAAAGCCGTGCTGCGGGATCTGGCTGTCACCGAGGTGCCATTTGCCGCTCAGGCCGCAGGTCCAGCCATGGCGGGCCAGGACATCGGTGGAGGTCACCTCTCCTTCCAGGTAGCGGATGGCGTCGGGGCCGACGTTGCCTCCCTTGAGCCAGTCGTGGACCCCGTGTTGCGAGGGAATGCGCCCCGTCAGCAGGGTGGCGCGGCTGGGAGAGCAGACGGGCGTCGCCACAAAGAAGTTCTGGAACCGGACGCCGCTCCCGGCCAGCCGGTCGATGTTCGGCGTGCGAATTTCGGGATTGCCGTAGCAGCCCGCCGCCCACAGTCCCTGATCGTCGGTCAGGATGAAGACGACGTTGGTACGAGCTGCGCCGGGATCAACTGCCATACTTCCTCGCTCTCGCTATTGCGAACTGAAACGAGTCTACCGTGTGCGTACCCTGCCTAGCCCCGAATGCCGGAAAGGACGATACCACGCACAAAGAAGCGCTGGGCGCCGGGGCTAGGGATCGCCACGTTGCGGCAATCAGCGATCATGGCACCGCTTATATTTCTGGCCGTTGCCGCATGGGCAGGGCTCGTTGCGGCCCACCTTGCTGGTCGTGAAAGGGGTCGGCTGCGACGCGACCAGTTGGGCAGTGCGGGCCGGGTTGGCCCATGGGGGGCTTGCCTCGTGCTGGGCGGGTGCGATGCCGTCGAGTTCATCCAGCGCGGCCTGGGCGGATGCCATGCATTCCAGCAGTTTCTGGCGTGGCAGTCGGCTGTGAGGAGCTACGGCCAGGGTTCGTTCCATCAACCGCCGAAAGCCGGCGCGGTCCCCTGCCCTTTCGGCCAGGAGCCCGAGGTTGTAGGTCGCCTCAGCATTGGTCGGATCGAGCGCCAGGGCTACCTGAAACTGGTGGCGCGCCTCCTCATCATCGCGAATGCCACGTAGGACGTTGCCGTAGTGGACGCGGAGCGCCGCATCGTCGGGCTGCGCCGCCACCCGCTGGCGGTAGATGTCGCGCGCCTCGTAAGGATGCGCCTGCCGGTTACCGTCGATAGTGAAACGCAGCGACTCCACGCGCGATGCTTCGACCGACTGGCGGTTTCGGGTCTTCACCTTGGATCGGGGGGACATGCTCTTGAGGAGTTCGAAAGACAGGGTCAAGTACGCTTCCGGCGCCAGCTCGTACTGGTCTACGGCGCCGCATTTCGGGCAGGTGATGCGCTGCGGGATGAAGTACTCACTGTATGGCACCGTCTCACCCGCCCGCCGTCGGTCGGCAGTGCCGGCGTCGTAGTACACATGCTCTATCCGGGAGGGCCTCCATCGCCCGCACGTCGAGGAGGGAACAGACCACCCAGGCCGCCAGCGTCTCATCGTCGGGCGTCTGCGACTCTGCCGGATCAAGGCGGTCGACCAGGACGGCGATCACCTCAAGGCGCAGTTCCGGGTGATATTCGACCAGCTTCGTCAGCGCTTCGATAGCATGCGTCCGTGTGAAGACCGCTCTACCCCGATCAAACACGACGCCACGCAAGGCCGGCAAGGCTGGCCTACCGATGTGGCCAAAGGCTTCCTCTAGCGACTCACTCAAGCTATCGTCGTCACGGTTGAACAGCGGCAGCAACGGCTCGACGGCCTCCTCCGCCGCCAGTTCGCCCAAAAGCTGGATGGCGTGGACGGGCGCCCAGAAGTCCGGGCTTTCGGGATCGGCGTCGTGCAGCAGTTCATCGGTCGCCATGGCAATCAGCGCCGGCGCCACCGCGCTGCCGAACGTTTTGATGGCGTCGAGCAGCTCCCGGTCCGGCGTCTGGCCGGTCTGGCGTAGCTTGAACAGGAGTGGCTGCCACTCGCGGGCTCAGGGGTCACCTGCTCCTCCTCTCGTCTTCCCCGCGCCGTTGTGGCAAGAGTGGCGATGAAGCATTGGCCGCTCGTCCTTCCTGTTCCTCAACTCACAGCATAGTACATCCGGCACACGTGGCGTTCCGGGCTCTACGCCCGCAGCCATTTCGGATTAAGGTGCGCCTGCCGTTATTATGGGCCAGAGTATTATACTTTCGTCAATAATGCGTCGTGTTCACCGACGAGAAAAGCGAGGAGAACCGCTTGTTTGTCAACCGACGGCGCGAGCTCGAGTCGCTGGAGGAACACTACCGTTCGGAGCACGCCGAACTCTATGTGCTGTATGGACGACGGCGTGTCGGCAAGACGGAACTGCTCCAGACGTTCTGTCAGGAGAAGCGGCACCTCTTCTTTGTCGCCGATCTTGGTACGGAGGCGAGCCTGCTTGCCGAGTTCACACGCGTGATTAGCGCGTTTGCGCAGGGCGATCCAGATCTTCTGGCCCCTTTTGTTTCCTGGGATACCGCCTTCACCTTTCTGGCTCGTTTCACCGCCACCGAGCGCCTGGTCCTCGTGTTGGACGAGTTCACCTACCTTATTCGGGCCAATCCGGCGCTGCCATCGATTCTTCAACGGCTTTGGGATATGCGTCTGCGAGAGACGCGGCTGATGCTGGTGCTCTGTGGTTCCTATGTCGGCATGATGGAAAAGCATGTGCTTGGCTATGAGGCGCCCCTCTACGGCCGGCGCAGCGCACAGTGGCAGATGCAGCCGTTGGGCTTGCACGACGCTGCACTGTTTCACCCGCGCTATGATCCCATCAACCACGTGTACACTTTTGCCATCCTCGGTGGCGTGCCGGCATACCTGCTCCAATTTCGTGAGAGCGACGGTGTGCTGGACAACGTGCAGCGGCGCGTCCTGGCGCAGGGCGCCTTTTTATACGACGAGCCTCGCTTCTTGCTGCTGGAAGAGTTGCGCGAGCCGTCACGGCACTTCGCTATCCTGGAAGCCATCGCTGCCGGGCGCACTCGGCCCAACGAGATCGCTCAAGCCGTTGGCCTGGCGGTGACATCGCTCCCTTCCTACCTGGAGACACTGCGGGCGCTCGGGCTGGTGGAGCGTGAGGCGCCGGCGACGGAGACGCAGCCGCACAAGAGCAAGCGGGGGCGCTACCAGATTTTGGACCACTACTTTCGCTTCTGGTTCCGATTCGTCGCCCCCCACCGCTCGTTGCTGGACCGCGGTGATATCGCTCCGGTTGCCCGGCTGATCCAGGAGCAGCTCGACCAGTTCACCGGCCCGGTCTTTGAGTCGATCTGTCGGGAGCACGTGTGGCGTATGGTGAGGGCAGGCGCGCTGGATTTCGTCCCCCGGTACGTTGGTCGCTGGTGGGACGACCACGACGAGATTGATGTCGTCGCGGTGGGCGAACAGCAGGCACTGCTCGGCGAATGCAAGTGGACGACGCGCCCGGTCGGTACGAATGTCCTTGATGAGTTGCGGCACAAGGCGCAGCCGCTGGTGGCCCGGCAGGGCTGGCGTCACGTGACCTATGCCCTGTTTGCCCGTGCCGGCTTTACGCCCGCCTTACGGGACGATGCCGCCAGGGAGGGTGTCGTCCTGATTGACCTGGCGGCGATCGCCGGTTCTTGAGAAACAGAGGCGCAAGTGTGGGGGGTGATGCAAAGTAGGGCTGGCAAGCTGACGTTGAGAATCGCGGCGCATCGCAATGCTCACTCGTCCACCACGGGCACGCGCAGGTGTGCGCTCGGCCTCCATAGCTAGCCGCAGACGTCATTGCTGATGCGGGCCAGGGTGCGGTATTGCTCGACGGACGGCAGCGCCTGCAATGCCTGATGCATTGTTTTGAGTCGCTGTTCAGGAGGCTACGGCGTAGACGCGCGGCGCCGGGATCTGCTCGCCATCGGCGCGGGCAGCGTCGATCCAACTCTCGATGGCGTCCTGACCCTGCTGGACCGCCTCCTCGTAGGTGCTGCCATGCGTCTGGCACCCCGGCAGTTCGGGCACGGTAACGACGTACACCCGCTCGTCGTCGCTCCACTCGATCATCATCGAGTAGTGGAAATATGGCTCGTTCACGGTTGCCTCCTTTGCGCATCCCGCACCTCGTCGAGTGCGGCTTGAACCTGACGTTCCTGGTAGTCGTGGGCATCGTCGCCGTCACCGCCGGCCAGCGTCACGCGCTTCTGCCCCAGCGGATGCTTCCAGACCGTGTGGCTGCCTTTGCCCGGACGGGCCCGGAAGCCGGCTCGCTGCATCTCTGCCCGCAACTCACGTATCTTCCGTGGCATCCCTACACGCCCGCGCTCACGAGATCCCTCCCCCGTTCCGTATGTCTGACGAAGCATACCAAGCCCGGTCAACTGCAGGCTGGTCGTTTGCTTCTTGAGTAGGTCCGCATTTGCTCGCGCTTGCCGGGCGCACTCCGGTGAGGACCCTGGACGCTCTGCAGACGGCGTGCCTGCTATGCTGGGCCATGCGGATGGCGGCGGAGGTAGCGAAAGCGCTGGCTCGTAAGGTCGGCAGGGGAACATGAACCGGGCTGATTTTCAGCAACTCGCGGAACTGCGTCTCCAGGATGCTGAAGCGCTTTTGCAGGCCGGTCGCTATGAAGCCGCGTACTATCTCGCCGGGTATGCCATCGAGTGCGCACTCAAAGCGTGCATCGCCAAGCGAACTGAGGCGGAGTCCTCTCCCCACGAAATGCAGTACGACTGTATACCCATCGATCTGGAATGGGTCAGGCAGCGTTGGTAGCCCCCAACCTTCCGGGTGGGGCGCATCTCCTGGATGTACTTCCGCAGGTCGGACTCTCCGTTGTCGATAGCTTTTGGTACCCTTCAGCAAGCCGAGGACGTTGGCGCCTCGTCCTCTCGTTGTTAGAGCGGGAGGGGCTGGGACTACTGGCGGCCTATGAAGCAGTGCAACACGCCCTGGTGAAGGTACCGGAACTCGACATGCCACTGGAAGATATTGTGTTGGTGCGTCCGTCTGATCCCCGGGTTGAGCAACTACGGAATGCGTTGCCGGCAGGGTCCTGGCGGGAGCCATATTCGGACGTCGTCCTGTTTCAGGAGTCAATGGAAGCGGACAGTACGATGGTACCCGTCTACGTGTACAGACTGCGATCAAAGGCGGCGCGTCAGGGCATAGCGGTGTGGCGGCGCCGGCGCCAGCAGCCGGGCCCTTCAGATGGTCGACTGCTGCGTTGCCGGGCTGGCGATCACGACACGGGCAGTGTCCAGCGCCGGGTACTGTTCGGCGCGCTCCATCATCCCCCGCAGGAGTTGGCGGCGCAAGCCCTCGTGCACGCTGGCCAGCGCCGGGTCGTCGATTCGGTTGTCGAACTCGTTCGGGTCGTTTTGCAGGTCGTAGAGTGCGCTGCGAGCGGAGAGGCGTTCGATCAGCTTGTAGCGGGCCGTGCGCAGTGCCCATTGGGCGCGGGAAGCGCCAGGCGCGTCGACCGGCGTGTAGAGCTCGGACAGCGTGGCATCTCGCCAGCCCACTGCTGTCGGCGCTTCGCCCTGGAGCAGTGGACGCAGGCTCCTGCCCGGCAGGTATGGCGGGACGTCGACTCCCGCCGCGTCCAGCCAGGTCGGCAGTAGGTCAACCAGTTCGACCGGAGCCTCGGAGACGCTCCCTGCCTTGCTCAGGCCCGGCCAGCGGACGAGCAGCGGCACGCGCACTGCGCTGTCGTAGAGCGAGTACTTGGTGAAGCCGCGGCCCCGTTCGCCCAGCAGTTCGCCGTGGTCGCTGAAGTAGACCACGACGGTGTGCTCGGCCATGCCGGCCTGCTGCAGCGCCGTCAGCACACGGCCGAGGCAGTGGTCGACGTAGGTGACGTTCGTGAGGTAGCGGGAGACGGCAAGGCGCAACTCACGCTCGTCCATCTGGCCCCAGGCGCGACCCTGGATGGATCGGCGGAGCATGTGGTCGTCCTCGGCGAAGGCCGGCGGGGTGGCGGGAGGCAGTGGCACGCGCTGCGGATCGTAGCGGTCGGCGTAGTCGGCGGGCACCACGTTTGGCGGATGCGGCCGATCCAGGCTGACCAGGAGACAGAATGGCTGCTCGCCCCGCTGTTGCCGGTGGGCCTGCAGGTAGGCCACTGCCTGGTCGGCCAGCCAGGCTTCCGGTAATTGCGCACCCGGCACCGGCGCCACGTCGCCGACGTAGCCTTCCCGGCTTTCGCCGCCGACGCCAAAGCGCGCGGCGGCCGCTTGCTGCCAGGCGCGCTCGCCCGCTTGCGGCTGATCAGCGAGACTGACGTCGACCGGACCATCGGCCTTACCGCCGCGCCCAGCCCGGAAGTCAAAGCCCCGTTTGTCCGGCACGTGCTGATCGGGCGCCGTGCGGTTCTTCCAGTGCATCTTGCCGATCGCCGCTGTGGCGTAACCGGAGCGGCCGAGGTGCTGGCCAAGCGTCGGGACCGGCGGCTGGTCCGGCCAGTAGTGCTGGTTGCTGAGGATGCCAATCTGATGGGGATACATGCCGGTGATGAAGGAGTGCCGGCAGGGCACGCAGACGGGCAGGTTGGCCACGGCCTGGCTGAACCGAACACCGCTCGCGGCCAGTTGATCCAGGTACGGCGTCTGGACGATCGATGCGTCCTGACCCATCAGCCAGGTGCGCGTGCTGCCGGCGACCCCTGCGGCCGCGCAACCGAGCGCATCATGGCGGTGCTGGTCGTCCATCAGGATCAGCAGGTTCATCGCTGTTGCGCCGGGCATGGGCGCCTCCATTCTGCTCGTCGTTGTCCGTTGCCAGCCAGGTGGCGCGTTGCTCCATTCGCCGCCACTATATATATCAGAGTGGGCGCTACCGCACGCGCTCCTGCCGCGCCTGGACGGCTTTGTCGGTCGCGAAGAGCAGACGCCCTACGACCTGCACCTGGTGCTCAGCCCGCAGTTGGACCGCCATGCCCCGCTGGCCGACGTGACCCAGGCGGTCGACTCGGCACGACAGGTGTATGCCCTGCACGGAGCGTCCGCACACCTGACGCAGACCAGCCCGGAGACGTACCACCAGCTCGGCCCCGAAGTGCAAGACGTGGCAGTAGCGTGGCTGCGGGCGCAGATACGGGCGCAGTGACGGGAACGGACCGCGGTTGCGTGTACTCTTAGCCAATCGGGGCTTTCGTTATCTTCTGGCCGGGCAATTCCTCAGCCTGATCGCCCCCTGGTGCCAGCGCACGATGGTCTTGATCTGGGTCTTCGCGCTGACCCAATCGGGCACTGGTGTCAGCCTGATGGGCCTGGCGGAAGCCTTGCCCATGCTCCTCCTGGCGCCGGTGGCAGGTGTCTTCGTGGATCGCTGGGACCGCGGCCGCACGATGACGTTGGTCGTTCTGGTGCAGGCGGTCGTGCTGCTCCCCTTGCTGACGGTGCAGGGGGCATCCGGCGTCTGGGTGATCCTCCCTGGCCATCAGCGCAGCGTCGCAGTTCTTCCAGTCGGCAACTGTGCTCTTCCTGTCGGGAAGCGTCTTCCCCTTTCTGATCGTCGCGGGAGTCGTTGGCCTCATTGTGATCCGCTCGATAGCATCGCCGCATCCTGCCGGCGAACTCGGGATGCCAAGCGCCAGCGCGGCCTCAGCCGCGACACCACCGATGGCGGTGGGTGCGGGGGAGTGATGACGCGCCGCCGAGCCAACTGACCGGTAGGTGTAGAGACACCAAAATGCTGCTGGCGCGGCACGTCGTACCAGCGCTATCATTTTGCAGATCGACAAGGCACTGGGATGGAAGGACATTCGCAGATGATTGGCATTGTGCTGGCCGGGGGCTCCGGCACGCGACTGGCGCCCTTAACGCTGTTGGCGAACAAGCACGCGCTGCCGCTCGGCAACGTGCCGATGATCCATCACTCCATTGATCTGTTGGCCAAGATTGGCATCAGCCGCGTCATCGTCGTCTGCGGTGACAGCGACGCCGCGAAGTTCATGCGCTACCTCAAGGACGGCTCGGCCTTCGGCGTCTCCGTCTCCTACACCTATCAGGATCGGCCCGGCGGTATTGCGGAAGCCCTTGGTCTTTGCCGCGCCTTTGCCGGTGGCGACCAGGCCTTCGTCGTGCTGGCCGACAACGGGGTGGAGTACGTGGACACCATCGCCCGCGCCGTCCGCGAGCTGGGCCACCCGGACTGCTGGCGCGACGCCGCCATCTTCACCACACCGGTAGCGGAGCCGCAACACTACGGCGTCATCTCCCGCGACGCCGACGGTACCGTCACCGCCATCGTCGAAAAGCCGGCAGTACCGCCCAGCAACCTCGCCGTCACTGGGTTCTACCTGTACCCGCCGGACGTCTTCGACATCGTGACGACGCTCGTACCCTCGGCGCGCGGCGAATTGGAGATCACCGACGTCAACAACTGGTACCTGCGCCAGGGACGCCTGCGCATGTACGAGTTGGAAGGCTACTGGTGGGACGCCGGGGAGAGCCTTGCCCAGTACCAGGCGATGCATCGTCACGTCCTGGAGCACGGAGCCAACCACTGGAAAGAGGCCCCGCCGGCCCCCGATGCAACGTCGTCTTAGGGGGCCGGGGGTGAGGTGATGCGCGTTGGCATCGACCTCAGCGGTCTCTGGCGACGCAAGACGGGCATCTTCCGCTATGCCGACGCTATAAGCCGGGCGCTGCTGGCGCGCGACGACGGCGTTGCCTACACGATCTTTTACCGGCGAGGCGAAGCGCCGCCGGCTTTTGCCGGCGCGGCGCGGGTACGCCTGATCGCCACGCCTATCCGGCAGGAACGCCTGGCGACGCAGCTCTGGTTCCCGCTGGCCCGCCGCCGCCTTGGCCTCGATGCCATCCACTACCCGGCCTTCCCGCCCCCCCTACTCCAACACCAGGGCATGATCGCCAGCATCCACGACCTCACTGCCCTGCGCTACCCGGCAACCATGACCCTGGCCGGCCGGCGCTACTGGGGGCCGTTGCTCCGGCACGCTGCCCGAGTCGCCACGCCGGTGCTCGTGCCGTCGCGCTCCACGTTCAACGACGTGGTCCGGCTGGCCGCCGCTGCGCCGGACCGGGTGGCGATCACGCCCTATGCGGCAGATCCGAGCTTTGGCGACCGCCCTGCAGCCCAGGCGCTGCAATCCGTGCGCCAGCGTTGGCAGTTGCCCGAACGCTTCCTGCTGGCGGTTGGCACCCTGGAGCCGCGCAAGAACCTCGGCACCCTGTTCGCCGCCCTCGAACGGTTGCGCGGCACGCTTTCACCCGCGCCGGCCCTGGTCGTGGCCGGTCGGGAGGGCTGGGGCGATGTGACGACCAGCGAACGCCTGCGAACGCTCGGCGACGCCGTGCGCTTCACCGGCCACGTCAGCGATGCCGACCTGATCGCCCTCTATCACCTGGCGACTGTCTTTGTCTATCCCAGCCTCTATGAAGGCTTCGGCTTTCCGGTGCTGGAAGCCTTCTGGGCCAACTGCCCCGTCGTCAGCACGACAAGCTCCTCCATCCCTGAAGTGGCCGGTGACGCCGCGCTGCTGGTGGCGCCACTCGACGACCAGGCCATGGCCGATGCCATCAGCAGCCTCTGGACCGACTCTGTCCTCGCCGCCCGCCTGCGCGCCGCCGGCGCCGAACGCACGCGAGCGTTCTCCTGGGACCGCTGCGCGGCGTTGACGGTAGAAGCGTATCGCCGTGGTTTGGCGGAAACACGACCCTGATCTCCGCATGCGTCCGCCGTCAGCCACCATCAGAAGTGCGGTTGCGTTCCCCGTACGATCCCCTCATCTCGCGCGAACGCCAAGTCCGGCAAAGCATCGGTGGGAAAGTAGCCGACGGCGTCCAGGTCGTCGCCGGCCCGCGGCGCGCCGGCGGTGATGGTGGCGGCGTAAACCGCCAGGATGACCGGGTCACCGGCGGCCGAGTAGAGGCCGACCAGGCGGTCGATGGCAACGTCGACGTTCAGTTCTTCGCGGGCCTCCCGAGCGGCGGCGGCTTCCAGCGCTTCGCCGCGGTCGACGTAGCCGGCCGGCAGTGCCCAGCGGCCGCGACCAGGCTCATTGAGGCGCCGGCCGAGCAGCACGCCATCGGCAGAGGTGATGACGACAGCCACGGCAACTTTGGGGTCAGCGAAGTGGATGAAGCCGCAGGCAGGGCAGGTTGGGCGCTGTTGGGTCCCCTGGAGGCGCGACGCCAACGGTGTGCCGCAAGAGGGGCAATAGCGCATGGTCGCTCTCCTGGAAGGGGCCGGTGCTATACTGAATCCGGCGACAGTCGGCGTATGCTACCCGGTATGGCGAGCGTTTCCAGCGGGTTGTTCAGTCTCTGCACGGGTGAGCCGCGCGACACGGAAATGAGGACGGAGCTATGGAGCGCAGCTACGACGTCACGGTGACGATGCAGTATACGCTGCGGGTGCAGGCGCCGGACGAGGATGAGGCCCGCCGCATCGCCCTCATTGCCGCCGACTTCGCCAACCAGTGCGTGCGCTGGGAAGAGTTGCGCCAGTGGCAGGAGATTCAGCCGGCCGGTCTGGTCGTGGACCCGGCGCAGGTGGAAGTACGCCAATCCCCCATTGAGGGGAGGGTTTCCGCGTGATGACCGCCGAGCAGGGAACGGCTGTTGCCGCGGCGACGGGATCCGCCGGCGCGCGGTTGCGCTGCATCTCTTGTAGCGCTGAATATGGCGTGCGCGAGGTGGTCTACCATTGCGTCCGTTGCGGCGATTTGCTGGACGTGGTGTACGACTACCCGGCCTATGAGCCGGAGGCGCTGAAGCGGCGCTGGCTGGAGCGGCGGCTCTCGCTGCTGCCGATCGATCAGAGCGGTGTCTGGCGCTACCGCGAACTGCTGCCCTTTCTGCCGGACGAGACATCGATTGTCACCTACCCAGAAGGCAACACGCCGCTGCTTGATGCGCCGCGCAGCGCGCGCCACGCCGGGGTCCACCACCTGCAGTTTAAGCACCTCGGCTTCAACCCGACTGGCTCCTTCAAGGACTACGGCATGACGGCCGGCGTCAGCCAGGCGCGGGCGCTCGGCATGCATGCGGTCGCCTGCGCCTCCACCGGCAACACCAGCGCCTCGCTGGCGGCCTACGCCGCGCGCGCCGACTTGCTGGCCATCGTGCTGATCCCCGAGGGGCAGGTCTCCTTCGGCAAACTCTCGCAGGCGCTGGACTACGGTGCGCTGACCTTGCAGTTACGCGGCGATTTCGACGCCGCCATGTCGCTGCTGCTGGAAATCGCGCCGGAACTGGGCGTCTACGTCGTCAACTCGGTCAACCCCTTCCGGCTGGAAGGTCAGAAGACGGTGATGATCGAGATGCTGGAGCAACGCGGCTGGCGGGTGCCGGATCGCATCATCGTCCCGGCCGGCAACCTGGGCAACGGCTCATCGTATGGCAAGTGCCTGCGCGAACTGTTCGATCTGGGCTTCATCGACCGCATGCCGCATTTGACGCTGGTCCAGGCGCACGGCGCCGCGCCGCTCTACCACACCATCACCAGCAGTGATCAGGAGACGCTGGTGCGGGTGCATGCGCGCACGCTGGCGACGGCCATCAAGATCGGGTCGCCGGTGAGCTGGCGCAAGGCCAAGCGCGCGTTGGAGTGGACCGACGGCTGGGTGACGGAAGTCTCCGAGCAGGAGATCGCCGACGCCAAGGCGATCATCGGGCGCGACGGCATCGGCTGCGAGCCGGCCTCCGCCACGACGCTAGCGGGGTTGCGTCGCCTGATCCGCGAAGGGACGGACGCCTCGGTGACGGCGGACGAAGAGGTGGTGGCTATCCTCACCGGCAATGTCCTGAAGGATGCCGATTACACGGTCCGCTACCACACCGGCGAACTCTACGAGGAGTTCGTCACCGAAACCCGTGTCGTCAGCGCCAGTGGCCACGTGCTGCCCAACTACGCCAACGCCCCGGTACCGGTCAACGCCACCCGCGAGGATCTGCGCCGCGTGATCAGCGAGCACCTTACTCGCTGAGCGGCACCACCACCTTCAGCACGCGCGTACCGCCGCGCAGTTCCATGCTCGTGGTGCCGCCGACGATGGCGCTGCGTTGCTGGATGGTGTGGTAGCCGGCCGGTAGCGGCGCGGTGGCGGCTTCGGCCTGGCTGCCGGCGGGGGCTTCCATGGTGACGCGGATGGCATGGTCTTCCATGACGAGTTGCACCGCTGTCGCCTGTTCGCCGTTGCGCCCTTCCGGCATCTTGATAGCGTCTTGCACCATACGGAAGATCGCCAGCTCCTTGGCGCGGGCGATGCGCCGTTCCTGGCCGATCACGCTCAGCGTGACGGGCGTGCGCTCGCCTTGCGCGTTCCAGTCGTCCACGAAGCGACGCAACGCCGGCAACAGACCGAGGTCGTCCAGGATCATCGGGCGGACATCGAAGATGAAGCGACGCATGTCTTGCAGTGTGCGATGGATGGTCTGGCGCAAGTCGTGCAGTTCGCTGCGGACGGCCTCCGTGTCGCTACCGATCATGCGTTCGCAGATTTCGGCGCGCAGGATCAAGTTGGTGAGCGCCTGGGCCGGGCCGTTATGCATTTGACGGGCGATCCAACTGCGTTCTTCCTCCTGGGCCTCGATGATGGCAGTTTCACTGGGCGGTGGCAACGGTTCGGCAGTCGAGGGCGCCCCCACCGGCGCTGCTGGTTCAGTCGGCAGGGCAGGCCGGGCGATGCTGGACAGTTCGACGGACGACGGGTCCAGCCGGGCCGCCAGGACCAAGGCGAACTGGGCGACGTCGACGACCTGTTGCACCGTTTCGCGCTTGCTTTGCTGGAGTTCCACTTGGTGCTGCACGCTCATGTAGCGCAGTTGACTCTGGTGGGCCTGGGTCACCAACTGCTGGTACTGTTCGCGGGAAAAGCCGCCGCCCTGCTCCAACTGCTGCAGCGCCTTTTCGGCATTGTCCGAGCGGAGCCGCTGGCTCTCCAGCTCCATGCTGTTCTGTTGCAGCAGCAGGTCCAGTTCCTGCAACTGGTGCTGAAGGACAGGGAGCTCGGTCGCCAGCCCGGCGATGTCGGAGCGCTCCTCCGAACTCAACAGCGGGGCGGCGGTTGCTTCCGCGGGAACGCTGTCGCTGGTCGGCGCTTGCTGCATGGGCCTACACCGACTCCATCTTGATCCAGCCGTGGCGTAAGGCATACACGACCGCCTCGGTGCGGTCGTTGACAGCCAGTTTGCGCAGGATGGAGGTGATGTGGTTCTTGACGGTCTGGTCACTGATGCCCAGGCTGCGCGCGATCTCCTTGTTGCTGTTGCCACGGGCAATGTGCTCCAGCACCTCCACCTCGCGGGCGGAGAGCGGAATGAAGATCGGCTCTGTTTCCGGTCCGACGCTGGCGAGTTCGCGGAACTGGCGCAGGACGCGAGAGGCCAGCAGTGGGCGGGCGAGCACGCTGTCGTTGATCAGGTAGTTGCCGGCGTGGGCGCGGCGCACCGAGGCGATGAGATCGGCCGGCTTGACATCGGTGGTGAGGTAGGCCGAAGCGCCGACCTTGATGGCGTTGAACAACTCCTCCTCGTCCTCGAAGGCGGTCATGATGATCACGGCGACAGTGGGTGTCTGTTGCTTGATCAGGCGTGTCACTTCGATGCCGTTGACACCGGTCAGCGTGGAGTCCATGAGGATGACGTCCGGCGTCAGGGCGTGGGTCATTTCCAGGGCCTGGTTGCCGTTTTCCGCCTCGCCAACGATGACCAGGTCGCCACTGTCCCGCTCCAGAGCGGCGCGGATGCCGAGCCGCAGCAGGGCAGTATCATCGGCGATCAACAGCCGGATGCGCTCGTCCGCTTTCTCGCGTTCCATGGGCGTCCTTGCTCCAGTCCTGGCCGGGCTGGGTGTACCTAACTCGCCCGGAGTATAGCAGTGTCGCACACCGTCAGGGCGTATCCCCCATTTGGGTGGCACGGCGTGGGGAGGAAGCTACTTTTTCTTCGGCTCGTTCAGCGCATCCATGCCGACGGACAGGGCCCGGCCCAGGCGGCGGCCGAGTTTGCGGGCGCCCTGAGCGACGGCCGGGTTGCCGGTGAGGCTAGAGAGCGTAGTGCCGGTACCGGCCACTACGCCGCCGATCGCCGCTTCCACGTTGTGGGTTTCGTGCGGTGTACCGGTGAGTTGCCCGTAGGCGGCGGCGCCGACGAACACGACGCGCCGGATCGGTGGCTGGCCAGGTTGATCGTCGATCAGGACGACGGTTTCGCCGCGTTGCACGCTATCGAGGATCGAGTCGAGGTTGTCCTGAAGCTCGATACGGGTGACGAGTCGTTCTGCCATGCTGCTGCCTGCTTTCTTGCTTTAGCGGCGGGACGGCGGTACGCCGGGGGTGCGCTCACCCCGCCGAAGTCGGCGCAACCAGCCGAGCATCGCCTGGCGCACCTGCCGGAACTGACGCTGGGCCGCCGTGCCGCGCTCCATCGCTACCTCCTGCCGGCTGTAGCGCGCGTCGATGTAGGCCTCGGTTAATGAGTCTAGCGCGTCCGTGGCTTCAGTGACCTGATTGCGCACGGCCGCCTGATATTCGCGCGCGGTTTGGCCGGGCCGGCGCGGCAGGCCACTGCGGTTGCCCTGGCGGATCATCTGACCGTACCAGTAGCGCACCAGTTCGGCGCCGCTGCTCCCCGACGGGCCGGAGGTCCGGCGCACCCGCGCCGCCAGGACGCCGGGCGCCCGCTGCAGGCGCTCCGCGAACGCCGCGGCCATTGCGCGCAGGCTGTCCAGCCAGCGCCGCAAGGAGAGGCCCAGCCCCGCCAGGAAGTCGAGCAGCCCGGCGAGCGAGCGCAGCCAGGTCAGGCGCGGACCGCGGCCGGCTTTGCGCAGTCGGGAAGCCAGGAAGATCACGCCGAGGCCGACCACCAGCGCGGCGAAGGCGAACACCAGCGGGATCAACCAGTCGGGCAGGCTGCCGTTGTGGCCGGTGGGAGGTGGCGTGGCGGGTGGCGGCACGAAAGGCAACCGCGGTATCACCGGCATCCTGGCCCCGCCGTTCGTCGGTATCGTCGCGACGCCACCGAGCTTCAAGAGGCGGAAGAACACATACAGCACGCCGGTGATGATGGCTCTGATGAGGGCCAGCAAGGCGATCGCCGGTACCAGGGCAGCGAGCAGTGCCAGACCGCCGGCCAGCGCGCCGCCGCCGGCAGCCCAGCGATCGGCGGTCTCGCCCTCCGGCGTGATCCCTTCGATCAGCCAGCGGCTGCGCCGTAGCTCGAAGTTGCCGAGCGCCAACAGGGTGAACCCCAGCGCGGCGTAGGCGATGATGGCGGCGGCAGCAACGGCGTGCGTGAGCGGGCCGAGTCCCTGCCAGAAATAGGCGAGGAGGAGGGCCAGGACGATGAGACTTGTCATCACCCAGCCGGCCAGCTTGCGATGCACCAGCGTCAGGTCGGGCAGACCGAACCGCACGGAGGTGAGATCGTCGTAGATGTTGGTGGGACGCGGCGGCGGCAAGTCTTTGCGCTTCACGACAAGCCGTTCCAGGAAGTCGAGCGGCCGAATGGGGAAGGCCCAGGCGCCGATCAGCAACAAGAAGGTCAGAAAAGTGCCGCTGTCCAGGTAGTTCTGGGGATCAAACCAGATGTTGAGCAACATGTCGATCAAGCCCAAGGGGTTCCAGGGCACGTAACGCAGGACCAGCGAGGCGACGGCACTGCCGCCGACCACGATCAGCAGTTCGCGCACGCGCAGGGCTGCCAGCAGCGTCGGACCGGGCTGTTCGCGGGCTATCGCTTCACGCAGCAGCACGCCGCTACCGATCGCTGCTGCCGCACCCACCAGATACGCGCCGGCCTGCCAGGTGGTCACGAGTTCACCGGCGATGACGCTCGCCAGCCAGGCGGCGATCACGCTCATGGCGCCGACGATGATATAGGAGAGCGGAAACGGTTGCTCGACCACTTCGGCTGGTTGACTAGCCACGGAACACCTCGGCGACTGCCGCTAGCTCCCGTTCCTCCCGGATACGATAGGTCGGTACCAGCACCGGCGCGCCTGCCTCGGCGCTGCCCAGGCGGCGTCCGCCGGCCAGGAGCAGCAGCACCGTATAGCCGTTGCGCTTCAAGCCGGCGACGGACGGAGCCAGCGCCGGCGTGATGCTGCCCGTTATGACAACTGCCGTCGTGCCCCAACCCAGCCCGTGCGCGTGCTGCTGCAACAGCACAGCCAGCGGCATGTGGTTACTGCTTTCGATGCGCGCCAGCGCCTCCAGCAGCCGGATCGCGTGCCCGCGGCCCCTGCCGGCGGGGACGAGGACGGGGGATGAGGGGATTGGGAGGCGGGGTACGGTTCCTGATTGGTTCCCTCCGGTTCTCCTCATCTCCTCATCTCCCCGTCCCCTCATCCCCTCATCCCCCCCGCTATCCACCCCGTTACTGATCAACCCCACCGCCTGGCGCATGTCGATGAGGCGGTTGGCGAAGGAGGCGGCGGCGACGATGGCGAGTTCCTGATACTGGTCGGTCATCTGCGCGTCGTAACTCTCCGGGTGGAGGTCGAGCAAGAGGACGGTTTGCAGCGTCATGGCGGGTTCCAGCTTTTTCACTTGCAGTTGACCGTGCCGTGCAGTGGCCGGCCAGTGGATGCGGCGGATGCTGTCGCCGCGCTGGTAGTCGCGCACGCCGATCACGCGGGAAGGGTCTTCCGAGAGCGGGTTGCGCGAACGTAACGCTCCCAGAGGCGAGCGGGAAGGCAGGAGCAACTGCTCCAGCGGGACGATCTTCGGGTAGACAATCAGCCGGTCGGTGCCGCCGCCGCGCAAAATACGATCTTCAAAGCCGAAGATGTCGCCGTAGGTGAGGGTGAGCGGCCCCAGCTCATAGAGACCGCGTCGGCTGCCCCGCACTGCATACTGCAGCTTGCGCACCCCGTGCGCCGGGATATAGGCGGCGCCGATATGTGGTGTAGTGTAGCCCAGCCGCAGGGGCAGCCGCTCGCTGTATTGCAGCCAGGGGATCGGGATCATACTCCGGTTGTGGACTTCCAGCGTGACCGTCGCCGTCTCATCGAAGAACAGATGGGTCTCGTGTACCCGCCGGTAACTGAGCACCTCCGGCACGCGCTGCATCCACCAGCGCACGAACAGGAAAATCGCCATCAGAAAGTAGGCCAGCGTCACCAGGAAGCCGGCATTCAGCAGTGCTCCCACGAGAGCCAGGAAGAGCAGCAGGGGGATGAAGGGGGGCATCAGGTGGTCACGCCACGTCCTCGGCGATGCCGACTTCGACGTTGGTGAGGAGCTGCTGGACGATGGCGTCGCGGGTGCGGCCGCGCACTTCGCTCTCCGGTTTGACGATCAGGCGGTGGGGGAGGACGGCGGGGGCCAGTTCCTTGATGTCGTCCGGCGTCACGTAGTCGCGGCCGCGCACCAGCGCCAGGGCCTGGGCCGCCTTGTACAGGGCAAGACTGCCGCGCGGGCTGGCGCCGAGCGAGAGGTCGGGGTGGTTGCGCGTGGCGGCAATCAACCGTAGCAGGTAGTCGATCACGGAGGCATCGAGGTGGATATCCTGGGCCAGGGCCTGCAAACGGCTGAGGTCGCTGATGTCCACTGCCGGCTGCAGCTTCGTGATGGGGTGCTCGTGGCGGAGGTTTTCCAGCACCTGCCGCTCTTGATCGAAGCTGGGGTAGCCCATCTGCAGGCGCAGCAGGAAGCGGTCGAGTTGCGCCTCCGGCAAGGGGAAGGTGCCCTCATACTCCACCGGGTTCTGGGTGGCTAGCACCAGGAAGGGACGCGGCAGCCCGCGCGTTTCGCCGTCGGCGGTGATCTGCCCCTCGCCCATCGCCTCCAGCAGCGCCGATTGCGTGCGCGGTGTGGCGCGGTTGATCTCGTCGGCCAGCAGGATGTGGACGAAGACCGGGCCGGGCCGGAACTCGAAGTCGCCGGTCGCCTGGTTGTAGACGGACACGCCGGTGACGTCGCTGGGCAGCAGGTCAGGCGTGAACTGGATGCGCTTGAAGGAGGCGCCCAGGGTGATGGCGACGGCGCGGGCCAGCATGGTCTTGCCGACGCCGGGCACATCCTCGAACAGGACGTGGCCTTCCACGATCAAGGCCACCAGCACCAGGTCGATCACCGCCGATTTGCCGACGATGACCTGATCGATATTGTGATGAAAGCGGCGCACAAACGCGGCGACATCGGTGCGGGCTGCCATTTCTGCCAACACCTCAGCGCTCCGTCGCGGCGGCGACCAGGCGATAGCCGACGCCGCGCACCGTCACTATCAGTTCCGGCGCGCTGGGGTCGTGTTCCAGCTTCTCCCGCAAATGGCGGATATGGACCTTGAGCATCTCCGTCTCCCCATCAAAGTTGGTCCCCCAGGCGTAGCTGAGCAGGGCATCGTGGCTGACGACTCGATCCTGATTGACCATCAGGCAGCGCAACAGTTGAAACTCGGTCGGCGTGAGCACCACCTGCTGGCCGCTGCGCAACACCTCATGACGACTGGTATCCAGGGTCAGCTTGCCCACCTTCAGCATCGGCGGCGTGGTGGCGCTGTTGTCGCCCTGGGCCCGACGCACCACCGCCCGGATGCGCGCCAGCAGTTCTTTGTGGCTGAAGGGTTTGGTGAGGTAGTCGTCGGCGCCCACATCCAGACCGAAGACTTTGTCGTCCTCGTCGTCCTTGGCGGTGAGCATGATGATGGGAATGCGGCTGGCGAGCCGCAGGCGGCGGCAGACCTCGAAGCCGTCGATGCGCGGCATCATCACGTCGAGGATCACGACGTCGGGCCGGTCGCGCTGGGCCAGTTCCAGCGCCTCCTGGCCGTTGCGGGCGGTCAGCACGCTGTAGCCGTGGCGGCGCAAGCTGAAACTGATGATCTCGGTGATATCCGGATCATCATCGGCGACCAGTATTCTCACGTTCGTCTCCCACTAACGGTAGGCGAACGATAAAGGCGGCGCCATTACCCGGTTCGCTTTCCACTGCTATGGTGCCATGATGCAGGTCCACCAGCGATTTGACAATGGCGAGGCCCAGGCCACTGCCGCCATCCTGCCGGGTCAGCGCGTTGCCGCCCCGGTAGAACTTCTCGAAGAGGTGCTCCCGATCTTCCGGGGCAATGCCGGGTCCGGAGTTCCGCACCGTCAGGATGGCCTGACCGCTCAGGAGGTCGGGCTGTGCCTGGACCTCGATCCGCCCCTCTTCGGGGGTGTAGCTGGCGGCGTTGCCGAGCAGATTGGTGATGACCTGTTCGAAGCGGCGCCGGTCGACCAGCACCAGCACCGGCTGTGGCGGCATCTCCAGATGCACCGCCTGCCGCTTGCTGTCGAAGATGGTGGCCAGACCGAGGACGACGTCGTCGACCATACGGCGAATGTCGGCCGGTTGCAGGGTGAGGCGGACCTGCCCGGCCTCCAGGCGGCTCAGATCGAGCAAGTCCGCAACGAGGCCGATCAGCCGTTCGGTGTTGCGCCGAGCCGTGTGCAGGAAACGCTGTTGCAGGGGGTCCAACGTGCCGGCGTCACCGTCCAGCAGCAGGTCGAGCGAGCCTTTCACGGCGGTCAAGGGCGTGCGCAACTCGTGAGAAACGACGGTCAGGAAGTCCGAACGGACGCGCTCCAATTCGTGCTCGCGGGTCATATCTTCCAGCACGGTGACGAGGCCCAGCGTCTCGCCATCGCTGCTCCGGATCGGTGTGGACACTGCATTGATGACGCGGCCGTTGGTAGCCTGGAAGGCCTGACCGCTACT
Organism: Chloroflexota bacterium; assembly: GCA_036734945.1. Lineage (GTDB taxonomy): Bacteria > Chloroflexota > UBA4733 > UBA4733 > UBA4733 > UBA4733. The sequence continues at coordinate 53,930 of DAIMXP010000014.1, forward strand.
GGAGCGTGTCATGGGGACGGGGAGGGCGGCGGCGCCAGGGTCGATGCCCAACAGTTCACGCGCTGCCGGGTTGATCAGTTCGACGCGGCCGTTGCTGTCGCTTACCACAACGCCGGTGCCCATGCTGTCGAGCACCGCCTGCAGGCGGTTGCGGTAAACCGTCAGTTCAGCCGACCAGCCGGCCGCCTCGCTCGCCAGAGCGCCGACAGCGCCACGCAGACGGCCAAGGTCGCCCGTGCCCCCTCCCGGCGGTTCCGCCGCCCATTTCTGGGTCTGCTCAAAGGCCTCAACCTGCTGGGTCAGGCGGCGCAGGGGGCGCAAGAAGCTGTGGATCATCAGGCTAACGAGCCCGCCGACCAGGCCGAAGAGCAGCAGCAACGCCAGCCACCAGATGATCTGGGTGACAATGAGGAAGGCGGTGGTGGCGGGCGTCCCCAGGCGTTGCGCCAGCCAGACGGAGAGCGGGGTGAGGATGGCGTGCTTGCCGCTAGACGGCGCGCTGGCGACCTGGGTGATCGCCAACTGGTCCTTGCTGCCGAAACCGAGCGGTCGCGTGACGACCAGGTAGCGAGCGCTACCAATTTGCCAGTTGACGGCGTGCCAACTGCCGTTGGGCAAGGGAATGGAGCGAGACGCCGGCGTCACCTGGGGCCGGTAGGGCCGGTAGGCCTGCGCCTCGGCAAAGGCGCGATCCAGTTCCGTGGGAAGAGCAAGCGCCAGATCGTTGTTGACGATCGCGGCCTGGAAATCACCCAGGTTGTTGGTGAGCCGAGCGGTCACAAAATAGTTGTCGAAGATGTGGCCAACCACGACTGCGCCGATGACCGTGTTGTTGAAAAGGACCGGAGAGACGGCGACGGCATAGGGTACCTGCGGAAAGAACGCGTCGGCCGGCCGCACCGGGCCGTCCCAGATGCCGCTGCGATCCTGTTGCAGGTGGAGCGCGTCGTTGACGATGGCGATGGAGGGAACTTCCGGCGGGCTCAACACCTTGGCCTGGGCAATCTGGCTGCGCGGCGTGTTGGTGACCAGGCTGATAAAGGTCAGCGTCGAGGAGGCGCGATACGGCTCCAGCAGGTTGTCCTGCACGGCGCCGGGCGTGCGTCGTTGCAGGGCCGACAGGACGTCGGGGTTGAGCGCCAGGTATTTGGCGGCAACCTGGATGCGGGAGAGTTCGTCGGCGATGGCATTGGCGGCGATGTTGCTGGCGCCGACCAGGCCGCGCTGATCATCGAGTTGCGCCTGCTGCTGGGCCTGCTGCTGCAAGATGTAGTTGGTGATGCCGGTCGCCCCGGCAACGGCGACGAACAGGGCACACAGCGTCAGAATGATGAGGCGCTTCCGTAGGTCCACGCACGATCCTATCGGTGGCAACAGGCAACGCGCGATGGTGCTGCCAGGCAATGGTACCCTATCAACGGAGCAGGTCGCAGCAGGCCGGTTGTCGGTAGGTCGTAGGGGCAGGTTGCGTGAACCAGCAAGAAGTGATGGAGAGCACCGACGCGCTTGACGTGCCCGACGCCGAGATGCTCCTGCGCATGTATCGGACCATGCTGTTGTCGCGCGCCCTGGATATCCGCATGTTTGCCCTCAACCGCCAGGGACGGGTGCCCTTTGTGGTGCCCTGTCAGGGCCACGAAGGCGCTCAGGTCGGCATGGTGACGGCGCTGCGCCCGGGCCGCGACTTCTTTCTGTTGTATTACCGGGATCTGACTGCCGCTCTGGCGATTGGCGTCACAGCGCGCGACGTGATGCTCGGCGTCTTTTCCCGCGCCGCCGATCCGGCCAGCGGTGGCCGTCAGATGCCGGAGCACTTCTCCGACCGGCGCCTGCGCATCTTCACCGGCTCCAGCAGCGTGGGCACGCACATCCCGCACGCGTCCGGAGTGGCGCTGGCCAGCAAGCTGCGCGGCGAGGACGACGTCACCGTGGCCAGCTTCGGGGAGGGCGCGACCAGCAAAGGCGACTTCCACGAAGGTGTCAACTTTGCCGCGGTACACGGCTTGCCGGCCATCTTCTTCTGCCAGAACAACGGCTATGCCATCTCGGAGCGCGTCGACCGGCAGATGCTGATCAAGAGCGTGGCCGAACGCGCCGCCGGTTACGGCATCCCCGGCGTGTCGGTCGACGGGAACGATGCAGTGGCGGTGTGGCGCGCGACCAGCGATGCGGCGGCGCGGGCACGGGCTGGGGAGGGGCCGACCTTGATCGAGGCGCGCACCTATCGCCTCGTCCCCCACACCAGCGACGACGACGACCGTGCCTACCGGTCGCGCGAGGAGGTGGAGGAGTGGCGCAAGCGCGACCCAATTGATCGACTGAAGCGCTTTCTGGAGGAGCAGCGCCTGCTTGACGCCACGGCGGATGAGCGTTTGCGGCGAGAAGTTGCGGAGGAGGTAGAGGACGCCACTAGCTTCGCCGAAGCGGCAGCGCCGCCCGACCCGGCGACGCTGCTGCGGCACGTCTATGCGGAGGTATCGGATGCCCGTCCAGACCTACCTTGAAGCGATCCGCGGCGCCCTGTTCGACGAGATGGCGCGGGACGGCCGGGTGATCGTGCTAGGTGAAGATGTCGCCGGGCGCGGCGGCGTCTTCGGGGCCACACGCGGCCTGCTGGAAGCCTACGGCGAGCAGCGGGTGATCGATACGCCCCTGGCGGAAGTGGGCATCGCCGGCGTGGCCATCGGCGCCGCCGCCAACGGTCTCCTGCCGGTCGCGGAGATGCAGTTTGCCGACTATATCCACCCGGCTTTTGACCAGATCGTCAATGAAGCAGCGCGCATCCGCTACCGCTCCAACGGCGGCTGGGGCTGCCCGATCGTCATTCGCGCGCCGTTTGGCGGCGGCGTACACGGCGGGCTCTACCACTCCCAGAGCACAGAGGCGTTTTACTGCCATGTGCCGGGTGTCAAGGTCGTCGTGCCCTCCACACCGGCCGATGCCCGCGGGCTGCTGCTGGCGGCGATCCGCGACCCCGACCCTGTGCTGTATTTCGAGCACAAGGGCGCCTACCGGCGCCTGCGCGGCGAGGTCCCCTCTGCCATGAATGCCATTGCCCTGGGGCGCGCCGACCTCAAGCGGCCGGGCAGGCATCTCACCGCCATCACCTACGGCCTGATGGTCCATACCTGCCTGGAAGCGGCAGAGCGCGTCGCCATAGAAGGGATTGACGCCGCGGTGCTGGACCTGCGCACGCTGCAGCCGCTGGACCGGGAAGCGATCCTGGCCGCCGCCCGCGAATCGGGCAAAATCCTGATCGTCCACGAGGACACGCGCAGCGGCGGGCTGGCCGGCGAGATCACGGCGACGATCTGTGAGGACGCTTTCGAGTTCCTGGATGCGCCGATCATGCGCGTGACCGGGCCGGACGCGCCGGCCATGCCCTTCAGTGCGCCGCTGGAAGCAGCCTTCCTGCCCACCGTCGACCGCGTAGCGGACACAATGCGCCAGTTAGCCCGCTACTGATATGGCCGCTGCCACCATCATCATGCCGATGCTGGGCGAGTCGGTTACCGAAGGCGTCGTCGAGCGCTGGCTGAAGGCGGAAGGCGACGCCGTTCAGCGCGACGAGCCCCTGGTCGAAGTCTCCACCGACAAGGTCACTGCCGAGATCCCGTCCCCCGCCGCCGGCACCCTCGCTCGGATTCTCGTCCAGCCCGGCCAGACGGTGCCGGTGAACACGCCGATTGCTGTGCTCTCGGGGGTCGGGGCCCAGGAGCCGGGGGCCAGAGAGGGGTACCCCGATCCGAAACAGCCTTCGTCCGCACCGGGTTCGACACGCGCTGCGCAGGCTGGTACCCAGCCGGCGCCTCCTCTCCCTGATCTCCGACCCCCGACCTCCGGCACCCGCGAAGAGGCAGCCCGCCAGCGCAGCACGCCGTTGGTGCGTCGGCTGGCGGCCCAACAGGGCATCGCTCTCAGCGCCGTGCAGGGCGCCGGCTTCGGCGGCCGTGTCCGCCGCGAGGACCTCCAGGCGCATCAAGAGGCCGCTGCCACCGCACAACTCCGATCCCAGATCCCAGATTCTCGACCCCTGACCCTCGACCCCTGGTCCCCGACCCCCGACCCCCAGCCCTCGACCCCTGCGAGCCTCGTCCCCCTCACCGCCGTCCGTCGGATCATCGCGGAGCGGCTGACGCAGAGCCGACAGCAGGTGCCGGATGCCACTGCCGTGTTCGAGGTGGACATGACCGGGATCGTGCGACGGCGCGCAGCAGTGCGCGACGCATTCCGCAGTCGTACCGGTGTGGACCTGACCTACTTGCCGTTCGCCGTGAAAGCCGTCACTGCCGCGCTACGCGCCTACCCGGCCGTCAACGTTTCCTTCACGATTGACGGCATTCTGGCCCACGCCGATGTCCATATCGGCATCCCGGTGGCCGTAGATGGCGGGCGGGAGCCGGGGAGCGATGTCCTGGTGGCGCCGGTCTTGCGGCACGCCGATCGCCTGAGTCTGGTCGGCATCGCCGCCGGCATTCACGACCTCGCGGTACGCGCGCGTGCCGGGTCCTTGCGCGCTGACGAGTTGAGCGGTGCAACCTTCACCGTCAACAATACCGGCGCGGTGGGGACGATCATCTCGACACCGATCATTCCCCAACCGCAAGCCGGCATTATGACAACAGAAGCCATCGTCAAACGGCCGGTGGTGCTCACCGATGCGGAAGGGCACGACAGCGTCGCCATCCGCTCCATGATGTTTGCCTGCCTGACCTTCGATCACCGCGCCTTCGACGGTCTGACCGCCGGCCGCTTTATGGGCCAGGTGAAGCACTGGCTGGAGGTGATCGGGCCAACGTGCGAGCTATATTGATAGAGACCTTGATGTGCTACACTCCTCGGTTGGGCAGGAGGCACGACGTCTCAGCTCGATGCCGTCGTGCAGGAGAGAATAGATGCACCCACTGATTCAGGCGATTCAAGAGCGCCATCTCAACCCCAAGGTCGTCAATCTGCGTCCCGGCGACACTGTGCGTGTACACGTGCGCGTCGTGGAGGGCGCCCGCGAGCGTATCCAGCCCTTTGAAGGCGTCGTCATGCGCGTGCGCAAGGGCGGCCTGGAGACCGACTTTACTGTGCGCCGCTTGACGCACGGTATCGGCGTCGAGCGCACCTTCCTGTTGCACTCGCCCCGTCTGGAGCGTATCGAGATCCTGCGCCACGGCGAGGTACGCCAGGCCCAGTTGTACTACCTGCGTGATCGTGTCGGCAAGCGCGCCCGTGTCCGCGAACTGCGCGTCTCCCGCGCCCGTGTCGCGCCACGTGCGGCTGGTGAGGCGGCCACACCGGCAGAGGACGCGGCGACGGAAGAGCAGCCCACGAGCGAAACGAGCGCCGAGTAACTTGGGCCACACTTGCCGGATGCACCTTTCCGTCGCCAGGCAACCATGGCGGGAGTACCTTTGGCGATGCACCTCCGTCCGACGATGGAGCAGGAAGAGCGGCTGTGGTCCGCTGGTATCCGCTACGTGGCCGGTGTCGACGAGGTTGGCCGCGGGGCCGCCGTTTCCGCGGTCGTGGCGGCGGCTGTGGTCCTGCCGGTGGGCTTCCGCGGGTTGGATGCCGTGCGCGATTCCAAGGTGCTGTCTGCGACGGCACGGGTGCAGTTGTCGATCGCCATACATGACGTAGCCGTAACCGTTGCCCTGGGAGCGGCGTCAATTCAGGAGATTGAGCGGCTCAACGTGCGCGGGGCGACGGCGCTGGCGATGCAGCGGGCGCTACGGCGCGCCGGTGCCTGGGAACATGCTGTGATCGACGGCTTGCCGATGAAAGAGCTGGCGGGCGAGCGTTGCACCGCCATCGTCGATGGCGACGCCCTTTGCCTCTCCATCGCCTGTGCCTCGGTGGTGGCAAAGGTAGCGCGAGACCGTTTGCTCCGCCTGCTGGCGGCCCACCACCCCGGCTACGGTTGGGAGCACAACGCCGGCTACCTCACCGCCGAACATCGCGCCGCGCTGCGCCGGTTGGGTGCGACGCCGCATCATCGCCTGCGCTTTCTGCGGTCAACGCTGGCAACAGGCGCGGGGTGACGCCGAGTTTTGCGAAGCAAAAGGGCGTCGTAGGGGCAGGCCCCCGTGCCTGCCCTGCTCGCCTTGCGACCAGCGATCGATGTTTGCATCCGGGACAGGGCAGGCACGGGGGCAGGGTACCCTCTGGGTCCTACAACGTTCGGTCGTTTGCAAAAGGCGGCGACGCACCCCCACCGGCTTCCTTACGTGACAACCGACGCGCGATACGCTACCATCCATTTCCAGTCAGCAGGCGCGAGCGTGTGGGGAGGCACGGCAAGTGGTGGCGGGCATATGGCGCTGGGTAGTGGCGGCGCTCGGGGCCGGTCTGCTCCTAGGCGCTGCCATTCTCTTGACGCACCAGACGGCGGCATCGGCTGTGCCGGTCCTTTTGCTGACCACGCCGGTGCCGGCGCGCGCCTTTCCCACGCGGCAGCCGACGCCGCGGGATCTCGTCGTGTATGTCAGCGGCGCTGTCACCAAGCCCGGGGTGTACACGCTCAAGCCCGGCAGCCGGGCCCAGGATGCCCTGACGGCGGCCGGTGGTGCGCTGGACAATGCTGACCTTGACCACGTCAACCTGGCCGCCCCGGTCAGTGACGGTGAACAGCTCGCTGTACCGCACCTGGGCGAGGCGACACCGGTACCGACGCGCAGCGGCCGCAGCGCCAGTGGGTCCGGCGGCGCCACGCCGACGCCGCAAGGCGTCTGGCTGCTGAACATCAACACCGCAACGTCCGGCGATTTTCGGGCAATGCCGGGGATCGGCAAGGTCACCGCCGACAAGCTCGTCGCCTACCGGCAGCAAAACGGTCAGTACGCCACAGTCGATGACCTGGTCAAAGCGGGGCTGCACAAGACTGAACTAGCTAAAATCCGCGCGCGCCTCAGCGTGCAGTGAGTCCCTCAATGGCGCTGGAGGCTGTCGAAGAGCGACTGCGGCGATCCCCGCTGCTCTGGCCCTCGCTGGCGCTGCTGGCGGGAGTCGCTCTCGCGCCGGCAGCGCCTGTCGTCCGCCCGCTCCTGTTGTTGCCGGTCGGGGTGGTCGCGCTGGCGGCACTGTTGGTCCGTCCTGGTTTGCTGCCGGTCACGGTCGCGCTCTGGCTGCTGCTCGCCGCCATCGTGCGGAGCCAGGCGGCGGGAACGCTGGCGCCGGATGACATCTCGGCCTTCAACGGGCGATTTGTCGAGCTGCAAGGCGTGGTGGCGGAGGAACCGGACGTGCGGGAACGTTCGGCGCTGGTGCGTGTGCGAGTCCTGGCCACCGTTGGTGGCGGACGCAATAATCCCGCCTGGCAACCGGCAAGCGGCACGTTGCAGCTGCGCGTCCCCCTGACGCAGTCCTACGCCTACGGCGACGTGCTCGACGTGCGCGGCACTGCGCAGGCGCCGCCGATCTTACCGGGCTTCGACTATCGCGACTATCTAGCCCGGCAGGGGGTTCGTAGCAGCATGACGTATGCCCGCATCACCCTCCTGAGCAATGGCGCCGGGGATCCGCTGCACGCGGCGATCTTTGCCCTCCGTGAGCGCATCGCCGCCGAGTTGCAGGCGGCGCTACCGGAGCCGGAAGCTTCCTTACAGCGCGCCATCCTGATCGGCACGCGTTCCGCTACGTTCTCGACGCTCACGCCGGACTTCATCCGGACCGGCATGATTCACATTGTGGCAACGAGCGGCTTCAAAGTCGCGATCGTTGGTGGCTCGCTGCTCGGGCTGTGTACGCCTCTACTTGGCAGGCGTCGCGCTGCCATTCCGGCTCTGGTCGGCGTAGCGATCTACATCTTGCTCACGGGCGCCACGCCGGCCGGCCTGCGTGCCGGCCTGCGTGCCGGCCTCATGTGGGGGCTGGCGTTGGGAGCCTTGCTGGCCGGGCGACCGACGGCTTCCCTGCAAGGTCTGACACTGGCGGCGGCGGGAATGGTCGCCTTCCAGCCGGCGGTGCTGGGGGATAGCGGCTTTCAGCTTTCCGCTGGCGCGACGGCGGGCATCCTCTTGCTGCAGCCGCGCTTCGAGGTCTGGTTGCACCGGCTGCCGGGCTGGCTGGCGGAGCCGGTGGGGGTGACGCTGGCGGCGCAGGTCGCCACGTTGCCGGTGACGATGGTGGGCTTCCATCAGGTGTCGTTGATTGCGCCGCTGGCCAACCTGATCTGCCTGCCGGTACTGCCGGCCGCCATGGCCGCTGGGGCGTTGGTCGCCGTAGCCGGCGCCATCTCACCGTTGTTGGCGCACCTCGCCGGCCTGGCAGCTTTCGGCTTTCTTGCCTATATGATCGCGGCGGTGCAACTACTCGCCCGGTTTCCCGGCGGAGCGGTGGCGGCGCCGGCAGTGGGTGCCGGATTCGCCTTGTTCTACTACGCCGGCTGCCTCGCGCTGCTGCCGGCCTTGCCGGAGCCGTTGTCCGTCGCGCGGCGCCCAGAACGGCTCACCCTGGCTGCCCGACTGACCATGAGTTGTGGATTGACCCTGCTGCTGGCGGTCGTCTACCTGCTGCGTGGCGCCCCGCCGGCCCAGGCCGAGTTGACGTTTCTGGATGTAGGAACAGGCGACGCGCTCCTGGTCCGCGACGTCACAGGCCAGAGCGTCCTCATCGACGTCGGCGCTGGCAAGCAGGCGTTGTCGGCGCAGCTTGGGACGATCCTCCCTTTCTGGACGCGCTCCCTCGACGTGCTGGTACTGACGGGCACGGAAGCCACCCACGCTGGAGCGGCGGTTGATCTCGCCACCCGCTATGGGTTCGGTCAAGTGCTTGTACCGGTTCCGGCGGCGCACCCCTCCCTGACCGCTGTCAACCTTCGTACCGGCCTCCCTTCGAGCACCTTGACGGTCATGCCTCCGGCTACCGCCGAGTTCCGTTCCCGCGGCGGCGTGATCGTCGATGCGCTGCCCATTGGCGCCGCCAGTACACCCCATTTGCTGGTTTTCCTCCACATTGGCGCCATCACGCTGCTGGATGCCGCTGCGCTCTCGCCTGCTGACCAACGCCAGGCGCTGCTCACCGACTCGTCACTCCGAGCGGCGATCCTCATTGCGCCGCGCGGCGCGGCGGTCGGCGCCCTTGACCCGGCCTTCTTCGCCGCGGTGCAGCCGAACATTATTCTGGCTGCCGCCCTGGTGCCGAAAACGAGCGCAGCGGATTTCGGAGTTGTGCAAGTGCTACGGACCGATCAAGTCGGGATGGTGCAACTGCTGTCCAATGGGAAGACAGTGACGCTGGAGTGAGAGATCAGGGTGAACCGGAGACAATGGACCTGGAGAACCACAAGGGCACGTCCATTTCCACCCCTGAGGCGGTACACTCAGAAGAAATTGTTGGGGGTATAGCTCAGTCGGTAGAGCAGCTGACTTTTAATCAGCGTGTCCAGGGTTCGAGTCCCTGTGCCCTCACTAATCCCTCTGCTACCAGAGGGAACTACACACACTAACTGTACGGATCGACATCTGGTATACTGGCCGCAGCGCTGCTTCACACTCTTATTGGACAAAATTTTGGAGTGCCTTTTATGCCTAGAGCCACGGCCCGAGTCGTCCGCTTAGCCACCATTTCCACCCTCACCCCTTCCTTTGAGCGCCATTTGGCCGCCGGCAATCGTGCTCCCCGCACGATCGACAACTACGGCGAGGGGTTGACACTGTTCGTCACCTTCCTACGGGCACGGGGCTACTCAGAGGATGTGAAGAGCATCGAGCGGGGGTACGTCGAGGCGTTCGTGGCGGACATGCTGAAGAAGTGGAAGCCGGCCACCGCTGCCAATCGCTACAGGGCCTTGCAAGCGTTCTTCAAGTGGGCGCAAAGTGAGGACGAGATCGAGACCTCCCCGATGGCGGCCATGAAGCCACCGACCGTGCCCGAAACACCGCCCGACGTGATTACCGATGAGCAACTGCGCCGGCTGCTCAAGACCTGCGACGGCAAGGGCTTCGAGGAGCGGCGAGATGCTGCAATGCTGCGCCTACTGCTCGACATCGGCCTGCGTCGAGAGGAATGCGCCGGCCTCCGTCTCGCCGATGTGGATTTCGACCGCGGTGTGGTGAACGTGATTGGCAAGGGCAGCCGTCCTCGCGCCTGCCCCTTTGGGCGCAAGACGGCGCTCGCTCTGGATCGCTATCTCCGCATGCGAGAGAATCACCCGGCTGCCAGCACGCCGGCATTGTGGCTTGGTCGGCGTGGTCCGATGACTGGCAACGGCATCTATCAAACGTTCCGTGATCGCTGCGAACAAGCTGGGCTCCCCGCCTTCCACCCCCACCAGTTGCGCCATACGTTCGCCCATATTTGGCTCGCCACGGGCGGCAATGAGGGAGACTTGATGCGCCTCGCCGGTTGGCGTTCTCGGACGATGGTAGGCCGTTATGGCGCCAGTGCGGCGGATGAGCGGGCCAGAGAAGCGCACAAGCGGCTCAGTCCGGGAGATCGCTTGTAATGGGTGAACTCCGTGACGTTCGCCCGGCGGTTGCCATCGCCGCACTGATCCGTGCCGGGGGTATCCTGCGCAAAGGCGGAAAGGGCGACCATGTGAACATCAAGATGCCGAACGGGCAGATCGTCACCTTCTCGGGGCGCAAGGAGCCGGTCAAGATCGGCCTGTTGAAGGCGATGCTGCGCAAGGCCGAATTGAGTGAAGCGGAGTTTTTGCGCTTGATGGAAGGAAAGTAGTGATGGAGTACGTGATCGTCATACATCGAGCGGAGGAGGGCGGCTATTGGGCCAATGTGCCGGCGTTGGACGGCTGCTTTATCCAGGGCGAGACGCTTGATGAAGTGCTGGCGGATGCTCCCGCCGCAATTGCCTCTCACGTCGCGGCGCTGGGTGAAGACGGCCAATCCATTGCAACAGAGGCCAGCGTCGTCCTCGCGACTGTGGCGCTCCCGGCAGCGGTCGCGTAGAAGGTCAGCATATGCGCTGCACGGTGTTCCTGATACCAGATGCCGAGGACGGCGGGTATACCGTCCAGGTGCCCGCCCTTCCGGGCTGCTTCACGGAAGGCGCCACGGCCGATGAAGCACTGGCGAATGCTCGGGATGCGATCCGCCTGTACCTGGAGGATAAGGCAGCACATGGCGAGCCTCTCCCCGAGGAACGCGAACACCCGGCACTGGCGGCGGTCGAGGTGTGATCAGCAGCCCTAGAACGCAGCAGCAGAGAGACGTGGAGCAGGGAATGGTCAGGCGCCAACGAACCTCCAGCCTCGCCGAGGGCCGTGAAGACGGCGGCGGCAATGACGACGACCTCATGCGTCTGGCAGGTTGGCGTTCTCGGTCCATGGTGAGTCGCTATGCTGCCTCTTCGGCAGATGAACGGCCACGAGGGGTCCACAAGCGGTTGTCGCCGGGGGATCGGCTTTGAACGAGTGGAAAAATCTCTATCGGCTCAACCATCTATTAGATGAGGAGCTGAATCTCCTCCCTTTCGTCAGGATCAAGGTTCCAGTTGATCCGAAGGCTAAAGCAGGTATTACTGACAGTCCACTGGTCGGGCGCCTTCTCTGCCACACCATGAGTTGCCCCGAGGTGCTGGGATACTTCCATCGTACCTATTACTCCAATACCACACCCGCGGGCCTCCGCGACATAATCTCCCCGACGTCTTGGCACGCCGCCTATGATGACCTCTGGCTGGAGAGACAAGACGGTTTCGCTGCGGTCTTGGAGGATTCGGACGACCCGATGCTCGACGCAACGGTTCTGGCGCGGTCCGAGCGGGCAAAGAAGCGGCATCGCAAAGGGCTAGTGCCCGTGCTACGATGTATCAGACGATCACGCCACCATGGTTCCGCTTCTAATCAACGCCATGGGGTCCCGCTTCAGGGGCTGCTCATCGTTTGTCCCCGGTGCAGCTATCCTGCTGCCGTCAATCGGGTTACTCGCGCCGGTATCGATGACGGTCTCGTCCAGTGTATCAAGCGCCTGTCCTATCACCTCCGAATCGAGCGGCGAGGGGAAGAGGATGTCTGCCTCTACCGTTGGAAGCGCGATGACGGTACCGAATGGACAGAGGGTTTTGTGGAGAACCATGAACGTATCGTCCCCTTCAGACAGACTGAGCCGACCGGGCTTGACTATCCCGAGGGCCCCCTGGTACAGTGAACTAATGATCTAGAACAGTGGCGACCGAGTTGGTCTCGACGATAGCCACCTGCCGATACCACGGCTAACTTTTAGACTCCGAGCTTGGCCCGAGGAGGGCGCGGCGCCGGGGCGGAGTTAGTCGTGTCTTCTATCACCCCCCGCGACCTGGCGCTCTATGGCCGCATCGGCGCTTATGTCACCCACTCCCGGTATGGCGGCCAGGAGATCACCGCTCCCGCCCGCAAAGCCTTCCTCGACAAGTTCCCCCTGGAAGTCGATCCCGAGCATGAACTTCCCGAAGAGGAACGCCATCGTCGGGCTGGCATGGCTCGAAAGGCATATTTCACCAGGCTCGCACTAAAGTCGGCCGTAGCACGTCGGCGCAAGGGCAGCAAGAATTCCACCCCCGCTGCCAATCGGACCGCTGCGATCCATCAAGTGGACGACTTCACCTCTCCCAGCTTCATTCAGCACCTTTTTGATGATGGATGGACTCAGGAAACTGCCGTCCAGCCAGCGGGAACGCCGGCTGCGTGATGCGTACCAATACTTCTATATCTATGCGTGCAACACCCTCAAATCCGCAACAGCACTATGTGTTCCTCGGCCAACACGCTATTCTTGAACTACTGGAGGAAGAAGTCGTCTGCGGCTGGAGAGAGATCGAAGCGAAGTTGGCTGATCCAGCTCAAGGCAATCCGCATATCGATCCCCATCATCTCACAACTGCTAAACAGGAACTGATACGGCTCGGTCAGGTGGAAGTTATCTCCGGTATTACCTATGGACGGAGGGAAGTTCCGCTGCTCGCTCTCGCTGGCGCTTCCCGTAGTCGTAGGTTCAAGGACAAGGCTGCCAGGAAACGCACAATACTTGCCTATTATCTGGGCTGGTCGTCGACCAGTTCAGGAGGCAATGTCCTTGCCGAGGCGCAAGAGCGCATCGTCAACAAGGCTATGCTCGCTGCCGCTGGCGTAGGCTACCGTATTCACAACCCGAGAAGGCGTTGCGTCAATACGATCTTCGGCGTTGACGTTCCCATCGGCCCCTTGGATAATGCAGCAGACCTTGTGGTGGCCGTCCCCGGCGGTGTATCCCGGCTGGCGACGGTACTCATAGAAGCCAAAAGCCGGCGGGAGTGGACGTATCCGCAAACCGGAGACGTCTACCAGCTCCTTGACAAGGCGGCGCAACTGCAAATCACTTTCCCGGAATGCTCCTTCGTCCCCGTCCTCGTCTGCCGTCGGCCGCACCTGACACTGTTCCATATGGCCAAGACCCTTGGCTTCCTCGTTTTCTACACGATGACTGGGCGGGAGTATCTCCAGCCGATCCTCCCAATCAGTGAAGTCAATGCTGACCATGTGCAAGCCGTAAATGACACCTTGGGCTATCGGCTAGACCGTTCCGACGACCCTCATTGGGGGCTGACCACGCAGTTCAAGAAGACTCTACCCCGCTACGCCTTGCCAGTCGCGGAGCAATGGAGGCACGTGGGGTCGCAACTTGCCAGCCATTACGCATATCTCCGGACAGGCGCGACCGACAATGAGGATTCATCAAGTGACGACGTACCGGACCTTCCAGGTCATATAGCCGCGATGCAATGCCTCCGCCTCAGTACTCGTCGGCTTCTCGGTGTTAACGCACTGGGTTGGTAAGCAACGCGGCACTATCTCTCTGCTCCGTCGCAATTCCGGTATTGGAGCGTATTTGAGTCACTACGCAGCGTTAGGATGGGCTAGTTCACGCATTACCTCGTGTAACCGCCGGGCATGCTCTTGAGCACGAGGATTGACCAAGAGACCCATTTCCGGCAACGGCACCCGCTGTGCAATCATTGCTTCGATCTGGACACGCTCACCGTCAGGAAGGTCCACTGTATTCAGCTTCTCACGTACCTTCAGCCAGAACTTCTCTCGTCGCCGTGGCTGAAAGACAAACTCGTTGTCAATGGTTCCCAGGTGAGCCAAGACGACACGCCTTGGCTGGCTATGATCCTTGAGGCGCTCTGACGCACACAGTTGGGCGCATAGAGCGTTGGTGCCACCTCTATCGTGCGGGCGTGTCTTCCAGAAGATGAACATGATGGCTCCTTTGTGCTCGCCGTTCCTACGTTAGAATGGAAATGAGTCACTACAATATCTATTATCCCCGATTGACGGCTGATACACAACTTCTCAGACGATCACGAGAGGACTTCCGATACTCACGTCCTTCGCCATCTCGCTCTCGCGTACATTGTCAGAAGGCTGATCGTAGAGATAGTAATGCTCATCGTCGCCGGGCAAAAGTCTGAAGACTCACCTTATTTTGGCTGGGACCCAACATTCACTCCGGTGAGAACCAGGTAAGGGATATCACCAGACTGCTACTAACTAGGCAAAGCCTTCTGTCACAGTTGTGCCGGCTAAGCGGGTTGCAAACCGGCGGATGGGGCCACTTGGGCCGCTCCATGACACCCATAGCCCCCCGCCATCAAACTATTCTTTATAAGGCGGCAACTTGCTCATCGACCATCATTGAGAAGGCAACTGCCCGGCGTAACGGCGATCAGTTGGGGGACACGCCGTGGGAAAGAAGGTGCCTTGCGTGCAGCAATGTGGCACCGATCACGAACTCCCAGAGGCTACCTGTGCCAATGCCAGCCGGGAGCACTGCAACACCTGACGCTTCCTTCTGCCCGTCCGGCTGCTATGTACGTCGGGGCGCTGCCTTTCTGACTGTTGTCCGCCATCATCTTGCTCATTGGGATGCTCTTCTGCAACGCCCTTCTGCAACTGACATGGGTGGCACAGGCGGTACGGGAAGTGGCCATTTACGGAGCGAACGTGGCATATTGTGCGGTGTTTCTGGCCGATTTCCGATCAAATGGCACTGTTTTTGGCAGCCGGCGACATGCCCGCTGCGAGGCGAAAGTTCAGGGAGGACGTTCTATTTTGGCTGGCACCTATCGTCATGCCGGTCCTCCTCCAGATAAGAGATACCCCCTCGTCGTCTCCGGCATGGCCAGCACATCCTGACCTATGGGCGGCTGCCATCCAGCGCCGTCACCACAATGGCAACCTCGGCACCGACGACGACATCCACTGCCGGCTGCTCCACGTCGGTAGCTAAGCACGTAGCCAGAACAAAGGCATGCTTTTGCAGCCGATCTCCTCTGGAGGGAGCCATGCCAAAGTTATGGCCACATGCTTAGGGTGTGCCCGGCAGAGACGATCTCCTTTCCGGTTCGGCCTGGCTACTTTGAGCGAACTTCATCAATATTTCACAAATACTCTTGACAGGTCCTGGTACTTTAGGTATGATGATTGCGTTGGCTGGTGAAGTAAAGAAAGGAAATAGCAAATGCCGAAGCTTGTGAGGGTCATCCCAGTAACGTTGACGGGGGAGTTGCCAGATCTCCGAGAAGACCCGTCCTCCCACGCCATTATCCATTCAGTGGATAAATTGGCGGAATACACACCACCGCGGCGAGGAAGGAAACCAGGAAAGGATTCCTACACTCCCGGTTTCCGGCTTGGAGAGTACATTCGGAGCCTCATCGACTTACGCGGGCTGGACAGGCAATACATCGCCAACCACGTCGGTATCTCCCGTAGTTCCCTAGACCACATCGTGGCTGGATATATACGACAACCCGGCATCGACACGATTCTGCGCCTCGCCAAATTGCTCGGTGTCTCGGTGCTGGACATCTACGCGCATACGGATGTTGTGACCCAGCACGACATTTCGTTCTTCATGCTGGGCCACACCGGAGATTCTGCCATCGCCAAAGAAGCCGCGTGGAGTAGCCTGGCTGTAGGGATTGCAGCACTCACACCAGAGAATCGCAGACTCACACTGGAGTTCTTTATTACCAGTCTGAAGACGATGGAAGACTTTCACCGTCTCGCGGCATAGCCACCGAAGACCCACGGTGCTGTTCCCGTGGGTCTTCTTTTCATTTAACTCAATGCATGCAGAAGCACCTGTAGGGCGGCAGTGTAGGATACCGTCTCGTCAGGAGTAAGCACTCCCACTGTGATTGGTACTACGCCGGCACGACGGCGGAACTCGTCAACAGACACCCCAAGGTACGGTGCCAGTGCTTCTTTCCGGTTCGGCAACGGACACCATCGCCGGTCGCTCAGCACGACGACAGATAGTGCTTTCAGGAGAGGGTGAGTAAGACCACGCCGTGGGCTTTTGCCTCTTGCACCAACTGTGGTGCTTGTCGGTAAAGGAGATTCCCGTGGTCAGCCAATGTGAGCAGCAGGTCTGCCGGTGTGTCGTCTTGATCGCCGGTCTGCTCGGCTTCGATCTGTTGTGTCACTTCGCCCCAAACGTGGCGCTCATGATCTTCTCGGTGCTCGGCTGCGCCGTGGGGATTCTGTCCAGCATCATCGTTGTGTTCATCGTCGTCTTTATTTCCTGCCAGGTCGTGTGGTCTGCCTTCTTTGCAAAGCTGGAGGACTAGCGCATCGCCCATAGCGTGGATAACACCGCGCTGTGGGCCTTTGCCCTCATGCAGCCGGATGTACCGGCCAAGAAGGAGATTCACCATGTTATACGCCCAGCCCGACGAGGAACCCGAAGTGACTCTCACCCCAGAGCAAAAATACATCAATGCCGTCCAGGCCGACCTCACAGTGTTGAGGGAGCTTGCCTTCCCGATGGGCAGTGCCAAGAGCTTTGTACGGCGGCTGGTCGATGGCGATCTCTTGCTCACGGCCCAGCAGTGGAACCGCCTGGGTAATACATTGATTCACCTGCTCGAACTGGAGCCAGCATGACCTGACACAACCTCCTCATCTGCCGCTGTGAAGTGTGCGGTCGTTGCTGTCTATTCCGCAGGCCGACTGCAAGCTCTCTTTCTCCTGTCTTAGAAATCCCGAGGACGGTCTGCTGGCTACAAGAGTAGTGAGTAAGACCGCTCCTCGGGCTTTTCTCCATTGAGCGACTTCAGGTTGTTCCTGAGTGCTCAGTGAAAGGCAAGACAGTGGGCGTACCAACCACCGAACCGGCAACCAACGGCGTCATCCATCTCAGCTTCAGCGATGAACTGCACCGATTCATTACGAGGATTCAGAGACAGCGGGAACAACTCACGAGCCAGCTTCAGCGTCTGGAGAGTCTGGAGAAATCCGCCAGCGAGGTCCTGGAAGCCGTCAACGCTCCGGTGATCCCTCAGCCCAAGCCTGAGAAGCAAGCCGATGGAACCTACCGCATCCAGAGCCGCACCGAGCCAACCATCTCCTACAACGTTCGACTGGTCAACAAGGTCTGGAGCTGCTCCTGCCCGGCTGGTCAGCACGGTCAAAAATGCTGGCATGTCACTGCCGTCGAGCAGGCCGCTAGCGAACACAGCGCCGAGATCGAACGCAAGATGGACCGGTTCAAGCGACTATGAACCCCCCACCCATCATTCGCCGCTACACCGTTTGGAGTGTCAGAGACGGTGCTGCTGGACCTTACGACCTTCAGTATCTGTGCGGCCACCTGCACCGCACCGAATCTGGTGCCCAACAGTGTGCCAACCGCATGATCCAGGAGGAAGCGCAGCAAGGCATCCAATGCCGGGCCTACGTCCGCTCCTTTGCGCTTCCGTCCACCAGCAAGATCAACATGCCTAGCGGCGGCGGTGATGCAGCATGAAAGGCACCGTCTACCTCCTCCATTTTCATCAGCGCTACAAGCATGCCGGTCACTACCTGGGTTTCGCTCAGGACCTGGATGCCCGCATCAAGCTGCACCGGCGCGGCAGAGGAGCCAGGTTGGTACAAGTCGTCAACCAGGCAGGCATCAGTTGGCATGTCGTCAGGACCTGGCCGGGTGATCGGCAACTGGAGCAGCGACTGAAAGGCCAGCACAACGGGTGTCGCTTGTGTCCCATCTGCAAGGCGAATCATGCGTAGATGGGATTGTGGTACTCCGCAAGATGCCGACTCGATGGCAGCCGTCCTCCATGACATGCTGCTTCATCCTCCACTGCAACGCCAGCAGCAGCTCTCCTGCCTCGCTTATTGGGAGAGCCAGGGGTTGGCTGAGAGCGTCACAGCGGCTTGGACAGCGCCAACGGTGATCGAGCGTATCACCGCAACAGTGATCGAGACGGATGCCGGACGAGGCTATCTCGCCATCGCTCAGGCCAGAAGCCGTGCTCGGAGAGTTGTCCCAGCTTAGTCAGGGGGAGTGTTGGCGCTCCCTCATCAACCCTCGTGAATTCTGCAAGCAACTAACAGAAAGGTATCCATTGTGAACACGCAGACGACCGCCTTCCAGCAAGAGATCAAAGCCTCTCTCCAGAGCTTGGCCGAGGAGATGCTGCACGGTAACAGTGAACGGTTGCAGCAGCTTTTGAAGTTCTCAGGCCGCTTCCATAAGTACAGTCTGGGCAACCAAATCCTGATCGCTCACCAGTGCCCCCAGGCAACCCATGTGGCCGGTTATCAGCGCTGGCAGGGCATGGGGTATCAAGTCAGCAAGGGTGCCAAGGGTATCAGGATCATGGCTCCCATGCCCTATCGCAAGGAGAAGCCCGACGGCACTGTCGAGGAGCGCATCACCTTCAAGACGGTCTGTGTCTTCGACGCCAGCCAGCTAACCGGTGACAAGCCGCTCTTGGAGTTCTTCACCCCACTGCCCGATGACGAGCAGGAGCGCTGCCTGTTGGTCGAGCAGGCATTGGCCGAGGAGGGAGTGCAAGTGCTAATCCGGCAAATGCAGGGCACAGCTCAGGGCTATTACGAACCGAACACCGGGATCATTGCCCTCCGTCCCGGCCTGGACAGCCACAGCAAGCTCTTGATCTTGTTTCATGAGTGGGCACACCGCCTCTTACACCCAACCGGCACCGAGGAGAACCGGGTGAAGCGGGAATGGCAAGCTGAGGCAACGGGCTATGTCGTAGCGCAGCACTTCGGCATCGAGCATCCCTTTGCCGCTGATTATTTGCAATCGTGGCAGGCCACACCGCAGGAACTGGAGGCGCAGTTGGCAGCGGTGATGAAAGCAGCGTCCCATATCATCGGGGCACTGGAGCAAGCAGACATTACAGTGCTCGAACAGTCAGGTAACAGCACCCCAGAGGAGCCTCTGCCGGTATCCTCCTTGTCTGACGGCACGATCATCCTGACGGCAGAAATGATTGACGGCACACTCATCACGGAGGAGGTCATCGGCTTCAACGCCTTTGTGGAGATGGCGCTGTCCTTCAAGCGTGATCCTGACGTGATTAGGCTCACCTGGGAGACTGTCAAGGATACCCGCATCGCTGCTTGAATCAACGGGGAAGAATCGCCCATAAGAGCGATTCTTCCCCCAGTCCCATGAGTTGTTGACAGGTCACTGCGCGATTGCTATCCTGGCAGCGGCGGGTGCTTCAATGGAGCCGTGAACCTTCGTCCATGGAAACATGGCGACAGTTATGGTGTCGTGCAAGACCGCATAACTGTCGGCGGCAGCCGCTACGCCGGCACGTTGGCAGGGTTCGTGAAGTGGGCACCAACGGCCAGCGCTAGGCAGATCAGGCCGAACAGTAGAAGGACATGGATCAGCAGGCCCAACAGCAAGAATATGATGCCGATGGGGCCGACGAGCCAGGTCAGGATGCGCCGGTTGGTCCGGCGGCGGCGGATACGTTGCTCGTGAGTCAGTGTTGCCATATCTATAACACCTTAGCACGCCTGGTGCAGATAGTAATCGGGCAGCGCGGCTTCGGCTGCCGCCAGCGACGGGTAATGGGCGAGGTAGTTGGGGCTGAGCGACCGCCAGCCGGGATCGTCATCGCAGTAGATGAGGTGCGATTGGAGCGGACCGGGGCCGGGATGATAGCTACTGGCGTAGTACGTGTGATCTCCAGATGGCTGATCGGCCAGTGGCAAGCCGTCCGGGTTGGCCTCCCAACTGAAGCGCTGCGTGTTGAGCCGCTTTGCCAGCCCGTTGGGACCATTGATCCACGTCCAGTAGCCGTTAGTAAATGCCGTCCAGTTATCCGCCTTCCGCCAGGCCATCAATCCGTTTGTGGTGTGTTGCTGTGCATCCCCGTTGCCGGCAAACGCCTGGTTGTCAAGACAGCCACCGATGTCGGTGAGATCCATCGCTTGCAGTGTCTGAAACCCAAGGACGAACTGACATGTCTCTTCGCTGATGGAACTTTTCTTCCCTTCGTTCCAATCTCTTGTCTCAAACTCTAGGACTGAGTCCTAGAGTTTATGTACTGGGATAGTGACCGCATCCACATAAACGACGTGAAGTCCACAGACTGGTCCCAACTCGACGTAGACGGGACCGTTGTCTTTACGAGGCCCGATGGCCTCACTCTCACCGTCGAGCCGATCTACGACCCTGACCGACGGGCCGAACTCGAGTACTACCGACAGGGCATCAAGGACGGTTCTATCGATGCTATACTTAGAGTATTCCTCGATAACGGCGTCAAGTTCATACGGGGTGTTCCTATAGAAGATGTGGTGGTATATTGATGAGCAATCTAGAAAAACTAGAAAGAATCATAACCTCGGGAGCCGAGGTCCGAGTTATCTTCCCAGATGGATCAGACATACCGTTCATTCCGGTCGTGTGTCTCAAGTTTAGCGGGTCCACTCTAGTATTCATCTACTACGATGATGGCTACATCCACGAAAGTGATATACAATCAGTTGATTGGTCAGAGGTTGACGTGGACGGTACCATTATCTTTAAGAGGGCAGACGGCATTTCTCTGGTGGTGGAGCCTATCTACGATCCTGATAACCGAGCTAAGTTAGACCACCTCGTTGATGAAGTCAAAAGAGGCGCTCCGAGTGCCACTAACGATGTAGAAGGATCATTCCACTATGCCGGATTATAGAGTCCTCCGTGAGGCAGTAGTCGACCCTGCCTCCCACTCTATGCACCCATCGGTCCTTTGGGTCTGGTCGCAGGACCGGGCGGATGCCGGTCGCCCGATCCGAGTCGTGCCGACTCCTGGGTATGACGGCCTGGCTTCTAAGTACCAATCCATTGTGGATGATGCTCTTGCAGGCGGAACCAGTCCGCAGGAGACGTGGGACTATTGGTCCGCCAACGGTGGAAATGGCTACACCACGGCGCGCAGCGCCTCCGAAGTTGTTCAGGGTGATACTATTGACCGGATGGCCCAGTCGCAGTTGAAGCAGATGCTGGGGGCTTCGTCGTGAGGGTCTTTGTCTTCCAGGCGGTCAACCGGCGGCGACCCCGCCGTCTCATCCCGACGGTCGTCGTAAACGGTATTCTTCGGTTCTACAGCCCAGCCCAGTCAGGGAGCGAGCAGGGCGAGCCAGCCGAGCAACCGCATCTTCGCCTGCGCCCTTCCCTCACCCCTGCCTCCCTAATCTGAAGCTGTAGTAATAGGGAGTGTATTCTGGAGGGAACCGAATAATGGATGTCGAAAATGGAGAAGATTATGCCGTACTGCGCAAATTGTGGGACTGAGTACACACAGTCAGCGCGTTTTTGCAATAGTTGTGGCACACGGGTATCCGTAGTTACCTCAAGCGCGAGCGGTGTAGACACAGTCTCAGACGCTGCTCCTGTACCAGATGCGGAACCTGCACCTCAAGAGTTGCATGCCGTAGAGGAGCTAACCCAAGCTGACAAGAGGGCCGCTTGGACGGACCTAACGTCGAACGACCTTACACGTGACCAACTGGTCCACCGCCGTCGTATCAACAAGAGGATGTCGATATTCGTCATGCTCCCGATTGGTATTCTATGTCTCCTATTCGCACTATGGTCTCAACTGTGGGGTCTGCTGTTTCTTGCAGTACCTCTGCTCTTTCTCGGTATTGCCAGCGCTTTCACCGACCCAACCAAAGTGAGCGATAGAACGAGAATCATATCAGATTTATCGGCGTCACCGGTCTCACCAACACACGCCGCGCCTGTAGCCGGTATTTTTGTCACCGGTCAATTGAGCGACCAAATTCACAAGTATGTTCGGCAGGGATACCGGATTATGCAGCAGACAGAAATGACAGTGCAGCTTGTTAAGCCCAAGCGATTTAGGTTTCTTTGGGCGACATTTTGGTTTTTGTTTTTGGGAATCGGTTTACTGGTGTACATATTCTACTATCTAGCCAAGAAGGATGACATTCTTTATCTCGAAATGCTACAAGATGGCAAGATTAGGCTTACCAAGCAATAGTACCAATCCCTCCTGATCTTGCCGTATAATAGTGGAGGACTAAATCCTTCCACCTTGAAGTTGCGTAGCGGCTCAGGGGGGAGGCGCGCTCATCCGCGACGCAGCATCTTCGTGGTTTGATTTAGCATTTCACAGCAACAGCCACAGCAACGCCGGTAGACAACAGTGGACACGATGGACAGAATATGCCTCTGGGATGGTCAGTCACCAGAGGCAGTACACCTCGGTGGACGCCTATGGACGGTCATCCTTCGGACTCTTAATCAGCAGGATCATGCCGCACCAGGTACTTGGTAGAAGGGCCTTGTTGGCAATTGGGACGGGCAGGCCGAGACGAACTCCTGTCGTTTCCCGTGACCGAATGCAGCGCAATCAGAATGTGAAGATAGACACGCTAACTGGACAGGAAATGGACGCTTGCCCCAGGGGGAGGCCACAGCGTTTAGAGCGGGCTACCTTTTAATCAGCGTGTCCAGAGTTCGAGTCCCTGTGCCCTCACTCTCGGTACACTCGGCTCTATCCTTGATGCCGCTGGCTTGACCGTCGATCACTTCAACGCGCTTCGGTAGGAGGTCACTTGATGCATCGCTACACCGTGCTCTTGACCAAACACGGTGCGACAATTCTGGCAAATGTGCGAACGCTACCAGAGGGAAAGTAACACTACCTGCCAGCCGGCTTCCCTGCCGGGGCGCGACTGCGGCGTACACTATGGCGGACGTCGTGCCACGCCGCGTGGCAGCGCACCTGTAGCGTGCTGGCAAGGGAGACGCTGGGATGGCCGCGACACGGCTACCGCACGCACGGACGACCGATGCACAGCGCTTCTCCGATACCGCCCGCCGCGATCTACTCGCCATCGTCGTCATCTCAGCGCTGACCTGCGTCGTCTCTTTTCGCTTCGGCGCCTTCGATCACCTGGCCGTCTGGTCTCAGGCCAACGCCAACAAGGGTCTCAAGGAGTTCCTCTTTGTGCCAGTCATCGCTGGGCTTGCCTTCGCTGCCTTCGCCTACCGGCGCTGGCGGGAGCTCCAGCGGCAGATTCGCACGGCTGAAAATGCCAACGGCGAGATGCGCGCCATCCTCGATGCGACCAATGAGGCGATCCTGCTCGTTGGCAGCGACCACTGTCTCCATACGACCAATCGGCGCTTCGAAACCCTCTTCGGCGTCTCGGCACTCGAGTTCCTGGGCCGTGACATTGACGTACTGCACGCCCGGGCGGAGTCCTTCTTCGCCGATACCGAGACCTTCCGCGCCCTGGTTGCTGGGGAAACGCGAACTGCGGTGCACCATTACCGCACCACCGTCACCCAGAAGTGGCCCGAACGACGTGATCTCGACGTCTACGTCGCCCCGCTGCCCGGAGCGGACGGAACAACCATGGGCCGGCTCTATGCCTTCCGTGATGTGACTCGGGAACGCGCTGCTGACCGAGCGAAGGACGAGTTCATCTCCGTGGTGTCGCACGAACTGCGGACGCCCCTCACGTCCATCAAGGGCTACCTCGACCTCGTCCTCAATGGCGACGCGGGCGAAGTCCCGGTGGAGCAGCGCGAGTTCCTGGACGTCGTTGCCCAGAACACGGAGCGATTGATCGCCATCGTGAACGACTTGCTGGACCTGTCCCAACTGGAAGGGGACGGGATCGCGCTCCAGCACACGTCGGTGGACCTGGCCGCCGTAATCGCGCAGGCGGTGCAGTCTTTGCGCCTCCAGATAGAAGGCAAGCGCCAGCATCTGGAGATGAACGTGCCACCCGACCTGCCGACGGTGAGCGGCGACACCCGTCGGCTGCTCCAGGTCCTCACCAACTTGCTCTCGAACGCCCACAAGTACACCCCCGACGGCGGTGGCATCTACATCACGGCAGCAATGGAAGACGATCGTGTGCGCATCGAGGTACGGGACACCGGGATCGGCATGACGATAAGCGAACAAGAGCGGCTCTTCACGCGGTTCTACCGCGCCAAGAACCCGGCGGCGCTGGAGGTCGGCGGTACGGGGTTGGGCCTGGTGATTACCAAGAAGCTGGTGACGCTCCACGGCGGGGAGATCAGCGTTGCGAGCACGCCAGGGATAGGGTCCACCTTCAGCGTTCGCTTGCCATTGGTCCGGTCGGGAGTTGCCACCGGCGACGGGGGAGCAGCGTGAGCGATCTCCATTCCAGCGGCTCCCCGCGCGCGGGGCTGAGGCGGTCGTCGGTCTGAGGCAAAGCCTCGTCAGGGTTCCCCTCCGAGCCGTTTCCAATAGATCATGGTCCCCGTCAGCCCTCCGTGCGGCTTTAACGCATAGTCCGGAATCACTCCGGCCAACTGGAACCCCAGCTTCTCATACAGCGTGTATGCGCCGCCCTCGGCTGCGGTGAGGTGGTCAAGGGTGCGATTGTGATCTCCGCCATGACGGCTAGCCCCGAGTCAGGACGATGAGGTACGCGCAGGACGCGGTGGTTTCGTTGGCAAGGGTCACTTCGGATGGCGGACCGAAGCCCAGGCAGTCACCGGCGCTCAAAAGATGCCGCGGGTGCGCGACGGCAGAATCGGGTTAGACCCTGATCTTGAGCGGTTCTAGCTGTTCGATTTTTGGGATGATTCCAATAACCCGTCGATGACTTCTTGCAATTCCTGCCATCCCGCCGCGTCCAGCGTGCCGCCGGTTGGCCTCCGCACAATGGCGGTGCGGATGACGCCGCGCTGGCGGAGCAGCTCCTTGTGGACTGAATAGAATGCACCCCAGCCCAGGCCCGCCAACCGGTTGACGGGGACGATCGTGTGCTCGAACACGGCCCGAGCCGCCGGCAGATCACCGGCGTGGTACAGGTTCCAGATTTCCACGAAGGCTTCCGGTTGGCTGCAGCCCGGCATCGTGCCGCGAGAGCCACGACGCAGCTCTTCCAGCAGATAGTTGCCACCGGCGCCACCGAAGACGGTGAGCTTGTCGCCGGCCAGGCGCACCGCCTCGGCCACCTTCAGCGGAGCCGGCGCGCTTTCCACCTTGGTGTAGCGAATGTGCTCGCACTCCTCGGCCAGTTGCCGGGCCAGACTCGCGGATACCGGCCCGCTGGAGGTATCTTGCAGGAATATCGGCACATGAACGGCCGCCGACACCGCCCGGAAGTAGTCCCGCGTCTCTTCGGCGCTGGCCGGGGCGAAGGTGGGCGGCAACACCATGACGGCATCCGCTCCCTGCTCCTCGGCCTCCTTACTGTACAGCACGGCCAGGTCGGTCGCCGCAGCACCGGTGTTGATGACGACGTGTACGCGGCCTCGCGCCTGGTCGACGATGATGCGGGTCACCTGTCCCCGTTCCGCCTCGGAGAGCTTATAGACCTCGCTGCCCAGGGCCAGTCCCAGACCGTGGACGCCGGCCGCGATGTTGAACTCCACCAGGCGGCGCAGGCTCTCCTCATCCGGGCGCGACTGTTCGTCGAAGGGCGTGACCAGGATCGGGAAGACGCCGGTCATTGGACTTGTGGTCGCCATTGGTTAGCCCTCGATCCTGTTGGCGTTGATGTAGTCCCAATCAAGAACGTAGCCCAGCCCCGGTCCTTGCGGTACCCGCACATTGCCGTGGGCATCAAGGGGATCGCACGGCTCCAAAAGGTAGGGATAGGAGGCGTCGTAGTCGACGTCGGGGGCCAGCAGGCCGCGCTCGTAGTATTCGCAGGTGTCTTCGCTGCTGGCGCCAAGCACTTGCAGGTTGCCGAAGCCACTCATGTGCATCTCGCACTTGACGCCGTAGGCTTCGCAGACAGCGACCGTCTTGCGGGCCGCCGTGATGCCGCCGCGCAGCACGTCGATCCGGCTGATGTCGGAGGCCTCGCGCTGAATCCAGTCGGCGCGCGTGAAGACGCTGCCGTCAATGATCTCCGGCGAGCAGATCGGGATACTCAACTCCCGGCAGAGTCGGATGTAGGGCTGGACCCGGTGTTCGGGCATGGGGTGCTCAAACCAGACGAAGTTCAGCCGTTCCAGCTCGCGCCCGACGAACAGGGCTTCCTCAAAGGTGTGATAGGTGCCCCAGGGATCGTACATGAGCGCCATCTCGTCGCCCACGGCAGCGCGCACCGCCCGGCAGGCTTCCAGGTCCCAGCGGATGTGCGAGGGCCGGCCCGGCACATCCTGGCGCGTTGCCGGGTCCCAATAGTAGTAGGGGTGGATCTTGTAGGCCCGATAGCCGGCCCGTTGGCAGGCCACGGCGTGTTCAGCGTAGTCGTCGGGCGTGCCAATGTTCGGGTAGGTGCTGGCATAGGCTTTGACCCGATCCCGGCAACCGCCCAGGAGCTGATACACCGGCAGATTGGTCACGCGACCGAGCAGGTCCCAAAGCGCCATGTCGACGACGCCCATGAAGTTTTCCGGCATCTTGGCCGCCCACATCCACTGCCAGAACTTCTCCCGGTCGAAGGGATTGTGCCCGACCAGCAGCGGCTTCATGCGCCCCACCAATTGACTTCGGGAAGCCGGCGTCAGTCCATCCTGATCGCCGTGCCCCTGCCCGCCCAGGCAGTAGCCCACCGTGCCGTCATCGGTGCTGATGCGCGTGAGGGTCTGAACGATCGGCGTCTGGGGACGCAATACCCCGTGTTGGAAGCGATCTGCGGCTGTTCGGAAAGGAATGACGTCAATGTCGACGATGTTCACGATATCCCCCCTGTCTCCACCGGATGATGGTCGTCGTCGTCCGTGCTGAAGCGCTAGCGGAGCGAGTGTAGCAGGCGAAGCGTGACTTCTTGCAGGAGTTCACCGGCTTCAGGGGCGACGCGGCAGGCGCGATCCACTTCGTAGCCGCCTTCGGGATAGGCTGCTCGCGTGGGGACGTACCACAGCGCCCCGTCGGTATAGCCGGCAACGGCGGTCCAGGGGAAGGGCGACGCCTGTTTGATGCCGAGACCGATCTCACAGAACAGCTCGCTCGGGTTGCAGGCCAACGCAGCGTCACCGAGCCGCAGTACCGACAGGTCGCCGTGCAGCAGCAGCGGCTCACCACCTTCCAGTGCCGTCAGCGCCCGGCGGGCCTGGGCCAGGCCGCGCTGATTCCACCACCGCGCGCCGGTGTTCCCCTCCTGCGCCGCCAGGCGTTCCTGCTCGGCTATCAGCGTTGCTACTCGCTCCCGCCCCGCTTCCAGTGACGGCGGGAGGAGACCAGGGAAGGCGACGGTCTCGCGGGCGACGCGCAGTGGTGTGCCGGCGATGGGTTGCGCCAGCAAGGCGACGCGGGCGGCTTCTGCCCCCAGCACGTGGCCGAGCCGGAGCGGGTGCGTCCAATCTGCTCCCATCAAGCTCGGATTGATGTTGCCGCAGGCCCCTTGCAGATAGATACCCGTGCCGCCTACGAGGCGCTCGACGACGGTGCGAGCAACGCCGGGGAAGTCGGCCGTGATCTGACGAGTTTGACCGCCCAGCGAGACGGGGTGGCAGGCGTAGTTGAGCAACACTGCCACCGGCTCGGTGGCGCGCCGCAGCCAGCCAAGCGGCGCACCTGGTTCAACGGGATCGCCGTCCGCCGCATCGAGACGCCAGACCTGAACCTCAGCGTCAAGGGTTCCCTGCGGGTTCTGGCCCAGCACGATGCGCCCGTCGGGCCGGCGTTCTCGTCGGTTGATGCCGATCTGGACGCTGCCGCGCCCCGCCGCCAGCGTCACCGGCCGCCGCGCCCCGTCGGCCATGGCCACGGCGCCGGCGATGTGGTGCGGCAGCGCCGCCTGGTAGGCGAGGGCCTGCGCGGTCGCCCCTCCCTCCATGTCCTGGTCTGCGGAGACCACTGGGCCATAGTGGGTATGGCTGCAGGCGAGGAATACCCGCGCCGCCGGGATACCGGTCACGCTCTCCACCTGGCTCTTGATTGACGCGGCAATCTCCTCGCCGTACATGCCGAGGAGGTCGAGCGTCACCAGGGCCACGCGGCTGGCCGGGTCATCGCCTCCGGGCGTTCGCTCGGCCAACACCAGCGCTGTTGCCAGCAGGTCGTCATGGATGCCGTTGGAGGGTGGCCGCCCGGCAAAGCCGGTCAGGGCGATGCCGACCGGCGGCGTGATGGCGACCCGTGCCACGCCGGCCGTGAGCACCGCGCTTGCATTGTGAGACACTATTCTTCTCCTCTCCAATGGCAACAGACCCGTGAAGCCGCTACGAGTGGGCCGGGCTGGTGCTGGCGGGTATGCCCTCGCCCTGCATGCTTACCAGCAACTGTTCGAATGTGGTCGGCTCTACCCTGATGTCGCCGGTAAATGGCCGGTCGAACTCCACGATGACAAACAGCACGGAGGCGATCACGATCGCCAGCGCGGCGGTCATGAGGCCCTGGGCAACGAGGCTGCCGACCCGAAAGAAGTAGCTGAACGAGATAGTGACGATGGCGCCGATGATCAGGGCCAGCCAGAGCGTGTCCGGCACGGCGGCCTGGCTCTGGTGCAGACGCAGTGTTCGATCAATAATGACTCTGTTGATCTGGGTGAACGACTCCCCGAAAATCACTTGCTCCTGAATGTTGGTTGGCTTGAAGGCAAGCAACGTGTCTTCTATGGCGCGCAGCGCCGCGTCTGTCCTGGGACTCGACTGCCCCGAGGCCATCGCGGGCCATTCATCGTGAATGACGCTGCTGGTGTAGGCTTGCAGTTCCAGGCGAAGTTGCTGCGCGACCGGTGCTGGATACGCTCGCGCATCTTCATGCAAGGCGCGCACGATGCCTGCCTCCTCCTGGACGTTCGCTTCGGCTGCCGAGAGTTGTTCCCAGACGACCAGGACGACGAAGGCCATCAGCACGGCATAGGCGACACCAATGGTGGCATAGATGAAACCGGCGACTTCGTGCAGTCCCTCACGGTCTTCAATATGGATGAAGCGGCGCACGATCACGAGGCCGGCGACGCCGAGCGCCATAAACGCACTGAGCATCATCACGGCAAGCAATGGGGCAGGGAAGGTTGTGAGCAACCACAATGTCATGCATGGCCTCCAGGTGCGTACCTACGCTCTGAGTCTACGCTATCCAGCCGTCATCCGTGCGGGCCGAATGGTCTATGGCAGCAATCACTCCGTGTTGTCGCCTGGTATTATCCGCATTAAGCGCGCGGTTCCGGCGCTGCGAACGGTGACCGTGCGTCGAACGCCGCGGCCGTCCCCGCGTTGGTTTGGTCGCGGCGCGCGTCAGATGGCTCGAAGGGGTTCGCGATGCGACCTGTGCCGGTACACCAGGGCCGCCGCGACGACGTTAATCCCGACATTGGTCAGAGTGAGGAAACCTTTCGCGCCCTCGTTCGCTGCGCTTCCGACCTGCTGCTGGTGGCAGAGGCCGATGGCGCCATTCGCTTCGCCAGCGACGCCTTGCAGATGTTGCTGGGTCGCGCGCCTGAAGAACTCATTGGTACATCCGGGCATACGTTCTTGCATCCCGATGATCGGGATGCGGTGCGCGCTTCGCTGGCCGGTGTGGCCCGCGGTGAGATCACGAAGCGCGTCGAGGCCCGCGTGGCTCACCGCGACGGCTCATGGCGTGTGCTCGAATTCCTGGGCGCCAATCATCTCGATGACCCTGCTATCCGCGCCATCGTCATCAGCGCTCGCGACATCACCGAGCATCGCCGGGCCCAGGTGAGGCTGGAGCGCCAATATCGCGAGGCCGAGGCTGCCCGCTACCGAACACAGGCGATTCTCAATGCCACCGACGAGGCGATGATCCTCATCTCGCCCGAGGGACTGGTGCTCGCTCTTAACCGCCGCTTCGAGAACTTCTTCGCCGTCAAGGAAGCGAACCTCGTCGACATGCATGTCCATGAGATTAGCGAGCAGATCGCCCGGGCGTTCGGCGCTGCTGGTAGCACGGCGCCACTGGAACTGTTTGCCGCCGATCAGGGACTGTCTAGTATCCGCGAATTGCGCCAGACCTGGCCGCGCGAGCGTGATCTCCAGTTGTCATCCTCGCCGGTTCGAACGCCGGAGGGCGCCTTTTTGGGGCGGCTCTTTGTCTTTCGGGACGTGACACTGCAGCGGGAAGCCGAGCATCGGCAGGACGAGTTCGTTTCCTTCGGTACCCGATCACGGCCCCTCCTTGGGTGAGTGCGTGCTGACTTGACGGGATGGTTCGGGGAGTGCAGACTATGCCGTATGGACACAGAGATGGTGCTGCCGGAGACGTTGCCCGAGGCGCACGCCGTCATCCGCGAGTTGTGGGCGGCGGTGCAGGCGCTCGGTGTGGAGAGCGTGCAGTTGCGGGAGCGCGTGGCGGAACTGGAAAGGCGGCTGGGGCAGAACTCGTCGAACTCGTCGCGGCCGCCCTCGTCGGACCCACCATGGACGCCTCCGCCAGCAACAAAGCGGCAGCCGAGTGGGCGCAAGGCCGGTGGGCAACCCGGACACCTGGCCCACCAGCGGGAGTTGTTGCCGCCGGAGCAGGTGGACCAGGTGGTGGCGGTCTGGCCGGAGCAGTGTCAGCACTGCGGGGTGGCGT
>DAIMXP010000015.1:0-81064 GCA_036734945.1 Chloroflexota bacterium
GGCCGGAAACGCTGGCGCGGCGTGCGCTGCGGTGGCTCAGTGAACCGGCGCGCTTTGACTGACATGTGTTGGCGCCGCCAGCGCCGAGGTCGCGTGTTCCCGTATGGCGGCGCCGCCCGAATTGTCTGCTACGATGCGAGTGCAGCGTTGGCTCGGATCTGCCGTATCCGTCATCGCGGCGCGCAAGACCCACAGAGGGAGGACACTATGGCCGACATCGAGTTCACCGGCGACGCCTTCGTCGTGCATGTCCAGGGCTGGGACAAAGTCTGGGCACTGAAGAGCCAACTCACGATCCCCCTTGGGCACGTGGTCCGCGCTGAAGCCGCCAGCGAAGAGGCGCGCCGCTGGTGGCATGGCTTTCGGCTGCCGGGCACGAACATCCCGGGCGTCATCACGGCCGGCACGTTCTTCAAGGACGGCGGCCGAGTGTTCTGGGACGTGCATGATGCCGACCGCGCGGTTGCTATCTACCTGCGGGATGATGTGTACACGGAACTTGTCGTCGAGGTTGACGACCCTGCCGCGACCATCTCCTTAGTCAACCAGCATGCCGAACGCGTGGGTTCAGGCACGACATAGCTCGTGGACTTCAGGGTCTCGATGCGGGGACAAGCTGGCTCAGGTGAGCCAGGGAAAGCGATGCACCTGCTGCGGACGATCCAGTGGGGTGGTGCGCGGGCCACATGCTGGCGCATGTGGTTGATGGGGACAGCGTCGGCGGTGATCCGGGTGATGGCGTCGACCGGGATCAGCACCTTGGTCTCGCCCATCGACCAGAGCGGTTTCCTCGGTTAATCCCCGTATCGGGTCGCCCAGCGCAGTCGGACGATGGAACCAGTGTGCCGTCTGTGGGTGAATAAGAGGGTAAATAGCGGTCGCTTGTATCCACCGCCAGGCAGCGCTGGCAACGGCAGCGCCCCGGCCAAGCGTTCCCGCCCGTTATCGCTCATTCGTTCGCGCGTCTTTTGGCTCGGCCAGGCGCCCGCAGGCGATCAGGACGGGGATGGGAACGTGCCGCAACAGCCGTAAGGCGGTGCTACCCAGCACAAACCCGCCTATGCCGCCTCGCCCGTGGCTGGCCATGGCGATCCAGCCCGCCTGTACCTCAGTGGCCACGACGGCGATCACCTCGCTGGGCGAGCCGCTGCGGACTACCGCGGTGGTCGCAATACCCAGTTCTCGCCAGAGGACGGCTTCGGCTTCCAGCGACGCGCGCGTTGCAACCACGGCATCATCCACCAGTGTTTGTGAGAGCGTCGCCCCATAGGGCAGCATGGCTGAGCCAGTGTAGTAGCCGACGGGGTCGATCACTTGCAGCAAGGTCACCGGCACGTCCAGGCCCTGCACCAGTCGCTGCACTATGGGAAAGATGCTCGTACTGAGCGCCGAGCCGTCGGTCGGCACGATCACCGGACCGTGCAGCCGCGATGCATCGCCACGGGTGAGTGCCAGCGGCGACAGGAAGAGCACCGGCACGCGGCTGCGCCGCAAGACGTGGTCGGCCACGCCACCGAGCACCCAGGGCGAGCCGCCGCTCCAGCCATGGGTGCTCATCACGATCAACTGGGCCCGGCGCGCTCGTGCCGTTTCCTCGATCACCTCGGACGGCGCCGCCAACTCGACCACTACCTCGGTCGGCGCCCCTCTGGCGGTGAGGTCTCCGGCCACTGCCTCCAGATGAGCCAGTGCTTCGTCGAAGGCGCGCAGCCTGGCATGCTCCGTGCCTTCTCGCGTGCGTGGGGCGACGGCGGCTGCCTCAACGAGCACGAGTGGCGTACCAATGGTGCGCGCCAGACTCTCGGCGTAGGGCAGGGCCTGCTCGGCCAACCGCGAGCCGTCCAGTGGGACGATGATGGGATGTTGCATGGTGTGGTTCCTTCCAACGAACTGGTCTCAACGTTCGGTCAGTGTTGCTGCTTCGCCCCCAGTGACCACCTGCAGCATCACTCCTGGTGGTTGCACCTGAGGTAGCGTTCGGTAAACACCACGTCAATGTGCCGGCGGTTGTCGCAGTGCTTACACGAACGGGCCTCGCCTTTCTCCCCTTGTATCCTCAGGCCTTCCGCCGCGCATCTACCTCGCATTTACCCGCCCTTACCCGGATGTTCACCCCGCCCTGCCATGCTGTCATCAGTACTGGCTGCCGCGGTTGGGCAGACGACTGAGAGGAGAGAAGCAAACGATGTGCAAGATGATCCTGCTGGTCCGGCCGACGGCCGTGGCGGTAGCGCGGGAATGAAGGTTTCAGCCTGGCTTCAGTTGGCGCGCCGGCAGCCAGAGCCATTTCTCGCCTTGGCCGGCCTCACGGTTGGGTTGACCCTCCGTTACCTGGCCGGAGCGCCGGGACCAGCCCAGGTCGTCTTGCTCTTCACGCTGGTCTTGAGCGGGTTTCGCGTTGTCCTCGGCACCGTACGCGGGATGCTGCACGGCCACTTCGCGTCCGATGTCGTCGCGACACTCTCAATTCTGGTCGCCTTCGGGACTGGTGAGTTTCTGCCCGGTTGCGTGATCGCGCTGATGCAGACTGGGGGGGAAGCGCTGGAGGAGGCCGGTAGGCGCCGGGCTTCGGCGACGCTGGACGCGCTCCTGGCGAAAGCGCCGCAGGTAGCGCACCGGCTGCTTGGGGAGACGGTCCAGGACCTGGCGGTGGACGCGGTGCAGCCAGGCGACCTCCTCCGCGTGCGACCGGGCGAGACGATACCGGTGGATGGCGTCGTCGAGCGGAACTCGGGAGCGGTCGACGAATCGGCGCTGACTGGCGAGGCCGTCCCGGTCACCGTGGAACCCGGCAGCACCGTTATGAGCGGCAGCATCTGCCTGGCCAGCGCCCTGGAAGTGCGCGCAACCCGGCCCAGCACCGAGAGCCAGTATGCGCGCATTGTGCGTCTGGTTCGCAGCGCCCAGGGCGAGAAGGCGCCTATCGGTCGGCTCGCCGATCGCTACGCCGTGGTCTTTACGCCACTGACGCTGGTCATCGCGGCGCTCGCCTTTGCCATTGTGCGGCGTCCCGACGCGGTGCTGGCGGTACTTGTGGTGGCGACGCCCTGCCCGCTCATCCTGGCGACGCCGATCGCCGTCATGTCCGGTATCAACCGAGCTGCCAAACTGGGCATTCTGGTGAAGAGCGGGGCGGCCCTCGAACAGCTCGGCCAGACGACCGCCGTGGTGTTCGACAAAACGGGGACGCTGACGACCGGTGTTCCGGTGGTGGAGCGCGTCGTGCCATTGAACGGGATGGACGTGTCGGAGTTGCTTCGCCTTGGAGGAGCCTTGGAGCAAGACTCCGGCCATCCCATGGCGCGAGCGCTGGTACTGGCGGCGCAAGCGCGCGTTGGTACCTTGCCGCTGCCCGTGGCGGCGGTCGAGGCTGCCGGGCACGGCCTCTCCGGTCAGGTCGGTCAGCACAAAGTGGACGTGGGATCGCTCTCCTATGCGGTGCGCCAGGGCCTGGCTTCCAACGCCACACTGCAGCAGTCGCGGGCGGCGTCCGGCGCCCAGGGTAGCGCTACCGCGGTGATCGGCGTCGATGGCCATGCTGCCGGTCTAGTCGTGTTCACCGATCCGCTACGGCCCGACGTCCCCGACCTCATCCGGCGGTTGCGCACCCTGGGCGTCAAAGAGACAGTGATCTTGAGTGGTGACGATGCAGCGACGGTCGGCGCAATCGCCGCCCAAGCAGGCATCAACACGATCCGAGCGAATCTACTGCCCGCCCAGAAGGTGGCGGAACTGCGGTCAGTTATGGCCCGCCATCCGGTCGTGACGATGGTTGGCGACGGTATTAATGACGCTCCGGCCTTGGCCACGGCCACAATCGGCGTTGCCATGGGCGTGCGCGGTGCGGCCGTTTCGGCGGAAACGGCTGATGTGGTGCTGACGACCGATCACATCAGCCGGGTCGCCGATGCCATCGCTATCGGCAAACGCACACTCGTGATCGCCAAACAGAGCATCTGGGTTGGCATGGGGGTGAGTGGCGTGCTGATGGTCATCGCGGCCTTTGGCTACATTCCCCCCACGCTCGGTGCGCTCCTGCAGGAAGCCCTGGACGTCGCCGTCATCCTCAATGCGCTGCGCAGTTGACAGCAGCCGGCTACCGCTATACGTGCTTGACTGCAGCAGGTTGAAGAGATTGCGAGCGTACATCTGGCTCGCTTGCCCGGGCATCTGACTGGGCGGGTTCGTCGTACCGATGATGGTCACGCCGCGCACCGTGCTGACCTCGCCTGGCCGCGTGAGCGCGCAATTGCCACCCGCCTCGGCCGCCAGATCGACAATAACGGAGCCCGGCCGCATCTGGAACACTGCGTCAGCGGTCACCAGGATGGGCGCCCGCTTGCCAGGGACGAGCGCTGTCGTGATCACCACCCCGGCGACTCCTGCGCCAAGGACGAACACCCTGGCCGGCGTCACTACCCCCGCCGCCGTCATGAGCAACGGGAAAAAGCGCGGCAAGGCGGCGGACGCCAGGATCACTGCGCGGTACCCGGAGATAGTGCTCATGGACGAGAGCGCATCCATATCCTGAGCGCGGGCGATGCGCGGAATGGCATCCATGCTGAAACTCGTGATGCGCCGGTCGCGGAGTTGCCTGACCAGATCGAGCGCCAGCAACGGCTGCAAGAAGCCGATGACCACTGTGTGTTCACGCAAGGCCGTGACATCCACGGCGGAGGGGTGCTGCACATGCACGAGAACATCGGACGAAGCACAGAGCTGGCGACAGTCAGCGGCGATAACGGCGCCGACTTCCTGATAGGCCGCGTCCGAGTGACCGGCTCTCTCACCAGCACCTGCCTCAATGGCGACTGTCACCCCGCTGCTAACCAGGGACGACACGACCTCGGGTGTAAGCGCCACCCGCCGTTCGCCCGCTATCTGTTCACGGGGTACTCCGACTTGCATTGGCCAATATCCTCTCAATCACTCGTCTCGCATCGGGCACACGCTACCGTCGCCCCGCCTGTATCAATAGGCAGCAAAAAAAGTAGGTGAAGCGCCGATTAGCGCCCTGGGTGGGTTCGGACGCAAAGGCCATACCGCGAGCGTGCTGCCGGTAACGTGAACGGCACGACGCCACCCAGAGCGGCCGGCCCAGCCGACTCAGCGGTGGATGCGGTTGAAAGCGAGCGTGATCTCGGCCTGATTGATGTAACGCAGGAGCAGGTCGTCGGCCAGACCGTGCGCTGTCTCCGCCTTATTGCCTTCGCTGCTCTCCAGTTCCTTCACGATTCCGAGCGCGCTCACGACATCGACCGGAGCGTGGAGGGCAAGGTGATGCAGTCGCTCCTGATACGATTCAAAGTCATAGACTTCCGCCAGTTGGAACAGTGTGGTCACTTCTTCCCGTTGGATGGACATCGTTTGCTCCTTCATCATGATCTTGCCGCATTGCAGATGCTCTCGACGCTACCGGCCAGCGTGACGTCGCTGTCCAAGGCGTTTAGAGATCGTGTACTGTTCGAGCCACCAGGACATCCCACTGCAGCGCGGCCTGTACCTGCTGGGCGATGTCCGCGTCGAAGCACTCGTGACCGGTGAGCGGCATGGCCTCCTGGTCATTGGTCACGTCCAGTATCTGGGCGATGCATCGGGCAGCATCCTGTGCTGCCAGGCGTTGACCGTCAGTGTTGGCCATACCAGGGAGCGTGTCGACGCCCCGGTCTGTCTCGACGCCGAACGGCATTGCCGCGCCCCGTCCATCCCGCACCATGTTCCGCGGCAACGCTTGCTCGGTCCCCCCGTGATTCCGCATGGGTCACGTCCTCTCACTTGGCGCCGTTCAGTTCCCGACTACTTCACGATCCGTGGGAAGGGTTGCGGCGCGCATATCAATAGGTGAATATCAGGTAGACACTGAGGGATTCCGTCTTGATGACATCGGGCACATGCTC
Organism: Chloroflexota bacterium; assembly: GCA_036734945.1. Lineage (GTDB taxonomy): Bacteria > Chloroflexota > UBA4733 > UBA4733 > UBA4733 > UBA4733. Next base: position 5,898 of record DAIMXP010000015.1, read on the forward strand.
GATGATATGCACAGGCGAGCGGCGTGATGGCACTCGCATTTGCCCGCGTGCGGTTGACTTCCCGGGTCTCAACTGGACGTGGCAACGAGATCCAATGTGGCGCGCACCGCGTCCCCTGCGGGATGGTCCAGGTGGAAGCCGAGTTCCACACACAGGCGTTGCATCGCCCAACTTTCGGGCAGGATGTCTCCCGTCAAGCGGTGTAACCCCTCCGCTCGCGCGCTCTGGATCAACTGGCGCAGGAGTTCCGTGCCCAGGCCCTGGTGCTGGGCGGAGTCGCTGACCACCAGTGCGAACTCAGCCTCGGGCACGGCGTGCGCCCTGGTCCAGCGCCCCACACCCAACAGGGTTGGGCCACCAGTCGTAGCCGATTCCTCCGCAACCAGGGCCATCTCCCGGTCGTAGTCGATGGCGCAGCGGTGGATCAAGCGATCATGGGCGATGCGCTGCTCCAGGTTGACCGAGTGGAAATAGCGCAGATAGACGCTTTCCTCGGAAAGGGAACGGTGGAAGGTGGCCAGCAGCGGTTCATCCTCCGGCCGGATCGGACGGATCAGCACATCCCGTCCATCTGGGAGCCGCCAGGGTTGCACGTACTGCAAGGGGTAGGGCCGAATGGCCGGTCGCGGCAAGGCGTCGTCGGCGGTCGCCGCCGGGAAGAGAACGACCCGTGCATCCAACGCCAGCAGCCCCTCGGCGGACACCAGAAGCGGGTTGATGTCGCACTCTCTGATCCTCGGTTGTTCGATGATTAGGCGGCTGAACTGCACCAGCAGTGCTGCCAGCGCATCTAGGTCCACGGCTGCCCGTCCCCGCACCCCCTGCAACGCGCGGAAGATGCGCGTCCGCTCCAGCATGCGCCGGGCGAGGGTTGTGTTCAGGGGCGGTAACCCCAGGGCGCGATCCCCAAAAACTTCGACCAGTTGCCCACCTGTGCCGACGAGCAGCACCGGACCAAACTGCGGATCGACGCTGCTGCCCAGGATCAGTTCATAGCCGTCGCGTTGCACCATCGGTTGCACAGTCACACCTTGAAAGTGGCCGGCGCCGGCGTGCGCCGTCACGTTGGCGGCGATGCTGCGGTAGGCTCGGCGCACCTCGGCGGCGTCGGCCAGCCGCAACTGCACGCCGCCGACATCGGTCTTGTGGGTGATAGTCAGCGAGTGGAGCTTGAGCGCCACTGGATAGCCGGTCGTTTCCGCCGCGTTGACCGCTTCGTCCTCATTGCTGGCCAGGAGAGTCGGCAGTGTGGGGATGCCGGCGGCAGCCAGCATCTGCTTGGCTTCCAGTTCCGTCAGCAGCGACCGCCCGGCTGCCCCGGCGGCGGCGATCAGTCGCCGGATCACCTCTCGATCACTCCCCTCGTTCGGCGGTAGAGCCGGTGTCTCGTACAACCCCCGCAGACTGTCCGCCGAGCGCCAGAGCGCGGCGAAGGCGCGAGCTGCATCGTCCGGGTACGCAAAGGTGGGGATACCGGCCCGCTCCAGCACCGCCGCGCCCGCCGCCACCTTGGCGGCGCCCATCCAGCTTGCCAGTAACGGTTTGCCCGCTCGCCCCACGCCTGCCACTCGCTCGGCGGTCAGGGTGGTGTCGGTCATCGCCTGTGGCGTCAGGATGACCAGCAAACCATCGCTGTGGGGATCGTCTCGCGCGGCTGCCAGGGCAGTAGCATAGCGATCGGGACTGGCGTCGCCCAACAGGTCGATCGGGTTGCCATGGCTCCAGGCCGCCGGCAAGGCTTGATCGAGTGCCGCCCGGGTCGACTCCGCCAGCGTCGCCGCGTGCCCACCGGCGGCGATCAGGGCATCGGTCGCCAGCACGGCCGGGCCGCCGGCGTTGGTGAGGATGGTGAGGCGGGGTCCACGCGGCCTTGGCTGCTGCGCCAGCAAGGCGGCCATCCCAAAGAGGTCACCGATGGTCTCCACCCGTAAGACACCGCAGCGCCGGAAGGCGGCGTCCAGCACGTCGTCGCTGCCGACCAGGGCGCCAGTGTGAGAGGCGGCCGCCTGGGCCGCCGCCGCACTGCGTCCGGCCTTCAGCACGACGATTGGCTTGCGCAGGGCCACAGCGCGCGCCGCCGACAGAAAGGAGCGCGCGTCGCCGATCGACTCCATATAGACAACGATGCTCTCGGTCTGCGGATCGTCCCCGAAGTAATCGATCAGGTCACCCCAGGACACGTCCAGCATCGTGCCAGTGGAAACGAAGGCGCTGAAGCCCAGCCGCCGCTCCAGACTCCAGTCCAGGACGGCGGTACACAGCGCGCCACTCTGACTGAGGAAGGCCACGTGACCGGGCAGTGCCATACCGGCGGCGAAGCTCGCGTTGAGCCCGGCAGGTGGGCGGAGCACGCCGAGGCAGTTCGGTCCGATGATGCGCATGCCACCGCGTCCGGCCTGCGCCAGCATCTGCTGCTCCAGGGCCACACCGCTTGCGCCGACCTCGCGAAAACCGGACGAGAGGACGATAGCGCCCGCGACACCGGCATCGGCGCACTGGGCGATGAGGTCAGGCACGGTTGCGGCGGGTATGGCGATAACGGCGAGGTCAACCGGTCCGGGCAGTGCCCGAAGCGTTGGGTAGGCGGTCAGGCCAAGCACGTTGGCCCGACGCGGATTGACCGGATAGATCGGCCCGGCGAAGGCCGAACTGGTCATGTTTGCAACGAGCGCCCGACCAACACTGCCCACGGCTTCCGAGGCGCCGACGATCGCCACCGACCGGGGCGCGAAGATGGCGTCCAGGGGCCGGCGGTTGAGCACCGGCGCCAGCCAGGCGCTATCTACACGCCCGGCCGTGGCAACCGTGGGGGCAACGGTCACTTCTCTGCTCCTTCGTCGTAGCTTCTCGCGACCCCGCTACCGGTTGTTGCCAGCGAGACCGTCTGACAACGAGCGGGTCCGGCGCCCGAGGTGCTCTGGGCGCCGGACACCTACCTGCGGGTTCTTCGATCAGGCAGTCGTCGCCTGGGCAGCGGGTGGGGCGGCGATGGGGCGGTGCAGCAGGCGACCGGGGGCGCCGGGCACGCCCAGCAGGGGCAGGGCGAGGGCATCAAGTCCAATCAGCCCCGCCACCTTCCAGGCCAGTACCAGGCCCGTGGCCAGGATAAACAGCGCCGGGTTGGTGCTGATGGCGCCGGCCAGCAGATAGTTGGCATTCAGCAACCCGCCGAAGAAAGCAGCGATGCCAGTGAAGAGGCCGAAGATCAAGCCGAGACCGACCAGGATCTCGCCAAAGGTGATAGCGTAGGCCCAGATCGCCGGGTAGGGCTGGACGGCATGCTGCAAGAACCAGGCGTAATAGGGCTGGACGTTGACGTGGGCGCCAGTCGTCTGCTTCAAGGCGCCGGCAACGAAGCCGGTCATCCCAGTGCCGGCTTTGCCGCCGACCCAACCCGCCTCACTGCCATTCAGTTTGCCCCAACCGGCGGTGAACCACTGCCAGCCGACGTAGAGCCGCACCACCAACCAGAAGGGGGCCATACGGCGGTCGCTGAACAGGAAGCGCGCCAGGGGCGGATCAGGAATCTCGCTCGTCTGCCCTCGCGTGAGGTTGCTAAAGATGGTTGCCACGGGACACTCCTCTCGTTTCCTTGGGTTGCCGTCAAGGTCGGCAACTCGCCTATCCAGAGCATGCCGCAGGCACGTAAGTACAGCGGTAGAGGAAGGTAAATAGTGGGTAAATAGTAAACAGGCCGGACGGCTCCGGCACCTACGTGACGGGTACACTGCTACAGCGTACCATTAGATGCGCAGTGATGCATATAATGCGCCAGTGCGTGGCGCGCCGCAGGGGAAGGGAATGGCACGATGCAGGCGAGCTACGACGCCCTGGTGATTGCGCCCCACGCAGACGATGCCGAAACGCAAATGGGCGGCACGCTGGCAAAACTCACGGACAACGGCCAGCGGATCCTGCTGGTCGACCTGACCGATGGCGAGCCGACGGCGTTTGCGGCATCCGGTGCGCGCGCCGGCCAGGCCGAGCAAGCGGCGCGCATCCTCGGCGTCGAGCGGGTCTGCCTGGGAGCGCAGGACCGGCTCCTGGCGGACACGCTCGAGCTGCGCCTGGAAGTCGCGCGGCTGATTCGCCAGCACCGGCCGCGCTGGGTCTACGGCATCGGTGAGGCCTGTGTCCACCCAGACCATGCAGCGGCCGTGGGCCTCACGCGCGCTGCGGTGTTCCTGGCCCGCCTGGGACAATGGGAGCGCGTACCTGGCGGGGACCGTCTGGCCGACCAGGATCCCTGGGCCATCGATCGGCTCTTCTTTCCGCACTGCAAGATGGAACCGGCCTGGTCCGAGTTTGCTTTCGCCATCGACGTCACCGCCGTCTACGACCGCAAACGGCGAGCGCTGGCGGCCTACAGCTCCATCTTCCAGGCCACAGACGACGTGCTCCTGGCGCTGTACGAGGCGGAAGACCAGTTCTATGGCCGCATGCTGGGTGTCGGCTACGCCGAGATCTTTCGCAGCGCCGCACCCCTCCTGTTGGACGATCCGACGGTCTTCCGTCCCGCCATCCACGGGTAGGGCAGCGCCTTGACATCCGTACTCATTGTCGATGACGAGCCGAATCTGGTGGAGCTCGTACGCGGGTATCTGGAGCGTGAGGGCTTCCGCGTGCAGACCGCCGCCGATGGGCCCGCCGCCCTGGAGATTACCCGCCTGGAGCGGCCGGACCTGATCATTCTGGACGTGATGCTGCCTGGGATGGACGGGCTCGAGGTCTGTCGGCGCTTGCGCCAGTTCTCCGACGCCTATGTCCTGATGCTCACCGCCAAAGTCGACGAGGTGGACAAGGTCGTCGGTTTGGCCGTCGGCGCCGACGACTACGTCACCAAGCCCTTCAGCCCGCGCGAGTTGGTGGCGCGGGTAAAGGCGATGCTGCGGCGGCCCCGCAGCGCCAACGCCGATGCGCCGGATGTGCCGCCCGTCTATCGGTTTGGTGACCTTGTGCTGGACGAAGGGCGCCACGAGGTCACCAGGCACGGCGAGCCGGTCCCGATGACGGCGCGGGAGTTCGCCCTGCTGCAGACCCTGGCCAGTCAGCCCCAGCGAGTGTTCACACGCGCCCAGTTACTGGAACGGGTCTGGGGCGAGGCCTACTACGACGACCATGTCGTCGACGTCCACATGGCGAACCTGCGCAAGCGCCTGGAGGACGACCCCGCCCATCCGCGCTACATCGAAACCGTGCGCGGCGTCGGCTATCGTTTCGCTGTCCGGGCAGGCTAGCGTCATGTCCCGGCGGCGACTGCCCCTGGCCGGCAAACTGTTCGTCTCCTATCTGCTCGTGGTGGCCGTGGGGACGGTGACGCTGTTCCTGGCCGTCGACCTCGCCGGACCGGTCTTCTTCGCGCAAGCGTTGCAGCGCCAGATGCCCGTGCCCGGAATGGTCGGCGGCACAGGAGACTTGCTGACGCCAGGCAGTCCGATGGGCCAGGCAGTCCAGCAGGCGTTCGCTGCGGCGATGCTCCAGACTCACCTGCTGGCCGTCGCGCTCGCCACTCTGGCCGCCATCCTCGTCAGTCTGTATGTCTCCCAACAGATCGTGCAGCCTCTGACGCGCATGCTGCGCGCTACCCGGCGCATTGCCGGCGGCCACTACCCCGAGCGTGTGCCTGTACACCCGGGCAACGTCGGTGACGAACTGGGCGAACTCGCGGAGAGTTTCAACGTCATGGCCGCCACCCTGGAGCAGACTGAACGCCGTCGCCTAGAGCTGATCGGCGACGTCGCTCACGAGCTGCGCACGCCGATCGCCACGCTGGAGGGCTACCTGGAAGGGCTACTGGATGGCGTTGTCGAGTCCTCTCCCCGCACCTGGGCCACCCTGCACGACGAGGCCGGTCGGCTACGCCGCCTCGTCGACGACCTGCAGGAGCTGTCCCGTGTGGATGCCAGGCAACTCCCCCTCGTGCTCCAACCGACGCCGCCAACCGCTATCGTCCAGATCGCCCTGGAGCGAACACACGGCCAGTTCGCTGAGAAAGGGCTGACGTTGCAACAGATCGTTCCCGACGAACTGCCCCTGGTGCAGGCCGATTCGGGCAGGGCGGCGCAGGTCCTGACCAATCTGCTGACCAATGCCCTGCGCTACACGCCCGCGCCGGGCCACGTTGCCGTGGAGGTCGAGCGCGTCGGACGGTACGTGCGCTTCCAGGTCACGGACAGCGGCGTCGGCTTCTCCACCGAGCAACGGGCGCAGCTCTTCGAACGCTTCTATCGCGCTGAGAAGTCGCGCTCGCGGGCCTTGGGCGGCTCGGGCATCGGCCTCACCATTGCCAAGGCGCTGGTCGAGGCGATGGGCGGCCAGATCACGGCAGCATCGCCGGGACCCGATCGCGGCAGCACCTTTGCCTTCACCTTGCCGCTCGCCTTGTAGCCGGCCGACGTGCCCACGCCGCATCCTTGAGCAAGTCTTGACCTGCCCAGGCACGTTGGCTTGACCTGGCCGTCCGACAGTGCTGATGTACCGCAATTCGGCGGCATATAGGAAAAGGAGGTAGCCACGATGATGGGCTACTACGGTGGTTGGGGTTGGATGGGCTTCGCCGGCACTCTGGGGATGCTCGCGTTCCTGGTGGCGCTGATCGTGCTGGTCGTCTGGGCAGTGCGCGGCTTTACCGGCGGCAATCGTTAGAACGATTCCGCTCAGGAACAAATAGGAGAAACAAGATGGAAACGCGACGCACCCGTGCAGGGAAACTCATTGTGGGTGGCGTGCTCGCCGGCACACTGGTCATCGGCGGCGCCGGCCTGGCCCTGGCGCAAGGGCAGGTTGGCCGATTTTCTGCCATGCCTTTCGCCGGCGCCACCCCTGGAACGCCAGCCGCCGGGCAAATGTATGGTCCGGGGCCCGGGATGATGGGGGGTCAGGTCTCCGGCCCCGGCGTCGGGCAGGTTCCGGGTCAAGCCGGCTACGGCCCCGGAGGAATGATGGGAGGGTCCGGCCCCGGCCCCAGCGGCATGATGGGTGGTAATTCGGGAACCGCCGGCATGATGGGCGGCTGGTTCGGCAGCGCTCCCACTGGTCCGACGATCAGTCTGGCGCAGGCGCAACAGGACGCACAGGCCTATCTGGACCGTCAGGGCAACGCTGACCTGCGCCTGGATGAAATCATGGAGTTCAAGGGTAACTTCTACGCCATCATCAAGGAGCACAGCACCGGCATCGGCGCCTTCGAGGTGCTGATCAACAAATCAACAGGAGCGGTGATGCGGGAACCCGGTCCCGACATGATGTGGAACACCAAATACGGCATGCTGGGCACGACTTCACCGATGGGACAGTGGATGGGGTACCAGCCTCCGACCGGCTCAATGACGGTCTCAGCCGATCAGGCCAAGCAGATCGCCCAGCAGTGGCTTGCCAGTAATCAGTCAGGGGCGACTACCGAAACCCCGGATCAGTTCTACGGCTACTACACCCTGCATATCCTGAAGGACGGCAAGGTGAACGGGATGCTTTCGGTCAACGGCTACACGGGTCAGGTCTGGTACCACACCTGGCACGGCGCCTTCATCCAGATGAAGGATCTGGCGCAGTAGGGGGACGCGGTAGTGTTCCTCTCGACACTACCGCGATGCCGCTATACTGGCACATGCCTCGCAAGCATATTCGCCATACCATCGGGGCAACCTATCCCTGGACACTGGATGAACGCGGCCTCTATCATTTCCTACGCTCGCAAAGCATTGCGCCGGCCAGCATTGCGCGGCTGACGGTAATCGTCGACCAACACCGCGAAGACGCCTGGAATACGCTGTGGCTCCCCGATGGGGTCTATGACGTGTCGACGGTCACCATCCTCGTTTCGACAAACTGGATCGCCGAGGACGTGTATTGGGAAGCATTCCGCGATGCACGGGAGAGATGGCCGTACTGGCTCATCCTGACGGCATTCTCCCTGGCTCGTGTGGTGCATTCGCGCCTCCGGCAGCCTGTGGTAATCGGCGCGCTCCCCCACCGGCAACGCGAGCAGATCGTTCGACACCTGAACCGGATCTTGCTCCACGAAGTCAAGCACTACCTCGATCATATGCGCGGCGTTCCTGATGCCCCCGATGAGGAGGCCTGGGCGAACCAATTCGAGCGGGAGTATCGTCGCCAGCGCTTCATTCGAATCCGGGATGGTCGCCTTCACCCGCTACCCTAGCTATCACCGCCTCGCGCCAGGAGCGCCGGCGCGGCCTAGCCCCAACTGGACAGGTCCACGACGTTGATCGCTCGCCTGGCCAGATAGGCCTGAATGGTCTCGATGGTCGTGGCGAGGATGCGTTGCATGGCTTCGGCGCTGTTGTAGGCGTTGTGTGGACTGATCACGACGTTCGGCCGCTGCAGGAGGTCGACGTAGGCAATCAGCAATGCTTGCCGGTGCTGCACCGGACTCACTGCCGTTCCCGTTTCTTCCAGGGGCATCGTCTCGTCGCCCTCGACCACGTCGAGGCCGACGCCGCCCAACTGGCCGCTCCCCAGCGCTGCTCGTACCGCTGCCATATCGACCAGACCGCCGCGAGCGGTGTTGATCAGCACGGCTCCGCGCTGCATCTTGGCGATGGCCGCCGCGTCGATCAGGTGGTGCGTCTGGCGAGCGTAGAGCGTGTGCAAGGTGACGATGTCCGACCGTCGCAGCAGTTCCAAGGGTGACGAACTGGATGGTCTCCTGCAGTTCCTTCTGGTCCAGCGGGCGTGCCCAGTGCTCCAGATCGTCAGCACTGCGCAGACGCAGCCCGGCCCGCTCGGCGGCCGCCACGTCGGGCTGCACGTCGCAGGCCAGCACCGGCATACCGAAGGCCCGCGCCATCTGGGCCACTCGCCGCCCGATGTGCCCGATCCCCACAATGCCAAGCGTTTTGCCGGCCAGGCCCCAGCCCTGCCACTGGTCGCCATCCTGGGCGGACGTCGGCTGGTAGGGCAGCAGGAGCCGCCGGGAGAGTGCCAGCAGCAGGGCAAAGGTGTGCTCCGCCACCGTCGGATCACCGAAGTGCGGCACGTTGCAGACCGTGACACCGGCGTCCGTGCAGGCGTCCAGATCGACTTGACTCACGCCGGCTGACCGGATGACCAGCAGACGGAGGCGCGGAAAGCGCTGCAACGTGGCCCATTCGACGCGCGACGCCATGCCGATGCTGAGCACCTCGGCAACCGCTGCCTCGGCCGGCAGCGGTCCGCTCTCTTGCAACGGCAGTGGCACGGGCACAATGGCGTGACGGCTACATTCGGCCTGTGGGACCTTTCGGTGTCACGAAGCGATAGCCCAGGCTCCGCACGGTCTCGATGTACTGGGAGCCGTCGGCGCGTTCCAGCTTGGATCGCAGCCTGCTGATGTATACCTTCAGGTAATCGGGGGTGGCGTCGTAGTTCTCGCCCCAGACGCGAGCCAGCAGCGTCCGCTGCGGCAGCACACGGCCGGCGTTGCGCACCAGGTGGTAGAGCAGTTTGAACTCGAGCGGCGTCAGGTTGACGCGCCGCCCGCCCAGGGTCACCTCCTGGTTCTGGAAGTGGATGGCGAGTTCGCCGGCGGTGAAGTCCGGCAAGGCTCGGACAGGCGGCGGCAACTCGGCTCGCCGGAGTACCGCCTTGATCCGGGCTAACAGGGCCAGGTGGCTGAAGGGTTTGACTACGTAGTCGTCAGCTCCCAACTCCAGGCCGCGCACCTGCGCCGTCTCCTCGCCGCGCGCCGTCAGCATCAGCACCGGCACGTCAGATAATTGGCGGATCTCCTGTAACACTGCAAAGCCGTCCTTGCCGGGCATGGACACGTCGAGGAGCACGATATCGGGGATGTCCTCCTGGAAGCGACGCATCGCCTCGTCGCCAGAGATGGCGACGACGATCGTTGCGTCTTGCCAGTGCAACTCCAGGCTGATCGTCAGCGCTTCGCGGATCTGCGGATCGTCGTCCACCACCAGAATTTTTATCGGGACTTCTCCTTTCTCACGATTCGCGGTGACGGCGCGTTGACAGCGTCCCCCGTCCCCGGTAATGCTACGTAGAAGATGCTACCCTGTCCTGGCGCGCGCTCCAGCCAGTGCCGGACCGGCTGATGCCGGCGAAGCAACCCGCATGCGTATGAGGGTATATGCTTCCCCGATTACTTCCCAGGTGGTGCAGTGCGACCGTCCCACATTCGCACTGGCCCTGATCGCAGCCACCGCTGCGCCATGGTGGTCATCGCGTGCCAAGAGCAGCCCCACGACTGGCCCCGTGTCTCACAGTGATCTCCGCGTGCTCAGTTGTACAACACCGCATCGACTTCTTCGGATAGGTTTCCTGGAGCATTATCAATGACGCCGGCGAAGGCTAAGATGCGCTCGACCTGTTCCGGCCAGTCGGGCAGCGCCTCAATCGCCTCGACAACGAGCGCGCTTTGCGAGACGCCCTTCTGCCGAGCCAGGCGGCGAATTCGCCCGTCAATGTCTGAAGGCACAAGGATCTGTTTCCGAACCAGCATGCACGTAGTATACACAACGGCATTGTGTAACGCGAAACGGGTGGACTCGGGTCTCACGGTGTGGACTACACGCTGTCGCCTTACCCTGGCATCGCCGTGTTCTTCAACAGTTGGTCGATAGTGTTCTTCATCTGGCCGGCGACCGTCTGCAGGTCGGTTTTGCCTGCCAGGTAGGTGGCCATCTCTTTGCCGGTGTCGGTGCGAATCTGAGGCAGGGTGGGGATGACCGGCAAGGGCGCGCCGAAAGCGATGCAGTCCAGCCACGGCTTGCCCCAGGTCTGGCTCTGCGCGACGCTCTGGTTGGCGCTCAGTTCGATATCCAGATCGCCCAACTGCTTGGCAGCCGCCGGAGCCACGACGAAGGTGGCGAAGTTGAAGGCGTCCTGAGCATGCTTACTGTCTTTGGTGGTGGCGATGCCGCGCGCCGTCAGCAGGGCAGCCTGCTTCTTGCCTTTGGGCGGCGGCACAGCGCCGACGTCGAAGACGACCTTGCCGTTCTTGACCACGCCGACAATGGTCGGCTGGTTCCAGCTCATGGCGATGTTGCCGGCGCCGAAGCTGAAGCCTTTATCCCCCGGTTGCGGCGTGACCCGGTCCTTGAGTTGCAGGTTCCCCCAGAAGGTCAGGGCGTCGATCGCCGGCTGCGCGTCCAGGCCGGATGACGTGAGATTCTGATCAACGACCACGCCGTCGTTCTGCTCGACCCAGGGCTTCCAGTAGAGCATGTCCGAGGCGACGCCGTCGAAGCCGTACTGGGAGGGCTTGCCGCCGCTGCTCTGGGTCAGGTGCTGGGCGTAGCCCTGAAAGTCAGTCCAGCTCCAGTCGGCCTTGGGTTCGGCCAGGCCTGCTTTGTTCAGCAAATCCTTGTTGTAGGCGATGGCAAAGGCGCTGAAGGCGAAGGGGATCGTGTAGTACTTGCCGCGCACGGCGAAAATCTGCCAGACGTTGGGCAAGATGTCGCTCGGCTGCCATTTTGCGGTGGCGATCAGGTCGTTCAGCGGGCGCAACAGGTCCTTGCCGGCGTAGGCGGCAAAGAGGCCGGTATCGTGCGTGAGCAAGTCTGGCGGGGTGCCGCCGGCGACCATGGCAATGGCTTTGGTCGCCATTGCGCCGCCGTCGACCAGGTTGTACTCGACGGTGACGCTCGGGTGCGCCGCCGAGAACTGGGTGATGATCCGCCCGAATACCTGCTGCTGCTTGCCACCGTTGTAGTCGAGCCAGATCAGTTTGACCGCGCCGTTGGCGGCCGGCGCCGCGCTACTCGCCACGCTCGCCGTGGTGGCGGCGTGAGTGGCGGTGGTGGCTGCGGCGGTGGTTGTCGTGGCGGCAACGCTGGTCGCGACAGCGACGCTGGTCGCGGTCGTCGTGGCCGCCGCGCTCGTGGTGCTCGCCGGGACTGCCGCTGACGACGTGGAAGCGGCAAGGGTGCTGGTCGCGGCGGGAACGCTGCCGCCGCAAGCGGCCAGCAGCGGCACGGCAGCCAGCCCGGCGAGGCCGGCCAGCACGGATCGGCGGGACACGTTCCTGTGGTTCAGCGGCATGGTCTGCTCCATTTCGACTATACACTTCGCCTGGGTTCGGATGTGTTTAAACGGCATGATGGCACGAGGATAGAGGAGAACTATACAGCAGAAGTTGCGGGAAGTGCGCCACAGAGTTTCGCAGTGCCTGCTTGCCTCCCTCAGGGGGATCGGCCGCATGCACTGTATCGCAGTGAATCGCTCCACTGGGCAGCAACCGACCGGCGCGAAAACTTGTGGCGCACTTAGTTGCGGGATGGAAAGCGCGAGTGCGATGCATGGTAATGCACAGCAAGCGAGCATTGCGATGGTCGCGGCCCTGCTCTGCTGGCCGTCACCCCATTTGCGTTCTGCTCCGCCGCGTCTTAGACTGCTCTCTACAATCGAAGAATGTGTTCCGCAGGGGGAGCGAGTAGCTGAGAGGCGGTATCAAGACCACCAACCCCTGGAACCTGATCTCGTCAGAACGAGCGTAGGGAATGCGGACAGCAATGCCCCCAGCACGCTGTTGTCGTGCCGGGCGTTGTGGGCTACCGGCGATGGCAGCCGCCTGGCGGTCTGCCACCGCCGGCGTGTCCCTCCCTGTTCCTGAACCGCTCGGGAAAGTGAAGGGGCATCGCAAAATGCAGAGGGCAACTGTCACGTCCCGGAGTTGGTCCACCCGCGACATCGTGGTTACCGCGGCGCTCGCCGTGGCCAGTGGCATTGCGTTCATCGCCTTCGACTGGTTCTGGTCCGTCGCTCAGGCTTTTGGTGGCAACTTCGTCGGCAACGCGCTCGCCGGCTTCTGGCTCATCGGGGGCCTGCTGGCCCCCTATATCGTTCGCAAACCAGGCTCCGCGCTGTTTGGCGAGTTGGTGGCTGCGCTCGTGGAGAGCTCGTTCAACCCCTGGGGCGCCACCGTCATCCTGTCCGGTCTGTTGGAAGGGCTCGGCAGCGAGGCGGTCTTCCTGGCCACCGGCTACCGCCGCTTTGATGCCAGAGTGATGGCTGCCGCCGGGGCCTTCGGGGCCGCCTTCTTTTTTGTGACGCAGCCCCTCTGGACGCAGGGCTATTACAAGCTCAGCCTGCCCGTCGTCATCGCCTATTTTGTCCTGCGGACGCTCAGTGGCGCGATCCTGGCCGGTCTGCTCGGCAAAGGCGTCGGTGATGCCCTCGTGCCGACCGGGGTGCTCGACGGCTTCGCCATCGCCCAGAACCGCCAGCAAGAGATATAGCACGAGTAGGCGAGCAGCGCTATGACCACGGCCATCGCCGCCGAGGACTTGACCTTTCGCTATGCTGGGCGCAAACGACCCTGCCTGCGCGACGTGACGTTTGCGATCGCCCCGGGTGAGACGGTGCTCGTGCTCGGTCCGAGCGGTTGCGGCAAGAGCACGCTGGCCCTTTGCCTGAATGGGCTGATCCCGCACGTGATTGAGGGAGAGTTGAGCGGCCACGTGCGGGTCGCCGGACGCGACACGCGCGACTGCCCCCTCGCCATGACCACGCGCGACGTCGGCATGCTGTTCCAGGACCCTGACACGCAGTTCTGCATGCTGCGTGTGGACGACGAGGTCGCCTTCGGCCTGGAAAATCTGCGCCTGCCGCGCGCTGAGATGGCTGGGCGGATCAGCGCCGCCTTGTGGCTGGCAGGGCTGGACTGTCCGCTGACGACGCGGATCGACACGCTGTCCGGCGGCAACAAGCAGCGGCTGGCGCTGGCCTGCGTGCTGGCAATGCAGCCGCAAGTGCTGGTCTTCGATGAGCCGACGTCGCACCTCGATCCCTGGAGTGCCCAGAACGTCGTGGCGATGATCCAGGGGCTGAAAGCGGGCGGCGAGCACACGGTGATTCTGATCGAGCATCGCCTCGACCACCTGATGGGCCTGATTGATCGCGTCTTGCTCCTTGGCCCCGATGGCGTCCTCCTGGCCGACGGTGAGCCGCGCCGGCTGCTGCGCGACCAGGCTGCCGTCCTCGATCAGTTCGGCATCTGGATTCCGCAGGTCAGCGAACTTGCCGGGAGTCTGCAGCAGCGTGGTGTGGCCGTTGAGCCCTACCCCCTGACTATTGCCGAGGCGGCAGCAAGTCTAGCTCCGCTGGCGGCGGGCGGCCTTCCTTTCGCCAACCGAGTGCGCTTGCCGGCATCGGCAGAGCCCCGAGTCCGCCGGGAACAGGCGATCAGCGTGCGGGGGCTATCGTACCGTTACCAGGCCGGCCCGGCGGTGCTCCACGACATTCGCCTGGATATCACGGCGGGCGACTTCGTCGCCGTTGTCGGCCCGAATGGCGCCGGCAAGTCGACGCTCGCCCAACACATCGCCGGCATCCTACAGCCACCGCCCGGCACGGTGTTCCTGGGGGAACGTGACCTACGTGCGCTGCGGCAGGTCGCCATCGCGACCCTCGTCGGTTATGTCTTCCAGAATCCAGAGCACCAGTTTGTCACGACCTCGGTCTTCGACGAGCTCGCTTTCGGCCTGCGCCTGCGTGACCTGCCGGAAGCCGGGGTGCGTGGTCGCGTCGAGGAGATGCTCACCGGCTTCGGCCTCGGGCAGCTCGCACGCGCCAACCCGTTTCGCCTCAGCCAGGGGGAAAAGCGGCGCCTCAGCGTGGCGACCATGTTGATTCTCGGCCAGGAGGTCCTGGTGCTCGATGAACCGACCGTGGGGCAGGATCGCCGGAACGCCGGGATGCTCCTATCGATCTGCGAGAGGCTGCATCGCGAGGGGAAGACCATCGTCATGATCACGCACGACATGCGGCTGGTCGCTGAGCACGCGCGGACCGTCATTGTGCTGGTGGAAGGTAGGGTGGCGTTTACCGGGTCGCCGGCGGAACTCTTCGCCGACGCAGTGCTGGTGGCACGCGCGCACCTGGAGCCGCCGCCGATGCTGGAGCTGAGCCGGCTGCTATTCGATAAGAAAGGCGGTTCGGCGCCGCCTGCTGAGGGCGCATTCTTGCCTTTCACTATCGATATGCTGGCCGCCGCCCTGGCGCCGACCCCGCTGGCGGTGGCGCGATGAAGCTCTTCCTCTATATCGAAGGCGATTCCTTCCTGCACCGGCTGAACCCGCTCACCAAGCTGGTCTTCGTGGGACTCGTCATGCTGGTGTTGACGCTGATCGTCGATCCTGTGACGCCGCTGGTCGTCGCCTTCCTGCTGCTTATGACCATGACAGTGCTGGGACGCATCCCCGTGGTCGCGCTGTTGCGCTCCCTGCGCCTGTTTCTCCTGGCAGCCTTTGGCCTGTTTTGGACCACTGCCTTCTTTTATGCCCTGCCTGCTGGAACGGCCGTGCGCCTCCTGCTGCACGTCGGACCGGTCGTGCTGATGGATCAGGGGGCGGCCTACGGTGCGGCCATCACCTTCCGGATCCTGGCGATCTTCGCGGCGTCCCTCCTGTTCACCCTGACCACCGACCCGACGGAGCTGCTGCAGGCGCTGATCCAGCAGTGGCGCCTGAACCATCGCTTCGGCTACGGCGTGCTGGCCGCCTACCGTTTCGTGCCGCTCTTCGAGGGGCAGCTTGCCAGCATTCGCGCAGCACATCGGGTGCGCGGTGTGCCGGAGGGCGGCGGGCTGGGCAGGCGATACCGGCGGCTCGTGGGCTACCTGGTGCCGCTGCTGGCCGGCGGCGTACGCCAGGCCGGGCGGGTGGCCGTGGCCATGGATGCCCGCGGCTTCGGCGCCTACCCCAGCCGGACCTTCTACCGGCGTGCCGTCTTCGCCGGAGGCGACCTGGCCTTCGCCATCGGAGCATTCCTCGTCCTCGGCGGTACCTTGCTTGGCCTGCATGCCCTGGGGTGGTTGGGGCAACTGATGCCACCGTTGTTCGTAGGGAAAGGAACATAGCGATGGAACGTGCGACCCGCCGCTGGACGGCGATTCTCCTGATTATTGTCGCAATTTACGTCGTGTTACTGCTCAGCCACTGGGTGCTGGGTGTCGGCATTTTACCCTGGTAGGAGGAAACACATGAGTATCGCCACGATCGTCCGCCCCTCGGAGCGCCTTCAGGCGGCCGCGATGCCGGTGTGGCAGCGCATCATTGAGCACCCGTATATCCAGGAGTTGAAGCAGGGAACGCTCCCCATCGAAACGTTTCGCTGCTATGTCCAGCAGGACTGGCTGTACCTGCAGGAGTTCACCCGCACGGTGGCGGTGATCGCCAGTCGCTGTCCCGAACCCGAGCAGGTCAAGTTTTTGCTGTCCTGGGTCGAACCGCTGGTGAAGATGGAGTACCACTTCCACAAGAAGCACGCGGCGCAACTTGACCTTGATTTTGACCACATTACCTGGGAGATGAACGAGGCGAACTGGGCCTACACGCGCCACATGCTCGCTGCTGCCCACACCGGCAGCACAGCCGAAGCCCTGGCCGCCTTACTCCCCTGCCCCTGCGTTTACTCCTACGTCGGTCAAACGCTGATCCAGGGTCCGCCCTCGCCGGAGCCGATGTACGCGGACTGGATCGCCTTTTACGCGCCGGGCCATGTCGATCAGACCGAAGCAGTTGCCGAGGGGCTGCGTGATCGGGACCGGCGCATCGAGGCCATTCAGCAGCTCTACGATCAGGCGGCTTCGACCGCCGACGCGGCGACGCTGGCCCGTTGCGAACGCAACTACGTCATCAGCAGCCGCTACGAGTGGTGCTTCTGGGATGCGGCGTACCGACGAGCCACCTGGCCGGTCTAGCCGGCAGAGCCGCCGTCTTGCCCCCGGACATCCTCAGTCCGATGTACCACATGAGGCACGCCCGATTCCCGCTCGTATGAGGCGTCGTCCGCATCTAGACACCTGTCTATACAACATGGCAGAATAGGGCTATGGAGGAACAATGAGATGGTTGCGTCGCGTCAACGCGTAGTGTCGCCCAGTCTCCGGCAGCTTCGGGGTGACCTTGATCTCTCACGAGAGCGCATGGCGCGCCTTCTCGATGTCAGTGCGAAAACGGTCGAGCGTTGGGAGACGTTGGAGCATCCTCCGGCAGGCGTTCGTCAGCGACGCGACCTGGCGCTGATCAGCGAGATTGTCATGCTGGGGCGAACGGTGTTCAGCGCAGATGGTTTTGTCCGCTTTCTCAATGCACCACTTCCGGTTTTTGGCGGCAATACCGCCTTGCAGATGATGGAGCGTGGGCACACGACTGAGGTGCTGGCGGCCCTGGCTGCCGACTACGAGGGCGCCGGCTTTTAGGTGACACTGGAGGGATTGATCCCCGGGCGGCCAAACAATGCTACGCTCTCGCAGGCAACGCGCCAGCATAGCTAACGCCTGAGGATTGGCCTGCCGGGAAACGGAGTGGGGCAACGTGGTGAATCTGCTGGGCGACGGGCCGGTTCTGCTGCGGGCCAACCTGCACGGGCACACGACGGTATCGGATGGGCGGCTCTCGCCGCAGGCATATGTCGACTGGTATGCGGCGCGCGGCTACGATGCCCTCGCCATCACCGACCACAATGTACACACGGACACGAGCGCGCTTGACGCGCGGAGCCTGTTGCTACTCCCCGGCGTCGAAGTCACCGCAACGGGGACCGAGTTTGGCGGCCAGTATCACCTGGTGGCGCTGGGGACGTTGCCGGAGCCGTTGCCGCCTGTGACGACGCCGGGGCCGGAGTCGGCCCGCCTGCTCCGGGCAGCCAGCGCCGACCTGCTGGCGGTAGAGGCGGCGACCGGCGTGGAGATCTGGAACGGCGGCACTGTCCTAGACAGTGCGAAAGGTGTTGCCCTGGCTGCCTGGGATGAGATGCTGCGCCGCGGGCGACGGCCCTGGGGATTCGCCACTGACGACGCCCATTTCCGCTTTCCTGATGGCGAGTTGGGCTGGGTGGTGTTGCACGCTGCCGAGCACAGTGTGCCTGCGGCGCTGGAGTCGCTCCGTCAGGGGACCTTCTACTGCAGCGCTGGGCCGGAGTTGCACGCCGTGCGGCGAGAGGGGAATACGCTGACGGTCGCTTGCTCTCCCTGCATGGCAATCTACTGCCTGGGTTTCGCCGGGCGTAACCAATTCCGGTTAGGCACGGAGGAGGAGACCCTCCGAGAGGCGTCGTTTATGTTGCGCGGCGACGAGCCGTGGGTACGAATCCAGGTCACCGATGGCAAGGGGTGCTCCGCCTGGACCCAGCCCTTCTGGTCGGCGCCGTAGGACGCCCTGCGCCAGTCTTGATGACGGCGCGCTCGTGCGACCGGGAACCTCTTGCCGCTGCCAGGCGTTTCATTGATGACAGGAGGACAGCATGATACACGTGCCACGCAGCAGCAAACGCACCCTGGCAGCGGTGATCTCGGCAACGGTGTTGGTGTTCGCCGGTTGCGGGGCCGGGGCGCCGGCCGGGTCGGGTGGGGCAGGGCGTGAACTCACGACTTCCGCTACGGCGACACTCCCTACGTCGGCAGCCGTTGCCACGCCGATCACGCGATCCGCCGCGGGTGCAGGGACAGCGCAGTCGATCACGAGCACGCGTGTGCCGCCGAGTCCGCTGCACCCGGCGGGTACGTTGACCAACGCTGACGCGGGGAAGACCGTCAACTTCAAGGTCGGGGATACGATCGACCTTGCCCTCAGAGCAGCGAACGGGTTCGACAACTGGCAGGTAGCGATGCCCGATGCCGCGATTCTGATGCCCACGGTAAATCCGGCAGCGGCCGCCGTGCGCGGCGCGACGTTGCGCGCATTCCAGGCCGTCGGTGTCGGTACGGCCGCCATCACGGCCACGAGCAAACCAACCTGTCTCGCCGGCCAGGCTTGCCCCCAACTGGTGCAAGCGTTCAAGGTGACGGTGGTGGTTGGCGCATGACGAACGTACTGAACGGCGGGGCTGAGGGACCAGGAGATAAATCTCCTGGCTAAAACGACGAAGCCCCTGCGGGGCTGTTCGGATCTGAAACCATTGGCTGAATCGGTTAGCCCCGCAGGGGCTTCGTCGTTTTAGCCAGACCGTTTACGGTCTGGTCCCAGCTACGCCTGCAGGACTGCTTCGGCTTCGATGCTGATCTTGATGGTGTCGCCGACCAAAAAGCCGCCTGCTTCTAGGGCGACGTTCCAGTTCAGCCCGAAGTCCTTGCGGTTGATAGATGTGTGCGCTTCGAAGCCGGCGACCGTCGTGCCGAAGGGCGATTTGCCGCGGCCAGTCAGCGTCGTGTCCAGCACCACCTGGCGGGTAGTACCGCGAATGGTCAGGTCGCCGGTTACTTTCAGTTCATCCTCACCGGCTCGCTCAACGCGCGTGCTCTTGAAGGTGATGGTCGGAAACTGCTCAACGTGCAGAAAGTCCTGCGAACGCAGGTGCGTGTTGCGCTGCTCGACGCGGGTGTCCAAAGTCGCCGCGTCGATCTCCGCCTCGACGGAAGAGCGGCTGATGTCCTGCTCGTCTAGGCGGACTGTGCCCTTAATATTGGCGAAGTGCCCCTTGACGGTGGTGAACATCATGTGCTTGGCGGAAAACTCGACCTGGGTGTGGGCGGGGTCAAGCTGCCATGTCGTGACGGCGCTTTGCTCAGCGATACTCATGACGAAGCTCCTGTACTCTCTGCCGTGCTGCTGTGGCGTCCATCGCCACCAGTGGCTTACGGCTGGTGAGTAACTATACACGAGTGAGTTACTTCCTGTCAAGTCCCTTGCGCATGGTAGGATAGAAGCAATTTCCATACCAGTGGATTGGTCGGCATCGTACCGCCGATCGCTGAGTCAGCGCTGCGAGCGAGAGACGGAGGTGCAGTGCGTTCATGGCGCTTCCTGCAGACATCTCCGCGTTTTGTCCCTACTATCACCAGGCGACCGAATTGGTCGGTCGCCGCTGGACGGGAGCCATCCTGCGCGCGTTGTTCGCTGGGGTACACCGCTTCAGCGACTTGACGGCTGCCATCCCCGATCTCAGTGACCGTATGCTCTCGGAGCGGCTGAAGGAATTGGAAAGAGAAGGCATCGTCGAGCGCACCGTCTTCCCAGAGACGCCGGTGCGCATCGACTATCATCTGACGGAAAAGGGCGAGGCCCTGCGCGGCGTCATGGATGCCCTGGCCGACTGGGCGCATACCTGGCTTGCGCCCCAGGGCACGTTGAACGACGAGCATCCCACCGAACTGGTGGCGGCGCTGGCAACAGAGTAGGACCGAAGCATGGCGACAGACAGCGGGATGGACGTGTACCAGGCGATCACGCGCCGTCGGACCATCAAGCAATACACCAAGCAAGCTATTCCCAGAGCGCTGATTGAGCGTCTGCTGGATGCCGCCGTCTGGGCTCCTAACCATTTTCTGACCCAGCCGTGGCGCTTCGCGGTGCTGACGGGCAGCGCCAGAGACGGTCTGGCGGCCCTCCGGCGGCAGCAAGTGGCCGAGAGCATGGACGACGCCACGACGGTCGGCGCCCAAACCAGGCTGGAAGAAACCTACCGCAAGATGGCGGGGGCGGCGGCGCTGGTGGTGGTGACCGTCAGGCGAGATCCTGATCCAATGATTGACGAAGAGAATGCCCTGGCGACGGCAGCAGCGACGCAGAATCTGCTGCTGGCAGCGACCGCGGAAGGCCTGGCCAGTTTCTGGAGCAGCGGCATTGCCCCCTATGCGCCGGCTCACGCCTATCTTGGCCTGCCTGAGGGCGAACGCATCATCGCCGTAGTCCATCTCGGCTATTCCAAGCTGGAGTTGCCTGGCCGACGACGTTCGGCGCGCGAGTTCACGCGCTGGGTTGACGAGGCCCCCGTCCCAGTGTAGGGGCAGGTCCCCGTGCCTGCCCTGTTCCGGTGGCTGCGTCGTGCGTAACCCCCCGGTCCGGTTGCAAACAACAATCGGGGGTTGCGCCCGAGCCAGGGCAGGCACGGGGACCTGCCCCTACTCGTATCTCACCCAAACATGACACCGCACAGCGGCGATTCTAGAACGGCGTTACAATAGAGATGGACAGCGGATTAGCCTGGTGTGGCTGATCCGAACACACTGCTGAGATGATCCAGGGTAGCCGGAGTTCGCCCGTCGGCGATGTTTGGCGCCACCGTCATGTTCGTGGCTGTGCCACGTATATCGCCTGAGAAGGCGGGAACGGCGCTACTGAATGGCGCCGGAGGAAAGGGATACAAATTCGTGGCGGTTACCTATCAAGTCGAGGAGCCGGTCAGCGTTGGATCGCGTGCGCTGCCGCCGGACCAGTGGGTCAAGCGCGCCGACAATGGACCGGTCGCCAGGGCGCTGATCATCACGCTAACCGTTGGTCCGCTGGTGGCTATGGTGGTGGCGATCATGCAGCTCTGGCAGCGCTACGTCGTCGGCAAAGACCTCGCCCTGCTCGGCGGCATGTACCTGGCGGTGGCGATGGGTGTGACCATCGGCTACCACCGCTACCTGACGCACCGCGCCTTTCGCGCGCCGACCTGGCTGAAGATGTTGTTGCTGATTCTCGGCTCAATGTCCGTAGAGGGGCCGGCGCTGGGCTGGGCCAGCACGCACCTGGAACACCACGCGCGTTCTGATCGGGAAGGCGACCCCCATAGCCCGCTGCAAGGCTTCTTCCATGCCCACCTCGGCTGGATCATCGACGGTTTCAATTCCAACCCGTCCAAGTACGGCCCCTGGCTGCAAGATGATCCGGTGGTCATGTTCGCGACCAGGACCTTCTGGCTCTGGGTGATCCTGTCGCTGGCCATTCCCTTCGCCATCGACGGCTGGCGTGGTCTCATCTGGGGTGGACTGGTGCGCATCTTCCTGGTCCAGCACGTCACCTGGAGTGTGAACTCCGTCTGCCACGTCTTCGGCAAGCGGCCCTTCAAGACCGGCGACCGCAGTACCAACAACTGGATTGTGGGATTGCTGGGCGGCGGCGAAGGCTGGCACAATAATCACCACGCCTTCCAGCGCTCGGCCTTCCACGGCCTCTTCTGGTATCAGTTCGATCTCTCCGGCGTCATCATCCGCCTGCTGGAACTTACCCACATCATTAGCGAGGTGCAAAGGGTTGAGCCGGCGCTCATCCGCAAGCGCCTGGGCGAGAACGGCTCGTAGGTCCAGGTGCGGTTCGGTTAAGCGTAGGGCAGGGCCGCGATTGCGATCGGCGGCCAAGCGACGAGGGCGACTGCGGTCGCAGCGCGAGTCCCAGCATCGCAGTGCCCCCCATCCTTGGCCGCCGATCGCAATCGCGGCCAAGCGGCCTACCTCGTCACGAGTGGCACAGCCGCATGCAAGTTGGCCACGATCGGTACCTGCTGGTCAGCCGCCGCCACACGTTGCGCATTGGCTGCGCCCTTGCCGGAGCGCACCTGAATGTAGGGCATGCCGGCTGCCAGCGCCACCTGGTAGTCGGTGAAGGCATCGCCAATGAACACGGAGTCGGCCAGGTCGATCTGAAGATCAACGGCGGCGCGGTGCAAGAGACCGGGCAGGGGCTTGCGGCAAGGGCAGGCGTCCGACGGCGCGTGCAGGCAGGCGTACACCGCATCAATTCGGCCACCGTGGGAACTGACCTGCTGGCGCATTCGCTGATGGATGTCGTCCAGAGTGGAGCTGCTCACGAACCCTCGCCCGACCATCGACTGGTTGGTGATGACGATTATCGGCTGGCTATGCAGCGCCAGGGCAACCAGCGCGTCCAGGGACCCGGGGAGCCAGACGAACTCCTGCCAGGATTTGACGTAGTCTGAACGATTCTCGTTCAGGACGCCGTCACGATCTAGGAAGATTGCCCGCATTGCCCCACCCCCCGCTGGAAGACGCTTTCATCGTTGCTTGTCGCGTAGTTTAAAGCGGCTAGACTGAGGAAGCAAATTGTCAGGCCGACTGACCTGACGAGACTATTCAGCGGGCTCATCCATAATTCGATCGGTTGGCAAACTGACGGCGAAGGAGCAAGCATTGGCCGAGCGGACAATCCGGCGGGCGGTTGTGCTGGCAGCCGGCGAGGGGACGCGGCTGCGCCCTTTGACGTTGACCCGACCCAAGGCGCTGGTGGAGGTCGGCGGCGTTCCTCTCCTCGACCACCTGCTCGCCCTGCTCGCCGCCCACGACGTCCAGCAGGTCGCCATCAACCTGCACTACCTGCCGGAAGCCATCGTGGAGTTCGCCGGGGATGGCCGCGACTGGGGGTTGCAGATTACCTACCTGCGTGAGCATCCACACCTGCTTGGCTCCGGCGGCACTTTGCGCGCCCTGGCAGATTTCTTGACGGAGCCCTTCTTTCTTCTCTATGGCGACGTGTTGACCGACGCCGATCTAACTGCCCTGGCGCAGGAACATCAGGCCCGACGGGCAGCGCTCACGTGCCTGTTGCATCGCGTCCCAGACCCCTGGACCAAAGGCGTGGCCGACCTGGCCCCCGATGGACGCCTGCGCCGGTTCGTGGAGAAGCCGCCGTGCGGTACGGAGCCGGGCGACCTGGTGGCCTCCGGTATCTACGTGGTTGATCCGGTACTGCTGGGCGTCATACCGAACGTGCTGCCCTGCGACTTCGGCAGCGATGTCGTGCCGGCAGCGCTCGCTGCCGGTTTGCCGGTGTACGGTCTCGCGGCCACAACGGCCACCTACATCTGCGACATCGGCACCCATGCGACGCTTGCTGCGGCGGAGGCGGACGTGGCGTCCGGGCGGATGGGAATGCTGACGCGCGACAGCGACGCCAGGTAGGTCCCAGCCTGCCCTTTCCGCACCGGTATACTGGTACCTGGCGGCGGACGCTTGTGGGGAATTCGTGTGATTGCAGTTGTAGACTATGACGCCGGGAACCTCCGCAGTATCACGCACGGTTTGCGCCTGGCTGGCGCGCAGGTGGAGGTAACCAGCGATCCAGCAGTCGTGCGGGCCGCGACGGCGGTCGTGGTGCCGGGGGTCGGCGCGGCCAGCGATACGATGGCCAGCTTGCGCAGCCACGGGCTGGAACAGGTAATTGCCGATACGGTGCGCGGCGGCAAGCCCTACCTCGGCGTCTGCATGGGGCTGCAGGTGCTGCTGACCTATAGCGAGGAGGGCGGTCGACACCCCTGCCTGGATGTCTTCCCCGGTGTGGTGGCGCGGCTACCGGGTGGCGTCAAGGTGCCACATATGGGCTGGAACCAGATTCTGCACGACGGCAGCCACCCGTTGTTGGAGGGGATACCCAACGGCGCCAACGTCTATTTCGTCCACTCCTATTACGCCACCCCCGCCGATGACAGTTGCGTCATCGGCCGCACCGAGTACGGCATCGCCTTCCCCTCCGTGTTGGCGCGTGAGAACCTGATGGCGACGCAGTTCCACCCGGAGAAGAGCGGACGCTGGGGAATCATGCTGCTGCGTAACTTCGTGCAACTGGCGGGAGAAGCGGCCTGACGTGAGCTTCGTCGTGATACCGGCCGTCGATATTCAGAGTGGACGCTGCGTGCGCCTGGTGCAAGGCGATTACGCGCGCTCTACCATCTTTGACGACGATCCCCTGCGCGCCGCCCTGCGCTGGCAGGAGGCGGGAGCGCCCTGGCTGCACGTGGTCGACCTCGACGGTGCGGCCAGCGGTGAGCGACCCAATGCCGACGCCATCACGCGCATCGTCACCAACTGTCGCCTGGCGGTAGAGGTCAGCGGCGGCATCCGCACCCTCGATCAGATCGCGGCGCTGCTGGACTCCGGCGTGGGCCGGGTTGTCCTGGGCACCATCGCCGTGGAGCAGCCGGAGGTGGTCGAGGTCGCCTGCGCCCGCTGGGGCGACCAGATCGTGCTGGGACTGGACGTGCGCGCCGGCAACGTTGCCACGCGGGGCTGGTTGCAGATGACGGGCCTGGCTGCCCTGGAGTTCGCCCGGCAGATGACAGCGCGCGGTGTCGCTCGTATCATCACCACCGATATCGAACGGGATGGCACGCTGACCGCCCCGAACTATGCAGAGTTGCAGGCCTTCATCGCCACGGTGGGTGTCCCGGTGATCGCTTCCGGCGGCGTTGCGGCAGCGGCGCAAATCACTCGCCTGCGGGCGTTGGGGGCCGAAGGTGTCATTGTGGGGCGCGCGCTCTACGACGGGGCCTTCAGCTACGCCGAGGCGATCGCCGCCGCGGCGGCCGTCACCCAGGAGGTAGTCGCGTGCTGACGTCGCGGATCATTGTTTGCCTGGACGTGGCCCGCGGCAAAGTCATTCGGGGCGTCAAGTTTTCAGCCGACCGCGAAGTGGGTGATCCGGTGGCGTTGGCGGCCGCGTATAACCAGCAGGGCGCCGACGAGCTGGTCTTCTACGACATTACCGCGTCGGCGGAAGAGCGAGGGCTGATCGTGGAGGTGGTCGAGCGCTGCGCCGAGCAGTTGTTCATCCCGCTCACGGTCGGCGGCGGTCTCAAGTCACCGGACGACGTGAAGCGGATGCTGCGGGCCGGTGCGGACAAAGTATCGCTCAATACGTACGCGGTCGCTGACCCGGAACTGATCCGCGAGAGCGCCCGTCGTTTCGGGAGCCAGTGTATCGTGCTTTCCATGGATGTTCGTTGGAATGGGACACAGTACGAGGTGGTGACGCACGGCGGCCGGCGGCCGACGGGGATGGAAGCCTTAGCCTGGGCGCAACGCGGCGTGGAGCTCGGCGCTGGCGAGATCGTCGTCAACAGCATCGACGCCGACGGCACCAAGGCGGGCTACGAGTTGCGCCTGACGCGCATGATCGCCGAAGCCGTGCCGGTGCCGGTGGTCGCCAGCGGCGGCGCGGGCACGCTGGCCGACTTTTATGACGTGCTGACCCAGGGCAAGGCCGACGCAGCCCTGGCGGCCGGCGTGTTTCATTATGGTGAGATGACGGTGCCCGACGTGAAGCGCTCCCTGGAGGCGCGGGGCGTTGCCGTGCGAATGGACGGCACAGAATGACATCGTTGCGCGTCTCCCGTAGGGGCAGGCCCCCGTGCCTGCCCTGCTCGCCTTGCGACAACCGATCGTTGTTTGCGACCGGGCCAGGGCAGGCACGGGGGCCTACGGGGGACGCGCGTGGCGCAGATCGTGATGAACAACAAGATGTCGTGGCCTGAATTGCAGTGGCCCGATTCCGGTCTTTTGCCGGTGGTGGTGCAGCATCGCGTGACCGGGGAAGTGCTGCAGGTGGCCTACGCCAATCGGGAGGCGTTGGCGCTGACGCAAGACACGGGGAAGGCCCACTTCTTCAGCCGCAGTCGCCAGGAGTTGTGGGAGAAGGGCAAGACCTCCGGCAATAGTTATGCCGTCACGGCGGTGAGGCTCGATTGCGATGGTGATGCGCTCCTGTACGTCGTTGATCCGGCGGGACCTGCCTGCCACACGGGCGAGCGTTCCTGCTTCTTCCGGACACTGGCGGACGGCCACGCTGAGCGTGTAGCAACGCCGCCGGCTCTGGCCGGCCAGGCTGGCGTGCTAATGGAAGTCTGGCAGACGATCCAGAAACGTCAGCGCAGCATGCCGGAAGGTTCCTACGTGTCCTACTTGCTCCGCGAGGGAGTCGATAAGATAGGGAAGAAGATCGGTGAAGAGGCGGCGGAGGTCATCATCGCCAGCAAGAACGGCGTCGCTGCCCGCACGTCCAGCGAGGTGGCCGATCTCTGGTTCCACTCGCTGGTGCTGCTTGCAGCGTGTGAGGTGACGCCTGATGAGGTTTTCGCCCAACTGGAAGGGCGAAAACGCTGAGGGTACGACCGCAGCCCGGGTTGGACCGATGGCCTGTTTGATGGCCGCAAGAACGGAAAGCAAAGACCGCATGGCAGAAAACGCATCCCCCACCGATCACTCGAGCCGCCTGCTGGAGTTGCTGCGCCGGGTTGGCCGCGAGGAATCGGGGACCGTCGGTTTTGGCCGGCCGCGTCAGGGACCGGCGCGCCGTGCCGCGCTGGTGCTCGCGGCCGCGCTGCCTTCCGCGACGCCGGAATACTTGACGGCGGCACGCGATGCCGGGGCCGATGCCGCCTTCGTGCCCGTGACAACCGACGTAGCTGCCGTGGCATCGACGGGCGACGGCGCCTCCTGGCCGGTCTGCGGCCTTGCCACCGTCACGCAGCGTGTCACACCGGCGGACCTCGACGTGTGGCAGGCCGCCGGGATCGACGCGGTAGCGTTGCAGCCCCGTGACGCGCTGGCCGCCTGCTTTTCGCCGCGCCGTCAGGGATTGCTGGCGCTACTGGATCAGCAGTTGCCCTTGGAAGGGCTGCGGGCTGCGGCTGCGCTGACCGTCGACGCTTTCGTGTTGCAGGACACGCAGCAAGCGGGACGGCTCACCGGCGACGACTTGCTCTGGCTGACGCTGGCCGGCAGTCTGGTGCGCGGTCCGGCAATGTTGCTGTCCTCGCGGGTCGTGGCGGAGGACCTGGAGGCGCTGGTCGCCGTCGGCATCACCGGCATCGCCGTGCGCTTTGACGACGGTAGCGCGGTCGAGCAGGTGCGACAAACCCTGGCCGAGTTGCGTCGCGCCGTGGACAGCCTGGATCCGCACTTGTGGCAGGGGAGGCGCGAGCGTACCGGCCTCGGCCCGGTCACCATTCCCTCCGGTATCCCGCTAGGTGAAGCATGACCGATCGTAGCGCTGCGGAGCGCCGCTCCGCTCCCGCCTGCTTTGTTGCCACGTCGCCCGACGCCTTTGCCGGTGCGGTGGCGGAGCAGGTGAAGCGCCAGTTGCTGGCGCGGGCCGATAGCGTGCTGGCCTTGCCGACCGGCCAGACGCCAATCGGCCTGTATGCCGAGCTGGCGCGCCGTTGCCGTGAGGAAGAGATCAGCTTCGCGGAGGTGCGGACCTTCAACCTCGACGAGTTTGTCGGTCTGCCGACGGATCATCCGGCCAGCTTTGAGACCTACATGATGGAGCACCTCTTCTCGCACGTCGACATTGATCTGGCCAAGGTGCGTATCCCCAACGGCAACGCGCCCAACCTGGAGCAGGAGTGCCGGACGTACGAGCGGGAGATGGCGGCGGTGGGCGGGGTGGACCTCGCCATCGTCGGCATCGGCGCCAACGGTCACATCGCCTTCAATGAGCCGGGGACTCCCTTTGATTCTCGGACGCGCGTCATCGAGTTGACAATCGCCAGCCGCGCCGCGCATGCTGCGGAGTTCGGGAGCGCTGAGCAGGTGCCGGAGCGGGCCATCACGATGGGCATCGGCACGATCCTGCAGGCGCGGCGCATCGTGTTATTGGCTTTAGGCTCCGATAAGGCGGAGATCGTCGCCCGCGCCATCGAAGGGCCGATCACCCGCGACGTTCCGGCCTCGGCCTTACAAACCCATCCCAACGTGCTGGTGATGCTGGACCGCGACGCTGCTGCGCGGTTGCACGTGCCACGTTGACCCACTGGCCCGCCACATGCTAGCGTTTAGGTCCACGCAGCCAGCATCTGCGTAGTAACAGCTTCGCTTCAAGAGGAGTCACCAACATCGCACGAGATATTCGTGTCAACGAAAAGATCCGGGCCAGGGACGTGCGCGTCATTGGCGAAGATGGCCGCGAGCAGTTAGGCGTGTTCACCCTATTCGCCGCGCTCAACATAGCGCGCGAGCGTGGTTTGGACCTCGTTGAGGTCGCACCCAACTCCGTGCCGCCGGTCTGCCGGTTGATGGACTATGGTCGCTACAAATACGAGCAACAGAAGAAGGATCAAGAGGCGCATCGGGCCCAGCGCACGAACGACCTGAAGGAAGTGCGCATGGCCCCCGTCATTGACGACCACGACATCGAGACGAAGACCAACATGATCCGTCGCTTTGTCGAAGAGGGAGACAAGGTCAAGGTCACGATCCAGTTCCGCGGAGCCCAGATGCGGCACCAGGAAATTGGCCGTGACGTGCTGGAGCGGATTCTCACCATTCTGCGCGGCGTTGCCGTGCTGGAACGGCCGATCATCATGGAAGGTCGCAACATGAGCATGTTCGTCGGCGCCCAGGCCAACCGGCAGCCGGCGCCGGCGCCCGGCGATGACAATACGGCACCGACGCCGGCTTTGCGTCCCGTCGCGGTTCCTCCGGCTAACCGCTTCGGCACGCCGAGCGGCCCGGGCGACAACGGCGGTTCACTGCCGCCACGCCCAATGGGAGCCAGTGGCCCGCGTCCCGGCGGCGCTGGAAACGCACGGCCGGCCAACGACGCCGCGCGGCCAGCGAACCCGGCTGCCCCCGCCAGCCCGCCGCGCCCACAATCAGTGGATGGCAACCGGCCTCCTTCCTGAGCGCCTGGTCCCAGGGAGCCGTTCCCAGCAGCGGATGCACGACAACGATGCCGCGCTCAAGTACTCGCGTCAAGCGACCGTTGGTTGCCGTGCTGGTGGACCGTGCGCTCTTTGCCGACGAGGATGAGGCCCGCCGTTGGGTGATGGCCGGGCAGGTGCTGGTCGACGACCGGGTCGTGGATAAGCCGGGCACACCCGTCGCCCCAGACGCCGCCATTCGCATCCGTGGCCGCCAGCGCTATGCCGGCCGGGGCGGCTACAAATTGGCGACGGCACTGGAATTCTTCCAGGCACCGGTGGTTGGCCGGATCGCCCTGGATTGCGGCGCGTCGACGGGGGGCTTCACGGACTGTTTGCTGCAACACGGCGCCGTGCTCGTCTACGCTGTGGAAGCAGGCTACGGGCAACTCCTGGGAAGTCTTCGCGCCAATCCGCGCGTTCGCAACCTGGAACGCACGAACCTGGGCGACCTCACGGCAGCCGTTCTCGATCCGCTGCCGGCACTCGTGACGTTAGACCTGTCGTACCTCTCGTTGACTGCGGCGTTGCCCCAGGTGGCGCCGTTGCTGGCGCCCCTTGGCGATGTGCTTGCCCTGTTCAAGCCGCTCTTCGAGGTCGCCAACGCCACAGCACGCCGGACCGGTGCGGTGGACGACCCAGACCTGGTCGTCGCCGCGTTGGTCCGGGTGCTCAATGCCGGCCGCTCCGCCGGTCTGCATCCCCGTGGCGCCGTGAAACTGGCGCTCCGGCCCCGCCACGGCGTCCACGAGTACGTGCTGCATTTCTCGCGGACCGGGGGCGAACGACCCTGGCGTGGTGATCAGGCCACGCTGGAGGCACTCGTGCGGGGCGACGGTGTGGGGCGAGAGGATGCGGAAGGGGATGGTCCACCTACGGGAGCCCACCAAGGGCCATCCCCGGCGTTATCCTTCACCCCGTACACTACGGACACCCAAGCTCCACCAATTGAATATCGAGCGGAGAGGAACCACCCGATGTCCCATACTTCTGAGACAACGATTAACGCGCTGCTGGAGACCGCTCCGGCACATCCCGTGGCACTCGAGCAGATGGCGATACGCCTGCACCCGAGCGACGATGTCGTCATCGCCAAGCAGACCCTGGCGCCGGGGACGCGGCTGCGCTGGCAGGGCGACCTGCTCCACGTCCGTCGCCCGGTGCCCGCCGGCCACAAGGTGGCGTTGCGCAATATCGCCGAAGGGGAGCCGGTGCGCCGCTACGGCCAGATCATCGGTTTCGCCACGCAGGCCATTGCGCCCGGCGACCACGTCCACACGCAGAACCTGGGTGTGCGTGAGTTCGCGCGTGACTATGCGTTCGGCGTCGATGCGGGGGCGGCCCAGGTGCTGCCGGCCACCGACCGCCGCACCTTTGAGGGCTACGTCCGGGCGGATGGCCGCGTTGGGACGCGCAACTATATCGCCGTGATTCCCTCCGTAAACTGCAGCTCCGGCGTGGTGCGCCACATCATGGAGCACTTCGACAGCGATGCCCTGCACGCCTATCCCCACGTTGACGGCGTGATTGGCCTCACCCACAAGAGCGGCTGCGGCTCGCGCTACGCCAGCCGGGAGATATTATTGCTGCAGCGCACGTTGGCCGGCTTCGCCCACCATCCCTGCGTCGCTGCCGCCGTGATCGTCGGCCTGGGTTGCGAGATCAACCAGGTGACCGACCTCGTGCAGAACACCGGCTTGCTGGCGGCAGCCGGCCACGGCCCGATCCCCCTGTTGGTGATCCAGGACGTGGGCGGCTCGCGGCAGACGATTGAGGCCGGTATCCGGGCCGTCGAGGCACTGCTGCCGGAAGCGGAAAAGTGCCGGCGCACGACGGTACCGGTGAGCGAACTGACGCTCGCCCTGCAGTGCGGCGGCAGCGACGGCTGGTCGGGCGTAACTGCCAACCCGGCGCTCGGTTACGCCGCCGACCTGATCGTGCGCCAGGGCGGCACGGTGGCCCTGGGCGAAACGACGGAGGTCTACGGGGCCGAGCACATGCTCACCCGGCGGGCCAGCTCGCGCGCCGTTGGCGAGAAGCTGGTGGAACGCATCCGCTGGTGGGAGGACTACACCGCCCGCAACGACTTCGAGATCGACAACAACCCGTCGCCGGGCAACAAGGCCGGCGGTTTGACCACCATCTACGAGAAATCGCTGGGCGCTATCGCCAAGGGCGGCACCACGCCGCTCAACGGCGTCTACGAGTACGCCGAGCCGATCACCACCCGCGGCTTCGTCCACATCGACACCCCCGGCTACGACCCGGTATCGGTGACCGGCCAGGTGGCCAGCGGCTGCAACATCGTCGCCTTCACCACCGGCCGCGGCTCCGTCTTCGGCTTCAAGCCGGCGCCTTCGATCAAGATCGCCACCAACGCCACCCTTTATGAGCACATGGTCGAGGACATGGACATCAACGCCGGCCGCATCCTGGACGGCGTGCCGGTGGAGCAGGTTGGCCGCGAGATCTTCGAGGAACTGCTGGCCGTCGCCTCCGGCAAGCCGAGCAAGAGCGAACGCAACGGCATGGGCGACGAAGAGTTCAACCCCTGGATTTTGGGCGCTGTGTTGTAACCGGCAGCGCCGCTCCCTACGGCACCGGCGCGTAGTCGATGGCCATGGCGTAGGCCGGCAACCAGCCGCGCTCCTTGAGTAGGTCGCCGCCGTTCGCCACGGTCACCTGTCCCGCGTTGGCCCAGGGCTCGTTGACCTTCCAGAGTTGCAGGGCGGCCCGCTGGCAACGCACCACCAGCACGTTTCCCTCGTTGGTGACGGCGCTGGTGGGGAGTCCGTAGCGATCCAACCAGTCCGGCGTCGCATAGTAAAAGGCCTGGAGCGCGCTGTTGCCATCCAGGAAGGCCAGGCGCCGGGCCATGACCTGGTTCCAACTCAGGCCGGCATCGGCGCTGTTGTCGGCGGCCGGCGGGATCTGGCGATTGCTCTGCAGCCAGCCGTCGTCGCCGTTGTCGTGCAAGAGGTCGAGCACGTTGAGGTAATAGAAGCGCTGATCGGTCGGGTGCCACTGCAAGACGGCCTTCTGGAAGGCTTGCACGGTGAAGCCGGACAGCGTAAAGCGATCGGCAATCGGATAGCCCAGCGCCGCCACACCACCCAGGCCGGCAAATTGCTGCCAGATCGGCACCTGCCCATCGTCCGTGACAATGTAGCCGGTGATGCCGGCCCCGCCAGAGCCGTTGGCCTCCTTGAAGAAGTGGCCGTGCGGGATGTTGTAATCAAGGCGATTGCCTTCCGTGGAGCTAGCGATGGCCGACGGCGGCGTGAGACGCCGCGATTGGACGATCGGCGGCAGGGCTGGCGCCAGGGCCGTCAGCACGTTCTGCGACGTATACCAGCGACCGGGCTGCGGCACGCCGCCCCAGTCACTGACCTCCGCGAAACTGATCGGCACTGCCTGCGTCAGGTGATCGGTGGGCGAACTCTGCTCCACGACGAAGTGCAGATGCGGCCCGCTTGTCCAGCCGGTGTCGCCGCTCAGGGCGATGGGCTGACCCTGCTGCACCTGCTGCCCGACCTGTACCAGCGTCCCGTGATACATCAGGTGTAGGTAGAGCGCCTGCGTGCCGTCGCCATGATCGATCACCACGTAGTTGGCGTCACTGGCATAGGCCACGTTGAAGCCGCCGACGTTGGAATCGCTCTTCACCATCGTCACAGTGCCGGAACGTGCCGCCAGCAGCAGCGTGCCGGGCCGCATCGGGAAGTCAAAGGCATAGGCCTCCTTACCCTGATGGTCGGCCACGCTGTTATTGCCCTGGATGCACTCGTAATAGGCGCCGGGCTGCCAGGGCAACAGATACGGCGTCTCGGCTGCCTGAACTGGCAGGGCGGCGGGCAGCAGCGAAGCGAGTATTGTCACCAGGGCAGCAAAGAGTTGAGCCAGTCGACGCACGATGCCGTCCATCCCCGGAGCGACGGAAAGGTTCGTCGTGTCGCTCACGCTATTCAAACGAGCGTCGTGCCGTTGCGCAACGCGGGGGACCTCACCCGGCCTCGCTTCGCTCGTCCACCCTCTCCTGGACGGAGAGGGAACTCGGAGCAGATCGTCCCAACCCTCTCCGTCCAGGAGAGGGTGCGAGCCTCAGCGAGCGGGTGAGGTCCTACCCCGGCAAGGCGATCCACTGGGTGGCGATCGCCCCGCCGTTGACGTTCCCCGTGATGCCCAGGTGGGAGCCGCTCTGGCTGCCGCCGGCTGGGTAGGCCACCGTGCAGGTGAACTGCTGCGGGCTGCCGAGGACGAGTTTGGGGTAGGTTTGCGTGGGGCAATTGATACGCGAACGCAGGCCGTGCTGGTCTTCCAGCAGTAGTTGGAGGTGCAGTGTCAGGGGCGTCGTGGTGCTGCCGGTGATTGCCAGTGTGGCCTGGAGACTGGGCCCGGCGGCCGCGCCGGCGACAGGCGTGACGTCGGCTTGCTGGACCGTCTTGACCTGCATCACCTGGACATTGGAGACCGCATTGAGCTTGATCGGAGCCTTCAGTTGGTAGGGAAAGCCGGGGTCCACCCAGGTCACGGCGGAGGCCGGGAAGGCGCTGGCCGGTTGGCCGTCGAAGCGGAAGTCGCCGACGTTGGCGGTGTCTGCCGTCGGTACCAGCCAGACCTGCGCTGCCACCTGGCGCTCGTGCTCGGCCTGACTGCGGGGATCGTAGACAATGGTCAGGAAGCCGTAGGGCGGCGCCAGCACCTGCAGGCTGCCGCTCTGCCCGTTGATCTGCGCGTTGTCGGGCTGCCAGGGGCCGGCGCTACTCGTCGAGAGTTTGACCGGCAACGGGTTCACCGTGGAGGTCGGCAGGTCGCGCCGCACCACGAAGACGGCAACGACGAAGCGCTGACCCGCCGGCGCGGTAATCGTTGCACCACCGGAGCCGGTCAGCGCACCGACGGTGCCCTGCAACGTATCGAGCAACTGGACGTTCAGCAGCCCCACAGCGAAGGGCGGCGGCAAGGGTGTCGCCGTTGGTTGCGGCGTACTGGTCGGGGCGAAGGTCGGCGAAGGGTAAGCGGTCGTTACGGGCAGGGGTGTGCCGACCGGTGTCGCCGTGGGAACCGGCGTCGGGGTAGCCGGCGGACCGCCGAAATCGGGCAAGGCATAGAGGCGGCTGGTCTGGAAGGCGGCCATCGTGGGCGCCGTGGACGAGGCCGGCAAGCCGCCGCCAAAGATCAGCACATCGTAGAACCCGCCGCTCTGAATGTTGTAGACATTCGGTTCCACTGTGCCGGCCTGGCGAGCGCGCAGCGGGAACTTGCCGCTGATCTGCCCATCGCCTGCCGCCAGTTTGAGTTGTTGGACGGCTGTCGCCTGGCTGCCACCGGCATAGGCCGGCTTCGGCCAGGGCACGGCAGAGCCAGGGTCGACGATCATTTCCAGGGCGATCACGCCTTCGGAGGGAGTATCGGTGTGGACGTGGATAGTGACACTCAACAGTTGCTTCCCGGGGTCTGCCGGGTCGGCCTCCAGCACGTCGGCCATGTCCAGGAACTGAAGATGGGGTGGTACCACGCCGGTTGGCGCGGACGGCTGGCTGCTACTGCTCGTGGCAGACGTGGTACCGGGGGCGTTACAGCCGGCCAGCACCAGCACAGCACTCAGGATGAAGGGAAGGGCCACGCGGGCGGGGCGCAATGTCAGCATCATCGGGCGCTAAATCTCCCATGGTCCGCCCCTGATCATGGGCGGCAATTATTCTCTCGTTGCTGGAAGTATAGAGTCTGGGCGGAAAGAAGGCACGCCGGACGTCGTCAGCCGGAAAGGCCCAAACCCAGCCGCTTCCGCCGGGCGAACGCCAGCACGTCGTCGGCGCTGCGACTGTTGAGGATCTGCTCCGGCGCGCACCAGGCGCGGCGGGCGACGGCAACACCGAAGTCGAGGTTCTGCAGGCTATCGGTCACGTGGGCATCGGTGTGGATGCCGAGCATGACGCCGGCCTCCTGGGCCTGCCGCGCGTAGGCGTCCTTGAGGTCCAGGCGTTCCAGGCTGGCGTTGATCTCCAGCACGGTGCCGGTGCGGGCTGCCGCGGCGATGACCGCAGCCATGTCCAGCGCCACCGGCTCCCGTCGGCCGATGAGGCGGGCGGTGGGATGACCGATGATGGTGACAAACGGGTTCTCAATGGCGCGCAGCAAGCGCCGCGTCGCCGTCTCCATGTCCTGCGTCATGGCGGAGTGGATGGAGGCGACCACGATATCCAGTTCGGCCAGCACCTCGTCAGGGAAGTCCAGCCGGCCATCCGAGCGAATATCCACCTCGCTGCCCGCCAGCAGGCGGAAACCGTCGTGTGCCGTCGCGTTGTAGGCCCGGATATCGGCGATTTGGCGCCGCAAGCGCTCGATGGAGAGCCCGTTGGCCACGGCGCGGCCGACAGAGTGGTCGCAGATGGCCAGGTAGCGCAGCCCCGCCGCGCGCGCCGCCGCCGCCATCTCCTCCAGCGTGTTGTGGCCATCGCTCTGATCGGTGTGGGCGTGCAGGTCGCCCAGCAGGTCGGCGCGCGTGACCAGGCGTGGCAGCCGGCCGGACTGCGCGCGCTCGATCTCGTCCAGTCCCTGCCGCAGTTCCGGCGGAATGTAGGCCAGCCCCAGCCGCTGGTACACGCTCTCTTCCGTGGTGAAGTGCTCGTCGCTCCCCGCGCGCTCGTCGATGATGCCGTACTCGCTGACCTTGAGTTGCTTGCGCTGGGCAAACTCGCGCAGGCGGATGTTGTGCGTTTTGGAGCCGGTGAAATGCTGCAGTAGCGACCCGTAATCGCGCGGCTGCACCACTTTGAGGTCGAGTTGCACGCCGTTCTGGGCGATCACGGTGGCCTTGGACGGACCCTGGCCGAGCACTTCGCGCACGATGGGCAGCGCGACGAAATAGTTCGTCAGCGCGGCGCCGTCGTCGGCCGTAGCGATAAAGTCGAGGTCGCCAATCGTCTCCTCGAAGCGGCGCACGCTGCCGGCGGCGTCCAGGCGTTGGGCCAAGCCGGACGCCTGGAGGGCGGCCAGTACCTGCTGCACTAATGGCAATACCTCGGCAATCGGGTGGCGCTGGTCTTTCCGGCGCAGCACCTCCAGGTTATGCAGGATCGCCTGCTCCCGCTTCTCCCCCAGGCCACTGAGCGTGCGGATGCGCCCGCTGCGCGCGGCGATTTCCAGCTCTTCGATATTGCTGACCCCCAGTTCTCGGGCGATCCGCAGGGCCGTCTTACCGCCCAGACCCGGCACCGTCAGCAACTCGAAGAGGCCGGGCGGGAAGCTCGCCCGCAACTCCTCCAGATAGCGCAGCCGTCCGTTGCTCACCAGTTCGCTGATCTTCTCGCCAATCGCCTTGCCGACACCCGGGATGGTATCGAGCGTGCCTTCGCTCACCATCTGATCAACCGAGGCCGGCCAGCGCCGCACCGCGTCTGCGGCGTTGTGGTAGGCGCGCACCCGATAAATCGCCAGTTCCTGCAGTTCCAGGAGTTGACCAATTTCGTCCAACGCCTCAGCGATCTGCATGTTATTCACTGCACGTTCCTCTCATTCGGTGTAGGGGTATAGTACGGGGCGACGGGGGGGATGAGGGGTGACGGAGATGAGGAGATGGGGCGGGATGTAGCGCCGCCGCCCCCGCC
The DNA here is from genome assembly GCA_036734945.1 of Chloroflexota bacterium. Taxonomy (GTDB): domain Bacteria; phylum Chloroflexota; class UBA4733; order UBA4733; family UBA4733; genus UBA4733. The sequence goes on from DAIMXP010000015.1 coordinate 42,602, forward strand.
GCGGCGCGTCGCCCAGCCCGTTGTCTTCCGACCGCTCAGGCGCAACACCCGACCACCGGACCGCCCTCCAACACCGCCGGCTCGTCGCCCGGGTTCGCCAGCCCGAGCCCCGTCCGGCTCCATCCCTCCGCCCTCCCGTCGCCGTGTCGCCCCGTCGCCCCGTCCCGTCATCTCCTCATCCCCCGTTCCCCCGTTCCCCCGTTCCCCCCGCCGCCCTTCCCTCCTTTCTGCAAGCCTCACGGTCATGTTCGCCTTCGTCTGCAGCAGGCTCCTCGGCCTCTGGCGGACGAGTCTGCTGGCGGCTACTTTCGGCAATGGGCCGGCGGCCAACGCCTTTCAGGCGGCCTTTGCGGTGCCCGACTTCATCTTCAACCTGGTCGTGGGCGGCGCGCTCAACTCCGCCTTCATCCCCGTCTTTGCGGAACTGCTGGGCGCAGGCGAGGAAGATGCCGCCTGGGAGTTGACGGCCACCGTGTTGAACGGCGTCCTGTTGCTGCTGGCGGTGCTGGGCGGCCTGGCGGCGATCTTTGCGCCGCTGCTGGCGCCGCTGCTGGCGCCGGGGTTCGATCCGGCCACGCAAGCGCTGGTGGTGCAACTGACGCGCATCCTCTTCTTGCAACCGCTCCTGTTCGGCGCCGGCTCCGTCGCCTTCGCCATCCTCAACGCCCGTCAGCACTTCCTGTTTCCGGCCTGGGCGCCGGTGGTGTACAACGTCTTCCAGATCGCGGCGCTGATCTATCTGACGCCGCGCATGGGCATCAATGGACTTGCGGTCGGCGTCGTGGTCGGCGCTCTGGCCTATGCCGGCATGCAGGCGCCCGTCCTCTACCGCTACGGTTTCCACTACCAGCGCACCATGCACTGGCGCCGGCGGCCCTTTCGGCGTGTGCTGCGCATGCTGATCCCCCGCACGCTCACGCTGGCCAGTAATCAGGTCGGCGGCACCGTCACCAGCCGCACCATCGCCTCCGCCATCACCGGCGGTGTAGCCGCGCTGGGCTACGCCTACACGCTGCTGCTGCTGCCGATCAACGTGCTGGGCGTCTCCGTCTCCACCGCCGCCTTTCCGCGCATGGCGAGTATGGCGTCCCAGGGTGACACGCGGGCGTTGCTGGCAACCTTGCGCGCGGCGCTGCGCGGCCTGCTCTACCTTGGCTTCGGCGCTTCGGCACTTCTGGTGGCGCTACGCATGCCGTTGATCGGCCTGATCTACCAGCACGGCGCGTTCGGTGCAGCCGATGCGGCCTTGACCGGGTCGGCGCTGCTCTTCTACGGCCTGGGCGTCGCCCCGCAACTGGCCGATGAGTTGTTGCCGCGAGCGTTCTTCGCGCTGCAGGACGCCCGAACACCGTTGATCATCAACCTCTGGATCGTCGCCGTCAACATTGCCCTGAGCGTGCTGTTGGTGCGCCGCCTGGGTCTCGGCGGCATCGCCCTGGCCTTGACGCTCGCCGCAGTGCTGGAGACGCTGTTGCTGCTCCTGTTCTTGCAGCGCAAGCTGCCCGGCTTGCTGGATGCTGCCTTCCTGCGAGACAGCAGCACCTTGCTCGTCGCCGCTGTGAGCGCCGGGCTGGCCGCCTTGCTCGTGCAGTGGCCGATCAGCCATCTCCCGCTGCGGCCGCTGCTGCTGAATCTGGTTGAACTCGTCGTGGGCGGACTGGTTGGTGGCGCCGCCTTTGCCCGCGTTGCCGCCGCCTTCGGGTGGCGGGAGCACGAGCGAGTTATGGCGCTGCTAAGGCGGCGTGCGTGACGACGGTGCAACGGCCCGGCGACTAAAGTCGCGGCTAACCTTGCAAAGTCCGCCTGCGCGGACTAAGCACGTAACCAGAACAAAGGCATGCTTTTTCAGCCGATCCCCTCTGGAGCGGCCCATGCCAAAGTTATGGCCACATGCTTAGGACCCGCGCAAGAATAACTCTTGCAGTTTTGCCCGCCCTCCCTCCTGGTGGCGGTGCTGACAGTGACAGGGTTATTGCTGCGCGGCTCCTTAGTACCCAGCCCGCATGGTCCCTCAACGCGCTCATCGCACCATGCACCACGTCGCAGCCGCGTGGTTGCGGTATGCTCTAAGGCGGTGAGGGTTTGGGAGATACAGGAGCAAACGTGGCACGGTGTTGGACACGGCGAACGGTGCTGCATGCCATCATTGCTGCCGCGTCCCTGCTCGCCGGCTGCACAGTTTCCGGTTCGGTGCAACAACAGCAGGCCCAGGCCCTGGCCAACGCGACCGCTACCCCAACGGCAGGCCCCACAGCGACGGCCGCCGGCACCGCAGGAGCCACACCGTCGAGCTCACCTGGTCCCTTACCCACGTTCACACCCGGCGGCAAGACGGCTGTGCGATTCGGCGGCGCAGGCAGCAGCGCTGAGTTGGATGCCTACGACGCGGCAGCAACGGCTTACGCCAAGGCGACGCCAAATATCACGGTGACGGTGGATCGCCAGAGCGCCGCCAACGCTTCGACCCTGGCGGCGGCGCTGGCGGCGAATACCGCGCCCGACATCATCACGGTGCCCTGGGACAGTCTGGGAGCCTGGTCCGCGCAAGGTGTACTCGACGACCTGACCGCCCTGCTCGGCGCCGGCAAGGTGGATCTCTCCGGCGACTACAGCTTGCTGCAGGACTTTGCTACCATTGGCGGCAGCACCGTCGCCTTGCCGCTAAGCTACAACCCGCGCGTGCTCTACATCAACAGCGACCTGTTCAACGCAGCCGGCTTGAAAGCTCCCGGCGACACCTTCGAATGGTCCGCCTTCGAGGCGGCCGCCACCGCCATCAGCGGCATGTCAACTCACACCGGCTTTGTGCCCGGCGCCGACCCGTTCGACTGGTTGCCGTGGGTCTGGGCGGCCGGCGGCAGTGTCTTTGACGACGATCTGGTCCCCACCACCTGCACACTCACCGACACGCCTTCCGCGACCGGCCTGCAGCGCTATGCCGACCTATGGCTGCAACATCGTGGCAGTATCGCCCCGACAGTGACCAGCGGGAGCACAGCGCTGGCCAGCTTCCTGGGCGGTAAGGTCGGCATGATCGCCGGCGATCGCTCGACACTGGCCAGTCTGAAGCCGGCGAGCTTCAAATGGCAGGTGACGTACCTGCCCCAGGGGCCGGGGGGGCATGCAACCACCTACAGCGCCACGTTGGTAGCGGTGAGCAAGTCCAGCAGGCAACCGCTCGTCGCCGGCAACTTCGCCGGCTACCTTGCCACCGACACGACGACCCAGGGGTTGCTGGCCAGGACCGGCGCAGTGGTCCCGGCCCTCCGGTCGGCCGCCGAGTCGGCCGACTTCAAGTTCGCCGGTACGGCGGTGGACGACGCCGTCTTCACGCGCAGCCTGCTCTTCGCCTACCAGCCGCCGCGCACTGCCGCCTGGTCGCAGGTGCAAGGCGCCTGGAACCCCGACTTGCAGAAGCTCTGGGCAGGACAGCAGAGTGCCGCCGACGCCGCCAAGTCGCTGGTGGCAAAGGTGAACACCGCACTGAAGGGCGTGTCGGCGACACCAACCGTGCAACCCTTCGCCATCCAGCCGCCGCCGCCGACCCCAGCGCCGACCGCCACGGCCGCAGCGAAGCCGACGGCTGCCCCCACGGTAGTGCCGTTGGGAGGGACGCCGCCGCCACACCCATAAACGACAGCGCCCTTGACGAAGCAAGCGGGAGGAACAAGGATGGTGAGCGACACAGACGGCGGTGCAGCGCACCCTTCCGGTCTCATTGGGCCGCAATATGGCGAACCGAAGCTGCCGGAATCTGCCGGTGGAGCAATTGCCGAACAGTTGGCGCGCATCGAACAGGTGATCTGGTCGACGCCAATCGCAGTCGATACGGAACCCTGGGTCACGCCACGATGGGTACCGGTTGATCGCAACCGGGCGACCGGAGAGGCGAACAATGAACAACACGGATGACCTCGCCTACCTCACGATTGCGGAAGCCGGGCGACGCTTCCGCTCCGGCGCGCTGCGCCCTGAGACATTGGTGGAAGCGCTGTTGGCGCGAATTGACGCCCTGGATGGTCGAGTGGGCGCCTGGGTTTGCGTCTGGGGCGACGAAGCGCTGGCCGCAGCGCGAACAGCCGGGGCGGAGCTTGCCTCTGGACGGGATCGCGGCACATTGCACGGTATCCCCATCGGCGTGAAAGACCTGATCGACGTGGCAGGGCAACCCACCCTGGCCGGCGCTCCGGAGTTGTTTGCGGGGCATGTGGCCGACCAGGATGCGGCGGTCGTCACCCATCTGCGCGCCGCCGGTGCGGTGTTGCTGGGCAAGACGCAGACCCACCCGTTGGCGATGGGCACAATCACGCCGACCACGCGCAACCCCTGGGATTTTGAGCGCGTGCCCGGTGGCTCCAGCGGCGGCTCGGCGGCCGCGTTGGCAGCCGGCATGTGCCTTGGCGCGCTCGGCAGCGACACCGGCGGCTCCATCCGCCTGCCCGCCGCCCTTTGCGGCGTGACTGGCCTCAAGCCAACCTACGGCCGCGTCAGCCGGCGCGGTGTACTGCCGCTAGCCTGGACGCTTGACCACATCGGCCCGCTGGCGCGCAGCGTCGAAGATACCGCCGTGTTGCTGCAAGCGCTCGCGGGCTACGACGCCGCTGACCCCCGCAGCGTGGATGTGCCAGTCCCCGATTTCCTTAGTGAGAGCAACAGTAGCCTGCGCGGACTACGTATTGGGCGCCTACAGGGTCCCTTCATCGAGGAACTGCACTCGGACTACCCGCCGGCGCTGGATGCGGCTGCCGCCACGCTGGAGAGGCTGGGAGCAGAGATAATCGACGTCGACCTGCCGTATGCTCGTGAATCGCTGGTGCTCATGGAGACCATCCATCCGTCGGAAGCAGCGACGATTCACCACAAGCGCTTCCAGAGCCAACGCGAACTGTTCCATCCCACCGTCGCCCCGCGCCTGGAAGCCGGCCTGCTGATCCCCGCCACCAGTTACCTGCAAGCGCAGCGCCTCCGCGAAGCGATGCGACTTGCCTGTGTCGCCTTGCTCACCAGCGTTGATCTCCTGCTGGCCCCCACCGACCGCCAACCCGCGCCGCTCGTCAGTTCGGGAGCAGGCGCCACCAACCGCCTCACTGCCCCGTTCAACCTTACCGGCCTGCCGGCGCTAGCCCTGCCCTGCGGCTTTACCGGTGAGGGATTACCCTTGGGGATGCAACTGGTGTCGGAGCCCTGGGCAGAGGCGACGCTCGTGCGGGCTGGCTGTGCCTATCAGCGGGTGACGGACTGGCATCAGCGGCGCCCCCCCGACTGAACACCTGGTGGGAACAACCGGGGTAGACGGTCATCTGCCAGCGATCCGTCACGTAGGAAGCCTACGCCACACCCAGCCGCGCGCGCACCTGCTCACGCGAGTCGGTGACGATATAAGGGGCCAGCGCGCGCAGCAGTGGTTCCTTCGCCTCCTGCAATGCCGCCACCTCCGCGGCATCCAACGGCCCAAACCGGCTCTCCAACAACGCTTGGACCAAGGTTCGCTGTCCCTTAGCCTCCCCTTCGGCCAAACCCTCGGCCTTGCCCTCAGCCTTGCCTACCTCTTTCCACTTCGCCTTCCCCTCGTCGCGCCAGATCGCCGCGACGCTGGACTCGCCAAGGATCTCACGAATCATCGGATTCCTCCTCAACACCTGTTCCACTACGGGACGTGGCACACGCATCCCCGCCAACACTGCCAAAAGGCCCGTCAACTCCTCACGTTCACCGGGCGGCAGCGCCGCCTGGGCCAGCCGCTCCGCCACCGTTTCCAGTGTCGCCAACGGCTCGCCCCGCATCAACGTCGCCAACGGCCAGGCCCCCGGCTCCGCCATCGCCAGCACCTGCTCCGCCGGTTCCTCCCAGAGCCGGATCACGCTATAGCGGTAGCGTAACCCTTCCTCGCCACCGCCACGTTCGATCACGAAGGGACTCGCCGGGATGCCGCCGCGCTCTCGCAGGTAGATCACCACCGAATGCACCGGCAGCTGCGCCTGCCGCCAGAGGCGCAAGCCATACTCCGCCACGCGCTCCCCGATCAGATGGTCCGGCTTGGTCTGCAACTCCACATGCAACAGCAGCCGTTCGCCGCTGGCCAGCGCCACGTTCCAAACGAGGTCGGCCCGCCGCAGCCGCGCCGTCAACTCCGGGGAGCGTTCACCCAGCCAGTGCGCGCCGGGCAGCAGCAAGGCCAGCATGCCCTCGTGCGCACGGGCGAATAGCCGCTTCAACGTCTGGTCGTAGTCCGGGCGGGTGCTGGTCGGCGCCATGCTGTCGTGTCCTCCGAGCGCTCCAGTGTAGGGCATAACCTGGCTGCGCTGCCAGCCCAGGTCATGCCCTACACACCTCGCCCAGATAAACGAACCCGAACCGCCGCCTTATCTGCCCGTTTGTTCCGTTAGCGAGCCGTCGTCAGGCGTGGCACAGCCGCCGCGGGAGCCGGCTATCGGTGAGCGCCAGGCGGTGCAGCAGTTCGTTGGTCAGATCCGCCCTGATCCCGGCCAGGCCGGGATCGGTCCAGCGGTTCTGGAGTTGCTGCGGGTCTTCCTGGCGGTCGAAGAATTCACCAAAAGGCTGGCCGGGGTAGATCGTCATCTGCCAGTGGTCGGTGATGATCGTGCGCAGGCGCAGGCCCAGGTAGTCCTCGTCGTTTTCGACGATGACCGATTCCTGCACGCTCGTGCGTTCGCCGCGCAAGAGCGGCGAGAGCAGGGCGCCGGGCAGCGCCGGCAGCTCCTGCGGCGTTTCTCGGTGCGGCGGCGCTGTTCCTTCCAGTGGGGCGACACCGGCGAGATCGAGGATGGTGGGGGCAACGTCCAGCAGGCTGACCAGGGCGTCACTGCTGACGCCGCTGCTGAAATGGCCGGGCCAGCTCCAGATGTGCGGCACGCGCAGCAGGCCGTCGAAGTGGAAGGGGCCTTTGTTGAGCATCCAGTGGTCGCCCAGCATGTCACCGTGGTCGGAGGTGAAGACGACGACGGTGTTCTCGCGCAGGCCCAGGCGCTCCAGGGTCGCCAGCACCCGGCCGAACTGCTCATCGACGAAGCCGACCATGGCGCAGGTCAGCGCCTGGATGTCGCGCAACTGGTCATCGGCGATCATCGTGGCCCTGCCTCGTCCACTCAGTTGCATGCCCTGCTCGTAGGTTTGGCGGTAGAAGTAGGGCAGGTCATCCAGTTCCCCTTCCCGCCGGGCTGCTGCGGGCATGGTGGCTGGAGCGTAGCGGTCAGCCCAGGGGCGGGGCGGGCAGTAGGGGTGGTGCGGGTCGGGGAAGGAGCAGTGCAGGTAGAACGGCTGGTCGTGCCCGGCCTGCTGTTCCAGGAAGGCGATGCTGCGGTCGGCCACCCAGGTGTTGTAGTGCAGTTCCGGCGGCAGGTCGAGGATGGCCGCTTGCTCGGCGCCGGAGGTTGGCCGCTCCCCGGCCTCGAAGCGCATCAGCGGTACGGCCTCCGGGTGGACAGTTTCCAGCCAGTTGCGGTAGTCGCCGCCCACCGCGGGACCGTGGCCGAGCGTGACCTCCGCCGTCTCAAAGCCGTAGTAGGGCAGCGGCAGGTGGCCGACGCGGCGCTGACTCCACATCCAGGTGCTTTCAGGGAAGTCGGCGGAGCGAGCGTTTGCGGGTCGACGCCGTTGGTCAGACCGTAGACGTTGACGTGAATCTTGCCGACAGCGTGGGTGCGATAGCCGGACTGGCGCAGCGCTTCGGTCACGGTCGGCACGTCCCGGCTGAGGTTGATGCCGTTGGTACGCACGCCGTGGCCGCGCGGCGTTTGCCCTGTCAGCAGCGTGGAGCGCGAAGGCATGCACACCGGGTTGTTGACGTAGGCGTTGGCGAAACGCACGCCTTCGCTCGCCAGTCGGTCCAGGTTGGGCGTCTGCAACGTCGGGTGCCCGGCGCAGCTCAGATGATTGGCGCGCTGCTGATCGGTCATGACGATGAGAAAGTTGGGACGGGGCATGCGTACCTCATTCTAAGCGATATACCACGGTGCAAGCGACACCAGAGCATCAAGACGAGGTTGCCGGCCCGGTAACGGGTACCGGCGCTGACGGCGCTTCGCCAGCCATGTGGCGACCCGTGTGCAGGAAGGCATCCCGCTCCGCCCACGCCGCTGTCTTGCCGTAGCGGGCGAGGACGGCGTCCGCCGTCTCCAGTGGGTCCTGCAGCGCCAGCATGTAGCCTTGCAAGGTCTGCTCCAACGCTGCATGCAGGTCGGTCGCGGCAGCATCACCGATCAGGTTGTGCTGCTGGTACGGGTCGCCTGCGTTGTCGAAGAGTAGCCAGGGACCATGCACGTCACGGGCGTAGGTGGCGCTGCGCGTGCGCACCGCGCGCCAGGGCTGCACCGGTATCTGGCGGGCCTGATCGCAACAGAGCAACTCTTGGAGATACTGGCTGGTTGGCCCCGCTGCGCCATTCGTGATGCACGCGGCCAGGTTCTTTCCTTGCATCGCCGACGAGGGGGCGATTCCCAGCAAACCGAGCAGCGTCGGCGCATAGTCCACGATGCTGATGAGCAGGTCGCTGGTTGCGCCGGATGCTAGCTGTGCCGGCCGGCGCAGCACCAGCGGAACACCGCAGGATTCTTCGTAGGGGAGTTGCTTGTTGTGCAGGCCGTGTGAGCCGAGCATCGAGCCGTGGTCGGAGGCGAAGACGACCAGCGTCTCATCCAGCAGGCCGTGGTGTTCCAGACCGGCCAAGAGGCGGGCTAACTGGTCGTCCATCGCCGTCATGTGGGCGTAGTAGCCGGCCAGGTCGGCGCGCTCCTGCGGGGTATCCACGGCGTTCGGACGCAGGTGCAACGTCGCCGGGTCGTAACGGTCTTCGTAGCCGGGAGGCAGTGGCCGGTAGGGTCCGTGCGGCGGACCCCAGGAGAGGAATAGGCAGAAGGGCTGATGCGGGTGCTTCTCCTGATGGTCGCGCAGGAAGCCAAGCGCCAGGTCGGTCTGGATGGCCGGTTCATAGCCCTCCGGCTGGATCGCCTCCGGCGTGTCGAGGAAATAGCGGGGACGCATGTACTGGTGATGGCAGTTCCAGACTGCCCAGTAGGCGTCGAACCCCAGACGCTCCGGGCCGGATGGGATGAAGCGCGAGCGCGGGATGCCGCCCAGGTGCCACTTGCCGATGTAGCCGCAGCGGTAGCCGGCGCCGTTCAGGGCGTGGGCGATGGAGGGTGCCGTCGGGTCCACCGGCAGGTCGTTGCTGATGGCGCCGTGGCGTTGCGGCCAGCAGCCGGTCAGCAGGCAGCCCCGGCTGGGCGTGCAGACGGGCGTGTTGGCGACCGCCTGCGTAAAGGATACCCCTTCGGCGGCGAGCCGGTCGATGGTCGGGGTTTGCACATCCGGGTTACCGGCGTAACCAACGGCATCGCGGCGCAACTCGTCGCAGAAGACGAACAGCAGGTTGGGTGGCATGGGTATCCCTCTCTATTCCGAGCCTTTGCCCAGCGGCGGCAACGTCGTCTCCGTGGCGATCGCCCAGTCCAGCAGTTGCTGCTGGAATGCCGTCACACGCGCTGCCTGTTCCGGTCGCTGGGCTAAATTGCAGAGCTCGTGCGGATCCTGACGCAGGTCGTAGAGCTCGCAGCCGGCATTCGGCTCATAGATGTACTTCCAGTCGGCGCTGCGCACCATCTTCATGCGGCCGCCGCCGCCCTGCCAGGGCAGCGACTGGCCGGCACTGGTGCCGAGCCTGCCCGAGCGCACAAGTTCCCAGGTGGGCGTGGGCTCTTCTGTGCCGTGCTCGGCGTAGACTTCCTGGCGCGCCGACCCCCAGGGCGGCAACACTTGCCCGCTCCGCCCAGGCAATGGGCGTAGCCCCAACAGGTTCGTTAGCGTGGGGAGCACGTCCAACAGGCTGACCGGACTGGCAATGCGTTGGCCGGCGGCGACGTGCCCCGGCCAGGAGAGCAGCAGCGGGACGCGGGTCAAGGCGTCGTGCAGGGCGATGGTCTTGCGCACCATTTGCCGCTCGCCCATGTAGTCGCCGTGATCCGACAGGAAGACCACCACCGTGTCGTCGCGCAGCCCGAGCGCCTCCAGCGTACTCAGGATGCGGCCGACTGCGTCGTCGATGACGGCAATCATGCCGTAACAGATGCTGGTGACGAAGCGCAGGTGCTCATCGGTGACCTCGTCGGCCCCGAGGAGATGCGAGAAGACCTGCTCGCGTTCGGTGCGCGCGGCTGTCTCGGCCGGGCTGCGCCGCGGCGGCAGGGTGATGGACTCCGGCGGGTAGCGGCTGGCGTAGGGTTCCGACACCTGGTACGGCGTGTGCGGGTCGGCGATCGAGACCCAGGCGGCGAAGGGCTGGCGGCTGCCGGCGGCGGCGTGTTCCTCCAGGAAGCGCACAGTGTCGTCAGCGATCAGCCATGTCCCGTGCTTTTCCACCGGGAACGGGCTAATGCCGGCGGCATAAGCTGCGCGATTCTGGTCGGGATGGCGGGTCCAGGCGCGCGCCGCGGCGATCTGCGGATCACCGCGATCATCGAGCGGCCCACCGTGCGACACCTCGGAGACCACATCCCACCACTGGCCGAGTTGCTGGCGCGTAAAGCAGTGGTTCTTGCCGAACAGCGCAGTGCGGTAGCCCGCCTCCTTCAGCGGCTGCAGCAGGTGCTGCTCGTGCTCCGGCATTGCAATGCCGTTCGTGCGCGCGCCGCTGAGGTGCGGCCAGCGACCGCTCCACAGCGCGACACGACTGGGCACGCAGACCGGGCAGGCAGCGTGCGCCTGGTCGAAACAGATCCCGGACTCTGCCAGCGCATCCAGGTGGGGTGTGTACACCTGGGGGTTGCCATAGAGACCCAACGCCGTGGCGCGCAACTGGTCGACCATGATGACTATGACATTGGGCAGCGTGGGCATGAAGGTCTGGCTCCTTTGCTTCCGGTACATCCGGCCGAACTGGCCCGATTGTAGCGCGTACACAATCGCACGTTTGACGATCCATCATCCCCATGCTATTCCAAGGCGACGCAGGCCAACGGAGGGCCGAACAGCGCAGGGAGATCAGCGCGTGCAATCACTCATCATCAACGCCGACCAGGGCGGCCCGGTCATCAGCAAGCACATCTACGGGCACTTTGCCGAGCACCTGGGACGCTGCATCTACGAGGGCATCTGGGTCGGCGAGGATTCGCCCATCCCCAACACCCGCGGTATCCGTAACGATGTCGTGGCGGCGCTGCGCAAGATTGCCATCCCCGTGCTGCGCTGGCCGGGCGGCTGTTTTGCCGACGAGTACCACTGGCAGGACGGCATCGGACCGCGCGAGCAGCGGCCGAGCATGGTCAACACCCACTGGGGCGGCCTCACCGAGAACAACCACTTCGGCACCCACGAGTTCCTGGACCTCTGCGAGCAGATCGGCGCCGCCCCATACATCTGCGGCAATGTCGGCAGTGGCGCTGTGCAGGAGATGCAGCAGTGGGTGGAGTACATCACCTTCGACGGCCAATCACCGATGGCCGACCGGCGGCGCGCCAACGGGCGTGATGATCCCTGGAAGTTGCCCTTCTTCGGCGTGGGCAACGAGAACTGGGGCTGCGGCGGGCAGATGCGCCCGGAGTACTACGCCGACGAGTACCGGCGCTACCAGACCTACGTGCGCAATTTCGCCGGCAATCAGATCTTCAAGATCGCCTGCGGACCGAACAACGACAACTACCACTGGACCGAGGTGCTGATGCGGGAGGCCGCTCGCCAGATGCAGGGGTTGGCGTTGCACTACTACACCCGGCTCGGTCCAGCCCGCCAGGTCAAAGCGTCAGCCACCGACTTCGGTGAAGCTGAGTGGTTCACCATCCTGCGCAACACCCTGCGTATGGAGGAGTTGGTGACGAAGCACAGCACGATCATGGACCGCTATGACCCGGAACGGCGGGTGGCCATGATCGTGGACGAGTGGGGGACCTGGTACGACGTGGCACCGGGGACCAACCCGCGCTTCCTCTACCAGCAGAACACCCTGCGCGACGCGCTGGTAGCGGGGCTCAACCTTAACATCTTCAATGCCCACGCCGACCGCGTGCGCATGGCCAACATCGCGCAGACGATCAACGTGTTGCAGACGCTGGTCCTGACCGATGGCGCCAGGATGGTGACGACACCCACTTACCACGTCTTCGACATGTACCAGGTCCACCAGGACGCCACACTGGTCCCATGTGTGCTCCAGACCGAGCCGTACCGGCATTACGACCAGGAGATCCCCCAGGTGAGCGTGTCGGCCTCCCGCAACGCCGCCGGACGCGTGCACCTGATGTTCTGCAACGTCGATCCGCACCAAAAAGCCGAGCTACGCTGCGACGTGCGCGGCTATCAGCCGTCCGCGGTGTCGGGCACGGTCTTGACGGCACCGACGATGCAGGCCCACAACACGTTCGACGCTCCTCAGGCGATCCAACCGGTGAGCTTCGATGGCGCTCGGCTTGTCGATGGCGGCTTGACGATCACCTTGCCGCCAATGTCCGTGACGGCCGTGGCGTTGTAGGCGTGGAGGAAGACCCCTTCCGGCTCGCACCGCTCGCCAGGTTTCCCCCTGACGGGAGAAACCTTCCCTGCAATTCGGGGGACGGTCGCCAATGGAAGGGCGCAGGTGTCCCAGTATGTCAGGATGCAGCCGCTCAACCGGGTATGTCGGCCTGGGCGCACTGGGTTGCCGCCTGAGCGGCCCAGTCGTAGGTAGACCACCTAACGAACTTGCACCGTGATGGTATGCAGGCCGGTAGCGCCGAGCGGGTAGCTATCCTGTGCTTGCGCCGCCTGGAGAGCGCCCGTGCCGTCGGTGGCGCGCACGCTGATCTGGTAGCTGCCGGCCTTCGGCGGTGACCAGGTGTAACGCCAGGCTGCCCACGTGCTCACGGCTGTAATCGGCTGCAACGTCGCTGCTTGCCAGGTCGTGCCCGGCTCAACCTGCACCTCCACCCGCTGGATGCCGCGATCACCCGCATAGGCCACACCGCTAATGGCAATCGATCCCACGGGTATGCCGGCGCCGTCCTGGGGGCCGTCAATGCGGGAAGTGGTCCGCGCCACTGCCTGCTCATCCCAGCCTTGCTGTTCCCAGAAGCCGGGCTTGTCGTCGGCGGACACGGTGACTTCGGTCAGCCATTTCGGGTTCTTCATGCCGTACCGCCCGGCCAGGATGATGCGCGCCGGAAAACCGTGCTTGGCCAGTAAAGGCGCTCCGTTCATCTGGTAAGCGATCAAGGTGGTCGGTTGGCGCGCCACCGCCATCGCCAGGCTCTCGGTGTAGCCATCCACCGAGCCGAAGAGGACGAAAGCGGCGTTCGGGTTGGCGCCGGCCTGATCCAGCAGCGCCGCCAAAGGCACGCCGCGCCAGCGCGCATTGCTCATCAGCGAGCCGCCAACATCGTTGCTGATGCAGGCCAGGGTGCGGTATTGCTCGACCGAAGGCAGCGCCTGCAGTGCCTGGTAGCTGAGGGTGAGGGGCGCTTTCACCAGACCCTTGACGCTGAGTTGCCAGCCTTCCGCTTTCACCACCGGATCGTCCAGGTTCTTGGAGACGACGTAGAAGGCGGCGGTCGGCGTGAGCAAAGGCGTCGAACCAGTAGCTGCAGCAGTCGAGCCTACGGCCACGCCACCGGCAGTTCCCGAAGCTGCGAGCGTTGTGGTCGCTGTTGTTGAGGAAGCGCTGCCGTATACCCGTACCGGTGCTGCTGCTGGCGCCGTGGGGGCCGGTGTCCCGGCCGTTCCATTCGTGCCGCCAGGCAGCGAGGCATCGGCAGGAGACGGGCCGCCGGTCGTCGCTGCGCTCACCTGCTCGCCTTGATACCGCCCGAACGCCGTACCTCCCAGGGTAGCAACGGCGGCCAGCGCAATACCGGCCGTGACGCCACGACGGCGCAGGTCGGGCGCCGCCTGCTCCGGTTGCTGGGCCGGTGCGACGGGAAGTTCCAAGGCGGTCAGCACCAGCCAGGTCACCGTGCTGAACAGCAGCGACTCCAGGAGGTAGCCCCAGAACATGACGCCCGAAGCGAAGCGCGAGCCGGCAGCGAACGGACCGAGGCCCGCCAGGGGCAGGACAATGAGACCAATTGCCAGCCACAGGAGGATCGCCAGTATCACGATTCGCCAGAGTTGGCGACTGCGCTGGGGTGGCATCACGTCAGCGCCGCGGTTTTCCACCAGCGTGACGGCCAGTACACCTACTGCTATCAGGACAACCAACTCCAGCAGGAGCAGACTGCTATACAGCAGCGGCCGACCGGCATACTGCAGCCGATCGATGAGCAGCCCGAACAGCGCGCCCGGTGTCAGCTTGACCAGGCGGTCTTGCAGCAACTCCGGTATCGTCGGCAGGCCTACCAGCGGCTGCAGTGCCAGACCGGCCAGCACCATCGCCAGCCCGCCGGCGCTGCCGGCCAGGGCCCCCAATCGTGATCTAGACCACACAGTTCGGCTCCTCTCAACCGGGCGTTTTGCCCTCAGTGCCGGCGCTGGATGAGGTACTGATACCTATTATACGGGCCGTCTGTTGGCTGTGGCGGAAACGAGAACGTGTTACGATCACAGTAGGGCACTGCGTCCATGCTGCTCCGGCAGCGGCTTTGGCTGCGGAAGGAGACGAACATGCGCTGGCTCACGGGCGACCGGATCCGTTGTTTGGACTGCGGTCAGACCGGCTGGGTGCAGTCGCGCTGGTTCTGCGAGGGGCACTCCCCCCACTGCCCCCACTGCCGGAGCGTCGCGGTGCAGCGACAGGACACACGCTGGACCTGGCTACGGGACCTCATCGTTATCACCAACGGCGGTTGAGCGCTGGGCAACCCGATGGCCGGTGGCCGTCCCGATGAACTGTTCTGACTTTCGCAGGCGTCGATTGCAATGGGGGAGATGGCTTCTATGCGCGGGCGAGTGGCAGTTACCTTCGGCGCCGGACGGCCGATGGAGATGCGCGAGTATGAGGTGCGGCCGCCACAGGCTGGCGAGGCGCTGGTGCGCCTCAGTCGGGCAAGCATTTGCGGTTCCGATCTGCACATCTGGCGCGGTGAGGTTGCCGGCCTGACCGGGCTGCCCGGCGTCGGCGGCCACGAGATGACGGGCGTGGTGGCGGCGCTCGGCAGCGAGCGTCGACGGGATAGCACCGGCAAGCCGCTGGCGGAAGGGGATCGCGTCACCTTCGCCTATTTCATCCCCTGCGGGGAGTGTGCCGCCTGCCTGACTGGCATCACCGGCTGCCCCAATCGCTACCGTCGCCGCAAGGCGCTGACGGTCGACGACGACCCGCACTTCATCGGCGCTTACGCCGACTACTACTACGTCCAGCCCGACCAGTGGGTCTACCGCGTGCCGGCCAGCCTGCCCGATGCGCTCGTCGCCCCTGTTAACTGCGCGCTGTCCCAGGTGGTTTACGGCCTCCAGCGCATCGGTATCTGGCTGGGCGACAGCGTCGTCATCCAGGGCGCCGGTGGCCTCGGCCTCTACGCCATCGCCGTGGCTCGTGACATGGGGGCGGGCACGATCATCGTGCTGGACGCCGTACCGGCCCGTCTGGCGCTGGCCCGCCGCTTCGGCGCCGACCATACCCTCAACGTGCGCGAGGCGCCGCAGCGCGCCGACCGCGTGGCCCAGGTGCGCACGTGGACCGGCGAGGGCGCCGATGTTTGCGTTGAAGTCGCCGGCGTGGCGGCCGTGATGCGGGAGGGAATCGAGTTCCTGCGCGTGGGCGGCCGTTACCTCACGATGGGCAACATCGTGGCCGGGGCCACTGCCGAGATCGTACCGCACGACCTGGTGCGCACGCCCAAAAGCGTGCTCGGCGTGCTCTCCTACGACCGCTGGGTGATCCCGCGGGCGCTAGACTGGCTGGCGCGTCGCCAGGACGCCTACCCGTTCGCGGCGTTGCTCGCCGGCTCTTTTCCGCTGGAGCGCATCGACGACGCTTTCCGCGCCGCCGATTGGGCCAACGGACAGGGCGAGGTCGGACGCGCGCTGATCGCACTGGATGATTGATACGATGGCTGGTCGTCGGGCGCCGTCTGCTTTGCCGGACGCCACGGCTCGCCACGGCCTGATGGCAACGGACTACGGGAGAAACCGGCTATGGCGACATTCGTCCTGGTCCACGGTGGTTGGACGGGGGGCTGGCGCTGGCAGCACGTGCGCCGTCGCCTGACCGCCGCCGGGCACGAGGTCTACACGCCGACGCTGACGGGGCTCGGCGAACGGGTCCACCTGGCGCATCCGGGTATTGACCTCCAGACGCATGTGCTCGACATCGTGAACCTATTGGAGGCGGACGACTTGCATAACGTGGTGCTGGCGGGTCACAGCTACGGCGGCATGGTGATCACCGGCGTGGCCGAGCAGGTACCGGAACGGCTGGCCCATCTGGTCTATCTGGATGCCTTCGTGCCGGGCAATGGCGAAGCGCTGCTGGACGTGCTCCAGCCGCAGGCGCGGCAGATGGCGGAGGAAGCGCTGCGGCGCAGCCCCGATGGCTGGCGCATTCGCTGGCCGGGCAGCACCAACGCCGACCCCTGGCCCGCCCTGACGCCACGCTACTCGCCCCAGCCCTGGCAGACCTTCAGCCAGCCACTGGCGATCAGCAACCCGGCAGCGGCGGCACTGCCCCGTACCTACGTGCGTTGCACGGTAGGCAAAGCGCCGGGGGAGTTCGACGCCCTGGCCCTGAATCTGTCGTGGGAGCGGGCGAAGGCCGGTGGCTGGCGGCTGCGCGAGGTCGCTAGCTCACATGCCGCGATGCTGGAAGAGCCGGGGGCGGCGGTGTTGCTGGCGTTGTTTCCGCCGAGCTAACCGCATCAGCAGGGGTCCGGCGAGCGTCAGGGTCCGGCGAGCGCTTCGTTCCATTCCCGGATGTGCCATGTGCGTACGACGCCATGCAGGACGAACGGGTCAGACCTGGCGAACTCCTCGGCGGCTTCGCGGGTGGTGAAGACGGCCATCGCGCCGGCCTCAGCGTCGGCAAACGGGCCGATCAGCAAGAGCGTGCCGCGCGCATGGAACTCGGCCCAGCGGGCGCGGTGAGCGGGGAAGTGGAGCTGCGCGTTCGAGCGGAAATCGTCGACGGTTTCGTAGAAGAGCACGTATTTCATAGCTGGCGTCATGCGGACTTCCTCACTGGACGGATTACCATTATACGCGTGCTAGCTTGTTGCCTGGACGGTCGCCGTGGCCGGCAGCAGGCGCCAGTCGCGATCGATCACCGGCAGCATCGACAACCAGTAGACGCGCGCCCGGCCGCTTTGCGCCCAGACCTGCATGCACAGAATGTTGCTCCCCCCCGTGCCGCCAGTATACTCGCAGTCTCCGTGGCGACAGTTCTTCGTCCGGTCTGCGGGCAGGTTGCCAGAATCTTGTGCTCATCCTTGCAGTCGCAAAGGTCCGTGTGGTCGGCTAGCGCCTGCCTGCGCTGTCGTCCTCGAACGCCAGCCGGTGCAGTTCGCGGAGGCGCTGGCTGGCGACGCGCGTATAGACGCGGGTGGTGTCGGCGGACTCGTGGCCGAGCAGGTCTTGCGTGGCGGCAAGGTCGCCGGTCGTTTCGACGAGATGTGTGGCGAACCAGGCACGGAAACGGTGCGGGGTGACGCCGGCGTCCTCTTGCTGGGCGGCGATGCCAAGTTCCTTCACGATCTGCCGGATCGACTTGGTGGACAGTGGCAACAGGTGCTCGCCGGCGCCTCGGTCGTGGCGGGTGAAGACCGGCTGCAAGGCAATGGAACGGCCGGCGCCGGCGCCGGCGCGGGCGGCGAAATAGGTGTCCAGGCTGCGCCAGGCCGCCGGGGTGAAATAGACGATGCGTACCTTGCTGCCCTTGCCGGTCACGCGGGCGGATTGCTGACTGCGCACGAGGTCGCTGCGCCGCAGGCCCACCAGTTCTGAAACGCGCATGCCGGAGCCGCGCAAGCACTCGATGATGGCAATGTCGCGCAGACGGATGCACTCCTGGTGCGGCTCGTCGCGCGGGGGGCGCTGGCGCGCGGCGGCCAGGATCGCTTCCACCACAGCATCCTCCGGCACCCGCGGCAGACCACGCACGCGCTTGCCGCGCATGGCCTTCAGGCGCTCGGCGATGCGCGGCAACGGCAGATCGGACCGATAGCCTTCGCGCAGCAGGTAGGCGTAGAAGCGCATGACGGCCGTGGTGTAAGTCAGCAGCGTCGTCTTCGGCAGCCCCGGTCGCTCCCGCACCAACTGCCGGGCAAACTCGATAGGCTGCTCCTCGTCCAGGTTGGCGAGAGGGATCGGGCGATGCGGGGAGGAGGGCTGATCTTTGGGGGAAGGACCCGATGGGCGGCCGTTGCGGCCGGGGCTGGAGAGCGGGCCCGTCAGCCCCTCCTGGAAGTGGCGCAGGGCGGCCCGATAGGTCGAAACCGTTGCCGGCGACTTGCCTATGGCAAGGTCCGCCAGGAATCGGTCGATCGCGCCCGCTACGGTTTCCTCGCTTCCCAACTCCCTATCCCCGTCGTTCGTCATCCACGGTCTCGCTGCGCTCGCCGGCGCCTCTCGTCCGCCGTGCCCCACCCGCCGCCGCCGGGTGTCTCGATGATAAGTACGTCACCGGGAACGACAGCAACGGTTGCCTTGCCGCCGAGATCCCGCACCTCTCCGTTGGCCCGTTGTACTCGGTTGCTGCCCGGCAGGCCTGCCTCGCCGCCGGCAAGGCCGTAGGGGGCGTGGCGACGGCGTTCGCTGATGACCGTAACGATCGCCGGAGTAAGGAATTGCAGTTCGCGCCGGATGCCGTCGCCCCCGCGCCACATGCCACCGCCGCCGGAATCGCGTCGTAGCGCGTAGGTCAGGACACGCAGCGGATAGGCGGTCTCCAGGGCTTCGACCGGCGTGTTCAGTGTGTTGGTCATGTGGACCTGCCTCCCGGAGAGGCCGTCCAGGTCAGGCAAGGCGCCGCTCCCGCCAGCCAGCGTCTCGTAGTACGTGAACGGCAGACCGGTGTGTGGATCTCTACCGCCGACCAGCGTGTTGTTCATGGTTCCCTGCCCGGCGGCAGGCACTCGGTCGGGGGCGGCCTGGGCGAGTGCGCCGAAGACGACGTCGACGATGCGCTGCGATGTCTCGACGTTACCGGCGGCGACAGCGCGCGGCCGGCGGGCATTGACGATGCTCCCTTCCGGCAGGATGAACCGCATGGGGGCAAAGCAGCCGTCGTTGGTAGGCGCGTCCGGGCCCATGAGGCAACGTAGGCAGTAGAGGCAGGCCGACCGCGTGATGGCGGCCACAGCGTTGAGCGAGCCGGCACATTCGGGGGCGCTACCGGTGAAGTCCAGCGTCATCGTGTCGTCGGTGATGGTCAGCGCGACTTGAATGGCGAGGTCCTGGTTGCCCTGGCCGTCGTCGTCCAGATAGTCAGTGAAGCGGTACGTGCCATCAGGTAGGTCGCGGATGGTGGCGCGCGTGAGCGATTCCGCATAGGCCAGTAAGGCGGTGGAATGTTCGGCCACCGTGTCGTGGCCATACCGCTCGGTCAGTTCCCGCAGGCGGCGCACGCCGACAGCCGCGGCAGCAATCTGCGCGCTCAGGTCGCCGTCGCGTTCCTCCGGCGTGCGCGTGTTGGCCAGGAGCAACTGCCAAATGCCATCGTTGCGCCGACCGGCATCGAACAGCTTGACCGGTGGGATGATCAGTCCTTCGGCATACAGCTCGGTCGAGAGCGGCATGGAGCCGGGTGCCATGCCGCCGATGTCGGCGTGGTGGGCGCGGCTGGCGACGAAACCGAGCAGCGGCCCGCTCTGCTCGTCGGCAAAGACGGGCGTGACCAGGGTGATATCCGGCAGATGGGTACCGCCGGCATAGGGGTCGTTCAGCAACACCGCATCTCCCGGCGCAAAGGGGGCCAGGGTAAGGGCAGCCTGCACGGAGGCCGGCATACTGCCGAGGTGTACGGGAATGTGCGCCGCCTGGGCGATCATCCGCCCGTCAGCATCAAAGACGGCGCAGGAGTAGTCACGGCGCTCCTTAATGTTCGGAGAGAAGGCGGTACGTCCCAGTGCCGCCCCCATCTCTTCGGCCACAGCGCTGAAGAGATGCCGGAAGACCTCCAGGCTGACGGCATCGACCGCTGCCATCAGACGCTTCCCTGAAGCAAACTGACCACTACCGTCATTTGCTGGGTTCTTGGTCCCCGCGTAGCCGACGCAGTTCCTCGCGCAGTCGTGTCACCTCGGCTTCAGCCGCCGCCCGCGCGGCGGCGTCCACGGCGGCCCGGCGTTCGGCGTCAGCGCGGGCGGTTGCCTCGGCATCCGCCCGGCGTCGCTCTACCAGCATCAGCTCGCCCGGCGTCGGTAAGCGCCGCCCAGTAACGTCCTGCGCCCGCAGCCACAGCCCTCCCTCGACGTAGAGGCCCAACCCACCGAGTGTCCGGCACCACAGCACGCCATGGCTGTCCACATGCCACTGGACGAATTGGTCAGCGTCGTCGCGTCGCCAGCCCAGTAGTTTTGGTCCATCCTTGCGCTCCGGTGCGAACATGACATATTCGGTCACGCCCATAGAGCCGTAGATGCGCGGTTTCTCCCCGGAGTCCCGTCCCCAACTCTTCCCGGAGGACACCTCCAGCACGAACTCGGGCGCTTTCCCCTCCGCCAGTACACTCCAGGAGGTGCGCAGCACGTCCGCCGCTTGCGCCACCAGGAGGTCCGGCGCCGCCTCCAGGGTGCGGTCGCCGATCGGTCGCGGCGTCGTGATCAGTAAGTAGGAGGCGACGTACCAGGGCAGGCGGTGCTGTTCGGCATGCAAGAGCAGGATGGGTTTGAGCAGGTCCACGCTTCGGACCTGGAGGTCGGCCATCACCATCCAGGGAGAATCCTCCTCGTCGTTCTCCACGGTCATCAAGAACAGCTCAAGCTCGCTGAGTTGCGACAAGACTGCCATTGCTGTACCCTCCCGATCGCCCTCTCCAGGGGCGAATGCGATGTGCAGTAGCTGGGTATTCACCCCTGCCGGTACTCCTCCACCCGGTCCGCCGTCCAGGCGCCATCGGCGACGACCACGCGGTAGTTCAGCGTCAACGTTTCTTCGGGCGCCAGGGTCAGCGGCTCGTCGAACATGAAGGCGCAACTGGCGCAGGCATAGGGGTCGTGGCGCACGAACCACTTCGTGGGATAGCGCGGGTTACTCGATTGGTCCAGCAGGACGATCGTGGATGCTCGCGCGCTGCCGTCGTGGCGACCGACGTAGGCCAGCCAGGGGGAAGACTGGCCCATCACCTCCGGACCGCTCAAGCCATCGGCGGCAAGGATTTTGCCGTGCAGGAACGAGCGGGGGCCGCGCCAGAACAGCCCACCGTAGCCGGCGGCCGGCCGGCCGGCGGCCGTCGGTGAGCCGAAGGTCAACGGCGCGCCGCGCACGTTCTGCAGGTCGAAACTGAGGTCCAGGCTCCAATACCCGTGTTCCTGTTGCACCTCGGTCACCCTGATCCGGCGGTGTTCGCTGATCCACGTCTCGCCCGCCTGGGTCAGCCATTCCAGGCGCTCCAGCAGAAGGGCGGTATCGGCGTCGCAGCGCACGTCGTCCCAGGAGCGGTGGAGCATCCTGCCGTTGTTCGCCAGTTGGACGTAGCCCTGATCCCGGACGTAGGTTGGCCCGCCCCAGAAGTTCTCGCCGGAGAGGTGGGCGGAGGTCATAGTCAGACCCTTGTGCCAGAGGTGATCGTGCGGCCGGTAGATCGTCACGACCTCGCCGGCCAGGGTGCGCAGCGGGTGGAAGTACGGCTGCGGCGACTCCCGCTGGGCGGTGTCCGGTTCGTAGATGTAGGTGAAGAGTGGCTGCTCACCAGCGTAGAGATCAACACGCTGGTGCAGCGTATGCACCAGCCGTAAGGCGGCATTCACGAACTGCGCTCCCGTTCCAGACGATGGCTCAGGATACCCGCCAACTCCTCCGGCGTACAGGGTTTGCTTGCCAGGACCAGGCCGCCGAGTGCTTCGATGGCGGCGCGCTGGTTCTCCAGCAGGGCCGGGGAGGCGGTCATGATCACGACGGGCAGCCCGTGCGTCGCGTCGGCCGCGCGCAAGGCACGCAAGGCGGCAACCGCATCGACCCCCGGCAATTGAATAGCGAGGAGGATAAGGTCGGGGTGGCCCTCTTGCGCCAGGCGCAACACGTCCTGGCCATCGGTCGCCTCCCGCACCTCGTAGCCGGCCCGCCGTAAGTGGCCGGCAATCAGGCCCCGTGCAGCATCGTCGTCGTCGGCAACGATGATGACGTGGGAGTGGCGGTCGGTCAGCGCTCGCGCCACGCGTGACAGCAGCAGGTCTTCCCGAACCGGCTTGGTCAAGTAGTCGATGGCCCCCAGCCGGATACTGCGACCTTCGTCGGAGTCAATCGACAGGAAGACCACCGGGATGGCCGCCATCGCCGGATCGTTCTTGAGCCACTCCAGCACGGTGAACCCGTCCACGTCGGGCAAGTTGATGTCCAAAGTGATCAAGTCCGGCTGCTGCTGCCGGACCAGACGCCAGGCTTCGCTGCCGCTGTGGGCGACTTGCACCTCATAGCCGCCGCGTTCCAGGTAGCGCCGGATCAGTTGGGCGATGGCCGGCTCATCATCAACGACCAGCACGCGGCTCCCGGCCACCGGGCGTTCCGGCTTCCGTTCCGGGGCCGGCGCTGTGAGTGGCTCCGCCGTCCTTGGCAGGCGGACGGAGAAGGTTGAGCCATGACCGGGGGTACTGCGGACCAGGATCTGGCCGCCATGTAGCTCCACCAGGGAACGGGTGATCGTCAGGCCCAGTCCCGTTCCCCCGGCCTCGCGCACCAACCGGTGGCCGGAACGGAAGAACTTGATGATGCGCCCCTCGGGCGAGAGCAACACCATGGCCTCGCTGGTGGCATCGAGGATCGCGCCGGCTTCCCGGCGGGCGCTCATGGCTTCCTGGTATTGCCACTCCAGCGCCGCTTCCGCCCGCTTCCGCGCGGTCGCATCGCGAATGCTGGCGCTGAAGAACGTGTCGCCTGCCACCTGCCAGGCAGCCACGGAAAGCTCCAGGGGGAACTCGGCGCCGTCCTGACGGAGCCCCAGCACTTCCACCGTTCGCCCGACCAGGTTTTGCCCGACGGTCTCCACCTGGCGCCGAAAGCCTGCTTCGTACGTGGCCCGAAAACGCTCAGGGAAGAGGAGGGTGAAGGGGGCGCCGACCAGGCCGCTCTTCTCGTAGCCAAAGAGGTCCTCGGCCCGCCGGTTCGCCAGGAGGATGACGCCATCGGCGCTGGCCGTGATGATGGCGTCGGGCGCCGTCTCCAGGAGCATACGGAGTTGTGATTCGGCAGCGCGGCGCGCGCGTTCCGCCTCTGCCAGACGCACGGACGCAGCGTCGTCCTTGGGGCCAGACGGCGTCGCACCATTGGCAGGCATCAATGCATCCATTCGACGGTCCGGCATCCGCGGCGCTGTCCGACAGAAGGGTGGGCTGCCACGCCGACGCTATGGCTCCGCATGCCAGTATAGGGTGTACGATGCAGAAGCAGAAACGCCGCGCCGCGTCAATCGTCGGAAAGCGGCAAGGCCAACAGCAAGGGGGAGCCGGCAACGCCATCCTGGGTGACCTTCGCCTGCGCTTCGCCTGCGCCGGCGGTCACCCGGATCGGAAACGAACCGTCCGGCGCGTTGGGAACCAGTACTGTGACCTGGATCGTCGTTGCACTCTGGTCGGTGTATACCGTTCGGCCAGACGAGAGGTGACCGACCGCGTGCTGCTCCTGGACCTGGGGGCGGACGATTATCTGGTCAAACCTTTCGCTTTGAGCGAGTTGCTGGCGCATGTGCGAGCGCTGAGTCGGCGCATCCGTGCCGGCGGTCAGCCACTGCTGCACTGCGGTGACCTGCTGCTGGATGTCGACGCCGGGCGGGTGGTGCGTGGCAGTCGCGAGTTGCCCCTGACGCCGACCGAGTATCGGCTGCTGCTGCTGCTGCTCCAACATAAAGGTCAAGCGCTCGACGAAGAGACGATCGCCCAGCGCCTCTGGGGCGACACCGGCGCCGCGACAACATCCAACCGCGTCGAGGTTCACGTCTACCGGCTGCGCGGCAAGTTGCAGCAGGATACTGAAGCGCCGCTGCTGCACACGCTGCGCGCATTCGGGCGCAGCGCCGCCTACGTTGTGCGCGAGCCGGCGCCATGACGACTGGAGGCGCGGCACGCCCTGCCGTTAACGGCAACATGTTGGCCGCGCTACCGCGCGCCGCCGCGACATGGCTCGTGGCGCTCAGCGCGATCGGCGGCGGCTTGCTGACAGCGTGTCTCGGTCAGTTGGCAGTCGCGCCGAAGACGTTCTCGAACCAACCCTATCTGGTCGCCCTGGTCCCGCTCTTGCTGGCAGTGGCCATCGTCTTTGGGGTGCGCCCGGTCCGACTGGGACCCAGCACTAAGATTCATCTGGGCGCCGCCCCGCTATTTTGCGCCGCCCTGCTGTTCGCGCCGGCGCTGGCGGGTGTCATCGCCTACACCAGTGCGCTGAGCCACAACCTCTGGTTGCGCCGCCGTCCCTGGAACGCGCTCTTCAATGCCGCCCAGCATCTGCTCACGGCCGTCGGCGCTGGTGCGCTCTACCATGCCATCCAGAGTATGGCGACGGGTGTTCCCGGCGCCATGGCGGCCCTGGCTGCCGCCGGCCTCGGCTACTTCCTGATCAGTACCTTGCTGGCTGCCACGATGACCGCGCTGGCCCAGAGGAAGAGCTGGTTGGCGACGGTCGCCTCAACCTGGCGGTCGGTCTGGGCGCATTATCTCACGTTGCTCACCTTCGGCTGGCTCGCTGCGTTGGTGGCGGTGACCGCTCCCTGGTCGTTGCCCTTGCTCGCCGTGCCGATTCTTGTCGCCTACCGGCTCGACCAGACCCTGGGCGATCTGCTTGACACACGTCGCCAACTGGCGGAGGCGCTGGAACGCCAGCGCCAATTTGTCGGTGATGTGGCCCACGAACTGGGAGCGCCCCTGACCTCCGTCGCCGGCAACGCGGCGGTGTTGTTAGCCGATACGGCACTGGCTCCGACGTTACGGGAGCCGGTGGAGGATATGTTCGCGGAAGCGACCCGCACTGCCAGGCTGCTCGGCGACCTTCTCCTTTTAAGCAAGGTAGAAGAGGGAAGGCCGCTCCAGCGCACGGCGGTCTCGCTTTGTTGCGTCGCTGAGGAGGCAATTCGCCTCTGCCGGAGTGCGGCCAGCACCGGAGATGTCTGCCTGGAATTGCAGGCGACGTCGGACGGTTGGGTAGATGGGTCGCAAGAGTTGCTCGAACAATTGCTGATCAATCTCGTAGAAAACGCCATACACCATAGCGCGCCGGAGAGCCGGGTGCAGGTCACCGTGGCGCTGCTGGATGGTCAATTGGCCGTGGCCGTCCGCGATAGCGGGTCCGGCATCCCAGCCGAGGAACTGGCCCAGGTTTTCCAACGCCACTACCGCGCGGGCAAAGCTCAATCACGCGCCCTGGGCGGGGCCGGCCTCGGCCTGGCGATTGCTCGGCGCATCGCCGACGTACATGGCGGCCACATCACGGCCGAAAGCACCGTAGGCGCCGGCAGTTGCTTTACCCTGCTGCTGCCGCCCGGCGCTGAACCGGGCGGCAGCAGCAGGACCGTTGAGCGAGCGGGGCGTCGACCCAGTGTGGGCCAGTTCATGTGAGCAGATGGCCGGCGACTGAAGTCGCGCCTACGGGGAGCGAAGCCCGCCTGCGCGGGCTGACGTAGTCCGCGAAGGCGGACTTCGCCTGGTATAGCCGCGACTTTAGTCGCCAGGCGTGCGTCGGCACCGTGGTGGACCGAAGTTCGTTGACGGCTCAGTCGATGCTGGGCCTCTTGCACCTCACGATCCATAGAAGACGCCGCTGGCCGTCACCGTACTGCCGCAGACACCCCCGACTGTCGCGGTGATCACATAGGAGACATTCGAGTTGGAGCCGGCGTCGATTTGCGCTGTGAACGAGGTCGCGGCGCCATCCGGCGACACCGTTGCCGTGTTCGGGTAAGACCCGCTGGCAGTGCCCCAGCGCAGTGTTGTGGTGGCGTTCACGTTCGTGCTCCAGGTCACCGTGAAGTTTCCCGAGTGCCCTGGCTCTGAGAAGCTCGGCCCGGAGATCTGCAGTTGCGTGCAAGGTGTGGCCGTTGCCGTTGGCGTGGCTGTGGCCGTCGCGGTGGCGGTTGAGGTTGGTGTCGGCATCGGTGTTGCCGTATTGGTCGGCGTTGCCGTGACGGTGGGCGTGGCCGTCGGCAGCGGTGTGGCTGTGGCTGTCGGTGCGGCTGTGGCTGTCGGTGCGGTCGTCGGTGTTGCCGTCGGCCCACCGGCTGTTGCCGTCGCGGTCGCCGTTCCAACCGGCGTGGCTGTGCTGGTCGCTGTGGCGGTGGCGCTCGGTGCGGGCGTACTTGTTGCCGTGGCGGAGGGAACTGGCGTCGCGGTTGGTGTATTGGTGGCGAGCGGCGTCGGTGTTGCACTGGGGACAGGGGTAACTGCCGGCAGCGGCGTACTCGTGGCGACAGGGGTCGGAAAGCCACCGGTGATGTAGGTGAAGGCGATCGGTCCACCGAGACCGCTTGGCGCAGGCGTACCGGATAGGCTGAAACTGCCAGGCAACGGCACCGGTACTCCGAAGAAGCTGTTCGAATCAATGCCTGCACAATAGCTCTTGAAGGCCGCGAAGCCGGCGATCAGCACAGTACTGGTGCTCGGGGGATTATTCGTGAATATCGGGATAACGAAGATGCCGAAGGCCCCGCCGCTGTCGCTTGTACCCTGGTTATTGCAATTCGTGACGATGCCACTGTAGGGATTGGCACCGGGATTTTCTATCCAACCCGCCTTGTCACCATTATCCGGCGTCATGGTGTCACCGACGCCAAGGGTGCCGCCATAGCCGTTGGTCGACCACGCCAGGTGGCAGTTTTGGGTATCCGAGTTGCAGCTCGGGTCGGGAGAGTAGCCGGGTCCGGCGGTGTCGCTGGACGAGAAATCCATAACACCTTTCCAGCTATTGGGAATCGCCGGGTAGTTATGAGCGTACTGCGGGCCCCACAGGTTGTATGACGTGTCGGTCTGGTAGTCCATCAAGGGAATACCGAGCGGTACAAGGTCTCCCCGGTAAGTGGACGGCTCTGCTGCCCGCTGCGCGACCACGATGCCACCGGCACTGACGTTGATATTGCCCGACCCCAGCACGCCCCCGAAAATACGCGGGTAGGACGTGGCGCTTTCGACGGAAACACCCGCAGCATTGGCGGGTATCGTGCCGCTGCTGCCGACCGTGGCCACCGGCACGCCATTACTATCGACGTACAGCACGACCGGGTTGCTCGCCCCGTTGCCCGCCACCACCGTGTGTACGGCATTGAGCACATCGGCGTTGTAGCCATTGCTGCCGTATTCGCTGACGATGGAGGCGCCGGCGAGTGCGCCGGCGTCGGCGGCATTTTGCTGCTGCCGCTTGATCGTGTAGCCCTGTCCAATGTCGATCGAGAGCGCCAGCATGCCGAGCATGACGGCGAGCGTCATCGCCAGCATGATGATCGCCTGGCCGTGCTCGCCGGAGGTCTGCTGCTGCTGCTGCCGTGTGTGCATGCTCACCTCTCTAGTCCTGTACCACTGCCATGGACGACTTTGTCATGTACAACGTGCCGACGATATTGCTGAGGAGCGGCGTCACTGGCGTAAAAGACTTGGTGACGCTCACCGTCCGGCACTCTTTATTCACGCCGATACTGGGGATGCACCAGGAAAAGCCGACGTTGACCTGCGATTGGGAGATCGGGTCAAAGATGCCGCCCTGGCTTTGCACGACACCGATGACCGCGTTCCCCGCCGCGATGTCCTGGGTCGAACTGCCGGGAATCGTGCCCGGCGGCGTGGCAGGCATGAGTGCTGCCGCGCGAGCGCCCTCGTACGTTGCGTGCGAAAGGGCAACATAGTCCGCCACCGCTCGTCCAAAGTCCAGCACGCCGAAGAGCATGAGAAAAATGACCGGAGTCATGAGGGCGAACTCGACAATCGCCTGGCCCCCGTGTCGTATTCCAGGTTGGTTCATATGACCGGCCCGGTGGCCGTACCAGTAAGGGTCGCCACTCCGCCCGGCAGGAAGTTTGCCAACAGCGGCGTGACCGGTCGAAACTGCCAGGTGACGACGACGGTCACGGTGAGCGGCACAGAAGAACCTGGGTGAAAACTGGCGCCACAGGCGGGGCCGCTGCCGTAGCAGGAGGCGCAGGTTGAAGTGATCGTGAGACTGGCCGGCGTGATTTCCGGCAGGGCGGCGTCGACGCCCGCCGTGATTGCATTGCTACAGACCATATGATCTGAGCCGACCCGCACGCCTTCGCGCGCCGCGCCGTTGAGGGCAGTGGTGTAATAGTAGGCGCGTCCGGCGTCCAGACCGCCCAACACCAACAGCGCAAAAAAAGGCATGATAATGGCCAGCTCCACCACTGCCTGACCACGAGACCGACAACGCCGCGTGCCCGCCATCTGTTACCTAACCTAAACGTCCACTGCCAGTCTAGGACACTCTTGCGCCCACTGGTATGGCATCAGTGGGCTACTGGCAGCGGGTTACTTTTGGTTACTGTTGTCAGTATAAACCATGACTCCGGTCAGTGGAATGTCAGCGAACGGCGTGCTGCTGTAGGCCGCATGGCGTAGCCAGGCACACCGCGAATGTACCCCTGCGTCAGGCAGTTTCGTCAGCGAATCGTCAGCGCCGCTGCGTAGATTGGTCACAGTGTAATAGGCGACTGGGAGGTCGGCGTGTTATCTGGTCGTGGCGCTCTCCAGGGACGGATGGGCAGTGGTGTGCTGCGTGCTCAACGACTGCGCGGCCAGGCGATCGTGGAGATGGCGCTGCTCTTACCCATCGTCCTGTTGATTGCCATGATCGGTGTTGCAGGGTCGCAGATGTTGCAAGAATCCATCATGTTGCGGAATGTGGCGCGGGAGGGCGCCCTGGCCGCCGCCGCCTATATGCAGTCGCCCAATCCCCTGCCGGCCGGCTGCTCCGGGGGTGGCAGTAGCATCACCGACGCGCAAGACTGCGCGCGCTACCGAGTGCTCGCCAGTGGGGCGCCAACTTCCGTGACCATGACGTGGGCACAAGTGACCGGATCCCAGTCTAACTTCAAGATGGCGCAGGTTACGGTCACCGACACCCTGTCGCCGGCCTCCGGCTTTTTCGGTACAAAAACCATCGGCTACTCGGCAGCAGCCGCCGTACCGGGTCAGTAACCAGACGCCTGGCGTTGTTCGTCGGGATAGGCACCAGAGTAGGGAAAGGTAGTGCGCACATGACAGGCAAGAGACGGGAGCGGGGCCAGTCCATGGTGCTATTTGCACTCATGTTGCCGGTGCTGCTGGGGTCCATCGCCCTCGTGCTGGATATCGGCAATGGCTACGTCGCCCGGCGCGACCTCCAGAACGCTGCCGATCTGGGATCGCTGGCGGTAGCCCAGTACCTGGGCGATCACAGCACACCGACAGATCGACAGGTAGCCGGCATCGTCACGGATTTTGTCACCGCTAATGCCCCGATAAGCGGCGCCACCTGGGTAGCGACCTACATCAAAGACGACGGCACCTCCACGGGCATCGCGGTGAACAATGTCGGCCATATTGTCCCGCCGGGCGCGGCCGGGGTCCTCATCACCCCCAGCGTTCAGTCACACAACTTCTTCGAGCAGGTTCTGGGCAGCAAGGTGATCAACGTTTCCGCCAGCGGCGGGGCCGTTGGCGCTATCAACTCCTCCACGGGTGGAGCAGCCATCGGCGGCAGCTCGGCGCCGGCCATCGTGGCACTCGATTCCGGCAACCACATCTGTCCTCACTCAATCATCTCTGATGCCAACGGCACCTACACCGACGTGGTCGATGCCAAAGAGGGTGGCACCATGAACATCGCCGGGCAGTTCATCACGGCTTCACCGAGTCCCTTTGACGGGCACTTCCGGGGCAATGTCGGCAGCAACGTCGCTTACGGCATGTACAGCTCGGGGACGACGACTATCAACTATGGCAGTCTTGCCACCGGGCACGCCTATTACCCTGACCCGTTAGCGAAGATCGCGGAACCGGTGAATGCCAGCGCGGCCTGTTCGGGCGGTACCGCAACGGTCAACACCCAGGCCAGCTTTGCCAACGGCGTCTGGACGCCTGGTATCTATCAAGGAAACAGCAACGGTCCCGCCATCTTCACCGGCATCACCATCCTCAATGACTGCGGCAATAGCGTAGCCGGCGTCTACATCTTCCCGCACGGGGCCGTCTTCGAGGGTACTCTGACGGGCAACGACGTGCTGCTCTACTCGCAGGGCCAGATCAATCCGTCGAACGTCTGCACCGACAATAGTCAGGCCAACAACGGTGGGGCGTTGCTCAACGAGCCGTACATCGGCAGTAGCAGCGGCGTCAATGTCTACGGCTTCATCTTTACTGGACCCAATAGCGTCACGCTGTCGGCGCCCAATTCCGGTCCCTTCACCAATCTGGTGCTCTTCCAAAGCCGGTCGGCGCCGGCGCACATCGGCTTCAAAGTCTGCCCTGGCGACAGCGGCGTGATCGCCCTCATCGGCACGGTCTACGCCCACAACCAGAATGATGTCCCCAGAAACAGCAGGAATACTGTGGCCGTGACGAATACCAGCTGGAGTCCCGCCGGGAATGGCAGTGCTCTCGTCTTCGGCACGGACGACGGTGCTATGGACGGCAACGGCACGCCGCCTAGCTGCGCTACCGACGACCCCCCGACGTGTACCTGGCCGACCTACGGCGGCGGCACCTTGAAGATTGACGGTGCGGCGGTGGTTGATGTCTTCTACACCACGGGCAACGCCAACGTGACGATCATGTACGACACCAGCCACGTGCCGTTGGTGGGCGCCAAGCTGATCCATTAGCAAGAAGAGGGGCGAGAGTTGGACGCGCACACGCGGATACCCGGTCGGCGGCGGCCAACCGCCGGCCAGGCCATCGTGGAGTTCGCCCTCCTCACGCCCCTGCTGCTCATGCTGACGGTCGGGCTGTTGGATGCCTGCCGGGCCTTCTGGGCCTACACTGCCTTACAGAATGTGGCCTCGGAAGGCGCCCGCCAGACGATCGCGATCCTCTTCCCCACCTCGTCGGTACCCAAGCCGTGCCTGGTCGGCGGTTCGACCGGCAACACGCAAACCATCGTGCAGTCCGCTGTCGCCGAAGCGTCGGTCCTGGGGCTCGACACCACTGCCCTGAGCGGCAGTAGCGCCCCGCTCACCAACGCCAACTTCACCCTTGCCGCCTACGACTCCAATGCCAACGCCACCTTGTGTGTACCGACCGGCGCGACCGTCACTTTCCAGGCCAGCTATACCTTCCAACCCCTGGTCAGCCTGATGCTCGGTCGGGGCTCCATAACGATGACCGCCAAGACGACGTTACAGATCGAGTAAGGCCGCTGCCGCCCTATACGGCTATACTTCGCTTTATGGTGACGCGCTCGGTAGCGACAGGAGCACGGCGATGGTAGCAGCGCAAACACGGCTTCGACGCTATACGTTGGCGGATCTGGATGCTTTCCCCGATGATGGCAAGTTGCGCGAGCTCGTGGATGGGCAGATCGTGGAGTGGGACATGCCGACGTGGTATCACGGCTTTATCCTTAACGCGATCGCGCACCTCCTCACGAGTTATGTCCTGGACCACGACCTCGGCGCCGTCGTCGGCGGAGATCCTTTGGTCAGTATTGAGGGCAGCGTGTACCATGCCCGCGGCCCGGATGTTGCCTTCTACGACATCCAACGCATTCCCAGTGACTTTCGGCAACCGACCACGACAACGGCGCCCGACTTCGTCATTGAGGTGATTTCGCCTTCGGACCGTGCCACCGAGGTGGAGCGCAAAATTGCGGACTGGCTGCGGGCCGATGTGCGCCTGCTCTGGTACGTGAATCCGGATGCCGGCATGACCACCGTCTATTACCGCAAGACCATTCAGCGCGTCGCGGCAAGCGAGGTGCTGGACGGCGTTGATGTCGTACCGGGCTTCACGCTCCGCTTGACAGACCTGTTCGACCGGTTGACGCGCCTGCTGCCGCAGGTGTGAGCGCTGCGGTGCAAGCTGCGCGTCCGCCTCAGGCGGCCAGGCAGTCGAACAGCGCCCGGTAGTATCGCATCAACTCCTCCGGGTCGGCGCTGGCGGGGACTTCGGCCAGGCAGAAGCTCTGATAGTTGATGCTCTTCAGCAGCGAGAACAGTTCCCGATACGGATAGTTTGGATTCCAGATGCGGGTGATGTGCGCTTCCCTGATCCAGCGACTGACCTGATCGAAGGCTTGCTTGATCGAGCCATCCTGCACGTCGTCGTCGTTGGAGTTCCAGCAGGCCCAGCAGTAGCCGTCGGCTGCCTCGAAGATGCGGCGCATCGTGGCGGCCTGACGCACGGCGCCATGCATCTCCATGCGTAACTCGATGCCCAGGTCGCGTGCCGTCTGGCCGCATTCACGGGCAGCGCGCCCGATCTGCTCCAGGGTCTGCTCGCGCGGCACGCCCGCCTTCTCCTGGTGGCCGTTGGGGCGCACCTTGACGCCGCCGGCTCCCAGGTCGTGGGCCAGTTGCAGGGATCGCTTGGCGCCTTCGATGTTCTGACGCACCACCTCTTGATCCAGGCTGTGAAACTCGTAGATACTGCCGATGCCGAACAGTTGCACCGGCGAGTTGGCGAAGCGCTGCCGCACCTCCCGGCGCTGCTCGGCGTTCAGGCTTTCCTCGACGCTGTGCGCGTGCGTCGTGCGCAGTTCCACACCCTCGAAGCCGGTGGCCTCGCAGCGCTGCAACAGCGTAGCGAGGTCCCAGTCGGCGGCCAGATTATAGGTGACAAGACCGAGATGCATAACGTGCTCCTTCTACCATACAGGGCGTAGCCTATCATCTAGCGGCACAATGCCGATGGGCTTGCCGCCGACACGCTGGTCGGGGCGGTGGCGCGCTCTTACGAGGCGAGTGATTCCCGCTTCCGGCAGCTCATCCCCGCGCGGCGGCTCGACGTGCGGGAACTCCGATGGTAATGACAGAGATCTATCAACTCTTACGGCATCATGCGGGTTCTCGCCGAGTATGGGGACGGCATCTGGACGGGGACGCAACTACGCACACGGCTGCGGCGGGTCTCCAGTCAACCGCTGCGGGGGGGCGCTTCCTGAGCAGGCGACCCGAACAATGGCATGCTTGTCCACATCAGGGCGCCAAGCCTCAAGCGATGGTCACCCAGCGCTCCTGGTCGTGCGAGTCCAGCGCCGCCTGGATGACCTGCTGCGCCTTCCAGCCATCGTAGAAGCTGGGCGCGAGCAGTCGGTCGGCCAGGATGGCGTCGATAAAGAGGCGATCGCCAATCGGCTCGATCGTGAGGCGCTCCACGAACTGGGCAATGAACGGCTTGCTCTGATCGACCGATCCCAGCAGATCAGCGGGAATAGGCAACGGCTGCAGCCTGGCCTCTCCTCGGCGGGCGCCCCGGATCTCGGCGCTGTTGAGGTCACTGTCGAGCTCCAACGTGCCGTCCTCGCCGTGCAGGACGAACTGCTGCCGCTGCACAGCGTCGCCCACGTGGGCCACCGCGCTGAGCTGCAGCGTGCCCTGGGCCCCGTTGGCGAAGCGCAGCGCCAGCACCGCCGCGTCGTTGGCGGGCTCCGCCGGCTGCCCGTCCGGTCCCGGTCCCACGGCGAAGTGCGTGAGGCTGCCGCTGGCGGCGGCGATCTCGCCAACGAAGAGGCGGAGCAGGTCGATCGCATGCGGGCCGAAGTCACCCAGGATGCCGTTAGCTCGCCGCCGGTCGAAGCGCCAGGAGTACTGCTGAGGCTGGGCGTGCCCGCCGCTCACGTAGCGAGCCGCACACTGGTAGGGTCGGCCGAGATAGCCATCAGCGAGCAGACGCTGGAGGTACTGGTAGTGCGACGTCCAGCGGTAGGTGAAGAAGGTCATGTGCTTGACGCCCTGCGCCTCCGCTTTGCGGTACATCGCCTCCGCGTCCGACGCCGTGAGGGCCAGCGGCTTCTCACACAGGACGTGGAGGCCGGCGTCGAGCGCTGCCATGGTGATCGGGTAGTGCAGGTCGTCGGGCGTGGCGACGACGAGCGCTTGCAGGTTACCGCGCTCGATCAGCTCGCGCCAGTCGGTGAACACACGAGGGATGCCGTACTTCGTGGCGACCTCCTGCCCGTGCTCCCGGTTGCGTCCGCAGAGCGCCACCATCTCCGCGCCTGGATGGCTCTGCAGTGGGGTCAGATGGAGCATCTCCGCGAACCGACTCGTCCCCACCACGCCAACGCGCACCCGCTCGGTCATGATCTCCTCCATTCCGGCGCAGCGACGGCCCCACCGGCCGGCTACGCCACTCCTGCCGCCGCCGAGCGGCACATCCGCTCGCCCACGACTATCGTTGCCGCCGCCAGCACGGCCAGGGCGACGGCGCCGCCTAGCAGCGCGTGGACGCCGAAGCGGTCCACGGCTGCGCCGCCCCACAGGGCGCCGATGGGGAAGCCGAGCGTGGCTGTCATCGTCACCAGGGACTGCAGCCGGCCTTGATAGGCATCGGGAGCGAGGTGACGCACGCGGCTCTTGTTCCAGACGCTCTCGCAGAAATAGGTGAAGCCGATCGCCGCCAGCGGCAGGACGGAGGCGGCGCCGAGCGGGAAGACGACGAACAGCACCAGGGCCACCGCCGCCAGCACGGTGAGTTGCGCGTACTGCCGCAGCCGCTGCGCGCCGTCGGCGTGGGAGCCGGCATAGGCGGCGCCGAGGAAGCTGCCCACCCCAACGGAAGCGGCCAGCATGCCGTAGGCCACCACCGTCCCGCCGCCGCGGCGCACGATGGCCGCCAGGAGGCTCAGCGCCGGGGCGGCGCAGACAGCAGTCGCCCAGGAAATAAGCATCGGGTACAACAGCGCCGGCTGGCTGCGGAGATAGCGCAGACCCTCCCGCAGGTCGCCAAATATCTGGCCAGGCGCCAGTGCCGGTTTTGCCGTTGCCGGTGGGTCGAGGCCAGGCAACTTGCCCACGGTGAAGGCGGCCACAAAGTAGCTGACGGCGTTGAGGACGAAGGCGACTGGCAGCCCCACGGCCGCCAGCAGCAGACTGCCCCCGGCATTGACCAATGTCCCCTCGGCCGTCTCGGTCATGGCATTAATCGCCACCGCCGACTGCACCTCTTCTCGCGGCACGGCGTTGGTCAAGAGCACCTTGTAGGCGGGACGGGAGATCAGCCAGACCAGCCCGCTGACGAAGGCCCAGATGTAGATGTACCAGAAGACGACGTGGCCGGTCAGCACCAGGGCAGCAAGGACGGTTGCGGCGGCGCCGCCCAGAAACTGTCCAGTCAGCACCAGGCGGCGGCGGTCGACCTGATCCGCCACCACGCCGCCGAGGGGCATCAGCAGTTGCGCCAGGGAACCAAAAGCAGAGATCAGGCCGACGCCAAGGGCGGAGTGGGTAAGGGTGGCGACCAGCCAGGCTTGCGCCAGTTGTTGCAGGCGGTCGCCGGCGTAGGAGGCGCCCATGCCTGCCCAGAGCCAGCGGAAGCTTGCCCGCCGCAGCGGCGCGAAGGAAGGGAGACGCGGCCGCCAGGCTGCTGCCTGCCGGGCTCGCCCGCCCACCGCAGCGGCGACGCTCTGTTGCATATTCCGCTCCTTCCGGTCAGTCGAGCGCGGCGATGAGCGCGCGCGCTTCGGCGGCCAGCGCCAACAAGAGCCGCGTGGCGGCGCCAAGAGAGGCGACGATCTCCTCGGCCGGTCGGCCGAGGCGCGACTCCCGCTGCGTGCGGCGCTGGGCGTCAGTGGCCATTTGCAGCACCCAGCCGGGAAAGAGGCCCCAGCGGAGCACGGCGGAGGCGGCGTAGCCCAGGCGGGCGCGGCGTTCGTCGCCCTGCCAGTCCGCCTCTCGCAGTCCCTGCAGGTAGCCCTGCCAGGCAACCGCGCTCAGCTCCTGCGCCGCCTCGGGCGGCGCCAGACCCCGCATTAGTGTGGAGAAGACGACCTGCACCACCTCCTCCCCGACCGCCCCGGAACCAACAAAGGCCCAATCGACGGCAACGGTCTCATCCGGCCGGCCGGGGTGGCGGCGACTGAACAGGTTGGTGCGGTTGGCGTCGCGGTGCAGCAGCGTTGGCGATAGCCGGTCGAGCGCCGCCAGGAAGGCTGCTGCGTCATCCCACATGCGCAGGTCTGTTCGGCCACCGGCTCGGAGAAGGCGATGCGGGCCAGCGGCGCTCGCCACGCTTCCACCTGCTGAATCAGCGACCGATCACGGTAGCCGCCCGTGCGCGCGACCCAGTCACGCAGCCAGTGCCGGCTCAGCCAGGAATACCCAGGGCGGGGCCTTCCGGCCAGGTAGGCGCCATTGAACTGCCCGAGGTGTC
This sequence comes from Chloroflexota bacterium, assembly GCA_036734945.1. Classification (GTDB taxonomy): domain Bacteria; phylum Chloroflexota; class UBA4733; order UBA4733; family UBA4733; genus UBA4733. Next base: position 78,940 of record DAIMXP010000015.1, read on the forward strand.
GCGCCGCCGTGCCGTAGCTGTCCAGCGGCCACGCCGGCCCGCCATCGTCCTGCACCGCTTCCAGCCAGAGCCAGACGGTGCCGTCAGCTTGCTTCTCGACGCCGTAGCACTGTGGCGCCACTACCCCCGGCAAGTCGGCGAGCAAGCCGGATTGGTAGGCCAACACTTCCCGCTTCCAATAGAAGCCATCAGCCGGATCAGCGTTGACCGGCGGCGTGCCGGCGGGATCGCCAGTCGGTGCCTGGATGACTTTGAGCACCAGCGCGAAGGGAATGCTTCCGCCGCCGTCGTGGGCGCTGCCCTCCACGCGAAAGATGCCGCCCGTCGCGCCGCCGAGGGAGTTCTGCAAGGGCGCCACCTGCCAGGTGGCGGCAGTTACCTGATTGCTTCCGAGTAGGCAGCGGAGCGGAGCGGCCAGCGCCGCCGCCGTGATATGCATGCCGTCCGCCGGTTCTTCCACGCTCCTGCCCTCCTGCTACGCTACGCGCCCGACCCGCCAACCGTGCTGGCCTGCCGTCAAGTCAATTCCTGCATCATGGCGCGCGCCGCGCTCGCCCGTCCGAGTACGAAGTAGGTCAAGTTGGCCTCCTCCCTGAGGAGGTCCTCTAGCGGGCGCTTGAAGCGTTGCTCCGCGCCCGCGTGCCGGCGCTCATCGAGGGCGGTGCCGAGAGCGATGGTAGGAATGAAGAAGCCCCAACGGACCACCGCCAGTGCGGCCGCCCCGAACGCCACCAGGCGGTCATCGCCGCGCCAGCCGGCGTCCGCGAGCCCTGCCTGGTAGCCGGCGAGTACCGTTTCCCAGAGCTGCTCGATTGGTATGGTCGGCGCATCGCCAAAGAGGCGACTCGCGGACGCGAGCTGGCCGGCATCGGCGCCCAAAGCCGCCGCCCCGGTAAAGGCCCAATCAATCGCTACCGTCCGGTCAACGCCGTCGGCGCCACGGCGGGCCAGCAAGTTTCGGCTGTAGGCATCGAGGTGGCAGAGTGTTTGCGGCAGTCGGTCGAGCGCAGCGAGCCACTGCTCCCGCTCCATGCACAGGCGCACTACCTCCTCGCCGATCGGCTCCGGAAAGGCGCGACGGACCAGCGGATGCGTCCATGTCTGCGGATCACGGAGCAATGCCGGGTCAAAGGAGGCGGCGAGGGGCTCGCTCCATTTGCGGATCCAATCACTACTCAGCCAGGGGAAGGTAGGAAGCGTGCCCCCGACCAGGTAGGCCCCGTTGAACTGCCCAAGGTGCCGCGCCGCCAGCGCGTAGCGCTCGACGGACCAATCTGCGCCATGGGTGCCGGAAACGTCCTCCAGCCAGAGCCAGGTGCAGTCGTCTGATCGCTCCTGCACCGCGTAGCAACGCGGCGCCACCAGCCCGCCCGCCAGATCGTTCAGGAGACCCGATTGATAGGCCAGCGCCTCGCGCTGCCAGTACTGACTGTGGGTGGGATCACGACCCCAACCGCTCGGCAAAGCCCGGCCCCCGGGGCTGAGCGTGCCCGCCTCTGGCGCGCGCGCTACCTTGAGCACCAGCGACCAGGGCCGCGCTGTGGCGGGCGCGCCAGCAGTGGAGGTTGTACCACACACGCGGAAGAGGCCGCCGCTCACCGGGTTGAGCTCGACGTAGCCGATGCGGCGGACCTCCCAGGCGTCAATGTCGACCGTCGCATCGCCGAGCGCCTGCCGAACGGTTCCGAGCAGCGCCGCTCGGTCGAGGCCATCCAGGACTGGTACGACCGCTTCGGTTACCACGATGTCTCCTCCTCGTTCGCGCTGAGTTGGTCGGGTGTTCGTCCGACACCACGGCCTGCATCTGCAACCGTCGTAGCCGACGAGATCCTATCGTTGCAGGAAAGACTGGCCTATGAACACAAGTAGTGAACTGGTGCTAGCCGGCAGCGATTGTCGGGTAATGTACAGTGCGGGTTGCCTTTCGTCAAGACGGACGTTGCGCAGGAGTGCGCAGCAAGGTTTTTTGCCGGATACTTGGCGCCTCCCGGCGACTAAAGTCGCGGGCCTCACGATGCAAAGTCCGCCTGCGCGGACTCGGTCAGCCCGCGAAGGCGGGCTTCGCTCGTTCTAGGAGGCTGTCTGAGTTGAGATATACTAGCAGGGGGACTGCGTAGCTGCGGGC
>DAIMXP010000016.1:0-80685 GCA_036734945.1 Chloroflexota bacterium
CAAGCTGTCTGCTCTGGGCGCAGCAGCATGACCACGGTTTACTGTGGTGCTACCGTATCGCGCTTGCGCCGCGCCGTCCGGTTGTCGCGGCGCTCTTGCTTCTTGAGCCAGTACGGCCAGGCCAGCCGCGTCGGCTCTCCGGGCGTGCACGTTGGCACCGATACCGGTACACCGCTTACCATCGCCTCCACCGCGACGACGTCGGGCCACCCCAGCCGCAAGCGGGACCGGCCGCCGGGTACTTTCACCCTGACGCCATCGGGCCATACCTTGCAGACGGTACCGATACGGGTGTTGGTGCTGTTGTGGAGTCGGAACCGCACGCGCTGCCCGATCGCCAGGTTAGCCGCGCTCAGTTCGTTCATGACCTTGTAGCGGGGCTGGGCTATTGCGTTCATGCTGCCCGACTCGCCGCCAGCGGCGCTACGCACGTCGTGCAATAGATGCCGCGCCCTGGAGGCAGCGGGCGGCTGCAGGCCAGGCAAGATGTCAAGGCGTCCCAGCGGCCATGATGTGCCGGTGGTGGGGCCACTGCCGGCGAGACGGTGGGCGCATCGTCGTCTGCGTCTTGCTCAATGCACGCGACGCTACAGTAGCCGGTGCCGTGCCACGTCGCCGGGATGGTGCCGTCGCACACGTTGCAGGTTTCCGCCGCTGGCGGCTCCGGCCGGACCGCATCATGCGGGGTGGGTCCCTCCGTCCCGGTGGGGGCGTCTGCCGCCAGCCACCCCGAATTTTGCGGCGCAGTAGTAGTACACCCCCCACGCGCCGCAAGATGCGGGGTGGGGTCGCCGTCCTGGGCTGGGGGCTGTGCAACGTCTGCCGGCCGCACCGCATCATGCGGTGCGGCTTCCTGTCGCTCCTCAGCGATCATCCCGCCGCAGTCGCCGCAGACCGTTTTGATGATGAGTCGCTCGCTACCGCAGTGCGGGCAGGTCATGCGCTTGCCACCATGCTTTCGTACTTTGCCTGTTGCCGCATCGGGCGGGCGGGTCTGCTCTGCCGTCGCCGCCAGCGCCGCTGTCAACGTGGCGGCGGTGCTCTTGTACCAGAGCTCCGTCATGCCGGTTTTGTCGCGGCTGTAGCGCACGGTGCATTGCCCGCTGTCTACCGCCGCCGCCAGGGCTTTACTTGCGGTGTCGGTGCTGATACCAGCTCGCCGGGCCAGCGTCCCTAGCCGGACGGGCCGATGGCTCGTACCAACAGCGGCTCACGAGCTACCTGCGCCCAGCCCTGTTGGTGGTCGACGACTTTGGTCTCAAGCCGTTGCCACCCAGCGGCCCGGTCGACTTCTATGACGTTATCAATGAGCGCTACGAGCAAGGGAGTATTCTGCTCACCTCCAATCGCTCACCGGCAGAGTGGCAAGACCTGTTCGGCGACCCCCTCTTAGCGAGCGCCGGCCTGGATCGCCTCGGCCACGGCGCCGTCGTCCTCACCATCACGGGCCGCAGCTATCGGCTGGCCCACCACCCAGACCACGAGGAGGCGCCAGCGTCACCACGACCCTGACCAGGTCCCTCTAACGGCTGCCGAGAAGGTCTCGTCCGGCAGCCATCAGCAACCGACCTACGAGACAACAGTGGAACGGAATCCACGCCGACCGTCGCTACTCTCCGCGGCGCACTTTGGCCGCAAAGTCATGGTGCACATGCAGCCGTGAATTGACAGTTTCCGCTAACTCAGGCGGCCTCGCGGACTGATTCTGGGTGGTGGCCGGAGGCGCCCTTGGGCAGATGGGCGGTGACGGCGGCTTTTTGGCGAATTCGCTCCGGCCAGGGGAACTCTTGGGGAAATAGGGAGCGTGCGAGCAAGCGTCGGAGGCGGCCTGGGGTCGGCTGGGGATGGCGATCCCAGAACCCGACCGGCACGGCGGGCTGGCGCCCAGGGGGCACCCGAGCGGCGTAGCTCAGCACGCTCCCCGCGAGCAGCGCCCAAAGGGCACCCGGTTCGGGCAGCCGCTGACAGGTCTCCGGTTCGTGGACGAACTGGCGGGCTGCCCCGATCATCTGCTTGGCCGCGCCGACGCGAAGCGGCCGTGCAGTTGTTCCACCGGCCAGCGATCTCGGTAGAGGTCTCGCGTAGCGCGTGGAGAGAGCGCGCCGGCAGCCGCAGGCTGACCGTGTGTGGCAAGCAAGAGCGGATCGTGATACTTCGGGTCGAAGATGGCAATGACCGAGAACGTGGGCGCACTTGTGGCGGCGTCCGGCAGCACCAGGTTGGTCCACTGCTCGGCGCGGATCTGCCGGTCCTCCTCCTCCCAGGAGGTGATCTGGTCCGCCGGGGTGGCGGGGGACGCCCGCGCCCTTTGTAGGGCGGTGGGGTCGCCCGCCGGGCGGTAAAGTTCTCCACCCGCAGGCGGGTACCCGACCGCACGACAAAGGCGGGGATTCCTGCTGCCTGCATGTCCGCCACGCCGAACTCCCGATCCCCAACGACCGCCTCCTGGGGAGCGCGCTGCGCCGCACGGCCGCCCTGCGGGCGTCGGCGCGGGCAGGCCCGTCTCCGCCAAGCCAGGGATGAGCGCCCCCCGCGTCGCCAGCAAGCGCCCGCCGGGTGCCCTCTGGGCGGACATCCACAGCACCTCGACCAAGCCCAGGTTCGTCCCAATCGGCACGGTCTTGACCACGGCACACAGCAACGTCACCACTCGGTACACTGCTTCCGGCATCCGGCGGCTCCTCCCTACGAGTCACAGCTTCGCAAACTGGACTCTACCGGATCACTCCGCCGGAACGCCGCTTCCTCCTCAGTTAGCGGAAACTAGAGTGCTTATAGAGCGCCATATCCGCCGGAGCGGTCTCTTTGCCGGGCCATCTTGTATACCAGTGCTATACTTTCCTGAAGGGGTGATCGGACGGCGTGCGCGTTGACGAACTACTGATCTCTGAAGCGGTCCTGGATAAGCTGCAAGTCAAGCATGCCGTCACCTTGGAAGAGGTGGAAGAGGTCTGCCTCTTCCTGCCGGCGCGCGAGCAAGTCTGGCGGCGCGAAAGGGAGGGCACGATGCGCCTGTTCGCGCAGACCTTTGCCGGGCGCTACCTCTTCGTGGTGCTGTCCAACCAGGACGAGGGCCTCTGGCGCGTGGTGACCGCACGGGACATGACCGAGAGCGAACGTCGCCAACAACGGAAAGGAGAATAGCAGTATGGGTATCCGCATCGTCCCCGATGATCAAGCCGAGTGGAGCGAGGCACTGCGGCGAGAAGTCGATCGACTTGATGCCGGAGGTGACGGCTGGGAGGGAACGGTCCCGGTGCCGGAGGCGGAACGGCCACACTTCAAGCGCCCAATGGAAAAGGTCATCCCGATCCGAGTGAGTGCCGAGCAGTGGAAGGCCTTCCGCGCCGAGGCGGAGCGTCTCGGCATCGGCCCGACCACGCTCGTACGCATGTGGGCCCTGGAGAAGTTGCAGGATTCCCAGGCGGCCCGAGCGATCCCCTCCCCGGCGCAGTGAGCCGCCGTGGCGTACCGCCAATCGGTACTACCCCACCAGCGCCGGCTGCCGTAGCGCCACGCGGGCGTCACTGACGGTACGGAAGGCGGCGTTCACGCCGGCCATCATGAAGGCAGCGTCGTTCTGGCAGGCCAGGAATTGGAAGCCGGCCTGCATGCGCTGCCCCACCTCTTCGGCGGACATGCAGTGGATGCCTGTGGGTTTGCCGACCTTCTTGCCGGCCTCCAGCACCCGCTGGATCGCCTCTGCGTGACGCTCGTCGCGCTTGCCGCGCAGCCCCATCGACCAGGAGAGGTCGGACGGCCCGATGAAGCAGGCATCGACGCCCTCCACGGAAAGGATCTCCTCGGCGCGCTCCACGGCGTCGACATGCTCGATCATCACGATGCAGAGAATTTCATCGTTGGCGAAGTCCATGTAGTCGGCGCCGGCCCAGTAGCGCCAGCGGCCGCCACCGGCGGAACGCACACCGTGCGGCGGGTAGCGGCAGGCATCGGCTGCTCGCTTTGCCTCAGCCGCCGTGCAGACCATCGGCACGACCACGCCGAAAGCGCCGGCATCCAACGTCCGCTTGATGACGGCTGTGTCATTCTCCGGGATGCGAGCAAGAGGCACCGTACCATTGGCCCCGATAGCGATGAAGAGATTCTGCTGCGTCTCGAAGTCCATACAGCCATGCTCGACATCCAACGTCAGCCAGTCCCAGCCAACGCTGGCCAGCGCTTCCACGCCAACGACCGACGGCATGTTGATCCACAGCCCAACGGCCGGCTTGCCGTCACGTAGGAGCTTCTTTGCCGTGTTGAAACGCATCCCTGTCCTCCTGGTATCACCGCTGCCCATTTCCCATCAATGCGGGGCAGCCCTAGTGTACACCGTCGCCATCCGCTCGTGAACCGCTATCATGGCGCTGGGAGGAATAGCACTTTGGATCGTAGCTGGATACCGGAGCACGTGCCCGTTGATATGCCGAGCCCAGCGCGCATGTACGACTACTTCCTGGGGGGGGCGCACAACTTCGAGGCGGATCGCCAGGCAGCGGAGCGCGCCATTGCCATCTATCCAGATTTTCCCTTGATTATGCGCACCAACCGGGCCTTTTTGCGGCGCGTGGTACACTACCTGGTTGATCAGGGAATTGATCAGTTTCTCGACTTGGGCTCGGGCATACCGACCGTTGGTAATGTACACGAGATCGCCCAGGCAGCCAATCCGCAAGCACGAATCCTCTACGTGGACCTCGATCCTATCGCCGTCGCGCACAGCGCCGCCCTCTTGCGCGATAACCCGCTGGCGATGGTGCTGCAGGCCGACATCCGCGAGCCGGAGCGTCTGCTGGAACGAGTAGACGCGCAGGGCCTGCTCGATTTCAGCCGCCCGGTGGCCGTGCTCCTGGCTTTCGTCTTACACTTCGTTGCCGACGACACGACTGCCGACCATATCGTCCAGACGCTCCGTGCCGTCATGTGTACCGGCAGTTACCTCGTGATTTCCCACAGCGCGGGCGATGGCACTCCGCCTTCGGCGCACGCTTCGTTGATTCGCCTGTACAAAGATAGTACAAACCCTGTGGTATCACGCAGGCCGGAAGCAATCGCCAGGTGGTTGGCCGGGCTCGCGCTCGTCGACCCTGGCATCGTGCGGACGCCCCTTTGGCGTCCAGAGAGCGGGCAAGACCTCTATCTCGACGATCCACAACGCGCCTCCAGCTGCGCCGGAGTGGCCCTCGTTCCTGCCAGCGGCCCGGCTGATGCTGCAGACGGCGCTCGTTGAGGTGCTGTGTGGATTCGCCGTCTGGTCGTGACCTGCTGCCGGTGCTCGCGCGGCGCAGCGGCGCGATAGCGCGGCGCTGGCAACAGGCGCTGGCCCGGACGGGTTTTTCGGATGCGAGTGTCCCGGAAGTTCGCGGCCAACTACAGGCGTTGCTCGAGCGGGGCATCGCAGCCTTGCTGGCGGACCCCGTCGATCGGGGCGAGGGTCGGGCGATTGGCGCCGCGGTGGCTGCGTTGCATTTCGTCCACCCGGATGCGCTGGAGCGGACACAGGCCCTGCTGTCCCATGAGCTGTTGGGCACGTTGTCGCCGGCAGAGCAATTGGCCCTGCACCCTCGCCTCAGCATCTTACTTGCCGCTCTGGGTTCAGGCTTCGCCGCGGAAGTACGCACCCTCTTGCTCGCCCAACAGGATGCCCTGCGAAGGGCAGTGGTGTCGGAACGGGACCAGGCCTACGACGAACTGCGGGCGGTCCTCGATGCCGCCGTGGACGCCATGGTGCTGATCTCGCCGGAACGGCGGGTGCTCATGGTCAATCGGCGCTTCACCGAGGTCTTTGCCATCCCGCCCGAGCAGATGCTCGGCAAAGACTTTGAGGAGGTTCGTTCCCTCGTTGCCCCGCTCTATGCCAACCCGGAGGCGTTAGCACACCTGATTACGCGCGTTGCCAGTAGCGCCGACGATGCCACACAAGACCTGTTTCAGATACTGCCCCGGGTCCGCATCCTGCAACTGCATTCTGTGCCGGTGCAGCGTGGCGACGGCTTGCTGCTAGGCCGACTGCACATCTTTCGCGACGTGACGCGCGAGAGGGAGGTCGACCGTCGTGAGCGGGAGTTCCTGGCCGGCGTGTCCCACGAGCTGCGCACGCCCCTGACGTCGATCAAAGGCTACGTCGACCTGTTGCTGGCGGAAAGTCTCAGTCCGGCCGAACAGCGCGAGTTTCTGGAGATTATCCAGAACAACGCCGACCGCATGAAGGCGCTGGTGAACGATCTGATTGATCTCTCCGGTCTCGAACTCGGTCACCTGGCGCTGCACCAGGGGTGGGTGGACATCCGCAACGTGCTGGAGCGGATCGTGGCCGGCTTGCGCCGCCAGTTGCGGGCCAAGCAACAGCACCTCGTGCCGGACCTACCAGACGGCCTCCCGGAGATCTGGGCCGATGCCGGGCGGCTGACCCAGGTCTTTACCAATCTGCTTGTCAACGCCCATAATTACACGCCCGAAGGCGGCCACATCGTTGTGCGAGCGACAGCGGACGGCGATTAGCTACGCGTCTCCGTGGCGGACACCGGCATCGGGATGAGTGCCGAAGAGCAAGTTCACCTCTTCACCAAGTTCTATCGCGTGCGCAACCGGCGCACCGAGGCCGTGCAGGGCAGCGGACTCGGCCTGACCATCAGTCGCTCCCTGGTTGAATTGCACCAGGGCACGATCACCCTACAAAGTACTCCCGGCGAAGGCTCGACCTTCACCGTCACGCTGCCGCTGCGGCCGCCGCCGCCGTCTACATGAGGACCATGAACATGAAGGGGCCAGACGACCAGTGAAACGTGTACGTCGCGAGGAACCCGTCGATATGGGTCTGGAGCGCCTCCTTTTTTTCAGTGATGCCGTATTTGCTATCGCCATCACGCTGCTTATCCTGGATATCAAGATGCCCGATGCCCTGTCGGGGCATGCGGCCATGATGGGGGCACTCGTCGACCTCTGGCCGAAATTCCTCAGTTACCTGCTCAGCTTTCTGGTGATCGGCGTCTACTGGGCCATCCATCATCGCCTCTTTCGCTATATCCACGGGCACGACGGACGTCTCGTCTGGCTCAACATCCTGTTTCTCATGTCTATCTCCTTCCTACCCTTCCCGACCTCTTTGCTCAGCGCCTACCCGGGCGAGCAGGTCTCGGTCGTTTTTTACTCCGGAGCGTTGACGCTGACGGGTCTGCTGCTCAACGCGATCTGGCAGCACGCCTCCCGGAGCCGCCACCTGATCGACCCTGATCTGGACGCGGACCTCATTCGCAATCTGCATCTGCGCTTTCTGGCCGCGCCGATCATTTTTCTGTTCGCAGCGCTGGCGGCCGTATTCAATGCAGCGTTGGGCGAGTCGCTGTGGGTGCTGGTCATCCTTGTCGAGATTCTGCTGTCCCACCAGTATCATCACCATCATCCGGTGGCGAGCACCGATTAGACCAGTTCCCACTCCTGGCGGCGCAGTTGTGCGCGATACAGCTCGCTGTAGAGGCCGCCACGTTGCATCAGCACGTCGTGGGCGCCCTCTTCCACGATAGAGCCGTGTTCCAGCACGATGATTCGATCGGCATGCTTGATGGTAGAGAGGCGGTGCGCCACCACAATCGTGGTGCGCCGGCGCGCGGGCAGGTTCGAATCCTCAGGGGCTACGGAACCGAGCGGGGCAGTCGCCAGGTGACTCAAGGCCTCCTGAATGAGCGCCTCCGAAGCCGTGTCGACCGACGAGGTCGCCTCGTCCAGGACCAGGATCGGCGCGTCCTTCAGGATCGCCCGCGCGATGGAGATGCGCTGCTTCTGCCCGCCCGAGAGGCGGATGCCGCGCTCACCGACCATCGTGTCGTACTGGTCCGGCAGGTCAACGATGAATTCGTGCGCATTGGCGGCCTCCGCTGCCGCGATGACCTGGGCGGTCGTCGCATCGGGGCGCCCAACCAGGAGGTTGTCGAGCACAGTGCCGTCGAACAGGAAGACATCCTGCAGCACCAGTCCCACGTGTTGCCGCAGGAACTGCATGGGCAAGGTGCGCACGTCGCGGCCGGCCACCAGCACGGCGCCGCGTTGCACGTCGTAAAAGCGGTCAAGCAGTTTGGTCATCGTGGTCTTGCCTGCGCCGCTGGGACCCACAATGGCGAGCATCTCTCCTTCACCAACCCGGAACGACACGTTGCGCAGCACATCCGGTTCCTGCCCATAGCCGAAGTTGACATCGCGGAACTCCACAGTCCAGGTGGGGTGGGTCGGCGCCGTACCCGCACCGGCGTCGTCAATTTCCGGTTTGGCGTCAAGCGCATCAAAGATGCGATCAGCCCCGGCGAGCGCGTTCTGGACCTGATCGTTGATCTGGCCAATTTGCGAGATCGGCACGTAGAAAAAGCGCGTGTAGAGGAAAAAGGCGACAAGGTCTTCGATGGAGGCGCCGCCCAAAGCGCCGGAGCCGACCCAGAGCACGAGGATGGTTCCCAGGCCGCCGAGGAACTCGATGAGTGGCGAGGAAGCGTGGAAGAGCCAGCTTGCCTGGATGAAGTGCCGGTAGAGCGAGTCGGCACGATGGCCCAGCTTCTTCAACTCGGCGTCCTCGCGCGTGAACGCCTGGATGACCAGCATGCCGGAGAGGCTATCGGTCAACTGGGCGGCGAGATCGGCCAGGCTGGAGCGCAAGGAGCGATAGTTGTGCTGCATCTTCTTGCCGAAGGAGAAGGCGACGATGATCAGCGGCGGAATCGGCGCCAGCGAGACGATGGCGAGCCGCCAGTTGATGATGAACATGATCACCGCGGTCCCTAGCAACAACATCAAGCTCGTGAACATCTGCAGCAAGGCATGCGCCACGAACAGTTCCATGGTGTCGACGTCGTTCACCACTTTGGAGACGAGGTAGCCCGTCTTCTCTTTTGTATAAAACGCCGGGCTGAGGCGCTGCAGGTGAGCGTACACCTCGAGCCGCAGGTTGCGCACGACCCGGTAGCCGGCGATGTGGCCCATCTGGTTGCTCACCAGGAAGAGCACGCTGCGGAAGGCGTTGGCGACAAGCAACCAGAATATCGCCGAACCGATGGAATGGACGACCTGACCCTGCTTGCCGCTGATGATGGACATCGCATCGCGAATGAAGAGCGGCGGTACCAACTGCAGGAAGATGTAACCGGCTCCGGCAGCCAGTGCCACGGCAAGTGGCTGCCATTGGGCAAAAATCAGGACATAGACGCGACGCGTGCGAGTCATGAACTACCTCTGTGCGCAGAATGACCGACAGAGGCAGGGCCTCGACGGCGACCGCTCCCAAGCCGAGCCAGTCGGACGTTCAGTATATCGTTAGACGTTGGCACGGCGACGCGCCGTTTCGGCAAGGGCAGGCCCCCACTCTGCCTTCGGCATCTCGCCCCCAGGCGTGGGGGCGAGCCAATGTCAGGGATTTGTTGGCGTTACCGAACAGACACGGACTGGTGCAGTTCGGTTTACGCGCCCAACGTTCCCAACGAGTTGCTTTCCTCCACGCGCAGGCACAAGCGAGCCAGCAAGGTCACTTCTTATCGGATAATCGACCGGCGGTACGGCGGCAGCCGGTGGCGCGCTAGCCAGGCGTAGACGTGCGTGGTGATGACGAGCCAGAAGCCGCCCACGAGGTACCCGCCGACCACGTCGCTGGGCCAATGCTCGCCCTCCAGGACTCGGGAGGGTCCCATGGCCAGGATGAGCACCAGCAGCACGATGGCGACCAGTGCCAACCAGCGCGCGTCGCGTTGTGCTACCAGGCAGAAGAAGAAAAGGAGACCAAAGAAGGCAACGGCGTGGACCACATGACCGGAGGGGAAGCTGAAGTAGTTGGCGATGTTCTGCAGGATAACGATGCCGTGGCCACTGGGCCTGGGGCGTTGCACGAACTGGTTCACCTGGTAACTGGTCAGATCGCTCAGTACGGACGCAGCCAACGCGGTGAGCGCCTCCAGCCAGTGGCGCAGGAGGAGCAGGCCAATGACGACGACGCCGACCACGATACCGGCGGGGATTGGCCAGTTGATCTGGCTGACTTCCTCCAGCGCCGACGAGAGCAAGTGGTGTGGCAGCAGGAGGTGCTGCTCACCCAGCGTCACGCTCACGTCGTAGGGTAAAGGACCAGGGTGTCGCTTCAGGTCCAGTGCCAATGCCGCCAGTGCCGCCACGAGCAACAGTTCCCCGAGAATGAACCGAAGGTGGGGCACATCATTCCGTGCAGCGTTTGGCGACACTCTGCCCGCGTTATACCGACTCACTCCGTCGTGCCCCTTCCGACCGGTTGCTGGTCCATGCCCAATAGCAAGCCTAGCCAGCGAGCCAGCGCACAAGCTGTGCCAGGACACGCCAGCGCCTGAGTGCCGGCCCAGCAATGACGTTGTTGACGTTAGGCTGGATAGTCCGCGCTCCGGCCGTGCTACGTAAAAGCTGGAACGGTGCTCCGGCGAATCAACGCACCCCGACTTTAGGACGCCGAGAACTGTGGACTTGCCGCGAAGAGGCGCTCCTGGCGGATAGATTCGCGGACGCGGCCGCGCAGGACAGCGATGCTGATGGCGCCGACGGCCAGCAGCCAGAAGAAGCCCCCTAACCCGCCGAGCGGGTTCCAGTCCCAGGCGGCGTGGAGCACACTGGAGACGACATACGCGCCGAGGATGCCGGCAGAGGCGGCGCGCGGTCCGCCATAGCGTTGCCGCCAGACCACCGCGGCAATAGCCGCAGTCCAGGTGCCGTGGCCGAAGGGACCCAGCGCCTGCCGCAGCCACAGCGTGGAGAGGAAGTCGGGGATGCCGTGCTGGGAAAGTGCGGTGATGGCGTAGCCGGCGTTCTCAAAGGCGGCGAAGCCCATGCCGGCGGCGGCGCCGAAGATGACGCCGTCCAATTCGAAGCGATAGCGCGTCCGGCGCAAGAGCAGTACAACCAGCAGGATCTTTACGCCCTCCTCGGTGAACCCGGTGAGCAGCGCGGGCAGCAGGGAGCCTGCGCCGGCGTGCTCGATAGCTTCCAGCACGCCGGCCGAAGGGATGCCGAACAATGCAGTCAGGAAGCCGGTGCGCACCAGCGCCCCGTGCGGTACGCCGCCGAAAGCGTCGATCTCCTGTATGTACTCAACGTAGACGACCGGCACGAAAAAGCTGCCCACGACCAGCACGGCTGCCACCGCGATGACGCTACCGGTCTCGGCCGTCAACCCAGTCAGGACGGCGAAGAGCAACAGGCCGGCAATCAGGACCACCCGATAGTGTCGATGGCGCTGCGCGCTGACATGTGGCATGAGGGGCGTCGTAGGGTCGGTCAGCAACGGAGCTCCTGGCGTGCTGACCGTCGACGGTACCGTCGGGTCCAGGCGGCGAGGCCCTGCCAACCGCACTCCCAGCAGGGCGATGAAGAGACATTCCAGGGGCGCCACGATGAGGGCGACCACCCCTTCGTTGGCAGCGAAGGCATCGTCCCCTTGCATCGCCGCCGTGCCAACAACGGACGACACCGCCAGCAGCGCGACCACGCCGGCAATGACACCCACGATCAGTCCGGCAATGACCGCGGCGATTGCGGCCGTCCAGCGGTGGCGCATGCGGCTGACCGCAGCCGCCACCAGCAGTCCACCGACAAGCGCCAGCGCCGGAGGTACGATGTACAACGAATGCGAGACGATCGGCCGGGCCATGTTGAACACGGCGTTCCAGACCAAAGCAGCCAGAGTGACTGCCAGCGCCGATATCGCAATGGGTACACCGGAAATCGGCGTGTGGCGGTGACGCGCAGCGCTCATGTGATCGCACTCGACCAGCCGGCGGCCCCAGGCGAGGCATCGCCCGAAGGATGCCATCGTACGTGAACCATAACCACGCTCCTTTCCGGGCCAGGATCCAATGGCCACGACTGACCGGGGAGAGTGTAGCGCGCGGGACGCAGCTCGCGTAGACCACGCGCCAGCCTTGCCGGGCAGGCATCGCTTGCTGCGCGCCTTGACGGAGTTTGGTATACTCCGCACGACGAGGTGAAACGAGGCGGCCATGTCCGATGTCTCGCAAACAGGCGCGCATCTCCTGCCCCCTTGTGTTGATTCGCCTGGTATTGCCCGTCAATTGCAAGCACACTCTTGGGCCCATCCAGTTGCTTTCGCCCATCAACACGGTCAATGTGCGAGGCAGGCGCCTGTGGCATGGTAGGTCACGTGGTGGTCACGTGGCATGCAGAAGGAGGTTTCCGTGCAATCGAGCTGGTACGGCAAAGTCGAGAAGGCCCATCGTTATGCGGCCGAGCGAGAGTCGCGAATCCGTTTTAGCAACTTCGCGATTGCCTTCCACGGCGACAACGACGAGCACGAGGTGACGCTCACCGATGGCGTCTGGCATTGCAGTTGCCACTTTTTCCAGGGCTGGAACCGCTGCTGTCACACCATGGCGATGGAGCAGATTTTGCGCGGCATGCTCACCGAGGAGGCCGCCGAGAGCGCAGGCATCCCGCCCACGCCTGTAGCGGTGTAGGTTCATTTAGGATTTCGTGGCATAGCTGGCCTGGCGACTGAAGTCGCGGCTACCAGAGCGAAGTCCGCCTGCGCGGACTCGTTAGCCGCGACTTCAGTCGCCAGGCCGCCGCTCTAGCCCGCGACAGCCCCCGCGGCAGGTGACGCCACCGCTGCGGTGATCGGATAGACGCTGACACGCTTTTTGTCGCGTCGCTCCCATTCATACTTGACGGTGCCGTCCACCGTGGCGAACAACGTGTGGTCGCGGCCGAGGCCGACGTTGCGGCCAGGGTTGATGCGCGTGCCGCGCTGGCGTACCAGGATGCTGCCGGAGGTCACCACCTGCCCGTCGTAGCGCTTGACGCCCAGGCGTTGCGCCTGGCTGTCGCGGCCGTTGCGTGAGCTACCGACGCCCTTTTTATGAGCCATTTATGCCTCGGTCCCTTCAGTCGTTGCAGTAGGTGTCTCCGCTGTCTCTAAGGTCGACTCATCCGTTGCTGAAGCGGCTTCAGCAGGCGGAGTCTCAATCGCCGCGGCGGCTTCCGCGGCGGGAGCAGCCATTTCCGTAACGGGGTCCACGGGTGACGCGATGAGTGCTGCCTCTGGTTCGGCGGCCGGCGCGGCCGTCAGCGTTGTGGCCGCCGGTGACGGCTGCTCTGCCGGGGCCGAACGTGCTGCTGTGCTTTCGCCGTTCACGACGATATCACGAATGAAGAGTTGTGTCAGACTCTGGCGGTGGCCGCGCAGCACCCGCACGCGCTTCTTGGACTTGTAGCGGAAGACGAGAATCTTGGGTCCCCGCTCCTGGCGGCTGATCGTGGCGACGACCCGTACGCCAGCCACGAGCGGCGTACCGGCGGTGATCTGGTCGCCCTCACAGACCATCAGCACACGGTCGAACTCAAACGAGTCGCCCTTGATGTTGGGCAACTTTTCCACTTGAATACTCTGGCCGACAGCAACGCGATACTGCTTGCCGCCAGTCTGGACGACTGCAAACATGACTCAGTTCCCTACTCGGCGGCCTTCGAAAGGCACGTTGCAACGGTGCTCGCTCATGCGACACGAACGGACAGTATAGCCGTGCGGGTGGGGGGCCGTCAAAAAGCCAGCGGGCCTGCCCCACCTTCTCGAATGACTACCGGCCGGTGTTCCCGTAGGGGCAGGCCCCTGTGCCTGCCCTTTCTCCGGTCGCGAACAACGATCGATTGTTGACGGGCGAGCAGGGCAGGCACGGGGGCCTGCCCCTACGGCGGTCGATCGCTTGCGGGACCTCAAGCCAAGTCGATTCCTTCTTCCTGGGCCAGGCGGCTGAGGTAGGCCCGGCTTTCGTTGTATTCGATGTCCAGTTGCGGTCCGGCGATGGGGTTACGGCCGGAGGCGGAACCGGGTGCGCCTTCCAGTTCCAGGGAGATCACGCCATCGAAGCCGACGTCACGCAGGGCGATCAGGGTGGCGCGCCAGTCGACTTTGCCTTTGCCGGGTCGCCAGTGGGCGTTGCTCTGGCCATCGTTGTCGGAGAAATGGCAGTGGAAGACGCGGCTGCCCAACTGGTAGACGGCTACCTGCGGCATCTCGCCGCAGGGGAAGAGGTGGCTGGGGTCCAGGTTGATCCCTAACGCCGAGGAGCCGACGTGTTCGATCAGGCGTGCCAGGCTCATTGCTGTGGTGGCCCAACGGTACGGGTGCGTCTCCAGGGCGTAACGGAGGCCGGCCCCCTCGCAGGCCGCGCAGCAGATACGCAGGCTCTCGACATAATCGTCATAGCCCTGCTGCCAGTTCAGCCCCGGCGGTAGCGTAACCTTGACCTCCTGGCTGATCGGCAGTTCCAGCATGCCTGGGAAGGGCAGGTCGAAGGGTGTGGAGACCACGCTGTTCATCATCGGCGCGCCCAGCGCGACGGCGACCTCCACGGCGCGCTTGAACTGGTCGATACCGGCAGCCCGCCGCGCGGCGTCGGGGCTGGCGATACCGCGGGGGGTGGTGACGAACTCCGAGACCGCCACGTCGCAGTCTTGCAGCGTGCGCAGCAACCCGGCAATGCCGGCCGGTGTGTAGTAGTCCTCCAGGGTCTCCCGGTTCCAGGCAATGAGCTCCGTCTGGCGGTAGCCAAGCGCGGCGATGCGCCGGATGCCCTCATCGTAAGGCGGCTGCCAGTGGAAAGGCCAGATCGATACGCCGAACTGCATGGTTGTCTCCTTATACCTTCAGGCCGGTAGGTTCGCGATGGCTACCGGTTCAACGGGGTCTGCCAGGGGGAGGCCAAAGACGCGAGCATAGAAGTAGAGCTCCGCCTCCAGGGCTCGCGCGATATTCTCCGATTTCCGGAAGCCGTGCTGTTCGCCCTCAAATGCCAGGTAGGCGACCGGCAGACCCTTCTTGAGCAAAGCTTCCACCATCATTTCGGCCTGGTTGGGCGGCACGATCTTGTCTTCCAGACCCTGCAACAGGATGACCGGGCAGGAGAGCTGGTCGGTGTAGTTGATGGCCGAGCGCTCGTGGTACAGGTCTCGGCGTTCCGGGAACGGCCCGACGAGGCGGTCCAGGTAGCGTGATTCGAACTTGTGGGTGTCGTGGACGAACGTCTCCAGGTCACCGATGCCGAAGTGGCTGGCGCCGGCCTTGAAGATATCGCGGAAGGTGAGCGCGCACAGCGTCGTGTAGCCGCCGGCGCTGCCGCCGGCGATCATGAGCCGGTTGCTATCCACCTCGCGGCGTTGCCCCAGGTAGCGAGCGCCGTTGACGCAGTCATCCACGTCGACGACACCCCATTGCCCTTCCAGGCGCAGGCGGTAGGCGCGGCCGTAGCCGGTGCTGCCGCCGTAATTGACGTCGAGCACGGCGATGCCGCGGCTGGTCCAGTACTGCGTCGCCAGGCTGAGCGACGCGCCGGCAGCGGAGGTCGGCCCGCCATGGCTGTGTACCAACAGGGGCGGTAGTTCGCCTGCTGGCGCTACATAATCCGGGTTGGCCGGCCGGTAGAGCCAGGCGTGCGCGTTTAGCCCGCCTTCGGTGGGGAACTCGATGGCCTCCGGCGCGGCAAGGTAGGCGGCATCGACGGTCAACCGCCGTGATTCCCGCAGCAGTTCCACGTCGTTGGTCCGCAGATCGAGGCGGAACAAGCAGTCTGGCTGCGTGGCTGATCCGGCACTATAGACAACGCGGGTGCCCTGGGTATGTATGTCCGCGCCGATGTCGGTGTAGGCCAGGGCAATCGGCGCTATGTCGCCGCTGTTCGGCTCCAGCGCGATTAGCCGGGTTTGCCCCTGCTCGATGATGCGGCAAATCAAGCGATCTGCGGTGATAAAATCGTAGGTGGACAGGGCGAACACCCACTGAGGCGTGCCGAACTCTGCTGCCATCGGCGCCAGGTGCTCGACGCGCTCGTCGACCTGGCGGTACAGATTCCACCAGCCGCTGCGATCCGAGACGAAGTAGAGCAACCCATCCGGCGACCACTTCGGGTCGAAGATGCTCTCAGCCGGTCCGCCGGCCACCCGCCGCTGCTGCTCCAGCGAGCCGTTCGCGCCGAATTGCGCTGTCCACAACTCCGTACCGTCCCAGGGCAGGTTCGGGTGATTCCAGGCGAGCCAGCTCAGGCGACTGCCGTCTGGACTGAGGCGCGGGTTAGAATAGAAATCGCTGCCGCTGACCAGCAGGATCGCCTCGCTGGTACCGTCAAGCGGGGTTGCCACCAGCGTGTTCACGGCCTCGCCCGCCTGGCTATGGTCCTCGCGGACACAGATCAGACGCTGCCGTCGCCGGTCGACGACGAGGTCGGCGTAGCGCAGGTTTGCTTCCGGGGTAATTGCACGCGGCGCTACGTCCCTACCCTGGCGGTAGAGGCGGCCATCGGCAAAGTTGGAGAAATACACGCTGCCCTGATCGACGGTGAAGGCGCCGCCACCGTACTCGTGGACGCGGCTACGCGCGTTCATCGGCGCGGGCGTGAGATCAATGGTGTGTCCGTCAACGCCGCGACGCACGATCACGTTGCGGCCGCCCTCGCTGGGCCGCCCCTCGATCCAGTAGATATCCTCACCGTCCAGCACGATCTGTCCGAGGCGAACGCCGCCCCGCGCGACCATGTCGGCCGTGATCGGCGATCGCCACGACCCATACGGCGCCATCTGCCGTTCAGTCATCGCTCTCCTCATCTTCTAGCTCCGGCTGGTTTGAACCGGTGTTGCCGGCGCCGGTATCGTTGCCGAAATCGGGCGGTCGAATTCCCATTCGATAGTGCTCGCTCGCCGGGAATTGCCCCGACTGCACCTCCTGCATGTATGCAGTGATCGCCCGGCGCAGGTCCGCGCCAAGAGGAGCATACACGTGGGCATGGCGCGGCGTGTGTTCCGGGTCCAGGCCGATCAGGTCGGCCAACACCTGGATCTGGCCGCTGCAGTTCGGCCCCGCGCCGATGCCGATGGTGGGGATGCGCAGCGCCGCCGTCACCTCGCCGGCGAGCCAGCCGGGCACTAACTCCAACACTACGGCGAAGGCGCCTGCAGTTTGCAAAGCCTGGGCATCGGTGAGCAGGCGGCGGGCTGCCGCCGCGTTACGGGCCTGTACGCGATAGCCCCCCAGCCGGTGTATCGACTGGGGGGTGAGGCCCAGGTGCCCCATCACCGGTATGCCGGCATCGACAATACGGCGAACGCTCTCGGCTACCGGCTGGCCGCCCTCTAATTTGACGGCTGTGGCGCCGCCCTCTTGCATCAGCCGTCCGGCGCTGCGGACCGCCACTTCCACGCTCGGCTGGTAACTCATGAAAGGCAGGTCGGCCACGATCATTGGCCGTTGCGCGCCACGGGCGACTGCCCGCGTGTGGTGGAGGATGTCGTCCAACGTGACCTGAACGGTCGTCTCCAGTCCCAGAATTGTCGTACCGAGCGAATCGCCCACCAGGATCGCCGGCACGCCAGCCTCGTCGGCGGCGCGGGCGGTCGGATAATCGTAGGCGGTGACCATGGCGATCGGCTGTTTCCGTCGCCGCATGGCGCGGAACTCCCGCACCGTCACACGGCGCTGTGACGCCTCAACACGACGATCCATGCTTCCCTGACCCTCACTCTCTACCCAGCAGTATAGTAGAGTCGCGGCGGTTGCGCCGGATTCGGCATGCTGCTATACAAGCGGCGCGCGCTGTGCGATGATGGTGACGGCCCACAACTGCCGTTGCGGGCTGGCCGGCAGCGCCATCGGCCGCGGCTGCTGTGGCCGGCAGCGTGGCGGGCGGCCCAGCAGCGCAGTTCAGGTGGTGATGGCAATGCTCTACGGCACCGACTATCGCTCCGCCACCGACCAGCAGGACTCACGGCTCCTGCGGCGGTACCGGCGCGACATCATGTTCGTCGCCGCGCGACCGCAGGAGGTGGTCGCTGCGGGTCTGCTCGCCGGTCTGGCGGTGATCCCGATCCTCCTGGTGGCGAGTGGCATCGTCGCCTTCCTCTTCTCGATAGTCTTCAGTGGCCCCGCGGTCGTCGACAGCGCCTCACCTGGTAACGGCATCGCCGGTCTACAGATGACTCCGACGAGTCGCCAGGACTTTGTGCTGGTACTGGCCGCCTTGATCTTCACGCTCGCCGTGGCGGGTGCTCTCAGTGCGATATTGCGCCGGTACGACTACCTTCGCCGCGGCGGCCTGCAGTTTTATCTTCACCATCCGCGTAGCGCCCTGGGGCTCGCCGGCTTCTTCGTGCCGGTGACCCTGGTTGTGGTCATTGGTCTGCTCGTGAAGGCCGCCCAGGCACGCCAGCTCGTCCAGGCCCAGGCACTGGTTGCCGTCCCTTCGCTTGTCGACCGAGGCGTCCTCTACGTCTTCCTGGGTATCCTCTCCTCCATGTTGCTCTATCTAGTCTGGGAGAGTTGCTTCCCGCTGATCTTGCCGACGCTCAGCAACCTGGACGTGGGTGCGGAAGTGGGGCGACGCCAGCAGGAGGATAGCGCGCGCATCCAGGCCGAGGAGGAGCGTTTGCGCCGCCGTTCGTTGGGCGAGGTGACGACGGGCGCCCTCAGCGGCCGCGTAGCGGACTCGGCGCCGGAAGGTCCGGCCCTTCGTCCACCCGTACCCGCGCCGCTCTGGCAAGAGAGCGACCAGGGGCCGCATGGGCGCTGACTGTTGCACCATTAGATACTTTGTACTAAAATGAGCAGGCGCAGCAGCAGAGCGAAAGGTGGCAGCCGGCGTGACGCAGCGTGAGCGACTGGTGTTGGTCGACGGCCACGCCCTGGTGCATCGAGCCTTCCATGCTATCGGACCGCTCATGACCTCGCGCGGGGAGTTGGTGAATGCCACCTTCGGCTTCGCGTCGATGCTGCTGACGAGTCTGCAGATGCTCAAGCCGGCCTGTGTGGCCGTGGCCTTCGACCTGCCGGGGCCAACCTTCCGGAAGCTGCAATTTGACGCCTACAAAGCACACCGCCCGAGGATGCCCGACGAACTGGCGGCGCAGTTCCCGCGCGTTCGCCAGATTGTGGACGTGTTGGGCATCCCGACCTACGAGATGGAGGGATTTGAAGCGGACGACGTGCTGGGTACGCTGAGCGTGCAGGCGGTCGCCAGCGGCCTTGATGTCACTATCGTCACCGGTGATCTCGACGCTTTGCAACTGGTCAATGAGCACGTCACAGTTCTGATCAACCGGCGCGGTGTGCAGGACACCACTGAGTATGATCCCGCCGCGGTGCAACAGCGGTATGGCTTTACCCCGTTGCAGTTGCCGGACTACAAGGCGTTAGTGGGTGATACTTCCGACAACATCCCCAAAGTGCCGGGCATCGGCGAGAAGACTGCCGCCGACCTCATTGCCCGCTATGGTGACGTGGAAGGCGTGCTGGCTCATTTGGGCGAGATCAAGCCGCGCAACGCCGCAGCTCTGGCGGAACTGGCCGACCAGGTTCGCCAGAGCAAGGTATTGGCGACGATCCGCCGCGACGCGCCGGTGCAGTTCGAGCGCGAGCGCTGCTTGCTGGCACGCTATGACCGCAGTCAGGCGAAGGCGCTGCTGCTGGAGTTGGAGTTTCGCAGTCTGCTCGTGAAGCTGCCCAGCTCGGAGAACGAGCCAGCGGAGGCTGCCGGAGCACCGGCTGTTGGCGGTCGCCAGGTCACGGCGCCGACCACGCTGGGCCAATCGTCGCTCTTCCCGGAGCTCGACGTTCCGACCGCGCCGGCCGCCAAATCGGAGTTGGATGCCTCGCTGAGTTACACGATTGTCCGCAACGAGGAGCAACTGCGAACGATGTTGGAACACCTGCAGCAGGCCCTGGCCATCGCCTTTGACGTCGAAACGACAGCTCCCGACGAAATTCGCTCCAGTCTCGTCGGCGTCTCGCTGTCGCCGGCCTCGCACGTCGGCTACTACATACCAGTTGGCCATCATCCGGCCGCGCTGACAACGCTGGAAGGCGGCAACGACGGACAACTCACGCCGGAGATGGCGCTTGACCTCCTGCGTCCGCTCCTGGAGGATGCGGCGATCCCCAAATACGCCCACAACGCCAAGTTCGACATCACGGTGCTGGCCCGTTACGGTGTCGCGGTGCAAGGGCTGACGTTCGACACAATGGTGGCCGGCTACCTGCTCAACCAGCGCGGACTGGGCCTCAAAGACATGGCGGCGCGCGAACTAGGCGTCGAGATGACACAGATCACCGACCTGATTGGTAAGGGCACGAAGCAGATCTCCATGGCGGAAGTGGCAGTGGATGATGCCGGCTACTACGCCTGCGCCGATGTGGACCTGACCTACCGGCTGGTCGCCCATCTGGAGCCTCAGTTGCGGGCCCAGAAGCTGGACCGTCTGAACCAGGACATTGAGGTGCCGTTGATCGGCGTGCTGTCCTCCATGGAGCTGGAGGGAGTGGCCATCGACCTGGACCGGCTCAAGCAGCTCTCCCACGACCTTGGCGCCAAGCTCTTTGAACTGGAACGCGACATCGTGGCGCTGGCGGGCCACACCTTCAACATCAATTCCACCCAGCAACTGGCCAAGGTGCTGTTCGAGGAACTCAAGCTGCCCTCCGGCGCCCGCACCAAAATGGGGTACTCGACCTCCTCCGATGTGCTGGAGTTGTTGCGCGGCCGCCACGAGATCGTCGCCAAGGTGCTGGAATACCGGGAACTGATCAAGCTGAAGTCCACCTACGTGGACGGTCTGCCGGAGTTGATCAATCCCCAGGACGGCCGGGTCCACACCTCGTTCAACCAGACGGTGGTCGCCACCGGCCGGCTCAGTTCCACCGGACCGAACCTGCAGAACATCCCGATCCGTAGCGAGCTCGGCCGGCTGATCCGCGCCGCCTTCGTGCCGGGGCGGCCGGGCTGGCTCCTCCTGGCCGCCGACTACTCGCAAGTGGAACTGCGCGTGCTGGCGCACCTCTGTGGTGATCCCGGCCTGACGGCAGCCTTCCTGGCCGACCAGGACATCCACAGCGCGACCGCGGCCAAGGTATTCGGCGTTGAGACGGCGGCGGTGACCTCCAACCAACGGCGTATCGCCAAGGTGATCAACTTCGGCATCCTCTACGGCATGGGCGGGCAGGCCGTGGCGCGCCAAGGCGAAGTCTCCCGGCATGAAGGCGACGCCTTCATCGCCCAGTACTTCGCCACCTTCCCCGACGTGCGCCAGTTCATTGATCAGACCAAGCGGGAGGCAACCGAGCAGGGCTACGTCACGACGCTCGCCGGCCGTCGCCGCAGCATGCCGGAGTTGCAGGACCCGCGCCGCGAGGTACGAGCGGGGGCCGAGCGCGCCGCCGTCAACGCCCCGGTCCAAGGCAGCGCCGCCGACATCATCAAAATTGCCATGATCCGGCTCCAGCAGCAATTCCGCGAGCGCCACCTAGCCAGCCGCATGATCCTCCAGGTCCACGACGAACTGGTCTTCGAAGTACCCGAAGCCGAAGTCACCGCTGTCGCACTCCTCGTGCGCGAAACGATGGAAGGGGCCATGCAACTCAGCGTGCCGTTGAAGGTGGAAGTGAAGGTGGGCTCGAACTGGGCGGAGATGCGTGGGGTGGACTGAGGGCCGCCTCTCGGCATTATTGCGGGCGGATTGGTCGTGTGCGGTGCAGTGGCCTTGAGTCGTGAGAGGCAACGCGAGCAAGCGAACCAAGACAGGGCAAATGCGGGCTGTGCCAGCTTTTGACCACGCGACACGCCGGAGAGTTCGCGCTGGCCCAGCGACGCCAGGTAAGCCCGGAGATCCTGCTTGCTCACCTGGTCAGGCCGGATACGCACGACAGCGTAGGCATGGGTCCAGGTGATGAACTGTGCAACGTCGGTCTGGTAGGCCCGGATCGTGTAACTGCTGAGATTGCGGCCGGCCAGGCTGCTGACAAAGGCCGTCAGCGCCTCTTCTAAGATGCGGGGTGGGGGCGGATTATGGCGTCCATGCGGGGATTGTACTACAGGGAAGAGACAATCTGTCGAGTGTTCCGTACGCTACCACGCCTGGAGGCAAAGCAACAGAGACCAGCACGACGCCCAGCGTACCGCCCGAACGCCCAGACGCCTCAGACCGGGCAAGTGGCCCAAAAAATCACGAATCGTTGTCGCACCTGAGAATCCGGCAACGGGATCTTTCAGTATGGTTCGCCCCGCGACCGCGATCGCCGGTGCGCCGGGCGATCTTCCCGCAAAGCGCGGGAAGATCGCCTCTGGCAACCCGATATGCCATGCCGTAGTGTCCGTATCGTCGGGTGCGGCTGTGCGCTCGATCGGCACACGCCGCATGTTGCCCCAGAAAGGCCCGTGATGAACCTCGCCCCGAATGATGCGACGATATCATCCAAAACCCTCTACCGTCTCGGCGGACTCGCGTTGCTCCTCGGCAGCCTGATCACGTTCGCTAGTATGCTCCTCGACCTGATCATCGCCGGACCGCTCGGTTACGGCGGACCATCGGCCGCCCCCGTCGCACTGCTCGCGGTGGCCGGGCTAATCCTGGTCGTCTGGGGGCTTCTCGCCGTCTACGTCAAGCAGGCGGGGCGGGCTGGTCGCCTGGGGCTGGTCGGCTTCCTGCTGCTGGTCGGCTTCCTGCTGCTGTCCGGCGCCGTGCTCCTCCGTCTCGGCCATTCATTAGGTGACGCAGTCATTATCCCGAACACCACCCTCTCAATACAGCATCCAGGGGCGATTCTCGCGCTCACGATCTCGACAGCGCTGGCCGGGTTGATCGGAGCGGTACTCTTCGGCAGCGCGGCGATCCGGGCGGGCGTCCTGCCGCGCGGAGCAGGGATTCTACTGCTCTTCGGCCCGGTGACGCTGCTCCACGCCGTGCCCTTGCCGGCGGTCGTCCAGACGATCGCGGGTGTGGCCACGGGGACACTCCTTGACGTAGCGCTGGCATGGTTTGGCTACGCGCTCCTCACGGAACGGGCGCGACAGACCACGCAACTCGACGATGAGTCCCGCGGAGCGCTGCAGCACGCCTGATCAACGCCTGGTAATGCATCCTGAGCAAGCATGGTTTCCCAGCGGACCGGTAAGGCTTGAGGCAATGAGGCGTGCCGTGCCTGCGCTCCTCGTTGCCTGCATAGCAAGATGCGCCTGTATGCCACCTGCTGTATGCTGTAGTAAACGGGCTGGTCGCCTTACTCGCGCGGCGGGCGGCCGACCACTGGATGCCGCTCTTGGCGGCCTTCGTCCTGCTGACGCTGGCGGTCTCCGCGAGTGGCTGCTTGCCGGCGCTTGCTACGGTGTACCCCGCTGTTCGGCCGGTGAGCGCACTGATCGATCTCATCGAGGGCGCCGTCCTCGTGCCGTTCTTCTGCCTCTTTCCCGATGGGCAATTCGTGCCTCGTTGGACGCGCTGGGTTGCCCTTGCCTGGATAGCAGAAAGCGTGCTGACCGCCGTCCTGCCTGCGCTGCACCCGCTCGATCGCCTCGCCTTGCCGGTCGCTTTCGCTTTTATTGTCGGCCTGCAGCTCTATCGCTACCGATGCAGATACGGGTCGGTGCAGCGACAGCAGACGAAATGGGTGTTCCTGGGCATGGCACTGCAGGCCCTGGTGTTGCTCACCCTGGTCGTGTTGTCGCGGTCTGTGCCGGCGCTTCTGCAACCGCACTCGGCTGCCTATGCAGTGGCCGGCGAGGCCTGGCTCTGCGCCAAGTTTTTTGGTCCCCTTGGGATTGCCTTTGCCATCCTGCGCTATCGCTTGTGGGAAGTCGACCACGTCCTCAACTGCGCGCTCGTGTACGGTGGCGAACCCATTGGTCAGTTGGTGCTCGCCCCGCGCTCTCCCGCCGAACAGTTCTCCTCGGCTGATCGCCGGCTGCTGGCAGACCTCGCCCGCCAGGCAGGTGTCGTGGCGCACGGCGTGCTCCTAGCGACCGACCTTGAGCGCTCGCGTGTCCGGATCGTGTCGGCGCGCGAAGAGGCCCGCCGCCGGCTTGGCAACGACCTTCACGATGGCCTCGGGCATCGCCTGACCGGCTTGTTGCGACAGGTCGAGACGGCTTCGCATGTGCTGGACCGTGACCCTGCGGCCGCCAAACTGGCTCTCCACAACTTGGCGTGCGAAATGAGAGTCACCATCGAGAACGTGCGGTGACTGGCGCACGCACTCCACCCACCCGAGCTGGAATTGCTTGGCTTACTTGGCGCGCTGCGGGAGCGCATCCAGCAGCACGGGGGAGGTGGGTTGGAGGTCACGATCGAGGCGCCGGCGCCGCTCCCGCCGCTCTCTGCCGCCGTTGAGGTGGCTGCTTACTACATCGCCCAGGAAGCGCTCGCCAACGTGGGACGCCATGCGGGGGCTCACCACTGCCGCTTGCGCTTGATCCTCCTGACCGATCTAGCGTCCGCTTCCGGTACGTCGAACGTTCCGGTGCTGGAGGTGGCCATTTGGGATGATGGTCGCGGCCTACCGCTGCCGGGGGAGAAGGGTCACGGTGGTCTCGGCCTGACGTCGATGCAGCAACGAGCAGCGGAGCTGGGCGGGACGTGCCTGGTCGAGCGAATGGCCGGGGGTGGGACCTGTGTCTGTGCCCGGCTGCCCTGTTTCGTCACCTCCTGAGGGGAAAGATGGAAGCGATACGGGTCCTCATCACGGATGATCAGACGATCACGCGGACCGGATTACGAGCGTTGCTGGAGACCGCTCTGGATATAGAGATAGTGGGGGAGGCCGCCAACGGTTCAGACGCCATCGAGATCGCCGCCGCGCTGCAGCCGGATGTCGTGCTGATGGATTTGCGTATGCCGGACGTGAATGGCATTGAGGCAACGCGGCGAATCCACCGTACGAGCCCGCACATCGGCATTCTCATCCTCACGGTATTTGATGATGACACCTCGGTCTTCCCGGCGATTCGTGCGGGTGCTCGCGGCTACCTGCTCAAGGACGCCGACCAGACCGAGTTGTTGCGCAGCATCCGTACGGTTGCGACCGGCGGCGCTGTCTTTAGCCCGGGGATAGCGGGTCGGGTCTTGATGTACTTGGCGGCGTCTCCGCCGCACGTTCCAGCCCACGTCTTCGACGAACTCACGCACCGGGAGCGCGACATCCTGGAGTTGATCGCGCGCGGGCACAGTAACGCCGAAATTGGAGGACGCCTGGGACTCAGCCCGAAGACGGTGAGTAACAACGTTTCCAACGTCCTGCTCAAGGTACAGGCGACGGACCGGGCGAAGTTAATGCTGATGGCCCTGGACGCGGGATTAGGCCAGCGGACCGCCGCGGCACCGGCTCCAGATCCAGAGGGATAGGCCGTATCGGCGAATGGGCAGGATGATGTCCACGGACTCTCCCCTTCGACAGCCGCGCTCACATAATGGCCACGGTCGCCGGACGTGGTTGGACCGAGCGTCGTGAGACTTCCACCTCCATGAGGTCGTGGCGGTTTAGCGGGCCAGGGTAATTCGATCTCAGCTTGGGCGCTTGATGCAGTGTCACTGTGCTGTCCACAACGCCTCAGGTCGAGCGTAACGCAGCACGTTCCCAGTGTCTTTGGGATAGCTTCCCAGCCATCTGAGGACACCTGCCTCATGACGTGGGAATGCCTGACGCGTATAGTGGAAGACACGGAACACCGCCGCGAAGTGAGCTGTGGACGTTCCTGACGGTCCGACGTTCTGACTACGTACCGTAGATGGAGGACATCATGAAGACCAGCCTGATCCAGTCCCGGTCCCCAGAGACGTCTCGACCCTGGGATCGCTATTCAGCGGCAAGCGGCATTCTCTTTGTCGGGCTGCTGCTCGCCGGGACCGCCAGCAGCGGCCGTGATCAACTGTTGTGCGCGGCGCCGGGGGACGGCATCCGGCCCCGGACTCCTTAGCGCCAATTATCGCTCAGATATGCCTCAACCCCCAAGACCTGCCTCTGTGATCTCGTCGAATAGCTTGCCTTGTAATACCATTGATGCGTCCTCTCCGTTGCTCTGTCAGCTATCGCACGAGCATCGTAGCGACTCAGCGGTCCTGTCGCGAACTGGCCGAGCATCGGAGTATTGCCCACTTGGTATAGCGTGAACGCGAACGGGCTTGCTATTACCGCCCCTCCGTGTACGGAGCCCACGCAAACCAATCCCCCAGCCCGAGCGTCTTCGCCCAACTTGTCGTCGCCGCCATATCACTGCGGTGTCCCTGATCGGGAACCGTAAACACCATCCGGGCGATTCCGTGGCCGATGTCGTTCAAGCCGTGCTGGGTAAAGGGCGCCAGCACGTCCGGGCGCCGATACAAGCGGCTCACCTGGTAGGCCTGGGCGGCCGGCAATGGTTGGCCGACGAAGCAGCGCCTGCGCTTCGTGGGAAGTGCGTTCACTCGCCTGCCTGGCCTCGCGGAGGGCCTTTTGCGTGTCTGGGCGCCACTGATGGTGCAACCGTTCCGTCATATGACTGGCGAGAACCAGCAGTATCTCACGCCTGGTATCGCACTCCTTCAAAGAGCTTGCCATTACGAGACAAATAGGGGCAAACAGGGAACACTTGGTGCTATAGAGAAGTTATGAGGACAGTGGACGTTACCAGTTCCAGTGTAGAAGGGACTGATTCTTTGGACTGCCAAGCGCCGGTACGCCGCTATATAAATCTAAGTCTTCCTGCACTGTTGAGCTCAGCGGACTACCGTGAACGATGTAGTTTGCATCGGAGTTGTACAGGAACAGGAGAAGCTGAGTCGAGGTCAACCAATTTGTAAAATTGTCACCGTCCTTCACTCTGCCTTGACTCGCAACCTTGAATTGATCACCCGGCCAGAAATAGAAGGTGGCCGTCTTCCGTTGACCATCATATGCCGCCATCTCGGAATCTAAATATCCTTGCCCCCTAAAACCTGCGATCGCTCCATAGGGAGAGCCATCGGGAGTACGTGGCATCTGGTGGTAGTCAGCAACAATCTGAATATTGATGGTCCAGCCGGGCTTGTACTTTTGTATTAACCCTTCAAGCGCTTGTGCACCCCAGGCCGGATTGACGCTCAGCGTCATCCCGGGGGGCCTCCATTCGTGATGGTCCAGCCATTGCCGGCGACAATCTCGCCGCTTGTTGCTCCCTGTGCTCCAGAGATTCCGCCTGAAGGATAGGTATAGGGCCGAGTGTCTAGGCTGGCATACGGCTGTGGCTTAGCAGCGTCTCCTGGGATCAGGCCGATGCGTTTGGCGATGTCGCCACCGAAAATGAAAACGGCCTCACCATCCGGGTTGACTTTGATCCCCACGCGCTGGAACGTTTGGGAGACCGAGCCATCGGCCATCTTGGTAAGTTTGGACTTGGCCAGACCATAAAACGACTCAGGGTCCCAGGTTGCAAACGCTGCCGGGTTGGGATTCTTGCGGTAAAGCTGAGTGATGGCGGCGTTGGTCAGTGCCTGGTCGCGGCGGGCAACCGCCTGGGCGTAGGTGGCGCCGGTCGGGTCGTGATCGGTGTCGTCCGGCGCCGCCACTCCCACACTTTGCAGCCAGGGGATGTTGGTCGGGGTTTGCATCAGGATGTCAAAGACATTCAGCAGTTGGATATCGGCAGGGTCACTGTTGGCCGGGTTCTTCTGGAAGATGAAGTACTGGGTGGGCTGACAGAGCGTGTTTGCAATCAAGCAGGGCTCGGCGTTGGGATAGCCGGAGGTGGCGACACCGCCTACCTTTTGGAACTTGGTCCAGAAATGGGCTTTGGCGGTATCGGCAATGCGGTAGCCGCCCTTGCCTGCTCCGGCTTCCGTAAAGTACGCGCCGCCCGCAAAGAGCAGATCGCCGGCCTTGGTGTTGACGTCAGGACTGCTGTCGGCGAGGGCGGTTGCCGGCTCCAGCAAGTGAAACGCGCCCCTGAGCACAACGCCTGCGCTGGCGGTACGCAGAAGCATCCCGCCCGTCCCTCGCAGCAGAAGGCGGCGCGAGAGCTGCAGGCGTGCTTGCCGTGCTGTCATCCGATGGCACCGCCTTCACTGTCGACCACAGCGCACAAGCGCACCGCGAAGTATCGCACATCTGTCGGTATCGATGGGATGATTGGCAAAGTACCGCAGTGCTGCGCTACGTGGGCGACGGGACGCGTCCGGGTCCACCAGGTCCACGGAGCATCCCGCTTACTTACGAAACCTCAGAACCGTCTATGGCACGAGTCTCGTGGCATGTCGAACACCGCGCCGCCGCGTCGTCACTTGCCACTCGGTCCGGCACCAAGTACAGTCATTAGACTAACGCGGCATCGCTGTGCAGCGGTCACGCGGCCATCCTTTGCCAGCGGGGGGCGAGCACCGCTTGGAGCAGGACAGAAGCCCGCAACTCCGGTTATGGATACCGTGAGAGAGAGCGGCCTGCCACGGCCCGAGCGGGGGGAGAAAAGCCGGTGGAAGACGAACTGTTCGCCACAATGCAACTGCGAGGCGCCGCGCGAGACGAAGACGGCGCGGATGATCCCCTGCTGGCCGAGATCACGCGCCGCCTGGCGGAGACCTTGCGCCCTGAACGCATCTATCTGTTTGGCTCGCGGGCGCGGGGCGATGCGCAGCTTGACAGTGACTACGATCTGCTGGTTTTGGTGCCGGTACATGCTGATCGCTCCCGCCGTCTGGCCCAGGCGGGCTACCACGCGCTCCGGGGCATTGATGCCGCCGTGGATGTGCTGGTCATGAGCGTCGCCTTCTTTGAGCGGCGGCGCGTGGTGGTCGCCTCCCTGCCGGCGACCGTCGAACGCGAGGGGAAGCTGCTCTATGCTGCCTGAGCGTGCGCTCGAAGTCCGGGATTGGCGGCGCCTGGCGCGTCAAGACCTCCTACTGGCCGAGCATGCACTCCACCAGGCGCCGCCGCGGGCTATATCTGCCAAGCTGCCCTGCGCTGGCTCGATCAGTCCGCGCAGGCGGACTTCGCCTCGCGTAGCCCGCGACTTCAGTCGCCGGGAGCAAGCCCGCCGAACTGCGGGACTTGGTAAATGCACCTTTTTGGTATGCCCCGACCTACGCCGGCCGACGCCCCAGCGTTACAACCTCAAAGAGGGCGAAAACGGCCACCAGGAGGATGCCGATGAGGGGCGTCCAGAGGCCGAGCATGCGCGTAGCCAGGTTCAACTCCAGGCAACCGGCGATCAGCAGGCCTTGACGCATGGCATCGTAGGCGACGAACCCGCCCTGCCGTGCCGGCGCTTTTCGGCGGGTGATCATGACGATCAGACCGACCAGGCCCCAGACGGCGCTGCCGCTCGCCAGCAAGAAGGCGATCTGGTTGCGGCTGCCATCTGGCGGTAGGAGTAGGACGATGCCCGCACTGCCAGCACTGCCGGTCAAGAAGAACAGGGCGAGCAGGTAGACGAAGGGACGTCCCGGCTGCCAGCCCAGCCGGCGCACTCGTTGCTGCGCCTCTTGGGCAAGATGCTGGGCCTGATGACGGCGCTGGACTGCTTGCCGGCGCTGCTCTTGGCGTTCGGAACGCTGGCGGCGCGCGCCGTCACCCGCCTCCTCTGTCCCAAAGCGCTCCGTCATTCTGTCTCGTCCATTCGTAGCCAACTGAGCTGGCTATCCAGCAACTGCCAGACCGTCGGGCCGAGACGCACCTCGCCGCTGCTGACACCGGCCCGCGCCGCCAGCGCCGGCACCCGCTCCTGCACCAGGCGGCGGCGCAAGCGTTCCACGCCGTCACGCTCGCTCAGGTCCGTTTGTGCCAGGATGCGTTCCATGAGCGCGCCGGCGAAGCGCACCACGTTTGGCGCTTCCACCTTCGCAGTTATATCAGGTTCCACGGGTACCGGCGTTGGCTCCAGGACTGGCGGGGGAGGCAACTGGTCGAGTACCATGGCGACGCGCTGTAAGAGCGGGGTCAGGCCATCGTGCGTCGCGGCCGAAATGACGACGACCTCCCGGCTAGCCCCCAAGGCGGTGCGTAGGCGCTCGGCGTTGGCGGCGGTGTCCGGCAGGTCCGCCTTCGTCACGACGAGTATCTGCGGCCGCTCGGCCAGTTCGGGGCTGTGCAGGCGCAGTTCCTCGTCGATGACGGCGACGTCGTCCAGGGGGTCACGGCCCTCCTGGCCGGAGCCGTCGACCAAGTGCAGCAGCAGGCGGGTGCGGGCGATGTGGCGCAGGAAGTCGTGGCCGAGGCCAACTCCCTCGTGGGCGCCTTCGATCAGGCCGGGGATGTCGGCGATGATGATGGTGCGCTCGCCCAGCGTGGCCACACCCAGGTTCGGTTCCAGCGTCGTGAAGGGGTAGTTGCCGATCTTCGGCTGGGCCCGCGTCACGGCGGCGAGGAAGGTGGACTTGCCGGCGTTGGGCAGGCCGGCCAGTCCAACTTCAGCGATCAGGCGCAGCTCGAACTGCAAGGTGCGCATTTGCCCTGGTTCCCCGCGGTCGGCCACGCGTGGCGCCTGGTTGGTGGCCGTGGCAAAGTGCGTATTGCCCAGGCCGCCGCGTCCGCCGCGCGCCACCTGGACGCGTTGCCCCGAGGCCACGACATCGGCGATGACGCCCCCGCTGGCGGCATCGCGTACGATGGTGCCGGGCGGCACACGCAACAGGAGGTCGCGGCCTTTGGCGCCGTGGCGCCGGTTGCCGGCGCCGTCACCGCCACGAACGGCGCGGAAATGGCGCTCGTGGATGAAACGCGTCAGCGTGTTGAGATTGGCGTCGCCCAGCAGGTAAATCGAACCGCCCCGGCCGCCGTCGCCACCGTCCGGGCCGCCATACGGCACGAAGCGCTCCCGGCGGAAGTGGGCGCTGCCATTGCCGCCATCGCCGGCGTGGACCACGATGGTCGCTTCATCTGCAAACATTCCGGCTCGTTTCGCTTCGTCGCATTTCAGAGCGCAGCGGCGGACAGCAAGCTGCCCGCCGGAAAGCGCACAGTGGCCACCGCGCCATTGTCGTCACGCAGGTCAAAGCTGCCGCGCAGGTCCTTGCCGACCAGCGTCCGCACGATCTGCACGCCCAGGCCACCGTTCTGATCGAACGTGAAGCCGGCCGGCAAGCCCTGTCCGTCGTCGCGCACTTCCACCGTCACCTGCTCACCCTCGACGTACACGCCCACCCGAATCGTGCCGCGTTCGCGCCCTTCGAACCCGTGTTGAATGGAGTTCGTCACCAGTTCGTTGACAACCAACGCCAACACCGTCGCCTCCTTGGAAGCGATCTGGGGGTTGCCATCGTCCGTCTCATAGTGTACGTGGACGGCCGTGGCGGAGAGAGCGCTGGTGACGCTGCTGACGACCTGCTGCACGATGTCGCGGACGCTGGCGATGCCGATGTCCTTATGGGAGAGCAGGTCATGGATGGCGGCGATACTCTGAATGCGCGAAACGCTCTCCGCCAGCGCGCTGCGTTCGTCGGGCCCCCGCGCTCGGCGCTGCTGCAGCGAGAGCAGCGCGGCGATCGTCTGCAGATTGTTCTTGACGCGATGATGCATCTCCGCGAGTAGGGTGCTCTTCGTCTGCAGCCCTTGCCGGACCTCCTCGTAGAGGTTGGCATTCTCCAGGGCCAGGGCTGCCTCGTTGGTGAAGGCGAACAGGATCTGGATGTCTTCGGTCACGAAACGTCCCGGCGCCATCGTATACAGGCAGGCGGCACCGAGCGCGCCGCGTTTGGTGATCAGCGGTATGGCGAGGAGGGAGCGGTACCCTTCCCGGCGGATGTCCTCCTGGGATGCCGCAATCCGCGTGTCGACCCAGGCATCCGTCACGATCACCGGCTCGCCGCTCTTGACGGCCAGGCTCACCACGCCATCGCCCATCGGCACGCGCACGCGTTCGCGGTACTGCTGGCTCAGCCCCTGACTGGCGACGATGTGAAACTCCTCGCGGGCAGTATCGTAGGTGAAGATTGCGCACATGTCGGCCCGGCCCAGTTCCCGCAGGTAGGTCACGATGGATTCCATCACCTCCGACACATCAAGGCTGGAGGCGACGAGGGCCGACACCCGTTGCAGCGTGGTCAGTTGCTCCACTTTTCGCCGCAACTGGTCGTCCGTTTGATGGTACAGGCGGGCGTTTTCGATAGCCAGGGCAATCTGGCCACCGACCGTCTCTACAAAGGCGATCTCATCGGCGGTCCACTCGCGCACCTGGATGGTTTGCACGTTCAGCACACCGACCAGCTTATGGACGGTGAAGAGGATGATCGGCACCGACAACATGGAGCGGTAGGACTCTTCGCCCGACTCCGGGATGTACTTGAAGTGCGGATCGGCCCAGGCGTCGGGCACAGCGACCGGCTTACCAATCTGGGCGGCCCAACCGGTGATGCCTTCGCCCATGAGCATGCGAGCCCGACCTATGACATCGGGCGACAGCCCGGTGCTCGCCTGGAGGACCAGATCGTTGCGTTGGTCATCAAACAGGTAGATGCTACACAGATCACTGCGGGTGACACCGCGCACTGCCTTGACGGTCAGTTCCAGCACCGTTGAGAGGTCCAGGCTGGAGTTCGCCGCGCTGTTCACGGCCTGTAGGGCGGCCAGTTGATCGACTCGGGCGCCCAACGTCTGATCAATGACACCCAGCGTGGTAATCAGGGTGGCATTGGTCTGAGCGTAAGCGGTCGAGAGTTCCGTGGACAGGGCGTGGACGGAGTGACGCAGCCGTCGTTCCGCCTGTAGGCGCTGGGCAGCATCCTCCGTGGTGTGGTCCATGATCTCAGCCACATCGTCGGCCGCCTGGCGCACGCGTTCCAGCAGGGGAGCGAGACCCTCGGCCTCGATGGCGGTGCGCCTGCCGAGTTGCTCTAACTGTTGCTGGACGTATGGCGCCAGGCCATGGCGGCAAGCCAGCAGGAGTAAATCCCGAAACTGATGCCGGAGGGCCTCTCGGCGTTCGTCGCTGCTGAGGATCGTGGCGCTCGTCTTGCTACCCCCCAATTCGGCTCAGATTTCAGTTTGCATTGTCGTTCCCCGGTCCCGGCGACTGAAGTCGCGGGCTACACGATGCGAAGTCCGCCTGCGCGGACTAGGTCGGTCGGCGAAGGCCGACTTTGCGGCAGATAGCCCGCGACTTCAGTCGCCGGGACCGGGCTGAACCGTATTGGCGCTACCCCTGCCGACGCCGCAGGAAGGCGGGGATTTCAATGTTGGAGTTGGGCCGTCGTGTTGCCTGTGGTCGCACGAACTCTTCCTCTACCGGTTCCGGCTCCCGCCCGGGACTTTCCCGAAGCGGGGCTGACGCGGGCTGATAGACGGGAGTCGGCGTTACCGCAGTCGGTCGCAGCGGCGGCGCCGTGTAGCGCGCGGCGGCATCGTTGACTGGCGGTACGATGCCCACGGCCGGTGCGTCAAAGCCGGTGGCAATGACGGTGAGTTGCACCTCGCCATCGCGCCGCGCCTCGTCGATCACCGCGCCAAAGATGATCTGAGCGTCGGCATGGACGACACGCTGAATGATCTCCGCGGCGGCGTTCACCTCGAAAATGGTCAGGTCAGGACCACCGGTGATATTGAACAGCACGCCGCGTGCGCCATCGATAGTCGCCTCCAACAAGGGGCTGGCCACAGCCTGCTGCGCAGCATCGACGAGGCGGTTGTCGCCACGGGCGCGCCCAATAGCCATCATCGCCGAGCCCGAGTTGGCGATGATGGCCTTAACGTCGGCGAAGTCAACGTTGATCAGGCCGGGAATGGCGATGATGTCGGATATCCCCTGCACGCCCTGGCGCAGCACGTCGTCGGCCAGTCGGAAGGCGTCGCTGATGCTCGTCTTGCGGTCGGCGACCTTCAGCAGGCGGTCGTTGGGGATGCAGATGAGCGCATCGACGTGCTTGCTCAGTTCGGCCAGCCCTTTGACGGCGGCCTGCCGGCGGCGCGCGCCTTCGAAGGCAAAGGGCTGGGTGACAACACCAACGGTGAGGGCCCCCGATTCCCGAGCCAGGCGCGCCACAACGGGCGAGGCCCCAGTACCAGTGCCACCGCCCATGCCGGCGGTGACGAACACCATGTCGGAGCCGTTCATTGCTTCACGGATCTGGTCGATGCTCTCCTCGGCGGCGGCGGCGCCGCGTTCCGGGTCGCCGCCGGCGCCGAGGCCGCGCGTCAGGGCGGAGCCGAGGTGGATCTTGGTCGGGGCGTCGGAAATGGCCAGCACCTGGGCATCGGTGTTGATGGCGATGAAGTCGACGCCGACCAGGCCGGCTTCGATCATGCGGTTCACTGCATTGTTGCCGCCGCCGCCGACGCCGATCACTTTAATCCTGGTCACTCGGTTGACGTCGGACGTTCCGCCCGTGGGCGAGTGGTACGAAGGGGTGAACATACGCTCTGCGCTCCTTGGACGGTCGCCTGCCAATGCACGACAGCATCAGGAAGGATAGGACATGGGGCCGGTACCGCACAACGCAATGAGAGAGTTGGTATCCCACCCGCCCCGTACTTTATCGCCATCAGCGTGTGTTCGGCCCGACCGGCACACCAATACGCCCGCCGACGGCGGGCGCCGCCACCGAGCGGGTGCGGCCGGGCACCCAGGACCAGATGTAGACCCAGTTCGGCCGCGAGTATTCCTTGCCTTCCAGCGCGAAGCCGGGCAACTCAGCAAAAATGCGCATCCACTCCTTCTGCTCGTCTTTCGTCTTGGCGCGAACTTCCGAAGGTGACTGGAGCGCGATGAGTTCGCGCACCAGGCGCTTCACGACGGCAGCGTCCGGCAAGTCGCCATAGGTCCCGGCGTCTTTGACGGTTACGACGCCGTCGACGCGGGTGTACCACTCCAGCATGCCGGCCAGATGCCAGTCGCTTTCCTTGGGGTCCCAGCGCTCCAACATCAATAGTTCGCCGCGGCGTGCGGCGTCGAGATAGCTCTTGCGGGGAGTCTTGCCCTTTGGTCGAGAGAGTGAGTTGCCGATACTCTCGTAGATCGCGTCACAATCGGCATCAGTGGCCAGGCGCAGTTCGTACGTGGAGTCGGAACCGGCAGCCGCTGCGCGGCTCGATTTATGGCTGGACGCCATTGCGCTTCTCCTCCCCTATCGCCGTAAGGCGTATGTATGTCCACCGTGATGGAGTGATGTGTCGCCCGCCTTGTCCATGGCGTCAAGACTCATGCCGCGCTGGATCGTGACGAGCAATCGGACCGCCGTAAGACCCTACATGTAACGACAACGAGCCGAGTGAGGGCCGGCGCCAGCGTCATCTCGTTGGGCGGCTAGCTCGTTATGCCTGGAGCGAGGCGGCCGTGGAGCTGCCATGCTTCGCCAGCGGCTTCCAGCATGCTCCACTCCCCACAACGCCACGACGCGCCAACGCGCGAATACAAGCACGCGCAGTATACCACGGCAGCCCCGTGGTAGTATGCGGGGCGCCGCCAGCGTCTCTCCGCCGGCGCCGGAAGGGAACACGTATGGCGCGCGCATCCGGCCTTGGCAAGGGGTTGGCGGCCCTGCTGCCGGACGAGCGACCGACCGGCCTGCTCGAATTGCCGCTCGATAGTATCGAGATCAATCCGCACCAGCCTCGGAAGCAATTCGACGGACTTGACGAGCTGGCGGCCTCCATCCTCGAGCACGGCGTCCTGCAGCCGCTGCTGGTGAGTGTCCTCTCCGACGCTCCTGGCGAGCGGCCGCGTTACCGCTTGATCGCCGGCGAGCGCCGCCTGCAGGCGGCGACACTGGCCGGTCTTTACCGCGTGCCGGCAGTGGTGAAAGAAGCAAGTGACCAGCAGTTAGTCGAGCTGGCGCTGATCGAGAACATCCAGCGCGAAGACCTGAACGTGCTGGAGGAAGCCGCGGCCTACCAGCATCTGATCAGCGACTTTGGCCTCACTCAGGAGGACGTTGCCCGCCGTGTCGGCAAGGCGCGCGTCAGTATCGCCAACGCCTTGCGTCTGCTGCGCGCTGCCCCGGCGGTGCGCGCGGCGCTCCTCTGCGGTGAGATCAGCGAAGGCCACGCGCGGGCGATTCTCGGCGCAGGAGATGTACACAACCAGGAACGGTTGCTGGAACAGGTGCTGGCCGCCGGCAGCAGCGTCCGTCAGACAGAAGAGTTGGCGCGCCGCTATGCCAACCAGGCGCTCGAACTCCTCCCTGCCCCAGCACCGGTTGCCGAGCGCGACCCTGACATGCTGCGCGTCGAGCACCTCTTCCGCCAGGCCCTCGGCACCCGCGTTAAGCTCGACCGCTCCCGCCGCGGCGGCCGCCTGACGATTTTCTTCTCGTCGGACGAGGAGCTGGACACGCTGTATAGAAGGTTGGGGGGCGGATAGGTCCCGGGGGAAGATGGCCTCGCCGTTCCACCGATCCCCGCCATTACCCCGGCGCCGCCCTCAACACCAACGTCGTTACCTCCGGCGGACACCGGAAGCGCAAGGGAATCGAGGCGCCGATGCCGGGACTGATGTGCATTGGCCCCTGCGCTGTGGCGATAAGGCCCTGATACGCCGGCAGCGGGACACGGGTGTGCGTGACGAGCGGCGACAGCCACGGAATGCGAATCTGTCCACCGTGAGTGTGGCCGGCCAGGATCAGGGCGGGCGAACGTGGGAACGGACACTCCAGCACTTCGGGCGAATGGGCCAGCAGGAGTACCGGATCGTGCGCGGGAATTTCGGCCAGGACGGCAGCCGGGTCGGCGCGATGCTGGTGCGGCTCGTCGACGCCGCCGACCCACAGTGGCGTGTGGCCAACGCACA
This sequence comes from Chloroflexota bacterium, assembly GCA_036734945.1. Lineage (GTDB taxonomy): Bacteria > Chloroflexota > UBA4733 > UBA4733 > UBA4733 > UBA4733. The sequence continues at coordinate 36,477 of DAIMXP010000016.1, forward strand.
AACGATCGGCAGTATTGCGCAACACGGTGATGTGTACATTTTCCAGCGCCTCGATGATCGGTTCGATGCAATTGCCGGCAGGTTTCGCCAACCGTTCCCGGTGGCGTTGGAGGGGGACGCCGACCAGTTCGGAGAAGGCGTTCATCAGCGAGTGTCGCTCTGCGTCGTTTGGGTCAACTGCGTTCCCGTAGTCGTGGTTGCCGAGGACGGCGAAGCTGCCCAGGCGCGCTTGCATGGCGCCGAGGAGGGCCGCAATGGCCGGCGCATCCTCATCCCATTCGACAAAGTCCCCGGTGAACGCGATGAGGTCAGGTGGGTTGGCGGCGGTCTCCGCTACCAGTTCAGTCAAAGCAGTACGCAGCCAGGCATCGCGCGGCACGTAATGAAAGTCAGAGAGATGCAAGATGGAGAGCCCGTCGAGGTCCGGTGGCAACCCGCTCAAAGGAACGGTGTAACATCGGCGTTGCAGGCGGCGCGGTTCCAGCCACAAGCTGTCGACGGCCAGGGCCGCGGCGCCGAGGAAGGCCATTCCCGCGCCTGGCCGTAGCGCGCGACCCCACGCCGAACGCGCCGTAGGCGCGGCTTTGGCTGTCACCGTGCTAATCACAGCGCTCCGGCCGGCATCAGTGCGTGAGCGCTGCGACGGGAGGGCGTTCGTGGACTGCGGCGTTGCCGGTGTTGACGGCGTTGAGGCTCCCCATGCGATAGCCCGCCAGGTCTACCGTCACATAGGCGTAGCCCAGACGCTTCAGTTCGCGCACCACCTGGTCGCGAATCTCCGGCGCGGCCAGTCGTGGCAGCTCGGTCGGGTCAACCTCGATGCGGGCAATCTTGTTGTGGTGGCGCACCCGCAACTGGCGGAAGCCCAGAGAGCGCAGGAACTGCTCTGCTCTATCGACCTGCTCCAGCATGCCGACCTGAATGGGCGTACCGTGCGGTATCCGCGACGACAGGCAGGCCATGGCCGGCTTATCCCAGGTCACTAACTCAAGCTCGCGCGAGATATCACGGATTTCTGCCTTGGTGAGGCCGGACTCCTGCAAGGGATGGCGCACCCGCTGCTCGGCTGCAGCCGTGATGCCAGGCCGATAGTCGCCCACATCATCGGCGTTGTAGCCATCGGCCACCGCAGCGTAGCCTCGCTCCACACGCAGCTTTTCCAGTTTGCTGAACAGCTCGTGTTTGCAGAAGTAACAACGATCCACTCGATTGGCCACGTAGTTCGGATCGTCCATCTCGTCAGTGCGGATCTCCTCAACCGGCACGCCGATTTGCTGGGCCAGGGTGACCGCCTGGTCGCGTTCGGACTCCGGGTAACTGGCTGATACGGCGATGACGCCGAGGGCATGGTCGCCGAGCGTTTCATGTGCCACCTTGAGCAGCAGCGCGCTGTCGGCGCCGCCGGAGTAGGCGACGATGACGGACCCTAGCTCGCGGAGCGACTGCTGCAAGGCAAGGTATTTCTCTTCGTGAATCATGGTTCGTATGTCCCTCCGTTACGCCAAGCGCTGCCGGCCGCTCGATGGCACTACAGGCGCTGGCCAGTCCATGCTACCGCGACTCGCCGCTTTGCAGGGCTTGAGCAAGGTCGGCAAGAATGTCTTCCACGTCTTCGATGCCGACAGCCAGCCGCAGCAAGCCGTCACCAATACCGGCTGCCTGGCGTGCCGCCGGCGAGAGGCCCCGATGGGACGACATGGCCGGATAGAGCGCCAGGGAATAGACATCGCCCAGGGTTGTGGCCGGCAGCACCAGGCGAATCTTGCGCAGGAAGTTGAAGGCCGCCTCCCTGCTGGCGTCGACCAGATCGAAGGCAACGACGCCGCCATACCCACGCCCGGCGAACAAGCGCTCGGCAATTGCGTGGTCTGGGTGGCACGCCAGGCCCGGGTAATAGACGCGGGCTACCTGTGGCTGCTCCCCCAGCCATACTGCGACTGCGGCGGCCCCCGCGCAGTGCTGGCGCATGCGCAGCGGCATCGTCTTCAGGCCGCGTAGCGCCAACCAGCTCTCAAAAGGCGAGAGCACCGCTCCGACCAGCCGTAACGTCATCCTCAAGGGTGTTGCCAGCTCGTCGCCGGCGCAGACCACGCCAGCGGTGACATCGCCGTGGCCCGCCAGGTACTTGGTGACGCTGTGGACCACGGCGTCCGCTCCCCAGGCCAGGGGACGGCAGAGGTAGGGCGTGGCAAACGTATTATCGACCACCACCAGCGCCCCGGCAGCCCTGGCTGCCGCCACGATGGCGGGAACGTCGGCCACGTGCAGCAGGGGGTTGGAGATCGTTTCCAGCAGGACGACCCGCACACCTTGTTCCCGGCAGCGCTGGCCGACCGCTGCCGGGTCAGCCATGGGCATGGTCTCGACGCGCAACCCAAGCGGTGTCAGGATCGACTGGAGCAAGGTGTGCGTTGCGCCGTACAGATCGCGGGCCGCCAGCACACAGTCGCCCGCCCGCACCTCGAGCGCGATCAGCGCCGCGTGCAACGCTGCCATACCGGAGCCGAAGGCCACGGCGGTGTCGGCTTCCTCCAGGGCCGCGACGGCCTCCTCGAAGCTGTTGGTGGTGGGATTGGCATAGCGCGAGTAGACGTAGCCGGCTCGCTCACCGGAAAAGACGGCGTCCAGATCCTCTGGGCTTGGTGCGGTGAAACTGCTGCTGGCATAGATGGGCGTGCTGGTCGGCGTGAACGGCGGACGTGTCCCGTGCTCGCCGGCGTGGACCGCCCTGGTGGCAAAGCCGGTCACCGTCTCATCCCTTCGCTGTGGGTCCCAGTTCCCCGCACTCACGATACCACCAGCGGTCCTGTCCCCGCGCCACCACCTCCCCTGGATGGTATCGTCAGGGCAGGCGAATAATGCCGACTTCGGCACCGTCAGTAGTCCAGCATGCCTGGCTACCGAGGTGGGAATAATGGGCTTTCCGTAGGATATAGGATAGAGGTTCAATAGTGGCACACGTTTTTGCTGGAGAGTTGACCCGCATTGATCAGGAGGCGCTGGGGGCGATGAAGACGCTGCCCGACGATTTCTGGGTCTATGGGGAGTTCAACGGTATCAGTCGGAACGTCGACTGGTTCGTCACACGGGCAGCTACCCACCAACCTTCCGTCCTCATGTTGATGGAACTGAAGCGCGTCTCGCGTCCGCTTCGCGGCTCGATTGATAGCGCCTGGGAGATCACGACCGAGTCCGGTGGCTGGCAGGAAATCGCCCCGTCCAACAACCGCGACATCAACTACTACTGGCAGTCGGTGAACACGGCGAACGTGCTGGCCGAGTGGCTTTGGAACCACCAGCAGCGCTACCGCGAGTCGGCGGAGGTGCGGCCGCAGGATGAGTTCAAGGTGTGGCCCGACCTCGTCCTCCTCAGTCCCAGCGACGTCGGGCACCGGCTGCCGCTGGGACCGCCCAGCCGGTACGGACGCTGGTGGTACAACCTCGACGACTGGCTACGCCACGTGCTCACCTGGAAGCCGCGTAGCGGCATCTCCCTGACACCGCGTGAACTGACCACGCTCGGTGAAGCGCTGGGACTGGAACAGATAGCCGCTCCTTTGACGCGCCCAATAAGCAGTGGACCGCGCGCTTCGGAAGAACTGCTCTCCTTCGTGACATGGCTCCGCTCCTTGGACGAGCGACTGAGCCGGTTGGAGGGCATGCTCGACGCCCGAGCGACGGCCGCGCCCGCACTGGTGACCGACAGCGCCGTCGAGCGATCCAACGCCGACAGTGTGAGCACCACGCCTTTGCGTGCCGCCGCGACCGTTATCCGGCGTCGCCTGACGGACGACGAGCGGACGGCGTTGCTCAGCGCGCTGGCTGAACTGCGCCAGCGAGGGCGGAGTCGCGCCCTGCCGACGGTGCTCGACGTCTTCAACTTCAAGCTGGGTTACCGCCTGCAAGACACGAACTACAACGGTTTTGGCAGCGCTCGCTGCATGTTCGACCAGGCGCGCACCGACCAGATCATCAAGTTCGGCGGCTACAGTGGGCCCAACCCCTTGATCTATGCGGAAGATGAGGACGTCGCCGCCTCCTGACCGCCGGCATGGGTGACATCCGGCTACAGTGAGCAGGTTTGGGAGTATTCGTCTGCCGTGGAAGCGCCGCTGCTGATCGCCGGGGCGACCATCGTCCTGATCGTGCTGTTCGACGTCTTCCAAACGGTGGTGCTGCCGCGTCCCACGCCTGCCGTTTTCCGCCCCAGCGCCGGCGTCATTGGCGCGCTGTGGAGGCTCACCTTCCGACTGGCCATGCGGCTGCGCAGCTCCGCCCGTCGGGAGCTGGTGTTAGGCACCTTCGCCCCATTTATCGTCGTCTTGCTGCTGGTGGCCTGGGTCCTGCTGCTGATCACGGGGTATGGCCTTATGCTGTTTGCGCTGCGCAACGACGTGCAGCCGGTGCTGGATAGCCTGGGCACTGCCTTCTATTTCTCCGGTGTGGCCCTCTTTACCCTTGGCTTCGGCGACTTCGTGGCCCGCGGCGCGGCGGTGCGCGTCATCGTGCTGCTGGAAGCCGGCACGGGGCTCGGCATTGTGGCGCTGGTCATCACCTTCCTGTTCACGCTGTTTGGCGCCTACCAGCGGCGGGAGACGCTCGTCATCAGTCTCAGCGCGCGTGCCGGGGCGCCGCCTTCGGGCCTGGTGCTGCTGGAGACCTACGCCAAGTTCGCGATGGTTCCCGAACTGGCGCAGGTATTTGCCGCCTGGGAAACATGGTCGGCCGAAGTGCTGGATAGCCACCTCTCTTATCCCCTGCTGGCCTTCTTCCGCTCCACCCACGACAGCCAGTCCTGGATCAGCGCGCTCGGCGCGGTGCTGGACGCGGCCGCGCTGGTGCTGACGACGATCGACGACGGCCCGCGCGGCCCGGCCTACCTCCTGCAAGCCGTCGGCACGCACCTGGTCGGCGACCTCGGCCAGTATTTCCGCCTGGATGGCAGTGGCGATCCCTACGTCGAGGAGGACGAGTTCACGATGGCGCGTGAGCGTTTGCTGGCCGCCGGCTATCACCTGCGTGAGGCGTCCCAGTCGTGGGTAGCGTTCTCCCACTTGCGGTCGGAGTATGCCGGCATCCTCAACGCCATGGCCCGCCAGTGGGCAACGCCGCCGGCCCTCTGGATCGGCGACCGTTCGCGTTTCCGGCCGCACGCGCATAAGGTGACCGGAAGGTGAGGCTGCCAAACAAAGGAGCGGCGTATGTCTGCTTGTCCGTCGGCTCACCTGACGATAGCGTCCGCTCGTGCCATGTCTGGAAACGAAGGTAAGTGCGTTCCTGCGGGAAGGGGACCGCTGCATATAGCGCGCCTGTCCCCCCAAAGGTCAGGTCCGGGGACCCCGCGCCAGGATCGGGCATACTCACCCGTCGCCACATGCCGCATCAGGAAGGCCACCCCATTGCGCCCAATCGCTTCCATTCGCTTGTTCTCGGTGCTCATCATCGGTTTGGCGCTGCTCTTTGGTGTGCTTCCCGGCGCGCTGGCCTCCTCCGCCACGGGGCGACTGCGACGCGAACGCCTGTGCCGATGTGCTCACCTGGCGCCGCCTACTGTTCCAAGACGCCGCCGCCGCCCGCCCCGACCCCGCCGCCGCTCTGCTCCGGCGGAGCGCAATACTGCACGTCCGGCGCCGCTGCTCCGACGCCCGGCGCCGGAAAGCCAGGGGGCGTTTCCCCCCTGACCGGCGGCGGTACAGCATTCTCCGACAACTTCAACCGGGCGAATGGACCCATCGGCGCGCCGTGGGTGCAGCGGGTCAACGGCGGCTGGACCGTCTCCAATGATCAGGCGCTCGCCATTGCCAACTGGACCGCGATCACCTACGACGCAGGATCAGGCGACGGGACGGTGGCGGCCACCCTGGTCAATGGCTCGACCGTCAGCCTTGGCTACCTGGTCTTCCGCTACGTGGATGACGGTGACTACTGGATCTGGGGCCGCGCGAACGGAGACTATCAGCTCGGCTATTTCGCCGGACACAACTACTATCTCATCAGCGATACTGGTCTCTCCGCGCGCGATGGCGATGTCCTTCAGGTGGTCCTGAGTGGCAGCAGCATTACAGCCACCGTCAACGGCACGACCTGGGCGGCGCCGTCGAACAGCACCTTCCAGACGGCGACGTCGCACGGGTTGGGTTGCGGCCCCGGCGTCGCCTGCCTGTTCGATGACTTTTCCTACTCCCCTACCCTCGCCAGCACCGGTCCACTTTCGACCAGCGGCGTTGCCTTTTCGGACAATTTCAACCGGCCCGATGGCGGGATGAGCGGCCCCTGGACCCAGCAGATGAGCGGGGGCTGGGTGGTCAGCAATCAGCAGGCAGTGGGCAACAACAGCAATTGGACGGCAATGACGAATGGCACGGGCTCGGCCAACGGCACCGTCCAAGCCACCCTGGTGGACGGGGCTGAAGCCAACATGGCCTGGATCGTCTTCCGCTACCAGGATGGCGGTGACTACTGGATCTGGGGCAAAGATGGGAACACCTACCAACTCGGCTACTTCTTCGGCCACAACTACTATCTCCTCGCCGAGACTGGTCTCGCTGCCCAGGACGGCGATGTGCTGCAGGTCGTGATGAATGGCAACACGATCACCGCAACCGTCAATGGCGTGACCCGCGCCAGCGCGACCAACAATGCGTTTGCGACGCTCAAGGCCCATGGCCTCGGCTGTGGACCAGGGGCCTGTACCTTCGACGACTTCAGCTACGTACCGACCCTGGCGAGCACGGGCCCCGTATCCACCACGGGAGTGGCCTTCGCCGACAATTTCAACCGCGACAACAGTCCGATCGGCGGCCCGTGGGTGCAGCACCTGGCGACCGGCTGGACGGTCAACAACCAGCAGGCCCAGGCGCCGGCTAGCAACTGGTCGATGCTCACCTACAGTGCCGGGTCCCCGGATGGCACCATCACCGCGACCCTGACCAATGCCTCAGCCATGGGCGGTACCTGGCTGGCCTTCCGCTATATGGACATTGGGGACTACTGGATCTTCGGCAAGATCAACGGCGACTACCAGTTAGGCTACTGGAGCAACCATGCCTACGTGCTCGCGGTTGATACCGGGCTGACGGCGAGCAGCGGCGACGTCGTCCAGGTCGTGATGCACGGCAACAGCCTGGCGGCGACCGTGAACGGCGCCACGGTGGCGATGGCCACGGATAGCACCTTCGCCACCTCTACCGCACACGGCCTCGGCTGCGACCCCGAAGTCTGCCTGTTCGATGACTTCTCCTATTCCCCAACACTGGCGCCGACGAGCAATGTCACGGTACAGGCCGCAGCCACGGTCATGCAACAGGCGTACAAGCCCTACGGCACAAGCGGTGGCGATCCGGTGCAGACGTTCACCGGCAACTTCGGCTACAGCCACAGCGACCTCGCCATCCCAGGTCGCGGCCCCAGTCCGGTGTTGCTGCGCACCGCCAACAGTGGCGACACGCGCACGGGGCAGTTCGGGCCGGGCTGGACCAGCAATTACGGCATGCACCTGGCCAGTCCCGGCGACGGCACCGCCGATCTCTACCTGGTGGGACCGCAGGGCGGCGCCGACCGTTACAGCTTCCACAACGGCGGTACCTTCAGCCCGCCGCCCGCCGTGTACGCCACCCTGGTGCGCAATCCTGACGGCAGCTACACGGCGACCCAGAAGGACCAGAGCGCCTGGACCTTCGACAGCACCGGCAAGCTCACCAGGATCAGTGATCGCTACGGCAACGCCTCGGTGTTGACCTACAACCCCCAGTTCCAGCTCGTCTCCGTGAGCGACCCGGCGGGGCGAGGCAACCTCAGCTTCGCCTACAACGCCAGCGGTCTCCTGGCGAGCGTCACGGATTGGGCGAGCCCGGCGCGCAGCGTGCAGTACGGCTACGACGCCAGCGGGCGGCTGCAGACCGTCACCGACCGCGACGGCAAGCAGACGACATACGCCTACGACGGGACGAGCAGCCGCCTGACCGCCATCACCGACGCCAACAACCACACCGCCATCACCTTGAGCTACGACGGCAACGGCCGGGTGCAGAGCCAGCAGGACGCCCTGGGCAACCAGACCAGCTTTGCCTACGTCACCAACGGCGACGGGACGCAGACGACCACCGTCACGTTGCCTACGACCTCCTACCAGCCGAGCTTCCACCCGACCACTGCCGACACCTACGACACCAGCGGACGACTGATCAAACGGCTGAGCCAGCCATCCAGCGCTGAGACGTACACCCAGACGTTCAGCTACGACAGCAACTCCAACCTGGCGAGCAGCACCGATGCGCGCGGCAACACCACGCAGTTCTGCTACGACGTGGACTACACCGGCGCCGCCATCGCCGGCAGCGCCGGCAACCTCACGCGCACCATCGCCCCGGCACCGGCGGCGGGCCAGAACGTGCTGGTCTCGCTCCTCACGTACGATAGCAAGAACAACGTGCTGGAGACGGTGTCGCCCAAGGGGGTGGCGAGCGGGGCCAGCGCGAGCTGCAGCACGAACTTCGCCAGCAGCATCAACGCGCTCTACGCCACCGACAACGCCTACGACGGCAGCGGCGTGGACCTGCTTTCCACCACGCAGCGCTACACCGATCCCGACCTCGGCCAACAGACGGCGATCACCAAGTACGAGTACAACGACAGTGCCAATCCGGGACGGCTGACGCGGCTGATCCCGCCACGCGGCAACACCGGCGGCACGCCCGACTACAGCTACGCCACGACCATGACCTACTACGGTGCCGGCAGTCAAGCCGGCATGCTGCAGAGCTCGACTGACGCCGACGGCAACCAGACGACCTACAGCTACGACGCCGTGGGTCGCAAGGTCAGCATGGTGGACCCAGACGGTAACGCGGCCGGCGGCACGCCCGCCGCCCACACCTGGAGCTGGAGTTACGACAATGAGGACCGGTTGCTCTCGGTGAGCGCGCCGGCGCCGACGACCGGCGGCAGCCCGCTGCTGACGCAGTACCAGTACGACCCGGTGGGCAATCGCACGGTGGTGATTGATGCTAACGGGCAGGTGACCAAGGACAGCTATGACGTGCGCGACAACCTGAGCCAGGTGGACCAGAGTCCCAGCCCTTGGACCAATCCCAATGTCACGCCGAGCCCGGACGTGGCCACCAGCTACAGCTACGACAACCTGGGCAAGCTCAGCCGCGTCACCCGCGCCAAAGGTGACAGCGCCAACGAACGAGCCACCGACTATCTGTACGACGGAGCCGGGCGGCTGCGCCAGGAGATCCAGTATCCCAGTTGGCCGGCGACGACGCCGACGCTGGTGACCAGCTCCAGCTATGACGGCAACGGCAACCAGACCAGCCGGGCAGACCCCTTGAACCAGACTGCCACCTTTGGCTACGACGCGCTCAACCGGCTCACCGCCATCGGCTACAGCGACGGCAAGACGCCCAACGTGAGCTACGCCTATGACGCCAACGGCAACCGAAGGAACATGACCGATGGCACGGGAATTACTACCTACAGCGTCGATGAGCTGGGCCGGCTCACCGCCGTGAGCAGCCCCGGCAGCGTCAGCGTAGGCTACCGCTACGACCTGAACGGCAATGCGACCAAGCTGATCTACCCAGACAACACAGCAGTGACCTCCAGCTACGACAAGGCGAACCGCCTGACCGGGCTGGCAGACTGGGCGAGCCGCAGCACCAGCTACGGCTACTTCCCCGATGGCGGCTTGCAGACGGTGACCAACGTCGACGGCACCACCGCGACCTACAGCGAGGACAACGCGCAGCGGCTGACGCAGGTGAGCAACCAGCAGGGCAGCAGCGTGATCGACCAGCACAGCTACACCCTGGACAGCCTCGGCAACCCGACGCAGCGCAGCGAGACGCTGGCGAAGGTGAGCGGTGGCAGCAGCGCCAGCAGCACGACCTACAGCTACGACAGCCTTTACCGCCTGCTGGGCGACGGCACGACCAGCTACGCCTACGATCCGGTGGGCAACCGCAGCACGCTCACGGTCGGAGGTGTGCCCACAGCCTCCACCTACGACCGGGCCGACCGGGTCCTCACCGCCGGCACGACCGTCTACAGCGTCAACGCCGCTGGCAACGTGACGGTGCGGGGGACAGACAGCTTCGCCTACGACCAGGCCAACCGGCTGACGAGCGCGACGGTGGGCGGCGTCACCACGACCGCCGTCTACAACGGCGACGGCCAGCGTAGCAGCCAGGCGGTGGGGACCAATCCGACGACGACGTATGTGTACGACAGCAATCGCGGGCTGCCGGTGGTGCTCACCGATGGCACGCTGAAGTACGTCTATGGGGCGCAAGGGCTGGCCTACAGCGTGGATGCGACGAACAATGTCAGCGTCTACCACATCGACGGCTTGGGGAGCGTGCGGACGCTGACCAACGGCAGCGGGACGCTGATGCAGACCTACCAGACGGATGCCTTCGGCAACGTCACGGCGAGCCAGGGGACGAGCAGCCAGCCCTTCGGCTTCACCGGACAGCAGCAGGACAGCACTGGGCTGCTCTACCTGCGGGCACGGTACCACGAGTCAGCGACGGGCCGGTTCCTCAGCCGCGACCCTGTCTTCGGGTTGATCGCGGCACCGCTGACCCTGAATCGCTATAGCTACATGGAGAGTGACCCGCTCGCGCTAAACTGACCCCAGCGGTCTCACGCCGGCGAACAAGGTGCTGGCGGATGTGACGAAAGTGTGCGGGTGAACGTGTCATCAGCTTGTCGCTGATCGGTCGCAAGCAGTAACAGCATCGGGAGTAACCCGGCAAGCGAAGCGCGCCGGAAGAGGACCTACCGGTCTGCCACCGGCTACACTACCCGCGTATCACCGATGAGAGGAGCTACCGGAGTTCGCACATGACTGACCTAATACCTCGGCTCCTGATTCACAACGTCCGCGTCTATGGACCTGACCTTGTTGCCTCTCCCGGCTGGTTGCTGACTGAGGGCCGCAGCATAGCGGGATATGGTCATGGACGGCCGCCGCAATATCCGGCGAGCGTGCCGATGCGTGAGATCGACGGCGGGGGACGGCACTTGCTGCCAGGCTTCATTGACCTGCATGTGCATGGAGCCGCCGGGCATGAGGTGATGGACGCAACGGTAACCGGCTTGCAGGCAATGGCACGGCTCTATGCCCGCCACGGCGTAACCGGCTTCCTGCCCACCACCTGGACGGCGCCGCCGGAGGCGACCCTGCGGGCCATCGACGCCATCGCCGCTGTCGTCGGGCCGGTTGCGGGCGGCGCCACCATCCTGGGCGCCCATTTAGAGGGACCGTACCTCAACGTGGCGAAGTGTGGCGCACAGGACCCTCGGGCGATTCGCCGCGCGGACCCGGCCGAGACGTCGGTCCTGCTGGGTCGCCATGTCATCCGCTTGCTGGCGCTGGCGCCCGAGTATGAGGAGAACCTGATCTTGCTGGACGAGTGCGTTCGGCGCGGCGTGACGGTCTCCATCGCCCATACCGGCGCCACATATGAACAAGTGCTGGTCGCCGCCGAACGGGGCGCTCGGCAGGCGACGCACACCTTCAATGCCATGACCGGCTTCGGCCACCGCGAGCCGGGCGTAGCCGGCGCGGTGCTGGCCCTTCCGCAGATTCGTTGCGAACTGATCGCCGACACCATTCACGTCCACCCCGCTGCTATCCGGGTCCTGGTTGCCGCGAAAGGCACGTACGGCGTCATCCTCATCACTGATGCGATGCGCGCCACGGGTATGCCGGAAGGTGACTACGCCATCGACAGCCGGACCGTCACCGTTCGCAATGGCCAGGCTCGCCTCCCCGACGGCACGCTGGCCGGCAGCGTCCTCACGATGGACGTTGCGCTACGCAATGTGGCCGTCGCCACGGGACTTTCACTGACGGACTTGGGGCCTATGACGAGCCTCAATGCCGCCAGGGCCATCGGTCTCAGCGCAACGAAGGGCAGCCTGGAAGTAGGCAAAGACGCGGATCTGGTCCTGCTGGACGACCAGTTCGAGGTGGCACTGACGGTGGCTGAAGGGGCGGTTGCCTATGATGGAGGCGCCGAGCGATAACGTCGCCGCCTATTCCGGTGTGAAGGCGTTGGTCAGGTCGGTGCTGGGCAGCAAGGTCGCATTGTGGACCCATTTCGGCGCAGTCGCGTCGTACTGGTTCAGAAACGGGCTGTTGGCGGCTTCCTGGGCGAGGTCGGCCGGCAGGTTCTGGCCCGTGAGGACATCCTTCAGATAGTCCGCCAGCAGGATGCCTTGCGTGCAGGTGCAAGAAGCATCGTACAGCATGATGCCCCGCTGCCAGCGTAGATAAATAAACCCGTGGTTGTTGGGGTCTATGAAGGGGCCACTGGTCGGCACGCCCCACAGTTCCAGATCGATTCCCGGCAGGAGGCTCGGGTCGCCGCCGGTCGGGAAGGCGACCTGGGCGGACACCGCGGTCTGGAAGGTTGCTAGAAAGTTTGTAGGGGCATTAAGCACGCTATTGGGTGCGTGCTGCTGGACCCATGCCAGCACTGCCGGTTGGTTGGCCGGGTCGGGAACGGTAGAAATGAGACCGCTATCGATAGCCGGGAAGGTACTGCCGTTGAAGCCGGTGTAGTCGAGTAGGCCGGCGTCGAGCAGGTTGAGCAGGCGGGCATTGCCGCTCGCATCGAGTTGGACGATGCGGCGCTGAAAGAACTGCACAGTGAAGCCTTGCAGCGTGAAGGTGCGGCTCGTAGGATAGCCGAAGGGCCCAGAGGGCACCCCGACGCCGCCACGGCGGTTGAAGTAATTCCAGATCGTGTCGTTGTCAACGCGAAAGCCGGTCTGGGCAAAATAGCGGCTGTCGTGCGGCGACGTCGGCGTTGCCGTGGCGATGGCTGTCGCCGTCGGCGTGGAAACGGCTGTGATTGTGGCCGTCGGACTGGCAACAGGTGTCGCGGTCGCCGTTGCGTCCGGCGTCGCGGTGCCGGACGTTGCCTGGGCATTTGCTCCCGGCACACCGAGTGCCATGGCCAGCAGCGCGGCGGCAGCGAGATTGCCGAGCCGCATAAGGAAGCGGGTGGCGGGCATTCGGTCTCCTTATACCGGAAGCGCAACCGCCAAAGGCTGCGGCAACATGTCCTCTACTACCCTAACGCGCCGACTGGCTTGCCGTGACAGTCGATCGGTAGCAGTGCTGCTACAGCTCTGTGTCGGCCACGTCCAGCGATGCCTGAGCCAGTAACACTGAGCATTCAGCAAGGACGGTCTGAACCGACAGCGTCCAATCAAATGGCCCGGCATCGGGCAGTTGGCCTGCCCAGGCCGGATCACGCACAACCCGCACCTGGCGTCCGAGGGGCGCCCAACGACCTGGATCGGTTGGGCCGAAGATAGCCAGCGTCGGCACACCAAGCGCAGCGGCGAGGTGGGTCACACCGGCATCGTTGCCGATAAAGGCGGTGCAGCGCTGCAATACTCCGGCCAGAGTGTCCAATTCAAGATTGCTGGCGGTGATCGCACCCGGACACTCCAGGCTGAAGTGCGCTTGCGACGTTGCCCATTCTGCTTCCGCCGGACCCAGGCAGAGGATGACACGGTGGCCACCAGCACTCAGGCGCCTGGACAGGGCGGCAAACCGGCTCGCCGGCCAGCACTTGCGCTGCCCGCCGCTCCCAGGATGCACGGCGATGACGGACACCGTTGCCTCGGGAAAATGCGAGTGCCACCAATCCTGCACCGCCCGGGTTCCCGTCGCTGGCGTTGGCAAGGGCCGGGCTAGACGACCTGGTCCAATACTCAGGGGGGCAAGCACCCGATGCAGGTGGTCAGCGACGTGTATCGGCTCGTCCGCCGCCGGCAGCGAGGCGTCAGCTATGACGTTTCGCGCTCCCCACGACTCCAGTTGGCGCGTTACCTCGTCCCGCTGTTGCAGCCAAAGCACGGCGAGGTCGACGTCTGCCCAATCCGGCCTGACGGCGCTGTCGCGCATCAGCAGCAGTCCGGCCTCATCTTCAATCGGTAGAATCCGATCGGCCAGCCGGGATGCGGAGGCAAACGGCAGGAGCGTGCGCGGTCCGATCAAGGTAATGCCTGCCTGCGGCCAGCGGGTACGCAGCGCTGCCAGCGCCGGCAACGTGAGCAGACCATCACCGAGCGCCCCGCCCCGGATGACCAGAATCTGTCGCACAGTTGGTAGCATGCCATGCGGCGCACCACGACGACAAGAGGGGGAAAAGTGTCCTGGCGAACGATGGGGCAGGAGCCGGCGCGCGCTTTTCTGGCGCGCAGCCTGGAGCTCGGTCGTGTCAGCCATGCGTATCTGCTGACTGGACCGGCCAACTGCGGCAAAACCACACTGGCACTGGATTTTGCGCGCGCGCTGATCTGCACCGGCGAATCCCCCCCCTGCGATGCATGCCCAGAGTGCCGGATGCTGTTGGGAGCCGGCCATCCCGATGTCGAGCAGATCGAGGGCGAGCACGATGAGGCGCCGGAGTTCAGTGCCCTTTGGAAGTCCGGCTCGGCAGAACGACCCCGTCGGGCCGTGCGCATCGAGCTGGTCCGGGACCTGATCCGAGTGATGGCGACGCGCCCGAGCCAGTCCGCCTATCGGGTGGCCACGCTGGATGGCAGCATGGTTCAGGACGCGGCGGCCTCGGCGTTGCTCAAGCTCTTCGAGGAACCGGCGCCGCGTGCCGTGCTGTTGCTGCGTGCGCCGGCCCTGGAGGCGTTACCGCCGCCGATCGCCTCACGCTGCCAGGTGGTGCGCCTGACTCCCGTACCACCCCGTGATATTGCCGCCTGGTTGCAAACAACTATTGGCAGCAACGCCGAGGATGCCGCAACCTACGCGGCGCTCGCGGTGGGACGGCCCGGTTTGGCGCAGCGCCTGGCAACCGCCGCCGGTGGCCGAGCGCCGCTCGACAGCCAGATCGCCCTCTGGCTGGAACTCGCCACGGCCGACACCGTAACCCGGCTGGATCAGGCGGGCGTGTGGAGCAGGAACTTTCCAGCCGCGCGCGCAGCGCTTGACCTGGCAGCGTTGATCTGGCATCAACTGCTACAGATGGCGGCGAACCAAACACATGCCGGTGGAAGACCGGCAGCCGGCGTGCCTACCGTGGCGCCTCTTCAGACTCCGGCGGCAGAGCGCCTGCGCGACACGGGCGTCCAGGTCCTGGCAGGTCAACTCGCGCTGATCGCTCGCGCTTCGCGCCTGCTGGATGCCAATGTCCAGCCCCGCCTGGCGCTGGAGTGGTTGATGCTGGAGTTGGTAGCGGGCCCCTAGCGGTGACGGCGCTCAAACCAACGCCGCGTGTTAGTCGTGCCGGCAACTCGGTACGGCCCGCAGCAACTCTTCCAGGTTGCTCCTGTTAACGACCGCCTCGGCCGAGCGTGGGACGAGAGCGTGAAGCGCGACGCCGCAGCGAGGGCACAACAGTCCGCTCACGAAAATGTGTTTACCGCTATAGGCGATGCGTGGCCAGGGCTGCCCCAGTTTACGGAACAGCACAGTGTCGGCCGCGGAGCCTTGTCGTGCGTTGATCTCTTCCGTCTCCCCTCTCCGTGTCCAAGCCAGCGTACCGCTCCGCCGTTGCCCTGCCCATCCCCTGCTTGTCCCCCCCCATAACGGCGGATCGAACCTCACCCGCGCGCTTTGCTTGCGGGCGCCCTCTGGGCGCCTCTCCTGGGCGGAGAGGGCCTCGCTGCCGGGGGGGATGGTTTCCGGAAACGTTGGCGTACGCATCTCCTTGTTGTGGTCCGACGGTGGCGACGTGTTACTGTCTTCGGGACGGCGAACGCTATTGCGCTGAACACTGTTGCGGAGGGTTTGTCTGGCGCATGCCAACCTACGACGTAACCATCATTGGAGCAGGTATTATCGGCCTGGCGACGGCGCGAGCATTGCTCCAACGGCAGCCGCGCCTGCGGTTGGTGGTGCTGGACAAAGAACCGGCCATCGCAGCCCACCAGACCGGACATAACAGCGGCGTCATTCATTCGGGTGTCTACTACGCGCCTGGCACGCTAAAGGCGCGGCTGTGCGTGCAGGGATCGCGAGACCTGTACGCCTATTGCGACAGCCGTGGCATCACGGCGGAACGCTGCGGCAAGGTGATTGTGGCTGCCGACGAGCGCGAGTTACCGCGCCTGGACGAGCTGTATCGCCGGGGAGTTGCCAACGGCGTGCCGGGGCTGGAGCTGATTGGGCCGAAGCGTCTCCGCGAGATCGAGCCCTATTGCGCCGGTGTGCGCGCCCTCTGGGTGCCGTCCACGGGCATCGTGGACTATGGTCGAGTTGCCGCAGCATACGCTGACGATCTCCGTGCAAGCGGCGGCGAGGTGCGTGTCGGTAGTGGTGTGCGCGCTATCCGGAACGTGCCGGAATCGGTGGTGCTGCAGACTGAAAGCGGCGACGTGAAAACGCGCTTCCTGATCGCTTGCGCCGGATTGCAGGCCGACCGAGTCGCCCAGTTGAGTGGCGCGCCGGTGGAGCCGCGCATCGTGCCGTTTCGCGGCGATTACTGGCTGCTACGGCCCGAGCGTCGTTACCTGGCGCGCAACCTGATTTACCCCGTGCCCGACCCGGCCTTTCCGTTTCTGGGTGTTCACTTCACGCGCCGCAGCGAGGATGGCGCTGTCTGGCTCGGCCCCAATGCAGTCCTGGCCTTTGCTCGCGAGGGGTACCGCCGTTTGCACACCAACCCTGCCGACCTCGTCGAGGTAGTGGGTTACCCCGGCTTTCGCCGGATGGCCAGCAAGTTCTGGCGCACGGGCCTGATGGAGTTGCACCGTGACTTCAGCAAGCGCGCCTTTTTGCAATCGTTGCAGCGCTATATCCCAGCGCTGTCCATCGCCGACCTAATTCCCGGACCTTCCGGCGTGCGCGCGCAGGCGCTGGACCGCTCCGGCCGGCTGGTAGACGATTTCGTCGTCAACGTCCAGGACGGCCGCATCATCCACGTCCGCAATGCCCCCTCGCCGGGCGCGACCTCCTCGCTCGCCATCGGTCGCCTTATTGCCGAGCGGGCGGCGGAGGCGTTTGGCTGGGGCGGTAGGCGGGCGGGGCCCGGCGACTGAAGTCGCGGGCTACCAGAAGCGAAGCCGCCCTTCGGCGGCTCGATTAGTCCGCGCAGGCGGACTTTGCGGCGTGTAGCCCGCGACTTCAGTCGCCAGTCCCCGCCCGCCTACCGGGCAGCACGCATCGCCACCACACGCAGCTCCACGCGTTCGGCCCCGTCGAATAGATCGAGTTGGGGTGCGAACAACACATCGACGTGGCTCCCTACGACGGGAATCGCCGTGGGTTCAGCGTTGAACTGTACGGCCTTCTGAACGATATGCTCCTGCCTAAACCGCAGTTGCACGTGTTGGCGCTCATTCCCTACCCGGTTCACCGCAGCGATTTCCAGTCCTTCGGCTTGCAGGAGCGGCGGACGGTTCCCTTCGCCGAAGGGGCCGAGCCGCTCAATGGCATGGAGGAGATCGGGCGTGAGCGTCTTCAGCAGCACCCTGGCGTCGGCGGTCAGATGAGCGCGCATCTGATCGGCGCTGATCTGTTCGTCGGCCAGTGCCAGCAGGCGGTCCCGCAGTGGCGCCAGGGACGCCTCCTCCAGGGAGAGGCCGGCAGCACGGGAATGGCCGCCGACTTTAAGCAACAGATCATGGCAGGCGTTCAGCGCCGCAGCGATATCGAAGCCCTCGATCGAGCGCGCTGAGCCGACGTAGCCCTGAGCAGTGGTCGTCAGTGCGATGGCAGGTCGATGGTAACGCTCCGCCAGCTTTCCGGCGACCAGCCCCACGATGCCCAGGTGCCAGTCGGTACCGGTAGCCATCAGCAGCTTCGGCGTGCCGTTCACATTGCCGAGTTGGGCGAGTGCCGCAGCCAGAGCATCCTCGGTCAAGCTTTGACGTTGGCGGTTCAACCGATCTAATTCACTGGCCAGGACTGCTGCTCGGCCTGGATCGACCGTCATGAGTAGCTCATAGGCCGGCTTGGGGTCGCCAAGCCGCCCGGCCGCGTTGAGGCGCGGCGCCAGCCGGAAGCCGACATCCTCGGCGCTCAAGCGCGCCAGGGAAATTCGGGCAGTCGATGCCAGTGCCGTCACGCCGGGCCGACGGCTATGTCGCAGCACGTCCAGCCCCCGGCTCACGAGCACACGGTTCTGGCCGGTGAGCGGGCTGACATCGGCGATCGTGCCGAGCGCGACCAGATCCAGCAATTGGTTGAGCGCAGGTAGGTCCCCAACGCCCGCCTGCGCCATTGCTTCGCACAGACGATAGGCGAGACCGACAGCCGCCAGGCAGCGATCAGCGACATCGGCCCCAGGCAGCTTCGGGTCGACCAGCAGTTCAACGTCCGGGATGACGGGACCGGGCGCGTGGTGATCCAGCACAATCAGTTCAACGCCGAGCTGTCGGGCCCGCTGGGCCTCAGCTACGGCCGTGATCCCGCAATCGACAACGACGACGAGCCGGCAGCCGCGCGCTGCCAGGTCCTCCAGCGCTCGAACGCTCAACCCGTACCCGTCGATCAGGCGGTTCGGCAGTACCGTCTCGACCCGTAGCCCAAGGCCGGTGAGCCAGGTCGTGAGGAGCGCCGCCGAGGTCACGCCGTCGACGTCGTAGTCACCGTGGATGCCGACGATCTCGCCCCGCGCAACAGCCAGCTTCAGGCGAGCGGCGGCCTCGGCCAGGCGCGAAATTTCGCAAGGGGGGAGGGTAGCGGTCGGCGCCGGGTAGAGAAAGTCCTGCAAGGCTGCCGCGTCCGGCCAGGCGGCACTCGTGCTGTCTCCGTCGTCCGGCGATCCACCCAGCGCGCGCAAGCGCCAGGCCGCCAGGTGGACGACCAGCGGCGGCAGGTTGGGGAAGTCGTCGATCAGGCGCCGCGGCGCCCGTTCACGGGGCAGGTCCCAGACCGGATCATGCACCTGCGGCCCCGGCTTTCCACTGCTGCGCCTGTTCCAACAGGTCCTGGGCTGCACGGCGCGCGATCACTCCGGCGGTTGCCCCGCCGACCATTTGCGCCAGTTCCTCGACGAGTTCGCCGCCATCCAGGGCATCCACCGCTGTCGATGTGCGGCCGCCCTGCACCACCTTGCGAATCTTCTGGTGCTGGTCCCCGAACACCGCGACCTGCGGCAGGTGGGTGATGCAGAGCAACTGGTGATGCCTGGCCAGTTGCCAGAGTTTCTCACCGATCACCCGGCCGCTGCGTCCGCCCACGCCGACATCCACCTCGTCAAACACCAGGGTCGCCGTCTGATCCGCCTCCGAAAGGGCCGACTTCAAGGCCAACATGATCCGGGATGTTTCGCCACCGGAGGCAATCCGGGCTACCGGCTTTGGCGCTTCCCCCACATTCGGCGCAACGAGGAACTCGGCCTGATCAACTCCTGTCAGGTCAAAGGCGAACGTCGAGGACCCCACGGCCAACCCAGCCAGGTCAGGCCGCCGGCTGAGCCGCACCTGGAAAATGGCGCCGCCCATATTGAGGCTCGCCAGTTCCTGCTGGACGCGCTCCGCCAGTTCCGTCGCTACGCGCTGCCGGGCGGCGCTCAGGTCGCCGGCCAGTAGGCCCGCCTCGGTCGCTACCTGTACCTCTTCACCGTCTAACTCGGCCCGGCGTTCATCGCTACGACCGATGGCCTCCGCGTCGCGGGCCGCGTCGTCGCGAAAGGCCAGCACGTCCTCCACGGTCGCCCCGTACTTGCGCTTGAGCGTGCGGACGAGTTCCTGGCGGTCCAGCAGCGCGGCCAGGCGCTCCGGGTCATCCTCAGTCGTGTCGGCGTAGCGCCGCACCTCCCGAGCAATGTCCTGGACATCGCCGAACGCCGCTTCCAGCCGGGCGGCGGTGTCGGCCTGCGCGGGATCGATGCGCGCAATCTCCTCGGCCAGACGTACGGCGGTTCCGAGCACATCCTCCGCCGACGATTCGTTCTCACCGCCCGCCAGGAGGCCATGCAACTGACCGGCGAACTGGCGCAGCTTCTCGGCCCCGGCCAGGACGCGCAGCTCCGCCTCCAGGGTGGCTTCTTCACCCGGAGTCAGAGCCGCGCGGTCGATCTCATCCACCTGGAAGCGTAGGAGGTCCAGGCGCCGCGCCGCCGCGCGCTGGTCGCCGGACAAACGGCTGATTTCGGCGCGAACGGCGCGCAGGCGACGCACCAGCGCCGCCATCCGTTCCCGCCTGCCCGTGAGGCCGGCATAGCGGTCGAGAATCCCCAACTGATCTGCAGCACGCAGCAGCGCGAGGTGCTCCGTTTGACCGTGAATATCGACGAGGCGTTCACTGATGCGTTGCACCACCGTCAGCGGCACAGCCCGGCCATTCACTCGCGCGGTGCTGCGGCCGGCGCGAGACAGCTCGCGCGCCAGGATGAGTGTGCCATCTTCGCCTTCCACGCCATACTCGGCCAGCGTTTCAACCAATGCCGGGTCGTCCGGCAGCCGGAAGATGCCTTCCACCCGGGCCTGCGCAGCACCTTCGCGGATCAGATCGACGCCGGCCCGGCCACCGAGCAGGATGCCGAGAGCGTCGATGATGATCGACTTGCCGGCGCCAGTCTCGCCGGTGAGCACGGTCAACCCCGACTGGAAACGCAGATGCAGTTGGTCGATGATGGCAAAATTGCGAATGTCCAGTTCATCGAGCATCGCCCGCCACCGTCCGGCATTCAGGAGCGCGCCACGAGGCGCGTGGGTAGACCGGCGTAAAAGTCCTCCGGCGGCCGTGTCCGCACGAAGGTCACGACCGGCTGGGCGACGCCGACATGCACGTGCTGCTCCGGCTGCATCGGCACGTCCACCTGCCCGTCAATGGTCAGAATGACGCCGCCGGTACCGGAGGCGCGCAACTGTAGTTCCTCTGTCTCCGGCAGCAGGAGGGGGCGAAACCAGGACAGGTGCGGCGAGACCGCCGTGACGACGAAGCCACGAAACTCCGGTGGCAGGATCGGACCACCGTTGGAGAGGTTGTAGCCGGTCGAACCGGTGGCAGTGGAGCAGACAATGCCGTCGGCGGTGATCTCCCCCAGCTCGGCGCTCGCCACGGACAGCCGGACACGGATGGCGCGCGGCTGGTCGCCGCGCGTCAGCGCAACATCGTTCACCGCCAAAAACTCCTCACCGCGCGAGCCGTCGAACTCCAGGCGGACACTGAGCAAGGCGCGCCGCTCCTGCCGGTAGCGTCCGCTGAGCACAAGCTGAAGGTGCGGCTGCCAGCGGTCAGGCTGGCACTCGGTCAGGAAGCCCAGACGGCCAAAGTTGATGCCGTAGATCGGTACGCCGGCTACCGCGCCGTAGCGGGCGGCGCGCAGCATGCTCCCGTCGCCGCCAAGGGTCACCAGCAGGTCAGGCGTCTGGGTAAGCAGTGCTTCCTCGTCGCCAAGCGGTGCGCTGAAGGCCGCTACCCCAATGCCATGCAGGTAGCGGACGATGACGGCGGCGAGTTCCGCCGGGGCAGCACGCTTGGTCTGGTAGAGCAAGCCAACACGCTCAATTGCCGGCTGCTTCATACGCTCGTCCCAGTCGGCAGTCATTCAGGCCCAGGGCACGGCCGCGACCAGCGTTTCAAGGTCGGCTGGTTCCGTAGCCGCGCCTAGTGTAGCATAGGCCAGGTACTCGACGTTGCCGGCCGGCCCGCGCCTGTGGTAGTAGCGCTTGACGATACTAATGTAGCACGATAGCATGTCGGTATGATTAAGACCTTCGCCGGCAAGGAAACCGCTGCATTGTTCGCGGGCCTGACGGTGCGCAGATGGCCAAAAGCCATCCACCCAGCGGCTCGCCGGAAGATGATGCAGGTGCTTACGGCTTCGGATGTAGCGGAGTTGCGCATACCGCCGGGCAACCGGTTGGAAAGGCTTTCTGGCGATCGTGAAGGCCAGTGGAGCATCCGCATCAACGACCAGTGGCGCGTGTGCTTTCGCTGGCATGAAGGGAATGCGTATGACGTGGAGATCGTCGATTATCATTGAGGGGATAGGACAATGAGCATCCGCATCGAAGACCTGGACAAGATGGATTTTTCGGACGTGGCCGAGGGACCGCGCCTGCCAGCGGTTACGCCTGGGGAGATTCTGTTGGAAGATTTTTTGAAGCCGATGGGCGTCACTCAGTATCGGCTTGCCAAAGAGATCGACGTCCCCCAGCGGCGTATCGGAGAGATCGTGAAGGCCAAGCGTGCCATCACCGTGGATACCGATTTGCGACTGTGCCGTTTTTTCGGACTGTCCGATGGTTACTGGTTGCGCTTGCAGGCCCACCACGACATCGAGGTGGCCAAGCGCACCCTGGCCGGCGTGCTGGAGACGATCCGTCCATATGATACGCATGCGGCTTGAGTCATCATGTCCACCACATGCCGCGGCCTTGGGCTGCTTCATACGCTCGTCCCAGTCGGCAGTCATTCAGGCCCAGGGCACGGCCGCGACCAGCGTTTCAAGGTCGGCTGGTTCCGTAGCCGCGCCTAGTGTAGCATAGGCCAGGTACTCGACGTTGCCGGCCGGCCCGCGCAACGGCGAAACCGTCAACCCCCGCGGCGGCACACCGAGCGCAGCCATGCCGGTCAGCACCTGGTGAACAACGTCGCGGCGAACCTCCGGCCGGCGCACGACGCCGCCCTTGCCGACCAGGGCCGCTCCTGCCTCAAACTGCGGCTTGATCAGCGCCACCAGCACGGCGGCTGGATCGAGCACCAGCAGTACCGCCGGCAGGACTTTGAGCAGCGAGATAAACGACACGTCAAACGTGGCGACGGCCGGCCGTTCCGGCAGCGCCGTCAGGTAACGCGCGTTTGTCTCTTCCAGCACGACCACGCGCGGATCGTTGCGGAGCTTGGCATGTAACTGGCCGCGCCCGACATCCACTGCATAGACGCGGCTGGCGCCGCGTTGAAGCAGGCAGTCGGTGAAACCTCCGGTGGAGGCTCCGATATCGAGGGCGACAGCGTCGGTGACGTCCAGGCCGAAGGTATCAAGCGCATGCTGCAACTTTAAGCCGCCGCGGCCGACATAGGGCAATTCCGGGCCCACCAGCGTGACCTGCGCGCTGTCAATTACGGCAGTGCCGGGCTTGTCGACGCGCTTGCCGTCGACGCTGATGCTGCCGGCCATGATCAGCGCCTGCGCCCGCTCCCGGCTCTCGGCCAAACCGCGTTGCGTCACCAGCAGATCAAGGCGCGTGCGAGCCGTCATACGGCAGCGTGCTGGCCTGGAGCACCCGAGCAGGGCCGCGACCGCAGTCGCGGCCCTTTTAGCCTTCCTGCCATGGCGCCTTTTAGCAACTGCAGGTCGTCGCGTAGCGGCGCGTTTCCACCGGCACGGGGGCCGGCCGCGTGCAAACCTTGCCGAACTTTCCGTACAGATCGAGTATGCGATCCGTCACCGAGCGCCAGCTGTAGGCGCGGCCCGCCACTGCAGCGGCCTGGCCCAGTCGGGTCACGAGTTCGGGTGAACGCACGAGACGACCGATGCGGTCGGCGAACGCTGCATCGTCGCGCGCAGGAACCAGAAATCCAGTTTCGCCATCCTTGACCGACAAACTCAGGCCACCGACGCGCGACGCCACCACCGGGGTGCCGCAGGCCATGGCTTCCACAGCGACCAGCCCGAAGGACTCGTAATGCGACGGTACGACGACGCAGTCGGCGGCGGCATAGTAGCGGGGCAGTTCCACTTGCGGCAACGAACCCAGCAGTTGCACCACCTCCGCCAGCCCCAGGCGCTGGATCAACTCCTTCAGACGGTCTACCTCGGTACCGCCGCTCGGGTCGTCGTCGTCGACATGCCCGCCGCCGATCAGCACACGCAACCGCTCGCGCAGCCCTGGTTCCTCCCGAAGTAACAGCCCCGTTGCCCGGACGAGCGTGTCCATACCCTTCAGGGGCTCAATGCGGCCGACGCTGAACACCAGTTGCTTGCCGGCAAGACCGAGGTCCGCCCGGGCACGCTGGCGGTCCTGGGGTCTGAAGATGCTCGTGTCGACACCCAGGGGCGCGATGGAGATCTTGGCAGGATCGACGCGGTACTGCGAGAGCATGTGGTCGCGCTCGATGCTATTCGCCGCGACGATGCAGTCGGCCATATCCATCGCGCGCTGCTCGCCCTGAGCGCGCAACTCGCTGTCGGCCGTCTCTCCTTCGCCGATGTAGAGGTTCTTCACACGAGCGAGCGTATGGAACATGATCAGCGTCGGCACGTTCCAGCGCCGCCGCAGGTCAGCCGCCACCAGCCCGGAGAGCCAGTAATGGGCGTGAATCCGGTCGTAGCACAGCCCCTCTGTTCGGCGAAACTCGTCCACCCGCGCTGCGAACTCCGGCAGGTGCTCGTAGATCGTTTCCTTGTCCATCGGTCCCGGCGGGCCGGCCTCCAGGTGAATGACGCGCACGCCTGGGCCGTCTTCCACGATGCGCGGGCCGCGCCCGAAGCGCTGGCGAGTGAACACGTCGACCGCGAAATTTCGGCGCGCCAGGTCCCGCGCCAGTTGGCGGACGTAGACGTTCATCCCGCCGGTGTCTCGCCCGCCAAGCCCGGCAAGCGGGCAGGTGTGGACGCTCAGCATGGCGACCCGTTTGGTCATAGACCGGTCCTCTTTCTCTCGCTTGGCACAGCAGCCCGTCCCAGGTGGTGGAGGGCGCCACCCAGGCGTCCGTACACCGGGATGCGCCGGAACCCTTCAGCGTACCGCACCTTGGCGCGCGCACCGTGCAGCCAGCATTGCCGCTCGATCGTCTGGATGTAATATTCCGGGTCCTGACTGGCGTGCTTGCGGATTGCTTCCAGTTTCATCTCCCAGACGTCGCTGACATCAACGTACAGTTCCGGCGTGAAGATGCCGTCCCGCCCGGAACTGAGGTAGGTATCGCAGGCCAGCACCATGTCCAGCTCCCCACTGAGCCCGGAGGCGGCGACGACGGCGGCGCGCGTGGCGGCGTTCGTCAGCACGTGGTCCGGGTGCGCATCCTGCTCCCAATGCGTGATGATGATGTTGGGGCGATAGTCGGCCATGAGGCTGGCCAGCGCCCGCACCAGTTCATCGCTCAGGCGCATATGCCGGTCCGCCTGATTCAACACCGTTACCTGAGCCCCAAGCACCTGTGCGCCTTCGCCGACCTCGGTCGCCCGCAGCGAGCCAGGATCACCGGCCAGACTACAGATCAGGACCTCGTCGCCCTCCAGCACCTGGCGAGCCAGCGTGCCGCCCGCCCAGATTTCGGCATCATCCGGGTGTGCCAGTACTGTTAGAATCCGCGCCACCAGTCCGTCAAACTCCCAAATGTGCCTGTTGCTTTGATGAATTGTACCAGGCAGGTGTAGGGCGCTTGGTTCGTGGGCGGGGGAGGAACCCCTTCCGGCTCGCACTACTCGCCAGGTTTCCCCCTCACGGGAGAAACCTTCGCTGCAAATCAAGGGACGGCTGCAGATCCCCGGCTAAGTACACGTCCACACAAGACGGGCAAGGAAATGATAGCATCGCCGGGCGCAAGCCAGAGGAGGGCGTGCGCTGTATGAGGAGAGGATGGCGATGCGAGGCCGGAAGCCGGCGTTGACGGTGAAGTTGAGTGAGGCGGTGCGCCAGCGGCTGGAGGGGTGGCTGCGGGCGACCAGCACGCCGCTCGGCAAGGCGCGGCGAGCGCGGGCGCTGTTGCTGTTCTGCTGCTGGCACTGTTGCCGAAATCCGAGCGACCTATTTCAGACCCCAAAGTCGCCGCTTTCGAGAGGCGAGGCCCAGCTTAAACCGACCACGTCCCGATCAGCAGCGTCGTCTACAGAGCGGTATCTCAACCCATCCTGATTTCGGCAACAGTGTCCGCTGCTACTCACACCCCTTGAAGTGCAAGCGGGACAGCACAATGCCGGATCCCCAAATCCATCGCAAAAGGCGTTCGGCTGCATGCGCGGTCAGCCGTTTCCCAACTGCTCGTTCAACGCATAGGCGATGGCCTGCTCAGGCGACATGGCTTGCCCTTCGGCCCAAGCCGCCGCGGCTTCCTCCTTGCTCAGACGGCGGCGGGTCGCAGCAAGCCGATGCTCCAGTCGTGCCTGCTCTGCGTCGGAATGCGGTGTGCCGGTCTCGCGGCGCAATATCGCGGCCGCGCCAACAAGGCGCAGGGCGCGCGCTACCTGATGCTCGGCAGTGGCCAACCTCGCCATGTGTTCCAGGCCCCAACTGATGGAAAGCAGATCGTGCAGCTGCTGCGACGCCGTCAAGTGCTCTTTAAGTAGTGCGCGCGCCCTTGCATAGTCGCCGCGATTTAAGGCCAGATCAATCAGACCAACAAGAGATATGATCAGCGTCAGGCGATCGCCGAGTGAACGCCCTATCGCCAAACTCTCGAGGAACAGCCGGCGCGCCAGCGCGGAGTCGCCCTGATTCTGGGTGACCAGGCCCAGCATCGCCAACACCTGGGCAAGATGGGCATCCGCACCTGACACTCGTAGCAGCGCCTCGGCCTCCTGCAGGCGAGCGGCGGCTGCTGCAAAGTCCCCCTGCTGCCGGAACTGGCCGCCCTGGGCGCCCAGGGCGAGCGCGACGGTCTTCGTATCGTCGACCGCTTGGGCAAGGGAGTAACCGTGTTCGAGCAGATCGTGTGCGGCCGGGATGTCGCCTTGGAGCGAGGCGAGGATACCGGCGAGCACCAGCCCTTGCGCCCGCTCGCTCGTGCCCGGTACCGCCTGGGGTACCGCAAGCACTTCGGCTAACCATTCCCGCCCCTCACGAATCTGCCCCCGGTACAACCAGTACCACAGCACCCTACTCAACCGCAGAGCCAGGGCGACCTCGCCCTGCGCAACGCACCAGCGTTGGACCTAACGCAAGTTGTCATACTCCTGTGCCACGCACTCGAACCAGATCAACTGCCTTGGCCCATGGATCTCCTGCGCCGCCTGCTCGGCCAGCGCCACAAAGTACATGGTGTGCCGCTGCTGGAGGTAATCCGCCTCGCCACTCCCGACCAGGCGCTCCCATGCGTACTCACGCAAGGTCTCCAAGAGACCGTAGTGGGCCCCGCCCTCCTGGCTGGTCATCGCCACAAGCGACTGATCGACGAGACTGATGAGTGACGTCAGGTGCTCCGCCGGGTCCAACCCTTCGCCAACGCATACCGCGTCCACCGCCGCTAGGGAGAAGCCGCCGGTGAACACGGCCAACCGGTTGAATAGTAGGCGCTCCGACGCCGTCAGCAGGTCGTAGCTCCAAGTGATGGCGTGCCATAGCGTCCGCTGACGGGGCGGCAGGTCGCGTGGACCGTCGGTCAAAACGGTGAGCCGATGGTCTAATCGCGCCAGCAAATCCAGCGGCGAGAGAGCACCGATACGAGCGGCGGCAAGCTCAATAGCAAGCGGTAACCCATCCAGACGCCGGCAGACGGCCGTCACCGTGGCGGCATTCGCCTCGGTCAAGATGAAGCCGGGCCGCGCCGCTTGCGCCCGCTCCACAAACAGACGCACCGACTCCGTCCGGCAGAGTCGCTCCAATGGCCATCCCTGCGCCGCCTCGGGCAATTGCAGTGGCGATACCGGGAACTCTTGTTCGCCGGAGATGCCCAGGGGCGACCGGCTGGTCACCAGAACCGTCAACTGGAGACAGGTTTGGATGAGTTGGTTGACGGCCGGTGCGGCCTCCAGGACGTGCTCAAAGTTGTCCAGGAGCAAGAATCGTCGCGGCTCGTGCAGCGCCGCCTGAAGACTCTCCAGGAGTGAGAGGTTGCCCGTTTCCCGTACGCCCAGCGTCCGAGCGATAGTTGGGACGACGAGATCGGCACGGGTGAGCGGCGCTAACGGTACAAAGGACAGGCCACCGGGGTAGTCGGTCCCACGCTCCACCGCGAGCTGCAGGGCGAGCCGCGTCTTACCGACGCCGGGCGCGCCCGTCAGCGTCAGGAGACGGGAAGATCGCAAGAGTTGACGCAGGCTCCCCAGCTCCCGCTCGCGCCCGATGAAGCTCGTCAGCTCCCGCTCGCGCCCGATGAAGCTCGTCAGCTCCCGCTCGCGCCCGATGAAGCTCGTCAGCGAGTACGGCAGGAGAGCGGATGCAGACGCCTGCCTTCGGTCGGCCCAGTCGGTATCCCCGTCACTGCCGATCCAGTCTCGGCGGCCGCGTCGTGCTGCAGCACTAAAGGCAATGGTTTCCTCAGGAGAGAGGGCCAAGGCTGCCCCGAGTTGGCGCAGCGTGGTTTGCTGCGGCACGCGCCGCAGGCCGCGCTCCAGGTCACTCAGGCCGCGCTCACTTACCTGCGCCCGTTGCGCTAATTCCCCCTGCGTCAATGCAGCCGCAATCCGGTGACAGCGTAACAACGCACCGAATGTCTGGGAGTGCTCCATCGTTCGTCCCTCCACCGGGAACATTTCGGATTGTCCTTCGGGCTGACTTGTGAAGGCCCCGCACCCAGCATAGCAATCGGCAACGTGACTGGCAAGACCAACTACGTGGGTGAATGCGTGGGCGGTTGCGTGGTTTGCGCCTAGCGGGATGGCTCGTTCGCGCCTACACTGCCTGATGCGATGTCGGTGCGCCGACCGCGACGACGCGGAAGGCCGGTGGCGGGGGCTGCCGCCATCAGCGTCGATTGCGGGTCAAGGCTGAGACGAGACGGGGTGTCGCCGTACCGTGGAAAGTTTTCGATCAGGGATGGCAGTCGCAACAGTTCAGAGCGTGGCGCTCAGGCGTTCAGTACGAGCGGGCGGCAGGCCCGTCCGCTCCCGAGAGTAGGAGGAGGTCTAGCATGTACCGGCGGCGCATCCTCGCGATCACCCTGGTTACCTTATTCTTGCCGGTGTCGGTCGCCCTGGCCCAGGCGGCGCCGGGCGACCCGCTGGCGCTGGTTCAGCAATACGTCGCCGCCATCAACCGGGGCGACGCCGCCGCCGCAACGGCCGTGTTCACCGAGGACGGTACCTGGCAGGGGAAGGGTGTCTGTTCGGCATATCCGAACTCGACATGTGTCGGCCGAGCGGTGCTCCAGCAGCAGTTCGCGCAGACCGTCTCGGATCACAAGCACTACATCAGTGTCACGCCGGTGGGGGCGCCTCCAGCGCCCGACACAGTGGTCGTGAAGGTCCAGGTCACCGACGTCGCCGGCAACATCCATGCCGCTGGCGTCGACCGTGTGGTCAACATCTGGACGGTGCAGGCGCGAGGCGGCAAGATCTCGTCGTTGGTCGCCAAGCCTGACACCAGCGATCCCCAGACCGTCAAGTGGCAGGCCTATCTGCAGGCGCACCCGGCTGCGCCCATCCAGGCTCCCGCCCAGATGCCCCGCACCGGTGCAGGAGGCACAGGCACTGGGGTGTGGGGCAAGCTCGTGTTGCTCGGCCTCCTCCTATCGGGATTGGGCGGACTGTGCCTCGTCACACGTCGCATCTAAGGCCATCCCCGCGCAGAGAGCAGAGGCACCGGCGGGGGCGTCCAAGCTAGCGACTCCCCAGTGGGTGGCATTGGCAACTCCTTCGTTTTCACCGCTCGAATATAACAGAAGGAGCCTTCTGTGCCTCGGGAGCCAGGAGATCGCGCCAGGCGGTCGCCCCTACCGGCGGCGTTGCGTGTACGAACGTCGCGCCAACGATGGCGTAGGTTGTTTGTTCCTGTAATCGCCGGGTGCGCCAGTCGCGCCCGCCCGCAAACGAACGGGTTTGGCTGCGGTAAACTCCTGCTGCGGCCTGGCAGCGACCGTAGCGCGGCGGCTAGTTACCATCCTCAATGCGCACCAACGCCGCCAGCTCAAGCACACTCGGCAAGCCCTCGAACTCAACGATGGCGGCGCGCATATCCGCTTCGCGTGCCCGGTGGGTGACGATGACGATTTCGGCGCTCTGGCGGGCGGCGTCGACTTCCTGCTGGATGAAGGCGGCGATGCTGATTTGCAGCCGGCCCAGCACGGCGGCAATATCGGCCAGCACGCCGGGCCGGTCGGCCACGTGCAGGCGGAGGTAGTAACGGGTGGAAAGCGCCTCGATCGGCAGCACGGGGCGGGTTGGGCCGAGCGTGACCTCGGTGCGGTTGCTGATGCCCTTGCGAATGTTGCGCGCCAGGTCGATCAGGTCGCCGGCGATGGCGCTGGATGTGGGCAGGCTGCCGGCGCCTCGACCGTAGAGCACGACCCGCCCGACCAGGTCGCCGTCCAGCTCCACCGCGTTGTAGACGCCGTTCACGCCGGCCAGCAGTTGTGCTTTAGGTACGAGCGATGGGTGGACCCGTGCCTCGATCCCCTCCGCGCGGTCGTGACCTATGGCGAGCAGCTTGATGTGGTAGCCCATCTCCGCCGCAAAGCGGAAGTCGCGCGCTGTGAGTTTGGTGATGCCTTCACAGTAAATCTGATCGGGACGCACCTCGGAGTGAAAGGCCAGTGTCGCGAGGATCGCCAGCTTGTACACAGCGTCCAGCCCGCTGACGTCGTTGTACGGGTCCGGCTCGGCATAGCCAAGGGCCTGTGCTTCGGCCAGGGCCGTCGCGAAATCGACCTGGGCTTCCGCCATGCGCGTGAGAATGTAGTTCGTCGTGCCGTTGATGATGGCGCGCACGCTGCTGATCTGGTTGGCCAGCAGGTCGCGCTTGAAAGGGCCGATCAGCGGCAGTCCGCCGCCCACGCTGGCCTCGTAGTAGAGGTCCACGTTGTGTTGTGCCGCCAGCGCCAGCAGCTCCGGTCCGTGCTTGGCGAGCACTTCCTTGTTGGCGGTGACGAGATGCTTACCGTTGCGCAAGGCCCGGCGCATGTAGTCAAGGGCCGGCTGCTCGCCGCCTAGCACTTCCACAACGATGGCGATGTCCGGGTCATCGAGAATGGCCGAAGGGTCCGTCGTCAGCAGGTGCGGCGGGACCTCGGTTGCCCGCTGCTTCCGCCGATCGCGCACCAGTACGCGGGCCAGTTGCAGTTGGCAGCCGAAGAGCCCGGTCAAGCGGCTGGAACGCTGCTGAATGAACTCCGCCACGCCGCTGCCAACGGTGCCTAGGCCGAGCAGGCCGATCCGCAGGGAAAGAATGTCGTCGCTCAAAGTTGGCCCAGCGCCCGAATCCGCTGCATGGCCTCCTGTAGACGCTCGTCGCGCATCGTCAGCGACATGCGGACGTAGCCTTCGCCCTGACTACCGTAGCCGACGCCGGGCGTGACCACAACGCCGGCCCGCTCCAGCAGTTCGCCGGCAAACGCAATGGAGCCGCGACCCGCCGGGATAGGCGCCCACACGTAGAAGGTGGCGCGCGGCGCTTCCAAGGGCAGGCCGAGCGCATGCCAGGTGTCGACGACCAGATCGCGTCGGCGACAGTAGATGGCAATCATCTTGGCAATATTGTCCTGCGGGCCAGCCAGGGCAGCCACACCTGCCCGCTGTACGGCGCCGAAGGCGCCGGAGTCGGTGTTCTCTTTGACCTTGCGCAGAGCGGCGATAATGTCGGCATTGCCGATGGCCATGCCGATGCGCCAGCCGGTCATGTTGTAGGGCTTGGAGAGGGAGTTGAACTCGACAATTGGGGCATCCAGGCTGCCGCCGGCCAGCAGGCTCGCCGGCTGCTCGTCGAAGGCGATTTCACTGTAGGGGCAGTCGTTGACGACGACCGTGTCGGTGGCCCTGGCCCAGGCGACGGTCTCCCGCCAGAAGTCGGCGCCGGCCAGCGCGGTGGTGGGGTTGTTCGGGTAGTTGAGCCACAGGACGCGGGCACGCCTTGCCAGGTCGCTGGGGATGGCGCTGAGATCTGGCAACCAGCCGCGCTCGGCCGACATCGGAACCCGCACCACCTGCGCGCCGGCGAAAATCGCGCTGGCGACGTAGGCGGGATAGGCCGGATCAGGAATCAGGGCCACGTCGCCAGGGTTGAGGTAGGCCAGCGCCAGGTGGTGGTTGCCCTCTTTGCTGCCGATAAGCGCCAGCACCTCGCGCTCCGGGTCCGCCTTCACGCCGAATCGCCGACCATACCAGTCGGCGACCGCCTGGCGGAACTCCGCCATACCACGCTCCTCGTCCGGCGGGTAAACGTGCATGGCCGGGTCGTGGGCGGCGCTGCAAAGTGCCTCAATGATGTGATCCGGCGTGGGCTGATCGGGGTCACCGACGCCGAGGCTAATCACGTCGATGCCACGGGCCTTGGCCTCACGCTCTTTCTGGCGAATCTGGACGAACAAATAGGGGGGTAACTGGCGCAATCGTTCGGCGGTCTCTACCACGCTTCAACATCTCCTCCGGGCGAACCGTCTGCCGCTCGCTGCCAGTGTACCCACGCCAACGGTCCGCCGTCACCATGGTAGACTTGCTGCAGGTTTCCCGGTTTGGCAAACCAGCTCGCCCGGTGGGGAGAGAAGGAGTAGAGGAATGATTACGATTACACCTGAGGCTGCGGGCAAGGTCCAGGAGCTTGCCGCTCGCGACGAGCGGGCAGACCTGGCGTTGCGTCTCTTTGTGACGAGCGGCGGCTGCTCGGGCTTCAGCTACGGCATGACGCTCGACGACGAAGTGAACGCCGACGACGACGTCAGCGAGTATGGCGGCGTGAAGATCCTCGTCGATTCGGACAGCCTGCCCTACGTCAACGGCGCCGAGGTCCATTATGTGGAGAGCATGATGGGCGCCGGGTTCGTGGTCAACAACCCCAACGCCACGGGCGGGTGCGGTTGTGGGCAGTCGTTCCGCACCGACGGCGCCAGCGGCGAAGCGAAGAGCTGCGCCCATTAGGTCGCCAAGCGACGTTGCGATGATAGGGCCATGGCGTGCCATGGCCCTATCGGTGTTTAAGCGATTTTCGGCGGAGATAACGGCCTGGCGACTAAAGTCGCGGCTACAGTGAGCGAAGCCCGCCTGCGCGGGCTGACCTAGTCCGCGAAGGCGGACTTTGCTGGCATAGCCGCGACTTTAGTCGCCAGGCGTGAATCGCCACCCGCGCCGGCACATTGCGAGGGACTGCGTGACCGAATTGCTTTCACGACGACGAATGGTCCGCTTGTTGACTGGCGCACCAGCGCTTCTGCTGCTTTCCGCCTGTGCCGGCAAGGCGGCCCCACCGCCGGCAGCGGCAATCGCCACGCCGAGCGCGCTACCGACGAGCGCGCCGCCAGCCGTGACGCCGACGGCGACGGTTCCGACGCCGGTGGCCACGGTCGCACCGACGGCAACCGTCGCCGCTTCCAGTATCTCCGCGACCGCTACGCCCGGTTCGGCGTCGGCGCCGGTCAGCGCCGCCGCCCTCAACGCGCAATTCGCCAACCAACCGTGGGACTTTGCCCTGCGCCCGATCCTCTTCCAGATCGACAATGCTCCAGACGCTCGACCGCAGAGCGGCCTGAGCAACGCCTACGCCGTGTACGAAACCCTGGCGGAAGGCAACATCACGCGCTTCACCGGCCTCTTCCTGCAACAGACGCTGGCGGACATCGGCAACCTGCGCAGCGCTCGCATCGTCGACATTGACCTCACGCAACAGTGGGATGCCATCCTGATGCACGTCGGAGCGAGCACGCCGGTGCAACAACTGCTCAACGCGGCCGGCATCACGCAGATCGACCTGGATCTGACGAACAACGTACCTGCCGCCTACCGGACATCGGACCGCGCCGCGCCATATAACCTCTACACGTCGCTGGAACGACTGCGACCGTTTCTGGCGGGGCGCGGCGTCACCCTGACCGCAGCAGTTCCGCGTGCCTTTCCGGTCGGGCCGCTGCCCTCGGGTCTCACATCGACGCCGGCCGCCGGCCTGACGATCCCGTATGGCTCGCCTTCCGATGCCGGCTATGTTTGGGATAGTGCGGCTCAGGGCTACCGCCGCTCCGTCGACGGGCGAGGCTTGATCGACGCCAATACCGGCAAGCAGATCATCGTCACCAACGTCGTCGCCCAGTTTGCCAAAGAAGTCGTGACCAATATCATTGAGGACAGTGAAGGCTCCCATTCCCTCCAATTCATCCAGATCGGTACGGGAAAGGCGGTGTTACTGCGAGATCAACAGCGGATCGACCTTACCTGGAGCCGCGACCTGGTAAAGGACCTCACGACCTTTGTTTTCCCCGATGGGTCGCCAGCGACTTTCGCGCCGGGCAACGTCTGGATTTCCTTCTTGCCGGACACGATGCAACTGGCGTAGCCGGATGAATGCGCGACAGCGTCTGGCTGATGTCGCGCGCGGCCGTGTACTCGCCGATCTGGTCTTGACCAACGGCCGCATCTTCGATGTCCTCAGCGGCGATCTGGTGGAGGGCGACCTCGCCCTCTTCGGCGACCGAATCGCCGGGATCGGCAGGTACGATGGGCTGCAAACCTTTGACGTGCGCGGCCGCATCATTTTGCCGGGGTTTATCGACGGCGGTGCGGTACTGGAAACAAGTCTGCTCTCGCTGGGCGGGTATTGCCGGGCGGTCAGCACGCATGGCACGACGCTGGCAGTTTTTGACTTCCGCGGCATCGCCGCGGTGCTTGGACTCCAGGGGCTGGCGGCCATATCGGCCGGGGGGTCGCGGCCGGAGATCGACGTCAGGTGTGCGCTGCCCCTGACCTGTGCCCCGCTCTGGGACACGGCGCCGGGTCGCTTCGGCAGCCTGGAGCCGATGCACCTCTCGCTGCCCGGCCTGGTGGCGTGCGGTGGCGACCTTGATGGTCGAACACTGCTGGACGCTGGTGGTGAAGTGCTGGATACCAGCCAATACGAGGCCTATTTGCCGGTGATTGTCGAAGCTGCCGGCGTGACGGAGGAAGAGGCGGCGGCGCTCCTGGCGCTCGGCGTCGTTGCTGATCGTGCCTGGCATTCGCCGCAGGAGGCGCTTGCCAAGTTGCGGCAGGGACTCTGGCTCCTCGCGCCGGAAGGAAGCATGGCCTCGTCGGCGACCGATCTGAAGTGGCTCAGCAAAGCGACTCGCCTCGACCGGGTCTGCCTCGTCTCCGGGCCCTGCAGCGCGGCGGACCTCGTCGCCGATGGCCACCTCGATGCCGCTCTGCGGCGGGTGGTACACGCCGGTGTGCCTGCCGGCGATGCCGTGCGCATGGTGACATCGCAACCGGCGGCGTTGTTCGGCCTGCACGACCGGGGCGCGCTCTTGCCCGGTCGTCGAGCCGACGTCGTTGTAGTCGACGACCTGCGCAACTTTCACATCAACCTCGTCATCAAGGATGGGCGCCCGATCGCCCGCCAGGGTGTGTCACTGTTGCCCGTGGTCAAAGCGGAAGCAATGCAGGGCCGTCAGAGCATGCATGCTGCCCTGATTATGGCCGAACACCTGGTCATTGCCGGGCATGCCGGCGCCTGCCGAATCATTGCCTTGGAAGCCGACGGGACCACGACTGTTCGTTTCGGCACGCCATCGTGGCACGACGGGCGACTCGGCGCTGACCCGGCGCGAGATATCGTCAAAGTTGCCGTGTTGGAGCGCCACACCGCCAGCGGGCGGCTCGGCAAGGGCTTTGTGCAGGGGTTGGGGCTGCGGGAAGGAGCGCTGTGCTGCTCCTTCGCCGGCTCGGGCCAAAACCTGATCGTCGCCGGCATCGATGACGCCAGTATGCTGGCGGCGCTGCACCAGGTCGTGTCGGATGGTGGTGGTATGGCGGTGGCGAGGGACGGTCAGGTCAGTGCGGCGCTGCCGCTCCCCTATGCGGGTCTGCTCAGCGTACTTCCCGCAGCCGACCTGGTTGTGGCAGTGCGACACCTGTACGAGGCGGCCTGGGAGCTGGGCTGCGAGGCCGCACACCCTTTCTCGGCCCTCGCCTCGTTGGCCCACACCAGCGCAGGAGCGTTACGCCTTACCGAGCAGGGGCTGGTGGATACGGTGAATCAGCGCCTGGTAGCGCTGCAGGACTGACGGCAGCCGCTTCCCGTATACCCAGATCAAACAGCTCCTCGACGGCCTGGATGTAGCGTGCGTCAGTCCCTTGCATCGCCGTCTCCCGGAGCACGCTGATCGGATGATGCAGCATCTTGTTGACGATAGCGCGAGTTGCGGCCTCGATGGCCTGGTGGGCCTCCGGGCTGACGTTGGCCAGCCGCGTGGAGACACGCTGCAATTCCTGGCGCCGCATTGCTTCGGCGCGTTGCTGCAAGGAGGCGATCGTCGTCGTCACCCGCAGCGAGGATTGCCAGGCCACGAAACGGTCGATCTCATCTAAAATGATCTGGTCGACCTTGGCCACCTCCGCCTCCCGGCGGCGGAGACCTTGCCCGGCACGGGCGGCCAGGGCGTCCATGTCGAACAACTCGACGCCTGCCAACGTCCCGACTTCCGGCTCCACGTCGCGTGGCACTGCCACATCGATCAGGCAGAGCCGCCGACCCTGGCGTGCCGCCAGCGTCGACTGCACGGATGCAAGCGAGAGGATCGGGTGTGGCGCGTCGGTGGAGCAGATCACGACGTCGGCTATGGCCAGGTAGGACAGGAGTTGCGGGAAAGGCACAGCAACACCGCCGACCAGCCGCGCCAGCTTCTCCGCCCGCTCCGTCGTGCGGTTGGCGACCATCGTGCCTTCCACGCCGTGCGCGGCGAGCGCACGCGCCACTGCTTCCGCCGTCGCCCCTGCGCCGAGCACCAGCACCTGCGCGTGCGCCAGATGAGGCACGCGCTCTCGTGCCAGTTCCACGGCCGCCCAACTGACCGAGGTGGCGCCTGCGCTGATTGCCGTCTCGTTGCGCGCTCGCTTGCCGGCCTCTAGCGCTCGGCGGAAGAGCGTGTACAGCCACTTGCCGCCCGAATGGGCCGCCTCGGCAGCGCGCAAGGCGTCCTTGACCTGACCGAGAATTTCCACCTCGCCAACCACCAGTGAGTCCAGCCCGCTGGCCACGCGGAACAGGTGCTGGGCGACCAAAATATCCGATAACTGGTACAGGAACGGCGCGATCTCGTCGCCCATCATGCCGGCGCGCCGCGCCAGAAACGCTTCCAGCACGCGACGGTCGGCCGCGGCTGAGCCCCCCCGCATGACCGCGTAGACTTCAGTCCGGTTGCAGGTGGAGACGATAATGCATTCCTGGACGCTCGGGTCGGCACGCAACGCGAGCAGGCAACCTGCGAGGTCGGCCTTGGCGATGGCAACGCGTTCGCGCAGCCCGACAGCTGCCC
Source organism: Chloroflexota bacterium (assembly GCA_036734945.1). Lineage (GTDB taxonomy): Bacteria > Chloroflexota > UBA4733 > UBA4733 > UBA4733 > UBA4733. The sequence goes on from DAIMXP010000016.1 coordinate 73,444, forward strand.
GGCGGTGGCTCACGCCCACCATCTGCAGCGACGCTTCGCTCATCACGTCTCCTGAGCCCACTCACGCCTGTGCGTGCTCTGCAACGCTCAATACTAACACCGATAATGGCGGCGGAGCGGTTCAGGGCCTCGGCACGGATCACGCTACAGCCTGTACGCTGAAAGGAACACGCCATGCCGCCAACGCTGTACCCCTTGCGTCTCGATCCGTACCTCTCACGGCCGATCTGGGGAGGTGACAAGCTCGGTCAGCGCTACGGCAAGGGTGCGTGTACGTCCGGCAGCATCGGGGAGAGTTGGGAGATCTACGAAGGCGATGCTGTCCAAAACGGCGCCTTCGCGGGAAAGACCCTCCGGGAACTCACGGAGCAGTTGGGTGAGTTGTTGCTCGGGACAGCCGCCATCGGCAACCCGCCCGGACGCTTCCCTCTGCTCATCAAGCTCATCGACGCGACGCAGCAGCTTTCCATCCAGGTCCACCCGAACGACCAGCAGGCACAGGCACTGGAAGGCGAACCGTTCGGCAAGACCGAGGCTTGGTACATTCTGGATGCTGACCCAGGCGCCAAACTGGTGTACGGGTTGTCCCACCCGCTGACTCCAGAGCAGTTGCGGGAGCGGTCGGGCGATGGATCGATTGAGAACGACCTGGCCTACCTTCCAGTCCAGGTCGGCGATGTTGTGCTGGTGCCTGCCGGTACGATCCACGCCATTGGCGCAGGAATCGTGCTGTACGAGGTTCAACAGACGAGCAGTACGACGTACCGCCTCTACGATTGGAACCGCCGTGGGCCGGACGGGAAGTCCCGCGAGCTGCACCTCGACAAGGCCGCGCAGGTGGCCACCCTGACTCCGCCGGCGCAGGAGAAAGTAGCGCCGCGTGACCTCGGGCACGAAGCCGGCGCGCAGCGGCAAGAGGTCGTGCGCTGCCCGTACTTTGTGCTGGAACGGGTTGCCTTGCAGGCTGGTTGGACGTGCCACCCGGTGGGCCGCACCTTCATAGGCCTGACCTGCACCAGGGGCAGCGTCACGCTCTCGTCGCCGACACAGGACTGGCCGGATGAATTGCTGCATCCCGGAGGCTCACTACTCCTCCCGGCTGCCCTAGAAGCCTGCCTGCTCCAGCCGGTGGGTGGCGCTGCCGAGTTGCTGGTGGCGCGCCTACCGTAGAGGCGGTGTCGCTCGCCTGCCGGGTAGCCCGTGGCCGCCTGTCCACACCAAAAGACGCTACACTCTGGAGGCCGGTTGTCGGCTGGCGGCGCAACGGTAAGGTATTGTGGTGGATAGGGACGATGGAGCGAGGCGGTTAGCGGAATTGCTGCTGCTGGGAACGGGAAGCCCAACACCCGAACCGCCGATGCGGCCCCGCACCCGCACGCGCCAGGTCGAGCGTCTGCTTGATGCCTTCCAGGGTGCGCGGCGCCCCGCTATCCTCCTGCACGATAACCCGGACCCCGACGCCATCGGCTCCGGCCTCGCCCTGTCGAAGCTGTTACAGACCCGGCTGCAACTCTGTGCGCCTTTGGTCTACGGCGGCGTCATTGCCCGCGCCGAGAACCGGGCACTTGTCGAGGAACTGCACGTCGACCTCGAGACCGCCGCCACTTTCCCCTGGGCCCAGGCCGATGCCATCGCCTTGCTCGACTGCCAGCCGGCGAGCGGCAACCACTCCTTGCCGTCCGACATGATTCCGAACGTCGTGCTCGATCATCACCCCCTGGTTGGCCAGTTGCACGCGAGTACGCTGGCGGACATTCGCCCGGACTATGGCGCAACCTGCACGATCCTGACGGAGTATCTGGAGGATGCCCGGATTCACGTCGATGAGCGACTGGCGACCGCCCTCTTTTACGGCATCAAGACCGACACGCAGGACCTCGGTCGGCAAGCGAGCGGTATCGACGCGCTCGCCTACCTGCGCCTGTTTGTCGCCGCCGACAAACGAGCGCTCGCGCGAATCCAGAATCCGCGCCTGCCGCACATCTACTTCCGAGCGATGCACGACGCCCTGGAGCGCGTTGTTATCTATGGCGACGCCGCGGTTGCCCAACTTGGCGACCTGGTCATGCCGGAGACGACAGGTGAGACGGCGGATCTGATAGTGCGCCTGGAAGGTATGCGCTGGTCCCTGGCCATCGGTCGCTACAAGGACCGCTTGCTCTTTTCCATCCGTGCCACGGAGGCAGGCACCGACGCTGGAGCGCTGGCCGAACAACTGGCTGGCGGCCACGGCTTTGCCGGCGGCCACTGGCGCCTGGCCGGCGGCACGTTGCACATTGCCGACAAGGCCTCGAAGGCAGTGACTGCCCTGGAAGAAAGACTTATCCAGACCTTCGTTGCCGCGGTGGGCGCGCCAGCGACCGGCCAGTGCCTGATAGCGCTGGAGGATCCTGGCCATAGGTAGTGTCGCCATAGGTAGTGTCGCAACTGCGGTTTGCGACCCAAGGACAGGACTGCGGTCCTGGGGATGGCCTTCGGCACGGCAGTGCTGTCTTTGGGTCGCAAACCGCAGTTGCGACTCTGCTCTTAACCGTATTGGGCGCTACCCTTCGTCCGCGCGAATCGAGCGGAGCACCGTGGCCATCTCGATAGCCGCGACAGCGGCGTCGGCGCCGCGGTTGCCCGCTTTGATGCCGGCACGATCGAACGCTTGTTCCTGGTTTTCCGTCGTGATCACCCCGAAGATGCACGGCACGCCAGTCTGGAGGCCCGCCTGTTGCACGCCGCTCGTCGCGGCGGCGGCGACGTGGTCGTAGTGGCTCGTCGCGCCGCGAATGACGCAGCCCAGGCAGACCACGGCGTCCACACGCCCGCTGCGCGCCAGCACCAGCGCAGCCGTGCCCAACTCGAAGGAGCCGGGCACCCAGGCGATCTCGATGGCATCGGGCGAGACGCCATGCCGGCGTAAGGAGGAGGTACAGCCATCCAGCAACTGGCGCGTGATCAGTTCATTGAAACGGGCAACGACGATGCCGACGCGCAGGCCGCTGCCGACCAGCGTACCCTCGTGTATTCTAGCGGCCATGCACCGAAATCCTTTCTTGAGCGAGAGGGAACAAAGCCTGGCGTGCCGGGGTACCGCCGGCAAGATGGGATGTATCCGGCAGCAGGTGGCCCAACCTGGCGCGCTTGGTGGCGAGGTAGCGCCGGCGTTCCGCGCGGTCCGGGGCAAGGAGGGACAAGCGTTCGACAACCTCCAGTCCGAACTGGCGGAGCGCCGAGACCTTCGCCGGGTTGTTGGTCAGCAGGCGCAGCCGGCTCAGTCCCAGGTCACTCAGCATCTGCGCGGCGATGCCATAGTGCCGTACATCAGGGGCGAACCCAAGCTGCTCGTTGGCCTCTACGGTGTCCAGCCCGGCATCCTGTAGCGCGTAGGCTTGCAACTTGGCCGGCAGCCCGATGCCTCGGCCTTCCTGGCGCAGGTACAGCAAGACGCCGCGTCCAGCCGCGGCGATCGCAGCCTGTGCCATCCGCAACTGGTCGCCGCAATCGCAGCGTAGCGAGCCAAGCGCATCGCCGGTAAGGCATTCCGAGTGCAAACGCACCAGCACCGGCTCCGAGCCGGTGATATCGCCAAGGACCATGGCGAGATGATGCTCGTTCGTGATCAGGTCACGATAATCGAGCATGCGGAAGACCGCACATGCTGTCGGCAATGCGGCCTCGGCGCCGCACTCCACCAGCCGATCGTGCTGCCAGCGATAAGCGATGAGGTCGGCGATGGTGACGATGCCCAGATCAAAGCGCCGCGCAAAGGCCGTGAGGTCATCGCCGCGCAAGGCGAGGCCGTCGTCGCCCAATACCTCGCAGATAACGCCTGCCGGTTGCAGCCCGGCCAGCCGCGCCAGGTCGACTGCGGCCTCGGTGTGCCCAGGACGCCCTATAACGCCGTGCTTGTTCGCCACGAGCGGAAAGACGTGGCCGGGCCGGCGCAAATCGGCCGGTCCGCTGCTCGGATCTGCCAGGACTCGCACGGTCTCCGCGCGGTCATGTGCCGAAATACCGGTGGTGGTGTTCGTGCGGGCATCGACGCTCACCGTAAAGGCGGTGCCGTGCGCTTCGCTGTGTAGCTCCGGCGGTACCATCGGCGTCAGCTCAAGGGTGGTCGCTCGCTCCGCCGTCAAGGCCAGGCACACCAACCCGCGGCCATGGGTAATCATGAAGGCGATGGCCGCCGGAGTGATATGGTCCGCCGCCATGACCAGATCGGCCTCGTGCTCGCGGCCGGCGTCATCGGTAACCAGAACCATCGCGCCGGCGCGCAGCCGGTCCAGCGCGTCCGCCACGCTGACGTGTGGCGTTACGGCTCCTCGTGTGCTCATTTCCCTGCTATCCCTTCGGGCGTTTCCAACGCAGGCACACCTATGCCAGGCAGGAGACGCTCCACGTATTTGGCAAGGATGTCGATTTCCAGGTTGACATCCTGCCCAACGCGCCATCGACCAAAAATGGTGTGCTCTAACGTGTAGCGGACCAGCGACACGCGAAAGGACCCGGAGGTGCAGTCCATCACCGTCAGGCTGGCGCCATCGACAGCGATGTAGCCCTTCTCCACGACGTAGCGCATGATGGAAGGCGCCGCTTCAACGGTAACGAGCAGCGCGTCACCTTCCGCGACAATGCAACGCACGGAGCCGGTGCCATCGACGTGGCCCTGAACGATGTGCCCGCCGAGGCGGGATGCCAACGTCATAGCGCGCTCCAGGTTTACGCAGTCACCTACTCGCAATCTGCCCAGATTGGTTCGACGCAGCGTCTCCGGCATAACGTCGGAGCGAAACCAGCCGTCGCCCCGTCCGGCTACCGTGAGGCAGGCGCCGTTGACGGCGATGCTGTCGCCCAGTGCCGTCTGCGCCAGTACCGTGCTGGCAGCAATCAGCAGTGCATCGGCCGCGGCTTCCCGCACCGTGCCCACTTCCTCCACTATGCCGCTAAACATTGCTCATATTCCCTCTCCCAACGGATACGCCTGGCAAGGTGTGGCTGGCAGCCCCGCCCAAAGGGCTGAGGCGTCCGCGCAGCAAAACGTCGTCGCCGAGTCGTTCAGTGCGCAAATCAGCGAGCATCAGCGCATCGGCCATTCGGTGTACGCCGCTGCCGCCTACCGGCCCGGGAGCCCTGGCGCCGCCCAACAGTTTTGGCGCGATGATCGCCACCACCTCATCGACCAGCGCTTGATTGATGAAAGACGAGTGGACCTCGGCGCCACCCTCCACCAGAACGTGCAGCAGTCCGCGCTTCCCCAGGTCCGCCAGCGCCGCCCGAACGTCAAGGCGGCCGACATGGTCAGCCGGCAACGTCACCACGTCTGCGCCGGTGGCCGCGACAGCCGCGCACCTCTCCAGTGGCGCCGCTTCGGTCACGTACAGGATGGTCCCAACGGCCAGTTGCGGGCTGAGCAGCCTGGCCGTCAAGGGGATGCGGCAACTGCTGTCTAACACGACACGCCAGGGTTTGCCGGGTCGCTCGGCTCGCCTGCTTTCGCCATCGGTGAGCCGAACCGTCAGCGCGGGATCATCGGCCAGGACTGTGCCCAGCCCGACGACGATGGCGTCCACTTCGTCCCGCAACTGGTGGACCCACTCGCGCGCTTGCGGCCCACTGATCCAACGCGAGTCGCCGGAGGTTGTGGCGATCTTGCCGTCCAGCGACATCGCCCACTTTGCCGTCACGTACGGCAGCCCACTGGTGATGTGCTTGAAAAAGGGCAGTAGGATGTCCTGTGCCTCCGCCGCCCCGTCGCCAAGCGCAACGCTGATCCCGGCTTCACGCAAGCGGGTCAGTCCGCCGCCGGCGACCCGAGGGTTCGGGTCGTCGATGGCGACAACTACCGATGTTACGTCTGCCTCGATCAGCGCGCTGGTGCACGGTGGCGTTCGCCCGAAGTGACAACAGGGCTCCAGCGTGACATATAGGGTAGCGCCGCGCGCCGCCGCGCCTGCCTGGCGCAGTGCCATCACCTCAGCATGGGCCTCGCCGGCCGGTTGCGTGTGCCCGCGTCCGACGACCAGGCCGGCGCGCACCAACACTGCACCCACCGGCGGGTTCGGCGCGGTGCGGCCCCGCGCCAGATCAGCATCTGCCAAGGCCAGCCGCATGTACTCGGATGTCACGCTTCCTCCACCGCGAACCACGGGGGAGGATGAGGACGCCGCAACCGGTGAGGCAGGGCCAACGCCTACCCCAACCGCCATCTGACGCAACAAAAAGGCCCGAAAGCAGGGGTGCATAGATGCACGCCCCGCCTTCGGGCCTCGCACGCCAAACGGTGCGCCTTCTCCCATCCGGACTGTACCGTCGGCTCCGGAGTCTCACCGGATCATGCGCCAGCCGAATCGCTGCCGCTCGCGGGCTCTACCGCCGATCGGGAATTGGCAGCCTCGCTGCCTCACCCTGCCCCGAAGGCCTATACGAATCTTCAGTTCAGTTTGCATTGTACCACCGACCGTTGGATCCCTGGTCGTGCGCCTTCGCTACGCCCAAGTCCTCTGTTCGACGAAGCCCTGTCGAGTCCGAATCAGTACCTCGTTCCAGTCGGCCCTTCGCGGTTCGACGTGGAACTCCTCAACGGCAAGTCGGATCACGTCCTCCAGCGCCACACGGCCGGTTGGAATATGCACCCGCATGATCGGTGAACCATGCGCAAGGACGCTATTGCGGATGTGAAGATGGGGGAATTTCACGGGAGAATCCTCAGAGGGATGCCAGTGGAACGACGACCGGAAGGCTTCAATAGCCCCCGCTTCAGTCCGGTTGGGCAAGGTCGAGGAGCAGAGCGACATCCATCACGCCAGGGTGATCCGGGTCATTCCGAAACGTCCCAGCACGCCAGGCGACGAGGAACTCCTCGCCACTCATGTCGAGATAGAACCGTGCAGCTTCGTCGAAGATCTGCCGCCCCTCCTCGGGAGAGAACTCACGTACCTTCACCACACGTTCTTCCGCCACAATGGCCATCGAAGGCCTCCTTCGTTTACCCTTTCCCGCACTTGATCACGTATCGTACCAGCATATCGCTGTGCTCTCTCGTGCCACTGGCATTTTCGTGCCGGGGTTGGGAGTCGTCACAACCTTATCGGCAAGACCTTGCCGCATGTACTCCGTTGCCACGTCTCCTCCACCGCGAGCCATGGGGAGGATGAGGACGCCGCAACCGGTGAGGCAGGGCCCACGCCTACCCCAACCGCCGGTAGCACCACAGTAAACCGTGGTCATGCTGCTGCGCCCAGAGCAGACAGCTTG
>DAIMXP010000017.1:0-79424 GCA_036734945.1 Chloroflexota bacterium
CCCTTCACACCAGGTACGACGCATCAACTATGCCAGGTTTTAGGATAGGCTCTAAAGGGGTGTAGAGCGGCATGATCCCCTGAGCGAACAGCCAGGAGACGAAGCTCGGCGTCTTGTGTCCAGCCAGGTTGTCCAAGATCAGCAGCAGACGCAGCGGTGGCAGTTCATCTGGTAAGGTCGGGTGCAGGAGGAGACCTTCCTGCCAGTGAGTCCAGCAGGCCCGGTTCGCTTCGGCATTGAGCAGCACCGCCGGCTCGGACAGGGCTGCCAGGATGATCGCCAACTCCTCCTGCAGCCAACCGTGCAGGACGGTGTTGGGGCAGGCGGTGACGCCTTCCATCTGGACCACACCGGTCGCCGGGTGGAACAAGGTCAGCGGCTTGGCGATGCACGGCCGCCCTGCGGGCGTCGGCGGCAGATATTCGTGGGGCTGACGCACGGGTTCGCCCTGCGGTCGCCAACTGCTGCCCGGCTGCGGGATCGTCTGGTAGGGTCCCGCCTCGTCTTGGTTCCAGACCGCCAGACCGAGCCGCTCGCCCTCCTGGTACGCCTGCTCGATCAGTTTTTTTGCGGCGGCATCGGGATCAATGACGGTGACCGTCCCGGCCTTGCGCTTGCGCCGGGTGCCCTTTGGGCGTGTGCCGGTGTCGCACCAGGTGCGGCTGCGCTGCCAACTCCACCCCGCATCGCGCAACACCCACCAGATCGTGTACGTGCTGACCCCGGGCAACCCATCCGGCGCGCGGCGCAGCGCCCGTTGCAAGGTCGTCAGGGACCAGACCGCCGTACACGGCCGCCCTGCGGGCGGAGGCGCGGCGCGCTGCGGCGTGCGCCGCGCCTCCGCCACGATCCGCGTCTGCTCTGCCGCGCCGTAGCGGACCCCCGGCCCACCCACATGGCCCGGCTGCAGCGCCGCTATCCCCTCCCGGTTGAAGCGCGCCACCACCGCCCGCACCCAATCGCCGTTCTGTCGCCCCACCCCGTGCGCCGCCGCCACGTAACTCTGTCCATCGGCCACCGCCAGCAGTGCTTTCGCCCGCGCCACATGGCTGGCCGGCTCCTGCCGCGCCCGACTAACCTCCCCCAGCACCATGCGCTCGTCCTCCGTCAACTCCCGTAGCGAGTCCACTCTCCGTCGTGTCACACCATCGCTCCAGCCTGCTGGACCGCAGGCGCCCACCTCCTCCACTGGCCCGCCGCATGCTACCGTGCCTTCCAGGCAATGGCTTGTCTCACGACAAGTGACCCACTAGTACAGGATTCTGGAAGTCACTATGCGGTTCGGCTGGCGTGTTGCAAGGGGGATTGTGCCTGCCTAACCGCCCAAGGCCTTGCAAAACCTCGTACTGGCAGTTTGTCGGAGAGAGGCAGCGCGGTTAGGCGAGGGATGCTAGGCCAGCGTCGTTGCAGAGGAGGGTGCGATGAGCAGGGCGTTTCGGACGGCCGATTATGTGGCGACGCTGGAGGTGCAGGTGCGGTTGGGCGATTGTCTGCCGTCGGCGGGTACCCCCCTGGGTGCTGGCGCGCTTCGTGGTGGACAGTATCGCCCAGTTGGACCTGAGCGTAATGTATGCGCGGTACGGGGAGCGTGGTGGGCCGCCCAATACGCATCAATTTAGGATGGGGGGTATGACTGGCTGACAAAAGTCCGTCCGGCGGGCATGCTGTTGGTTTGGCAATACAAGCAGGATGTCAGAAGGGACGAGACGATGGTCAGTGTGCCACAGGTCGCAGCGGTGCTGCAAGCGGTATTGACGACGGGGGCGGACGCGGTGGCGCGGGAGACGGGGTTCATCCAACGGGAGCGGAAGCTGACGGGCGCCACCTTCGTGCAGGCGCTGGTGTTTGCGTGGTTGGATGACCCGGCGGCGAGTTACGGCCAACTGGTGCAGATGGCGGGCAGTTGCGGGGTGGTGATCAGCCCGCAGGGACTGGATCAGCGCTTCAGCGAGCAATCGGCGGCGTGCCTGCGGCAGGTGTTGGAGCAGGCGGTGCAGGCGACGGTGCAGGCGACGCCGGTGGCAATGCGCGTGCTGCGCCGCTTCGCCGGGGTATATCTGTGGGACAGTACGACGATTCGCCTGCCCGATGTGCTGGGGACGATCTGGCCGGGCTGCGGGGGGCGGGTGGCGACCAATACGCAGGCGGGCCTCAAGGTGCAGGTGCGTTGGGAGTACATCACCGGGGCATTGGAGTGGGTCGACCTGGAAGCGGGACGGGACAGCGACCGCGCGGCCAGCCTGGCGGCTCCGGCCTTGCCCCGAGGCGCCTTGCAAGTCACCGACTTGGGCTACGTGTGCCTGCCCCAACTGCGCACGCTCATCGACCAGGGGGTGTTTGTGCTCTCCCGCCTGCCGGTGCAGCCCGCCGTGTTCGATCAGCGTGGCCGACGCTGGCCGCACGCCGCCGCCTATCTGGAGGCGCAGGGCACGGCGGTCGTGGATCGCGGCCCTAAATTGATGCGTATTGGGCAGGCACAAGGCCTGCCCCTACGGCGCTCTGTCGCTTGCAAAACCTTGCGGCGCTCGACGGCAACGTACCTGGCACGCTACTTCACCGGCTAAATTCTATTCGTGCCGCAGCGCCTCAATCGGGTCGAGACCTGCCGCCTTGCGGGCCGGGTAAAAGCCGAAGAAGATGCCGATCAGAGCGGCAAAGCCGAAGGCCAGCAGGACCGACGCCGGTGCGACCGCCGTTCGCCAGTCGGCAAAGTGGCTGACGGCGAACGTGACCAGGAAGCCGAAGATGATGCCGATGATGCCGCCAACTGCCGACAGCGTTACTGCCTCCACGAGGAACTGCAGCAGCACGTCGCGGGACCGGGCGCCGATCGCCATACGGATGCCAATCTCCCGCGTCCGTTCCGTCACCGACACTAGCATGATGTTCATGATGCCGATGCCGCCCACCAGCAGGGAGACGGCTGCCACAGCAGTGAGCAGGGTGGCAATGGTATTCGCCGTCTGCTCGTTTGCCTGTAAGATTTGCTGCAGGTTGCGAACCGTGAAGTCATCCGGCTTGTACGACGGCAGTCGGTGCGACTGGCGCAGGACCGTCGAGATGTCGGAGATCACACCGTCGATGTTCTGGGTCTGATCGACCTGTACCTGGATTTGGCCGACGTTGCTCGTACCGAACAGACGCCGTTCGGCGGTCAGGTAGGGAATCAGGATGATGTCGTCCTGGTCCTGAAAGCCGTTGTTGCCCTTGACCGAAAGGACGCCGTCCACCTGAAAAATGACGTTGCGGATGCGGAAGCGCAGCCCGACGGGGTTGATGCCAGGGAAGACGTTGTCGGCCACCGTCTGGCCGATCATGGCGACGGTATTGGCGTTGATTTCGTCGGCCTGGGTAAAGAAGGCGCCGCTGCTGGCGGTGTAGTCCTGAATAGTCTGGTAATCCGGGTAGACACCCTGGACCCGCGTCTGCCAGTTGAGGCCCTGGTAGGCCACCTGGTTATTACCGCCGATGAGCGGACTGATCGCCGTGATATGCGGCACCTGGCGTTGAATGGCCTGAACGTCCTTGTCCGTCAATGTCGGCCGCCCGCCTGCCCCCGAGGTAAAACCGCCGATGTTGGTACTTCCCGGCTGGATCGTCACCATATTGGTGCCCAGGCGAGCGAGTTGCTGTGCGACGGCATCCTTAGCTCCCTGGCCGATGGCAATGACCACAATCACCGCGCCGACACCGATGATGATGCCGAGCATGGTCAACAGCGAACGCAGCTTGTTCGCTGCGAGCGCCTCGAGCGCTGAGAGCATACTCTGCACGATCGTGGTGAGGGCCGACGAGCCCCCTTTGCGTTCAATCGAAGGCAGCCGCTTGGGCAGGGCCGGAACCGCTGGAGCAGCAGGCCTCGTAGGGGTCTGGATCGCGGCGCTCATGCAACTTCCTCCTGGCCGATGATCGGTAACGTCGGCAGCACCTCGTTGGCTTGCCGTACAGTGGGCACGAGCGTGTCGCGCACGACCTTGCCGTCGCGAAAGACCACGTTGCGTTTGCAGTAGGCGGCAACGTCCGCCTCGTGGGTGACCAGGAGAATGGTGATGCCGGCTTCGTTCAGTTCTTGCAGGATCGCCATGACTTCGACACTGGTCCGGCTGTCCAGGTTGCCGGTTGGCTCGTCGGCCAGAATCAGGGCAGGATTATTGACGAGGCTGCGGGCAATAGCGACACGCTGCTGCTGGCCGCCGGAGAGTTCGCTCGGCCGATGGTCAGCACGGTCGGCCAGCCCGACGAGGCGCAGCGCCTCTTGCGCGCGCTGGCGGCGCTGGCCACCGCCAATGCCGGCATAGAGCATCGGCAGCATGACGTTGCCGATGGCCGTCTGACGCGGCAGCAGATTGAACCCCTGGAAGATGAAGCCAACCTTCCGGTTCCGGATAGCGGCCAGTTGGTCGCGCGACAGCGCACTGACGAGGGCTCCATCCAACCAGTAGCTGCCGGCGGAGGGGCGATCTAACGCACCCACCAGGTTCATGAAAGTGGATTTGCCGGACCCGGAAGGTCCCATCACTGCGACGAATTCGCCGGGCATGACCTGAAGATCGACGCCGCGCAGGGCACGTACGACGTTGGTCCCCATGCGATATTCCTTGGTCAAACCCTCGACCCGGATGATCGGCTGTTCGGTGCGCCGGACTGACTCCTCAATGCCGTTGCCGTTCGTCATACCGTTCAGGGCGTGGTAGCCGCCGTTACTGCTCATCACCCGCCCCGACCTCCGAACGCGCCGCCGCCGCCGCCCGGCCGTCCGCCGACAGCTGGACTCGTCGGGCGGGCGCCTCCCACACTACCCGTACCGATGACGATGGTCTGGCCGGCGCTGAGGCCGGAGACCACCTCTGTGTTGCGTCCGTCGCTCAGCCCGACCTGGATCAAGCGCAAGGTTGCCGTGCCGTTTTCCATGACCAGAATCGGCGCGCGCAGCGCCGCGGTTTGGCTGGTTGCACTGCCCGCGGCAGCGCGTTGTCCGCGTTGCGCCTGGTTGCCCTGCGCGGCGGTGTTGGTACCCGTGCCCTGTGCGGTGCGGGTACCGCCGGCGCCTCCCCTTGCCAACGTGCCGCTCGCGCCGCCGACGCCCGTCGCTGGCGACCGCAGGGAGACCGTGCCGTTTCGACTCGTTGTCAAGCTGCTGCTGATTGATTCGCTCACCGACGCACTGCCGCCGACACTTCGTGCCGCGTTCGGACCGCCCGCAATGGGCGTCCCTGCCGCGGCCTGACGCTGCAGTTGGGTACGTGCAAAGGAAAGTGCTGCGCTGGGGACAACCAGCACGCCGGTACGCTGGTCAGTGACGATGTTGACGTTGGCGGTCATGCCGGGCAGCAGCTTGGTGGTTGTCGGATCAATCGTGCTGGTGACGTTGTAGTTGACGATGTTCTGTTGCACTGCGCCGAGCGGCTGAATGACGGCTACTTTGCCGGTAAACGTCTGGGTGGGGAAGGCGTCGATCGTGAAGTCGACGGGTTCCCCCAGATTGATCTTGGCCATGTCGGCCTCATTGACCTGGGCGATCACTTGCAGGGTACTCAGATTATTCAGGAGGATGAAGCCGTTGGCCGCTCCGTTGGTCGCTACCGCGCTCACTGAACCGCCTGCCAGGTACTGCCCGGTGTTGCCATTCACCTGGGCAATGGTGGCGTCGATGGGCGACTTCAAAACAGTGGAGTCGACGTTGGCTTGGGCCGTTTGCAATGCTGCAGTGGCGTTCTCGACCTGGGCCCTGGCCGCGTCAAGGTCGGCCTGGGTGGGCGGAGCCTGGAGTTGAGCGAGCGCTGCCTGCGCCGTTTTCACTGCCTGTGTGTCGGCGTCCACGGTAGCCTGGGCTGCCTGCAAGGCCGAGGCCGCTTTTGTCGTTTGGCCGTCCAGCGCGGTCTGCGCCGTCTTGACGCCCGAGGTCGCCGTGTCTATCTGCTGCTGTGCTGCCTGCAGTTGGGCACTGTTCTTCGCTCCGTCCGAGGCGAGAGCGGTCTGCGCCGTCTTCAGAGCGCCCTGAGCGGAGTCGATGGATGTCTGCGCCTGCACGACGTTGCCCTGGAACTTGGCGGTGTCGTTATTCAAGGCGGCCTGCGCTGTCTTCAAGGCATTTGTGGCCTGGTCGACGGCCTGCTGGGCGGTGAGACTCGTGGCTTGTTGCCTGGCTTTGTCCGAGTTGGCGGCATCCTCGGCCGTCTTCAACGCCGACTGGGCGGTGGCCAGCGTCTGCTGACCTTGCGTCTGCGTCTGCTGAATCTGCGCCTGAATCGAGGTGATAGCAGTCAACTTGGTATTCACGGCGGCGTTCGCAGCGTCGCATCCCGCCTGACTATTGGCGTGATTGCCCAGGTTGCAGGCGGCATCACGGCTGATTTGGGCGGTGTTCAAGTCGTTGTTCGCCTGGGCAAGCTGCTGTTGCTGCACCGGTGTTCCGGCGGCTAACGTCGCCTGGGTGTTCTGGAAGGCCCGCTGGGCATTTTGCACTGCGGTAGCATCCGCCTGGAGGGCGGCAGCAACTTGCTGGGCTGTGGACGCCTGATTCTGCTTGGCGTTGTTCAACGATTGCTGGGCATTCTGGAGCGCCACCTGGTCGGCCTGCGTGCTGGCGACGATCTGCGCTTGCACGGAGTTGTAGTTTTTCTGGGCATTGGAAAGGGCGGTTTGCGCGTTGGCAACGGCTTGCCGATCAGCGTCTACACTCTTAGCTAGTTCGTTCTGAACCGTCTGGTAGTTCGCCTGCGCATCAGCGAGCGATTGTTGCGCGTTGGCCAGCGTCACCTGGGCAGTTTGCAGGTCTTTCGCATTCTGATCCGCCACCAATTGAACATTCTTTTGGGCGTTGGCGAGATTGGACTGGGCACTATTGATCGCCTGCTGCGACACGGCGATTTGCTGGGGAGTGGGACCTGTCGTTAGCTTGGCAAGCGCCGCCTTCTGCTGATCGAGGGTCGCCGTGGTTTGATTGAGCGTGTTTTGGAAATCTGTGGCGTCCTCTTTGGCCAGCACTTCGCCGGTCGTGACCTTGTCGCCTGGTTTGACCAGAATTTCGGTGATCTTGCCGTTCTGCTTGAAGGTCAGCGGGATCGATTGCGCGGTGCTGATGGGTCCGGTTGCCGCCACGACGACCGACACGTTGCCTTTGCTCACCTGCGCCGTCTGGTAGGTTGGCGCTGTACTTGCCCCCGTGCGACCGCGCACAAAATACACGATGCCGCCAGCCCCGACGATAACGATCAAGAGTAGCGCCAGCAAACGCATAGGCAGCGAACTGAGTCCCCGAGCGGCGGTAGTCTGTCCAATCACCGGCATTGTCCTTCACCGTGGCAAACAATTGAGAGACATTGGCGAACAGCGGAACCGTTGTCAGGCGCGCAACGCCCAACTCCTATGATACACAGAATCGGAATGTTCGGTCGTTGGCCCAACCTTAAGACATTGTGAATAATAGATCAACTCATTCGCTTGGCGTGTATTTGACGCAGACATCGCCGGACTGGTATCGTGGTGCATCCCGGTTGGGATTGCCTTGGAGTTCTTCTTTTTTTGTCGGTAGCGATCTCGGTACTCTTCAATCCGAGCTTCGCAAGCGATTCGCCCTGGCTCCTCACTCGGAGCCGGGCCGAATCGCTTCCAGCAGTCAGCGCTGGCGCAGTCGGTGGTGGACCTTGAGCACTGCCTCGCCTCATGATGCTACAGCCACGCTGGAATACTGCTACCATAGGGCCGCCGCAATAGGCGGTTCCCGGTCGCGCACAGTGCTGCGGGCGGTCCGGAGAAGGCAGTAGGGAGATGAAGAGGTGACAGGATGCGACTGGGACTCATTGGTTGCGGGGGTATTGCCCGCGCTCGCCACCTGACGGCACTGGAGAAGCTCCACCAGGTCGACCGCGACCGCGATGTGGAGCTGGTGGCAGTCGCTGATAGCGTCGCGCAGAATGCGGAAATGGCGGCCGACTGGTCGGCCGAGCATCTGGGTCTGCGACCGACACAGTACAGCGATTACCGGCAGATGCTGACCGACGGCACCGTGGATGCTGTGGACATCTGTTTACCACACGGCTTGCACCACGTCGCGGGGATCGACGCCTTCCAGGCAGGGTGTGATGTCTTGCTGGAGAAACCGTTCACCGTCACGATGAAAACGGGGCGGGCCCTGGTCAATGCGGGGCAAAAGGCCGGCAAGGTACTCGCCCTGGCAGTGCCAATGCGCCGCATGCCCGGTGAGCGTGCCGCCAACTGGGCGATCAACGACGCGCACCTGATCGGCGAACCACGCGCCTTCTTCTGCCACGACGTCCGTCCGCGCCCAGCGCCGCGACCCCGCCCGGCGGCTGCGGCTGCGCCGGCCGCCGGCGAGCGACGGCCGGTCCGCGAGAACTGGCGCGCCGATCGGGCGATGTCGGGTGGCGCGATGGTTGTCGACAGCGGCTTTCATTTCATGGATAGCGTTCGCATGTTCTTCGGGGAAGTCGATCATGTCTACGCTGAGCTGCGCGGCTTTGGGCCAGACGGGGCGAACACGGTGCGGGAAGGCCGGGAGAACACGGCGATCGTCACCTTCACCTTCGCCAGTGGCGTCGTCGGCAGTTGGACCTGGTCGGCCGGCCTGACAGGGCACGCGGCCAGCAGCTTGATTATCTACGGGAGCGCCGGCTCGCTCACGGACACTGGCACGCATAGTCAGTACGCGGTCTACCACCTCTTCATGAATGGCGGGGAACTGAAGACCAGCGACGATCAGGTCATCACACTGGACGAACTGAAGGAGCGCTATCTGGCCACACTGTCCGCTGAGCAGCGCGACCATGTCTTCCCGGGTGGCCTCACCGACGAGTTCGCTATCGAGATGCACGACTTCTTCGAAGCGGTGCGCAACGGGACGCAGCCGGAGGTCAACGGCGAGGACGGCCTGCGCACCCTGGCGTTGCCGCTGGCCGTGTATGAGTCCGGCTACAGCGGCCAGGCAGTAGCCGTGGCGGACGTGCTATCCGGCAAGGTGCATGCCTACCAGGACGAGATCGACGCGCGCTGGCCGGTGTGAAGGGACGGCGTTGGGATGGCGACGTGGTCCGCCATCCCAACGTCAGCGCCGCTCGATTTGCAAGAGGGGAAGCGCGCGGGAGGCGCGGATGCTGACCTGGGCGGCCATGGCCTTGGCGACGCGGTCGAAGGCGTCGCGTTGTGGTGACGCGTCCGGTTGCGCGCTGATCGGGACGCCGCGGTCGCCGCTCTCGCGCACTTGCTCGTCGAGAGGGACCTCACCCAGGAAGGGTGCGTGCAACTGCTCGCAAAGACGGTGCGCGCCGCCATGGCTGAAGATGTCTGTGCGTTCGCCGCAGTGGGTGCAGACAAAGTAGCTCATGTTCTCGACGAAACCGAGAATCGGCACGTGCAGTTGCTTGAACATGGCGTGGGCCTTGGCGGCTATGCCGAGCGCCACGTGCTGAGGAGTGGAAACGATGACGATGCCGGTGAGGTTGAGCACCTGGGCAATTGTCAACTGCACGTCGCCGGTTCCCGGCGGGAGGTCGATCAGCAGGTAGTCGAGTTCCCCCCAGTCCACGTCGCGGATCATCTGGGCGACGGCCTGGCTGATCATCGGCCCCCGCCAGATAATCGCCTGGTCGTCGGGCACCAGGAAGCCCATCGACATCACCAGCACGCCGTAGGCCCGTAATGGCTGCAGTCGCTCGTTGATGACATTCGGATTCTCGTGGAGACCCAGCATAGCGGGCACGCTCGGCCCGTAGATGTCGGCGTCCAGCAAACCAACCCGAGCGCCGGTGCGGGCCAGCGCGACTGCCAGGTTTGTGGCGACTGTCGATTTGCCGACACCGCCTTTGCCACTGGCAATACCGATAGTGTTGCGGACGCCCGGCAATTCCGCCCGCTGCGCGCCGCCGCGAACGTTGGCCGTCATGGCAACGTCAACTGCTTCGACGCCGGGTAACGTCAGCACGGCCGCGCGCGCCGCCGCTTGCAGTTGGTCACGAACGGGGCAGGCGGGTGTCGTCAGTTCGAAGGTGAACGCAACGTGTACGCCCTGATCTCCGGGTGTTATGACAATGTTTTTGATCATGCCCAGAGCGACGATGTCGCGGTGCAGGTCGGGGTCTTCAACGCTGCGCAACGCCTGAAGCACGGCCGCGTCGTCCACGCCGCCGACCGCCGCTCCGGCCGGTGTCCGGCTGTTGCCGGTAGCGGGTCCTGTAGGCGCCTGGGTGGTGGCGGCCGGTATCGAAGCCGTGTGGCCGTTCGACGCTGGCCGGCGAAAGCCGAATAGTGGCAAGGTATTATCTCCGTACAGTGCGACGAAGCCGACTTGGGTGCTCGTCATGCTACCACTGGACGATCGCGCGGTATCAGCCCCAACTCATCTGGCGCCCGCCCACGCGCTCCGCGGCCTTGCAGGCGGCGTAGCCGCTGGCGGCATAGGCGTTCAATGGGTCGCGAGCGCCGCCGAGCTCTTCACGGACATCGGCGCACAGTTCCCGCACGTCGGTCTCGAATGCTTGCTGCAGCACGTACATGGCTGCGACGACATCGCCCTGATCCTGCGCGGCGCGCAACGCCACCCGATCCACCAGCAGCGCTTTGGCGTAGGCGTGCTGGACGTTGAGCACGGAGAGCAGCATCGCCGGAATTTTGGCTTCTACGTTGTGCGACTGGTCGAGCATGTAGGCGACGTCTTTTGCACCACCGGTCGCTTCTTCCGCGACCAGCTCGTTGAAGATCAGGAACAGCTCGTAGGGGTTGATTGACCCGACGATCAGGTCATCGTCGCCATACTTGCGATTGTTGAAGTGAAACCCGCCGAGCCGGCCTTCGTCCAGCAACAAGGCCACGATGTGCTCGACGTTGACGCCCTGGGCGTGGTGGCCGAGGTCGACCAGCACCTGCGCTTGCGGCCCCAGTTCGCGGCAGACCAGGGAGGCGATACCCCAGTCGGAGAGATCCGTGTGGTAGAAGCCCGGCTCGTAAAACTTGTACTCCACCAGCATACGCATCGTTGGTGGCATCGCCCGGTAGGCTTCAGCGAGACTCTGGACCATCCAGTGCTTGCGGCGCCGAAAATCGGCCTGGCCGGGGTAGTTGGTGCCGTCGGCGAACCAGAGGCTCAACAGGTGCGAGTCGGTTTGCCCGGCGATGGCGATGCACTCCAGGAGGTGGTCAACTGCTTTACGGCGCACGGCGGCGTCGTGGTGGCAGATGCTACCGAGCATGTAGGCGGGGTCCTGAAAGGCATTCGGGTTGATCGCCCCCAGGCGAAGACCAAGGTCGGCCGCTGCCTGCTTCAGCTTGCCGTAATCATCCACCTTGTCCCAGGGAATGTGCAAGGCCACGGAGGGACAGATGCCCGTCAGGCGGTTCACCTCGGCGGCGTCTTGCAGTTTCTCGTAGGGGTCGCGCGGTACGCCCGGCTGGGCGAACACGGCGAAGCGAGTGCCCGAGTTGCCGAACCCCCAGGACGGAGTTTCCACGCGCTGTGCCAGGAGTGAACGCCGGACCGCAGCGAGATCAATGTTACCTGGAATTACCATCATCTACCTTTCCTGACTGGTGAACCCCTCTCCCAGCATTGGGGGAGGCGCTCGTTAGACATCCGTTGCCGCAGCAAACCAGGAGAGGATATCTTATGCACTGGTGTCGGCGATATCGTCAATGTGCCAGGTCCCGGCCTCTGGTATCAGGGTAAACAGGCGCTGGACTGGGCCGGAAGAGTAAGTTAGCGTCGTCACCACCGTTGCCGCTCTACCGCCGCCGCGCGAGATCGCGGCGTCGGCGTGATAGCGCGTGTACATGCCCGGTACGCCGATGAGCGAGGCAATAGAATGACCGCTTTGGATAATCGCCTGTAACCGTGTACTGAGATATTTCAGGCTGGAAGCGCCGGACTGGTCCTTCTCCAGGGCCCCGAGGAAGGCGAGCGTGACGGTGGCCGCGTCGCCTATCGGGAGGCCGCCCGGCACCGGCGTTGGCGTGACATGCACAGGATGGCTCGACGTCACTGCGGTGGACGTCAGCGCCGAAGCCGTCTCTCGTGCGGTAGTGCCGGATTGGGAACTTGTGCCGACGCTTACCGTGGCAAAGACGGTCGACGTGACCACGACGGTTCGAGTGATGACCACCGTGACGGCAGACTGTGTTGCCGCGCCGACAGAGTCGTTGACGCCTGATTGCTGAGCGTTGATTGCCCCAGCAGCGCCGCAGCCGGCGAGGATGGTCGACAACAAGAGGGCCGCGCCAGCCCGTCCGATGTTCTGTACGTTCATTCCGTCCTCGTCTGCGAGCGGATTCAGGATACCCGACGTTTCCCCCAGCGTCGTACCCCAGGTAGATATGAGGGCTAGTGTCGCACGTGCCCATGTCGAGGCGCAGTGACGCGACGTGGTAAAATTGGGCAACGAACAGACAGGCAGTAGCCCGGGAAGACAAGCGTCCGCCCTGGGCTACTGTCTGGCAACACAACGGCGCGTTGGCTGTGGGTAACATGCTCGCTGCGCGTCGACAGAAGAGTTAGGAGCAGAATGGCAAAGGAATCCGGGGTAGAGGTCGACGGCACGATCGTCGAGGCGCTCTCCAACGGTTACTTTCGAGTGCAGTTAGACCAATCCGCCGGCGCAACCAGCGCAGCGCCGATCCGCATCACGGCGCACATTGGCGGCAAAATGCGGACGAAGTTCATTCGCGTCGTTGTGGGTGACAAGGTACGCGTCGAGCTTTCGCCCTACGACCTCACCCGCGGCCGCATCACCTGGCTGACGAGTCGCCGCCGCCCTGCCGCGACCACAGAGGTTCCGGCGTAGCTCGTTTCGCCAGCCCCGGCACTGTGCCGTTCGGAGGAGTGGGAGCGGTACGTCGCTAAGGAAGCTTCAAAGCAGCGACGGCTGCGTGGCGCCGCGACGACGCGACCGCTGTCGGGGTAACACGACCGGAGGGGTCGGCGGGTGCTGCAGGCGTTCTGCGAGCGCCGTGATACGAGCCTCGCTGCCGGCATCACGCACGGCGAAGGAAACTGCACGGCTGTGCCCGACCAGCACGACGAGGCGCTGCGCCCGTGTCACGGCGGTGTAGAGCAGCCGGCGCGACAGCAGGATGAACTGTCCGGTGACGACAGGCAGCACCACCACCGGAAACTCGCTGCCCTGTGCCCGATGAATGGAGAGGGCGTATGCCAGGTGCAGTTCCGGCAACGCCGCGGCCGAATACGTGACGTCGCGACCATCATCCAGGCGAACGGTCACGGTAAACCCTCCTGGATCGAGCGCAATGATCGTGCCCATGTCACCGTTGAACACGCCCAGGTCGTAGTTGTTGCGCGACTGCACGACGCGGTCACCCAGGCGTAGAAGTCGCGAGCCCAGACTGAGTTCGGGTCTGGCGGGGTCGGGCGGGTTGAGCGCGGCCTGCAACTCCGGGTTGAGCGTCGAGAGGCCGAGGGGGCCCCGGTGCATGGGGGCGAGCACCTGAATCGCGCCGCCCGCCAGCGCAAAACGCGCTGGGATGCGTCGCGTGACCAGGTCCAGGACGAGGCTCCGGCAGGCCGTCGCGTCGTCGGCATTGAACAGGTAGAAGTCGTTGCTGCCCAGCCCCGGCTCCCACACGGGCATCTCACCCGCGTTGATGCGTTGCGCGTTGGCGGCGATGCCAGATCCTTCCCCTTGCCGAAAGATGCGCTGCAGTCGGCATACGGGGAAGCGTCCCGAGGCAATGATGTCGGCCAGTACCTGGCCGGGTCCGACGCTTGGCAACTGGTCGGCGTCACCAACCAGCAGCAGGTGCGCCCCTGCCGGCACAGCCCTGACCAGCGCGCGCGCCAGTGGCAGGTCCAGCATGGACGCCTCGTCGATGACGACCAGGTCGGCACTGAGGCGTGCTTCGCTGCGACTCTTGCCGCGCGCGGCGGCGTCCGGCCCGCGATCATCCATGCCTTCCAGGGCAAAGAGCCCCAGATCCGTCTCTTCGTCGGCGGCAGGACTGGCGAAGCCGCGCCGGCCAAGCAGGCGGTGGATCGTCCGCGCCTCCAGCCCCGTTGCCTCGGCCAGACGGCGTGCGGCCCTCCCGGTGGGAGCGGCGAGGGCGATCCGTGCCCCCTGGCCCAGCGCCAGGGCGACCAGTACACGCAAGGTTGTCGTCTTACCGGTGCCGGGCCCGCCGGTCAGCACGGCCACGCGCTCCGTCAGCGCCAGGCGCACGGCGGCGCGCTGCTCCAGGCTCAAGCGGTCGGCGCTGCCGCCGTACGCGACGAACGCTTGAGACCACCCCGAATCATCCAGTTGGGACCAGAAGGGCATGCGATCATGGGAGCCTTCTGACAACTGCAGCAGCCCGATGGCCAGCGCACGTTCCAGATTGTCGAGCGCGGCGAGCGCCAGTGCAGGTTCGCCCGCGACAAGCCCAGAGGCCACGGTGTTGGAGTCAACCAGAGCCTGGAGCGCCGGCCCTAATTGGGCGGCCCCGATCGGCGCCCGCTGCTCGTCCCCTGTGCTGACGCTGCGTTTGGCCAGGAGCGCCTCGCCCTCCTCCAGGACACGGGACGCCGGCAGCCAGACGTGGCCCGCGATGGCGGCCGCCCGCAGGCAATGCAGGAGGCCAGCTTGCAGGCGGCCCGGCGCGTCCGCGGGAATGCCGATGGAGGACGCGATACGGTCGGCCGTGAGGAAGCCAATACCCCGAATATCGAGCGTCAGACGGTATGGGTCGCTGCGGATGATCAAAGGAGCGACTGCGCCGTAGTGCTGGTAGAGCTGCTCGGCGCGACGATAGGAGAGACCGTAGTCGAACAACGTCAGCATCACGTCGCGCACTGCCTGATGCTGTTGCCAACTCGCGCTGATCCGTTGCGCACGGTGGGGACCGATCCCCGGCGCCTTTTGCAGCGCGGTGGGTCCGGCGTCAAGGGCGGCCAGCGTGTCGCCGCCAAACTGCTCGACCAGCCGGTGGGCTGTGACCGGACCAATCCCACTGACAAACGGTGAACTCAGGTAGCGGCGAATGCCTGCCGCCGATGCCGGGAGCACAAGGGTGACGTCTGTTGCCCGAAACTGGCGTCCAAAGCGCGCGTGGATTTCCCAACTGCCGCTGCAGCGCAGGTATTCGCCCGGCCGCACCTCCGGAAAGGAACCGGCGACACCAACCGGGCGCTCCGGACCGTCTGGTTGGAGCAACGCTACCGTATATGGGCCGGACGGATTATGAAACAGGACACGCTCGACCTGGCCCGCCAGTGTCGCCGGCGCCGGATAACGGGCCACGGCATGCGGGGGGGTGGCGATGGTGACCGGCGAGCGCATATGCATCGTTAGGGGCCATGATACGGTTTGCTGCAACGCCTGGGCCATTCCTGCGTGGCACGATGCGCCGCTGGCGTTATACTCAGTGCCGGGTGCGCCGGCAGTGCCGTGCACGGGGAGCTTTGGCTCTGTGGTCCCAGAGGTAGGGACCAGTAGTGGCGTGTGCCGTCGAACGAAAAGAGGTCGAATGCTCCTTTCCGACCTCCGCATTCTGCAAGAGAGAGAGCGGGGGAACGTCGTGATTTCCCCCTTCGATCAGCGCCAACTGGGCACAAACTCCTATGATTGTCGGCTCGGCGAGTGGTACTTCCAACCCGATGCCAACGTTGAGTCGGTGGACTTCACCGTCGAGGCGCAGGCGCGCGCCTTCTGGGGGGAGCCGCGCCGGGCCGTGGAGGGGAGGATTCCCGTGCGACCAGGCACGACTATCCTGGCGCACACCATCGAAGTGGTCGGTGGTCGTAACGGCATCACCACCAGCATGCACGCGCGCAGCAGCATTGGCCGGGCCAGCCTCTCGGTCTGCAAGTGCGCTGGCGTCGGGGACGTCGGGTACATTTCACGCTGGACGATGGAAATTTCCAACCATTCGCGCAGTACTGTGCTGCTCCCTGTCGGGTTGCGCATCTGTCAAATCAAGTTCGAGGAGGTCGGCGCTACCCTGCGCGAATATCACGGCAAGTATGGCCAGGGCGGCGCCTGGACGCCGCTGGACATGCTTCCCAAGCTGTACGCCGATTGGGATGTTGCGGACCTCGCAGCCTACCGAGACCGCGCGGACGGCGGCGTGGCGCCGCCTGTCGCCGCCGGGCAGCGGTAGCCGACCCGATGCCTGCCCTGCATACGACATCGAGGTTACTATCCCTCGCCACCGATCCAACGCTGAATCGCGCCGCCGCCAACATCTTCGTCACCGAGCCAACATCCGGCTCCCTGGCCAGGAGCAAGGGGTCCCTCTATGTCGTCACAGAGACGCAAAGCGACTCGCCCGCCGAACGCGCCTACTGCCGGCTGGTCTCCGATGCGATCCGCGGTGAGTATTATCGTGACCCCACCCAGGAGCTCGACCAGGCATTGAGTCGTGGCATAGACCGTGGTGTCGCCAAGATGCTCAAGGATGAGCGCATGCCACCGGCCGCTGAGCGGCCAGTGGTGGCGCTCACCTGTCTCGCCATTCGTGATGGCGAGGTTGCCATCGCGCAGACGTTGCCGGTGCAAACCTATATCGGGACGAAGACCGGCATCGCCCTGGTGCCGGACCCGCCCTTCTGGGAAAACGAGCAAAGCACGGCGACCGCCGAGAGCTTTTTCGGGCACGGTCAGCGCATCAGCTTTCAGTTATTCAGCGCCCGTCTGGCCGATGGCGATCTGGTTGCGGTCTGCTCCTCGGCGTTAGCCCAATCGTTGCCCCCCGACCGCCTGGAACAGTGGCTGACTGGCGGCGAAATGCGCGTGTTGAGCCAGGGCATGCGCACGCAGTACCTCAAAGGCGACACCGAGCCGGCCTATGCGTTGGTCGTACAGGCACGACCTGACGTTCGCGAGAAAGCTGGCAGTCCGGTACAGGAGGAGGCGCGAACGCACCCTCGCCCAAAGCTGCGGTTTGCTGGCCTGTTGTCCCTCGGCAGCCTCATGTCACGCTTCGGACGCGGCGCAGCGAGTCAAAGGACGGCGAATCGGCCGTCTCCCACCGGCGCGGCCGGGCGGCGGATCAACGACGCAGGTGCGCGCCGTGCCGCCGGCGCAGGAAACGGTGCGGCGTCAGCCACAGCAAGGCGTTCAACGAGACCCTCACGCAGCGCGGCGAATCGTCAGCTCATCCTGCTCACGGGCATCGTGCTTGCCGCCATCGTGCTGCTGTTGCTGCTTTTCAAGGGTGTGCAGCATTTCCAGTCCGGTCGCGAACACGCAACGTTCCTGCAGGTTTCCGGCCAGGTTGACAACCTGCTCTCCTCGGCGGCGCAGCAGAAAGACCCGGCTGCGGCAGCCACCACGCTCACGCAAGCAGAGGACCTCGTCACGGGCGACCGGAGCCGGCTCAGTGTATCCGACGAGGCGGCGTTGCTCGCGCGCGTGCGCCAGCGCGAGGACCTCCTGAACAAGGCCGGACGGCTCACCAACGTCAAGGTGCTTGCCGATTTGAGCGCCGATCCGCTGGCTGAGCTCGCGCAGGTGGTGGTACAGGGCGGCAGCGTCTACATCCTGGATACTGGCGGCAAGCGAGTGCTCAAAGTCCCGGTTGGGGGTGGGCCGCCCCTGGCCGCCATTAGCGCGAACATTAACGTGGGGGCGGACACGATTCAGCCCCTGGTCGCTATCGCCGCGACCTCGACCGGCGTGCTGGCCGTCGACAGCCGCAACGTCCTGTGGTCTTTTGACGCAAACAACAACCAGATCCGCCGTGTGTCCGTCCCTGGCTCGGATGCCTGGGGAGAGGTCCACGCCATCACGACGTACCGTACTGACCTCTACGTTTTGGATACGAAACTGAGCCGCATCTGGCGCTACACTCCCCAGGGGAGCGGCTACAGCGCGCCGTCCGACTACTTCCCGGCCGCGGTCGTGGCGGCGCCAGTTGCAACCGCCACGGCCCAGCGTGGCCGGCCCACGCCCACGCCGGCGCCGCCACCGACGGTCACCCCTCCGCCGAATCTCCTGCACAGTGTTGACCTGTCGGTGGACGGTAGCCTCTATGTGTTGCAGTCCGATGGCAGCATCCTGAAGTACACGAATGGGGTCTCGCAGCCATTCCCGGAAACAGGGCTGGTCGGGACGATGCCGTCGCCTTCGCACATCCTGGCGAGCGTTTCCGACAGTAGTGTGTACGTCGTCGATCCCAGTGGCAAGCGTATTGTGCGTTTCTCGGCGGTTGGCCAGTTTGAACGGCAGTACCTCCTCCCGACCGACGCACCGCAGGCCATCACCGGCATCCAAAGCGCCGAAGTCGACGCCGCGCACGGTCTGGTGTACTTCGTCTCCGACAAGGCTGTGGCCGTCGCCACGCTGCCCAATCAGTGACAACGGTTCCCTGGCCCGTCGGCGTCGTTGATGCCCACACCCACATCTTCCCGCCGGAGGTAGCGCTTGAACGCGAACCATTCATCCGGCGTGATGCCTGGTTCGCTGCCCTGTACGGTACCCCGACGGCGAAGATCGCCACGGCGGAAGACTTGATAACGTCTATGGATAGGTCCGGCGTGGCCATCAGCGTGGTGCTGACCTTTGGTTGGCGCGACGCGGGGCTGGGTCGTCTCCACAATGCCTATATGCTCGACGCCGCTCGGCGCTACCCTGGCCGACTGATGCCTTTCGCCCACGTCGGGCCAGATGCCGACGATCCAGACCTGGCCGGCTTCGCGGGCATCGGTGAATGGATGCCGGAAGGCCAGGGCTTCACACTCGATGAGCACTCCCGATTAGCGGGCCAGCTCCGGGCCGCGCAGGAGCGCAACCTACCGGTGTTGACCCATGTCAGTGAGCCGGTGGGGCACGACTACCCCGGCAAGAGCTGCGTCGCTCCGGAGCAACTATGGCGTCTCGCCCGGGCCTTTCCCGCCAACCGCTTTATCGCCGCGCACTGGGGAGGCGGTTTGTTGTTCTACGAGCTCATGCCCGAAGTGCGCGCCGACCTCCAGAATGTCTGGTATGACACCGCCGCCGGCAGACTGCTGTACACCCCGGCCATCTACGCCGCTGCAGGGCAGATCGTCCGGCCAGAGAAGATACTGTGGGGTTCCGACTTCCCGCTCATGCCGCAGCAGCGAGACCTGCGTGCCATACGCCGGGCCGTCCTCGATGAGCAGGCACTGCAGATGATGGTTGGCGGCAACTGCCGGTCGTTGTTGGGGACCGGGCTTTAAGGGCGGCGATGTTGACGAAATAGCCGAAGATCGAGGGAACGATGCCCAGGCCATATTGCGTTGTTTCCACCTCCATGGCGGCAAAGCCCAGCACGGTGGCGCTACCGCCGGAGTTTCCGCTGGTCAGCACGACCGTGCGCAGGACTGGCGAGCGAACGGCGAGGTCGTGCAGCGCGCTGTCCGATTCGTACTGGCAAAGGGTGACGTTATCGCCGACGTTCGTCGTGAAGGTGGTGGCGGCCGTGACGTTCGTATCGATTGCCCCGTCGGAGCAGGATGTGCTGGTTGGCAAAAACCAGTAATAGCCGTTGGCGCCGGTGAACTTGACGGTGAACTGCTGAACTGGGCCGCCGAAGCCATACGTCGAAAAGCTGGTGAGTTCCACTGCCACCGGCAGCAACGGCGCCTGGGGGTAAAGTGCCGGATCATTGCCGTAGGTGGCAATGCCGGCCAGCGCCGCCGTGGCTCCTGCCCCGGCCGTCAGCGAGGTCCGGCCGATGACGCCGCTGAGGAAGGGCGGGCTGGTGATGCTCGTTGCGACCAATATCTGGCACACCGGCAGCGTGGGTCCTCCCGGCGGCGTCAGCGCCGAAGTGAGGACATAGGACACGGTCGGGCCGGGTACGCCGTTGCGCAGTGACAGGTAATCGGCCTGCACGTTGGCAGTCGTGTCGCAAAGCCCGCTCTTGCCGACGGCAAGCGCGCCGGCGAGCGCGGCGGCGTCGGCGGCGTTTTGCGCACTGCGGCGCTGCCCGTAGAGGTATCCGGCATCCACCAGGACCGCCAGAGCAGCGAACAATACGGGCAGCAGAAGCGCAAACAACACGAGCATCTGGCCGGCCTGGCGGTCCCGGTGGCGACAGGACCTGCAGTCGCTCCCCCGTTCAAAGTGCTCATGCAAGGTATTTCGCCTTTGAACCATGGCCGTGGGCGTATGCAATACGCCCCTACGTTCCTCCGTCCGTATGCCCCCTACGCCGCGATCAGCGCGTGCGGATCGAGGACGAACTTCCTGGCCGCCCCCTTGTCAAAGTCAGCATAGCCCTTCGGCGCATCATCAAGCGAGATGACGGTGGCGTTGACGGCTTTGGCGATCTGCACCCTGTCGTGCAAAATGGCCATCATCAGTTGGCGGTGGTAGCGCATCACCGGGCACTGGCCGGTCGTGAAGGACAGCGACTTGGCCCAGCCCAGGCCGATGCGGACACCGAGCCGCCCGACTCTGGCTGCCTCGTCAACGCCACCGGGGTCGCCGGTGACGTAGAGACCGGGGATGCCCAGCCGTCCACCGGCGCGCGTGATGGTCATCACGTCGTTGAGCACCGTGGCCGGGGCCTCGCTGGCGCCCGAACCGTGACCGCGGGCCTCGAATCCCACGCAGTCGATGGCGGCGTCGACTTCCGGCTCGCCCAGGATGGCAGCAATCTGGTCCGGTAACGAGGCGTCTTGCGTCAGATCGATCGTCTCGCAGCCGAAGCGACGGGCCTGGGCGAGGCGATCGGCATTCATGTCGCTAACGATGACCACTGCCGCGCCGAGCAGTTGGGCCGAGGCGGCGCAGGCCAGACCGACGGGGCCGGCCCCGGCGACGTACACCGTCGAACCCGTTGTCACACCTGCCGTATAGGCGCCGTGGTACCCGGTGGGGAAGATATCGGACAGCATGGTCAGGTCCTTGATCTTCGCCATAGCCTGATCGCGGTCGGGGAACTTCAGCAAGTTGAAGTCGGCGTAGGGAACCATCACGTACTCCGCCTGACCGCCGCGCCAGCCTCCCATGTCAACGTAGCCGTAGGCGGCGCCTGGTCGCGCCGGGTTGACGTTGAGGCAAATGCCGGTCTTGCCTGCCTTGCAGTTCCGGCAGCGGCCGCAGGCGATATTGAAGGGCACCGATACCAGGTCGCCCTTCTTGATGAATTCGACATCGCGGCCGCACTCAATCACCTCGCCCGTGATCTCATGGCCAAGGGTCTGGCCCGCCGGGGCGGTGGTGCGGCCGCGCACCATGTGCTGATCACTGCCACAGATGTTGGTGGCGACAACCTTCAGGATCACGCCGTGCTCGCACTTACGGTGCTGTTCCGGCAGGGTCAACTCCGGGTAGCCGATGTCTTGTACCGTGACTTCCCCCGGGCCCATGTACACCACGCAGCGATTTCCGGCCATAACTCACTCCTTGCTCGTCTGCAGCGCCCCCTGCCATCGGTACGCCAGTGTTGCCGACAGGGGCCATACCAGGATTGTAGGGCTGATCCGCCACGGACGCCAGTTTGGGCCCGGACTGGCGGTGGCGGGGCTACCGGTGATCGTCAATGCCCGGTTCCCGCGACCGCCTCCAGCAGTTGGACACCGCGCACGAGCACGGTGTCTTCATTGGAGAGGACCTGATCGTTCCTGGTCGGGAAGTTGAGGGTGGTTGGGGTGACGGCTTGCCTGCCGGCGGGAAGCGCCACCGTCACGTCCGGTGTGATGCCCTGCTTCCAGATCGACTGGCCCTTGGGCGTGAGCCATTCGGCAGTCCCCAGTAGCAAGGCGGAACCGTCGAGCAGGCGGTACGTGGAGAGGACCGTGCCGGTGCCATCGGTAACGCTGCCGACCAGCCGCCCCCGCTGGTTGTCGTGGATGGCGGCAGCGAAGATTTCCGCAGCGCTGGCCGTGCCGTGGTCAATCAGTACAATCACCGGATCGGCAGTATCGACCGCCCCTGGCAACACGTTGAAGGGCTGTACGTGGCCGTGGCTGTCGCGTTGGATGAGGACTTTGCCCGATGGTAGGAACAGGCTGGAGACGGAAACCGCTTCGTCGAGCAAGCCACCAGGGTCGCCCCGCACATCGAGCACAAACTCCGTAGCGCCCTGTGCCTTCGCGGTGGTCACGGCCGTGCGTACGCTCCCCGTCGTGCCCTGGTTGAATTCGCTGATGGCGATGTCGGCGATAGGCGTTCCGGGCAGCATCTGCCAGCGCACTGATGTGAGTTGGATATCGGAACGCGTGAGCGTCAGGGTTTGTACAGTCGACGACCCGGCATGGCGGACGCCGAGTTGCACGGTCGAGCCACGAGGGCCGCGCATTGCCGTGGCCGCGGCATCCGAGCTCATACCGGCTGTGGCCTTGCCGTCAATTGTCGTGATCACGTCGCCCAGTTGCATGCCGGCGAGACTGGCCGGTGAGTTGGGATAGACCTCCTGGACAGTGACGTTACCGCTACTCGTCGTCAGCACCACGCCGATGCCTGTGAAACGCCCTTGCAGGTGGTTTTCCGCATTCGTGTAGTCTGCCCTGGTGAGGAAGCGAGTGTGGCCGGGATCGTCCAGGGTGGCCAGCATGCCGCGAATCGCGCCGTAGGTCATCTGCTCGGCGTCCAATTTGGAATGGTCCACATAGTTCCCGAGGACAATGTTCCACACTTGCCAGAACACCTGGAACTGCGTCGCCATGCCGGGTGCGCCCGACTCCGGTGCGCCAACCACGCCGCGCACCGCCGGCGCCGCCCAGACTCCGACTCCAAAGGAAATGAGCACGACCAGACTGAGGCCGATGCCGGACAGGAGGATACGCCAGGAACGCTGCACACGGGACTCCTTTCACCTGTGCCCACCATGATAGATTAGGAACGGTCGCTGATAGGCTAAATGGCGGTTTGCTTGCCAGGTATGGCGTGACTGAGTGATGGAGTGACGTGCCTCTGCGTATCAGCGTTGCGATAGCGAACATGAACGGCCGGCGCTATCTTGCACCATGCCTGCAGGCCCTGGCAGCCCAGACGCGGCAACCCGACGAGGTCGTCGTCGTTGACAGTGCTTCGGCCGATGGCTCACAGGAGTTGTTGGCGACGGACTTTGCCGACGTTCGCCTCGTCGACCTCCAACGACGGCCGGGCATCGCCGCCGCCTTCAATGCCTGTGTTAGCCACACGCGGGGCGATGCCGTCGTACTGTTGAACAACGACACGGAGGTCGCACCCGGCTGGCTTGCGGCGCTGGAAAACGAATTCACGGCCCGGGCACGCGCCGGTTCCTTTGCCAGCAAGGTGCTCTTCGCCAGGGATCGTCGGACGATCAACGCTGTCGGTGACTTCTACACGCCGGAAGGGCGCCCCGGCAATCGCGGTGTCTGGGAAGTGGACAACGGTCAGTACGACCGGCCGGCCTGGGTGTTTGGCGCCATGGCGGCAGCCGCCCTGTACCGCCGCACCGCGCTGGACGATGTTGGACCGTTCGATGAGGGCCTCGGTTCCTACTGCGAGGACGTTGATTGGGCCTTCCGAGCGCAGTTGCGCGGCTGGCCCTGTCGTTACGTGCCGGAGGCAGTCGTCTATCATCACGGCAGCGCGACCGGCGGTGGCGAGCTGGCTTCCTACTCCTGCGGCCGCAACTTTCCCCTGGTCTTCGTCAAGAATATGCCGCCTCCGCTGTACCGCCGCTACTTCGGACGCATGCTGCTCCGGCAGTCGCGTGACCTGCTGGAGACGCTGCCCCACCTGCGGGAACCTGCCGCTCGCGCCAGAATTCGCGGGCAGGCTGCCGCCATTCGAGCCTTACCGGACTATCTCCGGCGGCGCCGCCACGTCCAACGTACCCGCCGCGTGAGCGCCGCGGCGATTGAACGGATACTGGGAGAAGATGGGATGAGGGAATGAGGCGATGAGGGGGCTGGGGATGCGGGCTATCAGGGAATGAGCGACATCGAAAACTCCGCCCTCCGTTTTCCTCATCTCCTCATCTCCTCATCCACGGTCTCGCTGCGCTCGCCGGCGCCCCCCATCCCCCACCTCACGGTCGTCGTTCCGGCGTATAACGAGGCGGCGCGGTTGCCGGGGACCCTTGACCAGATGGTGACGTACTTCGGTGAGCAAGCGTACGATTGGCGTATCTGCGTCGTGGATGATGGCAGTAGCGACGGGACGGCTGCCCTGGCCCGCCAGTGGGCGGACCGCGAGCCGCGGCTTACCGTCATCGGCAACGATCATCGGGGGAAGGCCTTTGCAGTCCGCACCGGTATCCTGGCAGCCCGCAGCGCGTATGTGGCCTTTTCCGACGCCGATCTGTCGGTGCCGATACGGGAGATTGAGCGGTTGCTTAGCGCCCTTGAAAGCGGGGCTGACGTTGCCATCGGCTCGCGGGAAGGCCCCGGCGCGCATCGTTACGGCGAGCCGGCTTACCGGCACCTCATGGGGCGCGTCTACAACCTGCTCTATCGCAGCGTCCTTTTGCCGGGGGTCTCGGACTCGCAATGCGGCTTCAAGGCTTTTCGGACAGCGGTCGCGCACGACCTGTTCCAGCGCATGCTGGTGTACGGCGCCGACGCTCGGCCCATCACCGGCGGCATGGTGACAGGCTTCGATACGGAGCTGCTGTTTTTGGCACGGCGTCGGGGTTACCGCCTGGACGAGATCGGTGTCGACTGGTATTATGGAAAGGCGAGCAAGGTGCGCCCCGTGCGCGATACTGAGCGGATGATCGTCGACGTCTTCAAGATACGTGCGTATGCCGGCGCCGGGCGTTATGGCGCCAAAGCCAGGCGACCGTGAACGCGGCGACTGTCTTCCCCAGCGACGGCGCGGATGCTGCCGGACCAGCGGCGCGGGGCACGCATGATCCCCCGCCGTTGACCCCGCTATATTGGGGACTGCTGGCGGTCATCGGCGTCGTCTACCTCGTACTGGCCGTCGGTTGGAACCGAGCGACGCCACCGTTCGACAACCCGGACGAACCTGCCCAGTGGAACTATGTACGCGCTGTTGCCGACACCGGTAGCTTGCCAGTGTTGCGGGTGGGCGACGATCCGGCGCAGTTGCTGGACCGCTTGCGCTCGGCGCGCTTCCCCGCTGGTGAGTCGATTGATACCATCCGGTACGAATCGCACCAGCCGCCGCTGTACTACGCGACAGCGGCAATAGTCTACAAGCTCACGGCACGCCTTTCGCTGAAGCAGCACGTGGAAGCCGTCCGCCTCCTGTCCACGCTCTTCGGCGTCCTCACGATCCTGGCGTCCTGGCGGTTGACGCGCCTGCTGCTGCCGGCCGAGCCGGCGCTGGCGCTGGCTACTGCCTCGTTTGTCGCATTCGTGCCGATGCACATCAACATGACGGCGGCTGTGGAGAACGATGCGTTCAGCAACCTGCTGCTGACCCTCAGCATGCTGGGTTTGCTGCTCTGGCTGCAGCGAGGCTTTGCCTGGCGCGGCGCGCTGGTATTGGGGTTGGTAATGGGCCTGGCGTTGCTGACGAAAGTAACGGCGCTGGTCGTATTGCCGTTAGCCCTGCTCGCTGCATTTCTGCGCTACCAGCGCGCCAGCGCCGACGGCAGGCATGCCCACCCGTTCGGCGCGCTGCTGGTTGCCTATGCGGTCACGTTGGTCATGTGGGGGGGGTGGGTCATTCGCAACGTGCTGACTTATGGCTGGCACGATCCGCTCGCCTTGGATATCAATCGCCTGGTGGTGCCGCAACCACTCACGGGTCCCGTTACATTGGCTGCCGCCCAGCGCTTCATCACCATTAGCTTTGACTCCTTCTGGGCCCAGTTCGGCTGGATGGGCATTCCTGTTCCCAGGGTCTACCCGGTCCTGACGCTGTTGTCGGCGCTGGCCGCCGTTGGCCTGGTCGTCGCCCTCGTTCGCGCGCTGCGCACACAGAGTGCGGTCGCCAATCTGCGGGCGAGGGCAGGCGAATTCATCCTGGTGCTGAGCTGGCCTCTGCTGGTCTTCGCCTCCGATGTCCAGTACAACCTGACTTTCATCCAGGCGCAGGGGCGCTACCTGTTCCCTGCTGTCGGCGGCATCGGTCTCTTCTTCATGCTCGGCCTGTCCCGCCTCGCCAGCCCGCGGCTCTCGACGTTGACGATCGCGACAGTGTCAGTACTCCTCGCGGTTCTTTCCGCAGTGCTGTTGAAGACCGTCGTCGTGCCGGCCTGGCGGTAGCAGGACGAGCGTCAGATAGTTCGCCGTGTCCGATCCGAATATGAGCAGCGCGGCAGGCGCGGAGGCAGACCCCTTCCGGCTCGCACCGCTCGCCAGGTTTCCCCCTGACGGGAGAAACCTTCCGTGCAATGCAGGGCACGGCTGCGTGGGGGAATCCACGTTCGGACGGGAGCGTCGTTCGGAAGGAGCGCTGCCGCATAGGAACGGCAGGGGTTCGGGGCGTTCACAAACGCGGCAGCCCACTGTCCGGTGCCTAGGAGTCTGTCTGACTTGCGCTGAATCTTCACTGGGTCATGCATCATGACAAGCGGAAACTGCACGATTATAAGTGCTGCCTTGAGAATCGCATGGCCTGGGGAGAGATAATTGGTAAGTCAGACAGACTCCTAGGCCGAACGTACCCAATTGAGAGGTTGCCCAGTGCAATCGCACACGCCTCGGCTACCGTCCCCCGCACTGCAGGAAAGGTTTCTCCCGTCAGGGGGAAACCTGGCGAGCGGTGCGAGCCGGAAGGGGTCTGCCTCCGCGCCGCCAAGCCCAAGGTTTCCAATTGCATGTGGTGTGTCAGATGGCGTGTCAGCCATTATATGGCGTTACACGCCGCGTCTCAACGCGAGGTCTCTGCGAGACTGAATACCTCCGCATCAGCGACAGCGAACTCTTCGGCTATTGCGATCGCCTCCGTCTGGTACAGCGCATCATCCGCCATTCCGGCGAAGGCTGCGTCAATGGCAGCGCGCTTCTGCGCCGCCAGTTCACGTCGGAGCGCATTAACGACAAAGACGTTGCGGTTTGGGACAAGGCTGTCCTGCACGGCCTGATCGATCTCTTTCAGTAAATCGTTGGGAACCGCAATAGTGGTGCGTGTTGACGCCGCCATTATCCATTCCTTCTGCATGTCCTACTTCCCCGCCACCACCACGATGCGCCGGTTGCCGCTGTCGGTGATGTAGAGCTGGTTGTCGGGACCGACGGCCAGGCCGGTGGCGTCGTTGAGGCCGGCGCCGGCCAGCGTCCAGACGGCGAGCGGCTGGCCCTGGGCGGAGTAGACCAGCACTCGGCCTGGCGTCACGTTCGGGTCGCTCACGTAGACCACGCCGTCTGCGCCGACTGCGACGTAGGGTTCGTTGTGGACATTTGTCTGCCAGGTGAGGACCGGCCACTGGGTTACCGGTTGGCCGTTGGGGGTCAGTACCTGGACCCGGCGATTCCAGAGGTCGGCGACGACGAGGTTGCCGTCTGGAGCGAAGGCCAGCCCGACCGGCTCGTTGAGGTGACTGGGGCCGTCGCCCACGCCGCCGAACTGGGCAAGGAACTTGCCGGTGTTGTCGAACTCCTGGATGCGTTTGTTCCCGGTGTCGGTGACGAACACGTCGCCCTTCGCATCTACAGCGATGGCGCGTGGCCCATAGAACTCTGACGGGTGCCCGCTGGCCTGGCCGCCAGTCGTGCCGTAGGCGCCCCAGGTGCTCACGAAGTGGAGATTGCTATCCAGTTTGACGATGCGATGGTTCCAAGTGTCGGCGACGAACACATTCCCCTGACCGTCGAAGCCGACGCCGGTGGGATTCTTGAGGGCTGTGTTGCCGAAACCGCTGAAGGTGGCAACGACGGCGCCGGTGGGGCTGATCTTCGTGACGCTGCTCGTGCCCTGATCGATGATGAGCAGGCTGCCGTCAGGCATCACTGCGACCTGGCGGGGCTGGCTGAGTACCGGAGTCGTGCCGTTGCGCGGTGCGATAAGGCGCGTCGCCGTGACGATGGTAGGCGCCGGCAAGACCGCGGAGGCGCTGCCCGGCGCCGGGTTCGCGGCCGGCACTCCGCCCGGTGCAGCCGGTGCTGCCGTACCGTTGGCGCCGATGAGACCGGCGCCCGGCACGTCGTTGCGCACGTAGAGCCACTCGTCCAGCGACCCTGTGGTGTTCCACGGCGTACGCCACATCAGCCAGGTGAGCCAGTTCTGCAGCGTGGCGTGCTGGTAATCGGGGATCCACCAGACGCGCAACGGGAATCGGTACCCCGTGTAGTTGGCGAGCTGCGGCAACAGCCGCGTGCGGTTGGTGTCGTCGATCAGCAGGGCCTGGGCCGCCGGCGTGTAGGCGGTGTTTGCGCTCATGTCGACGAAGGACGACGTGTGCAAGTCGCGCAGGTACCAGGCCCAGGGCCAGTCAACCCCATCAGTGGTGTCGATATCCAGTTTCAGGTGCGCCGCGGTGGCGTCGAAGACACGCCGGTCGATAGCGGCGATCTGGTTGCTCACCTGCGGGACGGCGGTGGACGACTGAGTGTACACCAGGAATTCTTCCGGGTTGGCAGGATGGCCGTAAGACAGGGCAATCGTGGCGTGCAACAGGTACAGCGAACCCAGCGCGCAAACGCCGAGACCAATCCTCCCGGCCAGGCGACGGCGGGACTGCCAGAGCGCCTGGACACCGATCCCGGCCAGGAGGATGAGCGGCAAGAGCGGGTGCAGGAGCAACCACGGCATCTTCTCGCCGGCCCAGGAATAGATGCCCATGCTGAGGATGAATGACCAGAGCAAGAACAGTCTGAGCAGCGTTGGCCGCCGCAGCACCGTGACAATGCCGATGGCCCCGGCAACGACTTCCGGCCATTCGTAGGCCGGCAGGAGCACGAAATAGTAGTACCAGGGTTCGTCGCCGCGTCCCACCGGCTGCTGCGCCAGCCAGTACTGGATGCTCTTTATGATGCCGTCCTGCAAACCCTGGGGGTTGGTGAAGAAGGTGGTGAAGAGCAGGGTGAAGACGGCCACAAAGGTGGCGAGGCCCCAGAGCCAGGCATCGAGGCCAACTGAGCGCACGGCCGCCACCAACGGAGTCTGACTGGCCGGGACGCCGGCGCGGCGAGCCGAACTGAGTTGCCAGGCGAGGGCAATCAAGAAGAACGTCCCGGCAATGAACATGGTGATGAAGGTTGTTTCCTTGGTGGCCAGGCTGGCGGCCAGCAGGCCGAGGATGAGGGCGGGTTGCCAGGGCCGGGGTCGGGATAGGAAGCAAAAGACGCTCACCAGCAGCGCCAGCGTCAGGCAGGCAAAATAGATGTCTTCGCGCGTAAATCGCGAAAAATACAGGTAGGACGGTGAAAAGCACAGCAAGGCGGCTGCCACGAAGGCGGCGACCGATCCCAACTGGCGTCGCAGGAAAAAGGGCAAAGCCACCAGTGCCGTGCCCATGAGGGCAGGCGCCAGTCGTGCCGTGAAGTTGCTCACGCCGAAGAGCAGGTACATCAACGAGATCAGGTAGAAACGCAACGGACCGTGCAGCAGGGGATCGTATTTGTAGCCGCCGCCGGAATAGAAAATCCAGGCGAAATAGGCGTCCTGGCTCTCGTCGTGGTGAAAGGGTTTGTCACCCAGAGCAACGAGGCGTAGCACGAGGGCAAGCGCCGTCAGCGCGAAGTAGGCGGTTACTTCCCAGTTGATGCGGCAGCCGGCCAGCAGCGGCCGGTCCAGCAGTGGCGGCTCCGGCTCAGCCAGGGCAAAGGCATCCGCCGGGGGACGAGTCTCAGTGGCGACCATCAACCATGCTTCCTAACTCCGTTGCACTACGACCGACTCCCGCGTGCCGGTAGCGTCGAACGAGACGGCGCGGCGTTTGGCTGCCGGCTCGGCACGCATCTTGCATTTCCAAACGTGGACCTGCGTTTGCAGGGTATGCGATGCGAGCAACGCCGGTCGCAGGCAACAGTGCCGTCGACCGGCATGCGAATGAGAGCAGTCGGGGATGGCCACGCCAATGGTCCGGCGCCTCTGGTTGATTGTTCGGGCAGTCCTGCTCGTCGTGGTTTTGCTCTTGCTGTTGATCCAACTGTACGGTCTGTATATTGCCGCCGCGTTGATCCCGCACCGGCCCTGGCGCCGGCGCGTGGACTTTCAGCTCCGACGGACGATGTTCAATATGGACACCATACGGCTCTCGGACTAACCGTGGTCGCCGGAGACCTGGCAGCCGCCGCTGACCGTACACCGGTTCACTCCTGCCGTATCCGGCTCCGCCGCGTGGCGGGAACGCCGCGTGTGCTATGCAGTATAAGGTACGCCAAATGGGCGGAATGGCTAATCGCGTGTGCCGGGACCGCAGGCTGGTCAGGTGTCTTGCTGCGGAAAGCCCATCGTGGTGAAGAGCGCCAGGGCGGGCTGCGTCGCGTCCAAACGCGAGTGCTGCACGATGATGGGCACATCGCTCTCCACCCTGATGGCGTAGGGCACGCCGGCCGGCAGCTGGTGACCACCGGTGTGCTCCGGCTTGTCCAGCCGGATGTGTAACGTCCGCTCGGCAGGAATCGTGTTCGTCAGGTCGCGCAGCGGTTCCCGATCTTCAAAGTAGATGGTCAGGCGGACGGTGGCCTCCTTGCTGCCCGTGTTCAAGACACAGACGGCTTCGTGGCTGACCAGACTGCCGGGATAGGAGGCGGGCGGTAAGTAGCCATCGGGAATGTACCAGACCTTGTGACCAGCGCTCACCATCTGTTCCCCCAGCGTTCTACGACACTCGTTGGATGTTGGCCCCGAGCGCACTCAGGCGCGGCACGATGTTTTCGTAGCCGCGCTCGATGCGCTCTGCGCCACGCACGTCGCTCGTGCCGTCGGCGGCGAGGCTAGCCAGCAGGAGGGCCATGCCGGCACGAAGGTCTGGACCGTCGAGCCTGGTTCCGGTTAACCGGGCGGGGCCGGTGACCACACAGCGGTGCGGGTCGCAGAGCACGATGTTGGCGCCCATGCCAACCAGTTGATCAACGAAAAACATGCGTGACTCGAACATCCAGTCGTGGATGAGGGTAGTGCCTCGACACTGCGTCGCCAGCGTGATGATGGGCGACATGAGATCGGTCGGGAACCCCGGCCAGATATTGGAATCGACCTTCCGGGTGGCAACGAGATCGCCTGGTTCGATGTGGAGGCAGCATTGATGCTCGCCTCTGAACTGCATGACGACGCCGAGGCGTTGCAGGATCAAGCCGATCATCTCCAGTTGATCCGGGTTCACGCCTTCTATATCGATACTGCCACCCGTCACTGCGGCGGCTACCGCGAAGGTACCGACATCGATGTGATCAGCGGCGACGGTGTACGTGACACCGTGCAATGAGCGGCCGCCCTGAATAGTCAGCACGTTACTGCCGATGCCGGAAATGTCGGCCCCCATAGCCTCCAGAAAGCGGCCGAAGTCGACGACGTGGGGCTCGCAGGCGGCGTGTTTGATGATCGTGACGCCATCGGCGGCGCAGGCAGCCATCATGGTGTTTTCGGTAGCGGTAACCGAGGCTTCGTCCAGGAAAATGGTGCGGCCGAGCAGGCGCTCCGCTCCGATCGACACCTCCTCACGCCCGGTGAGGACGTGCGCACCCAGGGCTTCCAACGCATCCAGGTGTGTGCCGATATCTCGGCGACCGATAGCACAACCGCCGGGGCGACCCATCTGCACCTTGCCGGTTCGGGCGATCAACGGGGCCATGAACAGGACGGCGGCACGCTCCTGAGCCACCAGGTCGGGTCGCACATGGTGCTCGCGCACACCCTTACAGCAGATGCGCAGCGCCGACGTCCCCAGGCCATCCACCGTCGCGCCGAGGTCCTGCAAGATTTGCCCGAGTACCAGGACCGAGTTGATCAGCGGAACGTTGCGCAGTTCGCAGACCTCGTCAGTGAGCAGCGTGGCCGCCAGCATCGGTAGCACGCCGTTCTTGTTGGCGGCTGCGCGTACTGTCCCGCGCAGCGGCTGGCCGCCTTCGACTAAGAATCCGGGCACTCTGTCCTCCGTCTGGCCAACTCCCCGCCTCTCTACAGTAGCATCCGCGCGCGGCAAAGGAAACTGCCCTGCTCGCCGGTCCTAAGTCCGTTGCGCCGGCCGGTTGCGTGCCTACCGCACCGCCACGTCGCACAATGCATGCCAGCCTGGCGAGCGCAGTTATGGTGCGCAAGCTGTATTGAACGTTTCTTGATAGTTGGGCGGTACAATTTCCCTGACGCGGGGCGGAGCGTGAGGAAACGGATGCGGCTACCCGCGCTTAACAGCCGGCCGGTGACAGCGACGGTGCTCGCTGCAACCTCAGGGCCAACCGGGCCACTGTCCATCGCGGTCCTCGTGCGTGGCGTGGCGGTCATAGCCGCCGTGGCGTTGGCGATTGGCATCGCGCTCACCTGGCGCATCGGTGGCGGTATTCAGTGGTCGGCCGCAGTGTTTGAACTCTTGCCGTTCCTGCTCGTGCTTGGCGCCGCCAGTCAGGCCTGGCGCTTCCTGCGCTGGCACCTTCTGGTTCGCCGCCGTGTCCCTACGCTCCCCCTGACCGCCAGCATCCGCATCTACCTGGCAGGCTTTGCGCTCGAGCTTTCACCGGGCCGCCTGGCTGCCTTCCTTAAGTTTGCCCTGGTGCGACAGTCAACGGGCGTCGCGGAAGCCGAGACCGTCGGCGTGCTGCCGGTGGAAGCAGCGACGGAGGTGCTGAGTTATCTGGTGTTATCTGTGGGCGCCGCGCTGCTCGGCGGCTATCGCTTGCCGCCGATTGGTTGGGGTGCTGTTGTCGCTTTCCTGGGGCTCTTCGTCCTGGCGCTACTCAGCCCCAGCCGTGCCTGGTTGCACCGCCGCCTCGGACGGCTCACGCCGGTGCATGGCGAGCGTTGGTTACGCGCCTTTCTGCACGGCCTGGTGGCGATTGGCGGCCCGCTGCCGGTCCTGCTGGCGCTGGCCTGTGCCCTGGCCGCCAGGGTCTGCGAGGTCGTGCTGTTCCAACTGGCGGCCGGCGCCGTCGGCCTTCACCTCTCGCTCATCGGCGCTGCCCTGGCCTGGGGCGCCTCCGGCCTCGCCGGAGGTCTCTCGATGTTACCGGGCGGCGTGGGAGCGGCCGAAGGCGCCATCGTCGCCACGGTCCTGGCGATTGGCGGCAATGGCGCGCCGGCGCTGGCTGCTGCACTACTCAGCCGTGCCGTGACCCTCTGGTTTTGGATCCCGTTCGGCCTGGCCTGCGCGGTGGTCAGTACGCGTCGCACCGGGTCTACGGACGTGGCATACCCGGCGCCGAAAACGGAGGACCGAAGGACGGCGCCTGATTGGCGTAGAAGACGACGCGCTTAATCGGCCCATGGGCAATCTGAATGAGCGCGACATAGGCGCCGGGGCCGGGCAGGATGACCTGGGCATTGATCGTCAGCAGTGTGCGGAATGACTGGCCAACGATCGCCGTTGGTGGACGGCCTGCCGTGACGGTGGTGCGCAACTCCGGCATGATCTGCTGTGCATCGGCGCTCTCGATCTTCATCGTGAGCTCGTGCGTGATGTTGGCCGAGTTCCAGGGGATGAGGACGCCGACGGCGAGGCAAATAAAGCACGGTTGGCGAAAGTTGACAACGAAAGTGGCATCCCAGGCGCCGCCCATAACGTACAGTTTGTTGTTGAGTACTTCCGCCCGGTCGGCCAGGATCGCGAAGTCGATTTCGGGGGCAGCAACCGCCGCTACATCGTATGGAGACCGGCTTTGGTCCATCGCGGCGGCGCCTCCTGGATGGTCGTTCACTCACTGTATGATGCCGTTGACGGCACTTCTTGCGCTGGCGAGTTTGTACCGGCCAGGATAATGGGATACTTGTACCATACGTCGTGAACTGCTGCCGAAACGACAGGACATCGCAGCATGCCCGAGTCGCTAGAGAAGGTCTGCCACTGTGACTCCCGATGAGTCGTCACCTGAATCCCCTGTCTCAAACTCACCCGCAACGCCCAAGCCAGCGCCTGGGCGGCGTTTGACCGACCCGCGCCATCTCAAGGAGGTCGTGCGGGATCAGGCGAAAGAGCACGGTCGTGATCTCGTCGTGGAGGTCCTCTCGGGGACCCTGGCAACAGCTGCCCTGGGCTTGGTCGGGCTCGTGCTGGTGCAGATCGGCGTTGCCCAACAGAGTCTGAAACCTGGCGAGAAGTTCGCTCTGCCGGAGCTGAAGCTTTTTCAGCCATCCGAGTTTTGGAAGAGTCTCACCGGCCTGATTGTCGATTGGTCACAGGCCAACGAATGGCTCTTGCTGGGGCTGGGTGTCACCTGTCTGCTTGTCACAGTGGCAGTGCTCATCGGGTGGCGCTACACTCGAAAGCAGAAGGACGACGACGAAAAGGTTCACTCCATCCTCCACGACCTGGCCCGAGAAAAGGTGCTCGGCCTTAAGACTGCAAGTTCGCTGGCTATGTTGACCGGTCTCCTGCTCGGCGCTTACGGGTACCAGCAGTACCTCTGGCGCGTGGCCTTACCGGTGCCCGCCGGCCACATCGGCATTGCCTTCACGCGTGAGCTCGGCAGCAGCATCGCAAGAAACCGACTGGCGGACGATCTCAAGCAGTTGGGGCATGCAAATGAACTCGACATGCGCGAACTGCCCGTAACGTTCGATGCAACCGACATCGATAAGGCGCGTGCGCTGGCGCGCCGGATCGGCGCGGATGCCGTGGTGATCTATCACGACGAGACAGTATCCGCGCCGGCGGCGACCGCCGCCGGATCCCGCGGCCAGGGTCTGGCCGTGCCATTGCCCGACGCCGTGACGGTACAGCACGTTGCGTATGTGGTGTTTGCCAACCCGAGTATCGGGGTCCAGGTGCCCATTGCAGAACGCACCGCCAGCGGCCAGGCGAGTTCGATTACCTATCGCGCCAAGCAGGGCGTGGAAGTGCCGCGCCTGCAGGCCGACGACGTCAGCCGGGTCATGGAAGCGGCAGCAGGCATCTTGCTCTACGACAAGGATCGGTATTTGCCAGCAATAGTGCACCTTCAGGACGCCCTTTCCGGCAGTGGCAGCCCTACCCCGGCCGACGCCATCGTGGATCTCTATCTTGGCCATGCCTATTACGTCCTTGGGCAGGATGCCGACGCGACGGCGGCCTACCAGAAGGCGATCTCCCTCTGGGAGGGGGAGAAGCCGCTGCCTGTCCAGGACCGGCTGCTGCTGGCAGGCGCGTACGCTCAGGAGGCGACGTTGCTGTTCAACCAGCAGAAGGTCGACCAGGCGGAAGCGCTGCTGCAGAAGGCAGTCGCCTTGCGTGCGCCGCTCAACAACGACCAGGCGGCACTGAGTGACCCGTCAACATCGCGACGCTTGCGCATCACCTACGGCGACGTATATATCGCATTGATGGACATTGCCCTTTACCGCAAGGATCAGGATGCGGCGAACCTTTGGAGCAGCCGCGCGCAGGATGAGGCGAAGGCGCTGGCGGCCTACGCCGATCTGGACGCGCAGGAGAATGCTATCTGGCTGCAGTACAGCACCGGCGATTGCGTCGGTGCCGCCCAACAAATCTATGCCCTGATCGGGCAGAACCCCAGCGACATGCAGGCGCATCAACTCGCCCAGCGCCTGGCCTACCTGCGCTCCAAGGGACGACTTCCCGGTGACATCACGGAAGTCGTGCAACAACTCAATGCCGTCCTGCAGCTGAATCCAACTGATCTGCCGTCCCTGGAGTCCCAACAGACGTATCAGGCGCTGTCTGCCGCCCTGGAGGATCCCGGCTACCTCCCTGCCGAAAAGCAGACGGCCGACGCCATACTCGCCGTTGATCCCAACAACGCCCAGGCCCTGCAGGGGTACGTGAGCGATGCGATGGATAGCATCGCCTGGCAGTTCAATGCCCAGCCGGGCGGGGCGTTATGGAATGCCGAGTTTGGTGACACGCGGACGTTTCAAATCCAGCAAGCCGGCTGGCAGCGAGATCCCGCGCAGATTCAGGCGGCGCTGACCCAATACGATGCCTTACGCCCATACCTGACCCGCTGGGCAGAGGAACTGCAGCCGCAATCGGCCACTCCGTTGTTGTACAAGGCGCGTCTTAGCCGGCTTTCAGAGTTCCTTCTGTACGACTTGCAGTACGTTCCGGGTGCCATCCGACTTCCGGTCATCGCCGATCAGTACCAGGCACTCTGGCAGCGCGCGATCACGGATGTCGATCTGGTCCTCAAGGGAGGCCGCCAGGCAACGTTGCAGGAGCAAGTGGACACAAGCGTCCTGCTCTCCGAACTGTGGAACGACCAGTTCTGGGTTCGAACGGCGGCAAAATCTCCAGATGCTGCCGCGGCCTCACAGCAGGCCCTCCAGCAGGCTCAAGCCGCTGTGACGCTGGTGAAGACGCACCCGCCAGTGATCTCAGACGACTTCTATAGCGCGGCGAATGTGTATCTGAATCTGTTCACCAGCCTGACTAATGCCAAAGTATCAGCTTCGAACAGCGAAAACAC
The DNA here is from genome assembly GCA_036734945.1 of Chloroflexota bacterium. Classification (GTDB taxonomy): domain Bacteria; phylum Chloroflexota; class UBA4733; order UBA4733; family UBA4733; genus UBA4733. The sequence continues at coordinate 36,290 of DAIMXP010000017.1, forward strand.
GGCACTCGTGGCACAATACGCCAATGAGTCGTCGGCAGCGCTCACGCAGTGGTTGGACCTGACGAAGCAGTATCAAGCGACCTCAGCGCCCAACACCGATTATTCGATGCTGGCTGTCTGTAAAGGGGTGCAGAGTCTGCGGCAGAGTGAGCAGGCGCTGCAAAACGGTGATGCCGCGACGGCGGTCGCCTCGCTGACAACCTACACGACACAATTTCCGCACGACCCGGACGGGTTCGCCGCGCTGGGTTGGGCACAGTACCGCAACGGAGACGCTGCCACGGCACTGACGACGACACAGCATTTTGAGCAGATGGCGCCCAGGTCATACCTAGGCCCGGCCAACCAGGCGATCATGTTATTGGCCCTGGGGAGGACGCCCGACGCCCAGAAAGCCTACGGAAGTGTGCTGGACATCCTGCAAGGCGAACCAATCGCAACGCGCCTACTCCACCTCAGTGCTATGGCTGACGATCTGCTGACGTTGGCCCGTGATGCCGTTCCGGCGCGTCCAGGCGTGAAAGCAGTGGTACCGGCATTGGCGGGGTATCTCGCAGGGTTGCCCACCTCGGCCCGAGCGACCCAGGGGTCACAGCTCCTGTATGCTGACAGCAACCTGGGCGGCGCTGCCTTCTGGGCCGGCGATTATGCGACTGCGTCGCGTCTCGATGCCGCAGCGCTTGCCTTGAATCCGACATCGATCATGGTCTTGACCAACATCGGATTAACCAAACTGGCATCCGGTGACAGCGTCGGCGCTCAGGCGGACTACGATCGCGCCATCGCCGCGGCGCCAGCCTACCTGAACGGCGTGGACGGCCAGCCCCTGCAAGGCCAGGACCGCCAGACGGCGCTTACACAGGCTCGCCAGGAACTGACGGCAGCGGCTGCGGCACTTCAGGCGGTGGCGAAGCAGATGCCTGCCTTGCAGCCGGCGGCCGACAAACTCGTTCAGCAACTACAGGGTGATGCGGCGCGGTTGTCGTAGTACGGTGACCGCCAGCGCGTCTCAGTGTGCCGGAGGTATGTATTGTTGTTGACGAACAATGGCGGAACGCTCGCGCTCGACCGCTGTTACCGCGGCTGCCAGATCAAAATTAAGGTGATGTAAGAGTTGTATCAGGCGTGGTTGGTACCTTTTGAATGCAATGTCATTTATCCTATGGTTGTGCGCGACGGCATTTCTTGCCATGGTGAAGTCGTGTAGCAGATCTGTTACATGCGTCTCAGCCGGTCTTTGCCCAGACTCGACTGCAAAAACTACTTTGCTGTTTACTCTTATAGCACGAGTGATCATCTGCTTAATCCAGTAAAGGCTCACTTTCTCAAAGAAACCGTCAGAATTGGAAATATTACGTAGAATATCAAGCCTTCCGGAAAAACTTCCCTTCAGAAACTGGCTAATATTCTCTTCTCTCTCCTCGGGTTTTCTGGCCAATAGGTAGTCTTCGGGATACTTGTACCAGTCTGTGGTGTGAGACGACACGGAGCAATAATGCAGATCGATCTGGCACCTCAGTCCATTTTCCGTCCAGTGTGTTAGATAGTAAAGGTAGCTAAGGCGGGATAAGTTCTTATAGTAGCCCTTCTCTGTGTAATCCCACGGATTCCGGATTCTGCCAGGATCGCGGCGAAGTGTCTTTGCGGTGCCCTGCGCGCTTTGCAGAACGGAGTGGAAGCTGTTACACCCAAGAAAGGCTTCAATCTGCTTCGCGCGGATTCTATCGTCATCCAGAATCATGAGTGTGGTCATGATCTGGCGTACACGTTTCGTCATGATCTCACGTGGGTCCGCCATCTTGCCTAACTCCTCTACGGTACGATATGGTATAGTATGCGTGAGGGGGATGTACACCAGAACGGTGCCTCCGGAGCACGAGGGTTTGCGCGGAGTAGCGAACTCCACCTTCGTGCCAACCACCCCAGGGGTTGAGTTCGGCTGCCGTGGCCACGGCAGCCGAACTCGTTTAAGGACGGCCCGATGTCGGAGAGTGCTGTAAGAATCGTTCTAATGCGGCTATGGTCGATGGGCGCCCGGAGGCGGGAGCATTGGCCGGAACGGCGGCACCTGGTTGGCGTAGAAGCCAATTCATTGTAACCTCCGAGTCAGGACCGATCGTCTCGTCTGGTCCATCGCCTTCTGGTCCAAAGGGTACCTAGCCCACTACCGAACGTATCAATGTCCCAACGCCAAACCCGCTCACGCGAGCCGCGCTCCCGTTGGCCACTGCCACCTCCAACAACCCGCTGCTGCCGGCAAGGAGCACCAGACCGGGCATGTCAGCGGGTTCACGTAGCGCCGCGGCATCCGCGTAAGTGTACACAGGTCGCAATGGTGCGTCCCCCAGCCAGGCGGTGATGCGCCGCTGCGCTACCATGTCAAGCCAGTCCGACGGCGCTCGCAGGTTCGTGACCATGTTGCCAAAGTGGTCGACGGCCAGAACGGTTCCCACAGTAGTTCCGAGGCGCACCTCGTCCAGCACGAGGTCCGGCCGTGCCAGCGGTGGGGCGGTTGGTGTCCCCAATTCGTGCGGAGGAACGCCGGCAGCGAGGTGCGCGGCCACGGGGCCGAAGAGGTCGCGCCCCTGGAACGTTGCTGCCGTCGTAGGCAGCCGGTACCGGCTGCTCGTCAGGTCCCAACAGCCCAGCAGCGACTCCGAAGGAGCAACAAGGCTGAACAACCCGTTGTCGGGCCCGAGAAACCAGTGTCGCGCGGTACGCAGCAGTAAGGCACGGCGCTCGGTGCCAACGCCTGGATCGACGACGGCCAAATGGATTGTGTCGTCGGGAAAGTACGGGTATCCGGTGTACAGGGCCAGGGCGCCCGCCCGCACGTCCTGCGGTGGGATGCCATGGGTCAGATCGATGACCCTGGCCTGCGGGGCGATGCCGGCGATAACGCCGTGGACGACGCCGACATAGGCATCGCGCAGACCGAAGTCCGATGTAAACGTAATGATAGACATCAGCGGCGGAGCACTGTGGCGACGACCAGCATCGCCAACGACGCGAGTGATCCTTCGACCAGGGGCAACTGGCCGAGGTAGACGTCCGTCAAGTGGCCGCGTGCCCCCAGCAGGCTTCCGAGGAAGAAGCCGCCGACACCGAAGGCCCAATACCACCAGAGGCGATTGCCGGTCTTGCCGGCCAGCAGCGCGTAGGCGAGCGCGTAGACACTGGCTAGAACGACGCCAGCGATGATGGCCGGGGGTTGCAGCATCTTGCCGCCTTACGCGGCCAGGTCGCCCGCGCCGACCACTGCGTCACCCTGGTAGAGCACGACCGCCTGACCAGGCGCGACGCCGCGCAACGGGCGGTCCAGCCGAATGTGCGCCGATCCGTCGGGCAGCGGCTCCAGGTGACCAGGCTGCTCCGGCGCATGGGCACGCACTTGCACCGTCACGGCCACCGGGTCCGAAGGAGGAGTACCGGCGGTGTAGTGCATATTGCCCGCCCACAGTTCGAGGTGCTCCAGGTGTTCAATTTCGCCCACGACAACAGTATTGCTGCTGACGTCAACCGCCGTGACAAACAGTGGCCGCGGCCCGGCGATACCCAAGCCTTTGCGCTGGCCGACTGTGTAGTCGATCAGCCCCGTATGCACCCCAAGAACACGACCATCGGCGTGCCGGATGGCGCCTGCCGTGACCTGCTCCGGCAATTGGCGACGGAGGAAATCGCGGTAGCTCCCGCTCGTGACGAAACACAGTTCCTGGCTCTCCGGCTTGGCGGCAATCTCGATGCCGAGCTCGACGGCGAGTGCCCGCACCTCCTTCTTCGTGTAGCTGCCCAGCGGAAAGAGGCTATGCTGCAGTTGCACCTGGTTCAGCCGGCAGAGCGCGTAGGACTGATCCTTAGGGCGATCGATTGCCCGGAGAAGCTGCACCGGACCAGACGCGGGACGCTCCAGGCGGGCGTAGTGGCCGGTGGCGAGAAAGTCGACCCCGAGCGCCAGCGCACGGGAGAGCAAGGCATCGAACTTGATGTACTGGTTGCAGCGTACGCACGGGTTGGGCGTATGCCCGGCCACGTACTCGCTCACAAAGCTATCGACGATTTGCTCTTTGAAGCGCGCCTCGACATTGAGCACGTAGTGCGGCGCATCAAGGCCGTCGCAGACGCGGCGGGCATCCTGAATCGACTCCAGGGAGCAGCAGCGATTCTCGCGTGTCGCCTCCGGCCCGTGCTCTTCACTCCACAGCCGCAGGGTGAGGCCGATGATGCTGTGGCCTTGGCGTGCCAGCAACGCCGCCGCCACGGCGCTATCCACACCGCCGCTCATCGCTACTGCCACGAAGGCCATGATCATCTCCAAGCACGCCATCGCCGCGTCTGTAGTTATTTTTGAGCGGTACAGTCACGATACCACACGGGGGATGAGGCGATGAGGAGATGAGGAGAGCGGGCTGACTGTCCATGGGGGACTACTCGTACCACTCCGGGGCGTGGCGGAGGGACCTCCACTGGTCGGCGTCGTGGCCGAAGATAAGCAAGCCGCTGTCACCAGTCTCTTTAGCCAGTGTCGCCAGGCGTTCGCCACTGCGGCGGGCTTGATCGAAGGCGGATGGTTCCCAATCGCCGTGGTCGACTTGGTGCTGGCTCTTGATGGCGTCCACGGCGATGATGACCGTCCCCGTGTGGGGCAGACAGATCATGACCGACTGGTGCCCCTGCACGTGGCCGCCGGTCTCCAATAAGCGGATTCCCGGGATCGGCTCGGCATCGCCGTCGAGCTCCTGGTAGCGCAGCCCTGGCACATCCCATAGTTCGGGCCAGAAGCGTTCGTGGTCGCGGCGAGCTGCGTCAAGGTGAGTCCGCTGGACAAAGAATGTCGCAGCCGGGAAGTCGGCATTGGCCCCGGCGTGGTCCCAATCGAAATGGGTGGCGATCACGTAGTGGATGTCTTCCGGGCGCAGCCCAACCAGGGCGAGTTGGTGTCTGGCAGTGTGCCGTTCCTCCATCACCGCAGTCATGCGGTTGCCCTTGTTGGGGATGAGCTCGTCGTTGCCGATGTACCCTGCCGGCATGCCGGTGTCGACAAGGACATTCGTGCCATCGTCGGTCACGATCAAGGCGCCGGGGACCGGCACCCGCTCGTACACGCCGGCAGGGTCCGTGGTCGCAATCTCGCCAAAGTCCAGCAAGGTCAGCTTCACTCGCGTTGTCCTCTCGGTGTGGTGCAGACTGTCGCACAGCAAGCGAGCATTTCGGTGCGCCGCGGCCCTGTTCTCTTTCGCAGTCGCCGCCTTATCCAGGGACTACAAAATGTCCTTGTAGTAGGCTTCTGCCGCCTCTGCGTCGACGGTTTCGTCCATCGGCCTGCCCAGGCGTTCGTAGAGCTTCCGGCGACCCCGCTTGTCGTCGATGGCGATCAGCGCCGCGATGGCGAGTACTTCCTCTGCTACTTCTTGCGGCACGACAATCACGCCATCCCAGTCGCAGCCGACGATGTCGCCTGGCCGCACCAGAACGCCGCCGCAACCGACCGGCACTTCCAGGTCAACCAGTTCGACGCGGCCGGGGATGATCGGGCGGCCGATGCCCCGGCAGGCCACCGGCGTCTGCTGCATCACCACCTCGTCGGTATCCCGGCACTGGCCTTCCGTGACAATGCCGACGGCGCCGGCCGCCTGCATGCCCATGCTGTTGTTCGATCCCCAGTAGCCACACTCGGGGGCGCCGTTGGTGGATGTCACCACGACGCAACCGGGCTTGATGTGCTCCTGCAAGCGCAGACCCCGCCCGGTCATCTCGTTCCAGATGCCGTGCGACCGCCGAGACTCCTCCCGACTCAACACGGGCATGCGCTGGTTGGTCGGGATCACCCGCATGGTGACAGCCGGCCCCCAGAACTTCATACCCATCCAGAGTGGCCGGATGGCGGGGTCCAGGAGCGTGAGATCGGCGCGGCCGACCGCGTCAAGCGCATCGACGACGTCCGTCACGCGCAAGAACTTCCCAAACCGAGGCGCCAGGGCATAGGTATCGACTGCTGACAAGACTCATTCCCTTCTGATGCGGAACGTCCATCGTTCCACCACGGAGACCGTCCGGTAGCCGGCGCGGTTACTCTGCGTCCAATAGGTAGATGCCGCTGCCATCCAGGTCGCGGCGCGTGAGCTGAATCCCTGGTGTGCGTCGCACAGAGATTTCGGAGAGTGTGAGCACTTCGCACCCCTCCTCCAGATGCCCGCCGTAGTAGCGACCTGCGGTGTCCCAGAGGCCGATATGGATGTGTGGCTGGTACCCGGCGATGACCCCGCCGAACTGGACGATCTCCAGCGGCCCGTCGAGGTTGAAGAAGACATCGCCCGGCGGATAGTTGTTGGTCTTGATGATGTGAATACGGCCTCTGGACAGGCTGCCGATACCCGTCATTACGACCCCGGTATGGATGTCCGCCTGCTCCGCCAGTACACGCAGCGATTCCAGCAGGAGGTCACCCCGTCCGAGCGAGGCAATCACAGTACCGCTCTCCCGATCATCCCAATAGCGCAGCGCCACGTCCCTACCAACCTCCTGTACCACCGAATATCGACCCGCACTCGCACCAGCGAGGCACGGAACGGACGATTACCACACGCGGCGTGACACCGCGTTCACTTGATCCCAGTCGTTGCGATCCCTTCTGTGAGCATCCGTTGAAAGGTCAGAAAGATCACGAAGATGGGTAACAAGCTGAGGATGGACATGGCGAAGAGCGGCCCCCATTGCGACGTATCGCTGGAGTCGATGAACAGATTGAGCCCCAGTGGCACCGTGTACATGGACGGCTTGGTCAGGTAGAGCAGGGGCCCCAGGAAATCGTTCCAGGAGTTGATGAAGGTGAATAAGGCGGTAGTCGCCATGGCCGGCGCCGAAAGGGGCAGAATGATCCGCAAGAACACCTGCCAGTGGCCACACCCGTCGATAATCGCTGCTTCATCGAGTTCGCGCGGCAGACCGCGGATGAACTGCACCATGAGGAACACGAAAAAGGCATCCACTGCCAGGAAGCGCGGGACAATCAGCGGAAGGTAGGTATTGAGCCAGTTGAAATGCAGGTAGAGAATGTACTGGGGAATGATCAGCACTTGATAGGGCAGCATGATCGTGAGCAACATCAGGGCGAAGAGGAAAGAGCGGAAGCGGAACTGGAGCCTGGCGAAGGCGTAGGCTGCCATCGTACATGAGCACACGTTGCCAACCACAGCGAGGCCGGCAATGATGAGCGAGTTGGCGAAGAGCCGCGTGAAGGAGAGTCCTTGGAGCGGGAACCAGCCATGGCGATAGTTGGCGAGTGTCCACGTTTGCGGCAACAGGCCAGCGTTGATGAAGATCTGCGCGCTGGGTTCAAACGAGGCGCCGAGCATCCAGATCAGCGGATAGAGCATCACCAGGAGCACCGCGACGAGCAGCACGTGCCGAACAGCGACACTCCGGTCGCGCCGACTCCGCCGGGTCGTCAGTTGTTGCCTTCCCTGGACGACTGCAATTTCCATTCAGGCCTGATCTCCATAGAACACCCAGTAGCGGGCCGTCAGGAACGTCAGGCCGGTTAAAGCGCCGACCAGGGCGAGGAGCACCCAGGCCATCCCGGCGGTGTAGCCCATATTGTAGTCGGTAAAGCCCTGCTGATAGAGATACAGCGCATAGAGGAGCGTTGAGCCGGCCGGCCCGCCATTGCCACCGCTGATGATGTAGGCGGAAGTAAAGACCTGGAAAGCGCGGATCAAGCCGAGCACAGTATTGAAGAAGATCACTGGTGAGAGCATGGGTATCGTGATGTACCAGAACCGCCTCAAGGCGCTAGCCCCGTCCATCTGAGCAGATTCATAGAGGCTCCGCGGAATTTGCCGCAGGCCTGCCAGGAAGATGATCATCGTAGCGCCGAACTGCCAGATGTTGAGCGCAACCAACGTATACAGGGCGGTGCTCGGTTGCCCCAGCCAGGACGGCCCCTGGATGTGTACCAGTAACAGGATCTGGTTGAGCATGCCGTTGACACCAAACACCTGGCGCCAGAGCACCGCGATCGCGACGCTGCCACCCAGCAACGAGGGCAGATAGAACAGGGCACGGTACACCGTCAGGCCGCGCATGCCCCGGTCCAGCGCCAGCGCCAGTGCCAGCGACAGGATAAGGATGGAGGGCACCGACACCACCACATAGCTGAGAGTTACTTCCAGAGACTGCAGGAAGGCAGGGTCCGCGGTCATCTGGCGATAGTTGCCAAGGCCAAGCCAGGTGGGGTTGGTGAACAGGTCGTAGTGGGTGAACGACAGGAACAACGAGGCGATGAGTGGGCCAAGGGTGATGCCGATGATGCCGATGAGCCAGGGAGCCAGGAACACGTAGATAACGCGGCCATCCTTCCCCATGAGCCTCTTGCTTGGGCGTTTTCGGGCTGGTACTGTCGGTGACCCGGCCAGCATCCCTGTGTCTCCTTCATGTCACACCTGTATGGACTCGTGTTGATCAGTCGTCGGAGGGCGTGCCGCGGCGTCGGGGCACGCCCACCGACGCGCTACTTGTTCGCTGCGGCGGCGTTCGCCTGAGAGAAAAACGCATCCACCGCCGCCGCGACGGTCGCCTTGCCGAAGGCGACGTTGGAGTAGTTGTTCTTCAGGGCAAGCGCCACTGCATTGTAATTTGCCGGGAAGTCGATGATCGTGGGATTGCCGGCCACGACGCTCTTCAGGAACTCCAGGTAAGCTTGCTGTCCAGAAGCTGCAGTTCCAGCCTTGGCGATCTGCGCGTCCAACAGCGAGGTGACCGTCACCGTGCTGTTGTCCGAGGCGTAGGCCGTCGCGCCATCCGGGTTGTTCGTGAAAAAGTTGACCCAGGCGGCTGCTGTAGCCAGGTTGGTGGTGTTCGACGCGATGGATAGGCCGTTGTTGACGAGCACCTGACCGTTGCCACTGGCTGTCTTCGGGAAAGGGGCGACGAGCATGGCGCCCTTGCCAGCGGTGGTCAGCGCGTTCTGGTAGGCCGCTAGCTGGTTCGCGGGCGCCTCATCAAACATGACCTTGCCTGTCGCCAGGTAGGTTTGCACGTTGCTGGTCGGCTCCTCCTGGTTCATGGCGGCAGGTACGGTGGCGCCGGCCGTGCGCAGGGTCTCCCACCAGTTCCAATAGTCGATCATCATCTGCTTGGGAAAGCCCAGCGTTCCGTCCTGATTGAACACCTTCTGGCCATTGGACGACACCCACGCCCACCAGATCGAGTCGTCGCTGCCTTTCAGGTCGCAGGCATAGACGCCGCTGGGCGCCTTGGTTTTGGCCTCCAGTAGCCATTTCTGGATGGCGTCCCAGGTGGTGAGGGTCGTTGGTGAGGCAAGGCCAGCCGCTTTGACCATCGTGTCGTTATACATCCAGTTGTTGGTGGCGGAGCCGGTGGGGATCATGTAGAGCTTCCCATCGGGTCCCCGTCCGGAGTCCACCACAACCTTGGGGATGCCGGAGACGTCGATCACGCCCGAGGCGGTGAGGTCGTCCAGCGCCCTGAGCGCGTTGCGCGTGTCATAGGCGGAAATGTAGCGCACCTGCATCTGGGGGACATCCGGGAGGTTGTGCGCGGCGGCCTCCACCGTCAACTTCTGCCAGTAGGTCGTGAAGTCACCGATCGGCACGCCCTGAATCGTCGCCTGCGGGTATTGCTTCTGGAACAGCGTCATGACGGCCTGGGTCTTGGTGTTCCGCTCGCCGGTTCCCCACCAGGAGAAGGCGATATTGCCCGACACCGGGCCATTGAGCGCCGCCCCGGCGCTCTGGCTGCTCGTCGCCTGGGCGCTGGCGACCGCGCTGGTAGTCGCCGCTGCGCTGCTCAGCACAGCACTCGTTGCCGGCGCACTGGTTGAGGCTGACTGAACAGTCGCCGTGGTCGTGCCACCGCAGGCGCTCAGCACCGCAGCCAGTCCGGCCAGGCCGAGGCCGGAGAGTGCCTGGCGCCGAGACACGACGCTGCTCTTCTGCGCGCTTGGTTGGGATGTGGCCAGCTCCGTTGCCATACCGATCTCCTTGCTCTATCGCGACTGCCGGTTGCCCGGCGCAGACCGGGCCTCATCACAGAAAGCCGTCACCTGCCGTTGTCTTTCCATCAGTCTCCACGCACCAGGGCCATCTCAGCTTTGGCCCGCGCAGGCGCAGCGCAGGACTCACGGATGATGAGACGAGTGGGCAACTGCACGTCGTCCACCGCCTCTCCGTCGAGTTGGCGCAACAAGAGCTCGGTTGCCAGGCGTCCGATCTCATAGGTCGGTTGCGCGACGACGGTCAGGGCTGGTGTCACGGTCCGCGCTGCCCGGAAATCGTCGAAGCCAATGAGGCTGAGCTCGTCGGGACAGGCGAGCCCGGCTTCCCTGACCGCCAGCAGCATGCCTTCCGTCATCAGGTTGTTGAAGGCGTACAGGCACGTGGGCCGGGGGTGCTGCGCCAGTAAACGGTGGGCAGCCAGGCAGGCAGGCTCCGCCTTGGACCCGCCCGGCATGATGAGCGCCGCCTCTTCCTCGATGCCCGCTTCCGCCAGCGCTCTGCGGTAGCCGGAGAGACGCTCTTGCGTGGTGCTGGTGTCGAGGCGCCCATGGATGACGCCGATCCGGCGATGTCCTAGCGTGAGCGCATGCCGGGTCAACTCGTAGGATCCTGTCGCGTTATCGGCGGTGACGGTTGGCGCGGCAAACTCGGGGAGGCGGCGGTTCAGCAAGACCAGGGGCACGCCGCGTTCTTGCAGTTGGCGCAGGTGGGCAGTCTCGTTCGCGCCCGAGACGGGGGCGAGCAAGACGCCATCGACCCGTTGCTCCAGCAGCGCCCGCAGGATCGCCCGTTCGCGATCCAGTTCTTCGTCCGTGTTGCCCAGCACCGCGGTGTAGCCGGCTTCAGCGGCCCGGCGCTCGGCGGCCCGTACCACCTCGGTGAAGAAGGGATTTTCGATATCGGACACGACGAACGCGAGCGTGCGGGTGCGGCGGCTGCGCAGGCTACGCGCCGCCGCGCTGGGAATGTAGCCCAGGTCGTCGATGGCCGTCAAGACACGGCTGCGCGTGCTATCGCTGACGAAGCGAGTAGCGTTGAACACATGCGACACCGTGGCGGCGGAGACGCCTGCGCGTTCCGCCACGTCGTGGATGCTGAACGCCCGTTCCGCCACTCGCCCTGCCTCGCCTGGAGAAAATCGGTTCCGCAACCGATTGCGGCATCCTAACAGACGAAAGAGCGGCTGTCAAGAGCGGCGTTAGGTCACTTCAGCCCGGAGCGCACGAAGCTGTTGATGAATTGGCGCTGAAACAACAGGAAGGCGACGAGCAGCGGAAACATGACGAGGATGGTGCCGGCCATGATCAGGGGGAACTGGGCGCCACTTTCGGAGGCTTGCGTGAAGCTCGCCAAGCCGACGGTGAGCGGGCGGCTCTTCGGCGTGTTGGTCACGAGCAGCGGCCAGATGAAATCGTTCCAGTGGAAGGTGATCGAGACGACCGCGAAGGCCACCAACGAGGCGCGCGTCGATGGCAAGTAGACGTGGCGCAGCACCTGCCACCAGCGGGCGCCATCGACGCGCGCTGCCTCTTCCAGTTCCTGCGGCACTGTGCGGAAGGCCTGCCGCATCAGGAAGGTGCCGAACCCCGACGCCATATAGGGCAGCATGATCGCCAGCTTGTGGTCAACGAGGTGTAGGTCCTTCATCGTCACGAAGTTGGGCACGACCAGCACCGTGATCGGCGTGAGCAACTGGATGATGAAAAGCCCGAAGAAGATCTCCCGACCGGGGAACTGGACGCGGGCGAAGGCGTAACCGGAGAGCGTGATCGTGACCAACTGCACGGCCAGCGTGCCCGACACGATGATGATCGTGTTGATGTAGTAGGTCAGAAAGGGGGCGTCGCTCCAGGCTTCGCGGTAGTTGGCCAGCGTGGGCAGGCCCGGCATCCACAGCCAGCCATCACCCAGCGGCTGGTCGGGCGCCCGCAACGACGTGCCGATGGCCCAGATGAGCGGCACGATCCAGATCGCGCTGATGAGCAACAGGATGACGCCGCTTCGCCAGGCATCCAGACGGCGAGCGCTGCGCATAGCTACCCTTCCGACCTACGAGTCGTAGTGGGCGAAGCGGTCGAGGGAGCGATAGTTGAGCAGGCTGAGCAGCAACAGGAGGAGCAGCATCAGGACCGTCACGGCACTGGCGCGGCCGATGTTGAAGTTCTGGAAGCCCTCCTGGTACAGGTAGTAGAGCAACAAGTTGGTGCTGTTGGCGGGACCACCCTGGGTCAGGATGAACAGTTGATCCACCGTCTGGAAGCCATTGATAATGGCGACTGTGGAGACAAAGATGGTCGTCGGCAGCATCAAGGGAAGGGTGAGGCGGAGGAGGGCCTGTGGACCGTTGGCGCCGTCAAGTTCGGCAGCCTCAAACACCTCGCGGGAGAGGCCCTGCAAGCCCGCCAGGAAGAGCACCATGTAATAGCCGGTCTGTTTCCAGATGGCGACGACCATGAGCGAAGGCAGCGCCAGGGCGGCGGAACCGAGCCAGTTGTGGCTGGGCTGCCCGAACAGCGCAAACAGCCGGTCGGCCAGGCCGAAGTCCGGCACGTAGATAAACAGCCAGATGGCGGAGGCGCCGATGGTCGGCAGGATGCTGGGATAGAAGATCGCCGTCCGGTAGAGCCCGACGGCCCGCAGGCGTTTGTTGGCTTCGATGGCCAGCAGGAAGCCCAAGACCAGGCTGACGGGTACTGTCACGACGACGTAGAGGACGGTGTTGCGCACGACCTGCCGGAAGATTGGGCTGGTGAGTTCATAGCGATAGTTGCTCCAGCCGGTGAAGGTCGCCCGGGGGTGCGCCAGGTCAGCGAGCTGAAAGCTTGTCCATAGCACCTTCACGGCCGGATAGAGCGTGAAGGGCACGAGGAAGAGCAACGCGGGCAGCAGCAGGGCAACGCCGCCTGCCAGGCGGCGCCACTGTCGCTGCCCGTGGGCGAGCGCCATTCGGGAACCTCTCCCTAACTCGTATATGCCGCCAGTATCTTCGTCGCCTGGGCCTGTGCGCTATCCAGTGCTGCTTTTGGCGTCTGTTGACCGGTGAGGGCGGCCTGGATGGCGTTGCTGAGAATCGCCTGCACCTCCGCCATGTTGTGGGTGCCGAGCTCGTTCTGGGCGTACTGGAGCTGGTCGCGGGCTACCGTCACTTGCGGCGTCTTGGCGATGTAGGCCGTCATCGCCGGCGTCTCCCAGGCCGACTTGCGGGGCGCGACGTAGCCCGTGGCGATGGTCCACTCAACTTCGCGTTCCGGCGTGCTCATCCATTGGATGAACTGCCAGGCAGCCGTCTTGTGGTCTGCCGTGCTGTCCTTGAACATGTAGAGGTTGCCGCCGCCCGTCGGTGTGCCGAACTGCTTGCCGGCCGGGCAGTTGGCGGCGCCGAGTTGGAACTTGGCGCCGGTCACGATGGATGTCAGGCTGCCCGTAGAGTGGTAGATCACGCCGACCTTGGAGGCGTCAAAGTCGGTGGGCAATGTGGCCCAGGACACGGTGCCCGTTTGCATGACGCCGTCCTTATGGGAGAGGTCGACCAGGAATTGCAGGGCATCGATGGTCGGCTGGGCGTTAAAATACACGACGTTGCCGGCGTCGTTCTTGAAGACGTTCTGACCCGCCTCGATGGCCAGCGCCTGGAACTCCCAATAGCTGGTGCCATCCGAAGGGAAGCCGACGCCGTAGCCCGTCACCTTGCCGCTGGCGTCCTTCTGGGTCAACTTCTTGCCCATGTCCACAAGGTCGGTCCAGCTCTTCGGTGGGGTGTTGGGATCGAGTCCCGCCTTCTGGAACAGGTCCTTGTTGTAATAGCTAATCAAGGTGCTGCGCTGGAAAGGAATGCCCCAGGTCTGACCATTCAGTTGCGAGTTCATCAGGAAGGCGGGGAAGAAGTCGTTGATGTAGGCGCTGCCGCCACTGGTCTTGATCAGGTCATCCAATTGGAGGATGGCCTTGGTATCGGTGAGCGAGTAGATGGCGGCGGCGTTGATGATGGCGACGTCGGGCGGTGCGCCGGCCTGCACCTGCTGCTCCACCTTGTTGAAGGTGCTGACGTAGTCGCCGCTGTAGATCGGCGTGACCTTGATGCCGGGATTCTGTTGTGAGAACGTTTTGGTGAGCCCATCGACGATCTTGGCCAGCGGGCCGCTGACACCGACGGGATAATAGAAGTTAAGTTCGACGGCCTTGGCGGCCGGGGCTGCGGCCGCGGCCGTGGTGGTCGCCGCCGCTGCAGCGCTGCTGGTGGCGGCGGCAGACGTAGCGACGGCGCTGGTGGTGCCGGCGGCACTGGTGGTTGCCGCCGCGGTGCTCGTGTTCGCGCTTACGGTGGCGCTGACACCGCTGGACGAGGCGCCGCCGGACGCTGCGCCGCCACAGGCGGCGAGCAGGCCGGTCGCTGCTACAGCGCCGGTTGTCGCCAGGACTTTGGTCAGAAAGAGACGCCGAGAGGCAACGGGGCCGACTGAGGAAATCGACATAGAGCGGGACCCTTTCTCAAAATGCACGACAGCAGAGTATCCTGCCGGATCGCAGCCAACGGTACGGCACTTGCGTCAAGTCAACCTTAATCGGCTGCCCGTGATTTGGCAGCAAGCGTAGGACCATTGGCTACTGTGCATATGGTACAGTCTCGAACGACAGCCTGGAGAGGTGTCCGAGTGGTTTATGGTGCCGCTCTCGAAAAGCGGTGTGCCGAAAGGTACCGGGGGTTCAAATCCCTCCCTCTCCGCCCCGGAGGGGTCGCCTAGTTGGCCTATGGCGCCGACCTGGAAAGTCGGTATGCCCGTAAGGGCATCGTGGGTTCAAATCCCACCCCCTCCGCTCACAATACGCTGACGATCTCCGTCTGGATGTCCGTCACCAGGCCCTCCGTCAGGTAGCGCTCGACCACGTTCAACGCGCCGGCCACGAGTGCATCGGCATGGCGACCCTCGTTGGAGACGCTGGCAATGCCGATGGTGACGAGTTGCCATTTATCCAACGTATCCACCTCGGCTGCCGCGAGGTTGCCAACCTGCTGCAGCCGGGAGATCAAGGACCGCACGGTCTGGCGCTTATCCTTCAAGGAATGACTGTACGGGAGGTGAATGGTGATACGGGCAGTGGCAACGAACATAGTGTTGTAGCGGCTTGAAGAGGGCGCCGAAATATCGGACGGCGCCACGAAGCCAGGGTAGCGTACCAGATCGGCGGCGATTATCCACCCTCAACCGGCGAACGCCAGGCGCTGCAGTAGGCGGCGAACTGCTTCAAGGCCCCGCTCTTGATGACCATCGCATCGGGCCGCAGCACAGTGGCGTACATCGTCATGAGCGAGATCACGTCGAGCAATGCCCGGTAGCTGGAGAAGCCGGATAGATCGACGTAGATCTTGGTGAAGGGCCGTCCGAAGGCGAGCGCCGCCCGCACATCGAAGGCATCGAGCACGGCGAACTGCAGGTCAGGATGCATCTGGCGCGCACGGGCGATGCAGTGTGGACTGACATCGGTGCCCAGGACCTCCCGGCACTGTTGGGCCAGCAGCACGGTCGTCGTGCCCCATTCGCAGCCTATTTCCAGTACCACATCATCCGCCTTGACAACGCTCGGGATCGTCTCGCGGTACTCTTTGACACCGCGCGTGGCGATGTAGCGCGTTTTCAACTTGAACTGCTGCTCGTTGGCCATGCCGCCCCGCTTTCTCTGTGCCGCAGTGTACCGGCCAACAGCGTTTTGGCTGATCGCCACCGGGCGTGGTATCCTCTCAGTGGTCGTGCTACACGGGGCGCTGGTGGTGCCTTGAACCCGCAATCCACCTTAAGGCGGGGTGGAATTCCCTCCCAAGGCCGTGAGCCTGCCGATTCTGACCGATTGGTCTGGCGTTGATGGATGGGCCCTGCGCGGCGAAGCACTACGAACCCCGTCAGGTCGGGAACGAAGCAGCGGTAAGTAGTCCGCTTCGGGTGCCGCAGGAACGCCTAACCGGAGCCACCTGGTCGGTCGTGGCGGTTGGGTTTCCAGTCGACGGAGGGTGCACGACCGCCCGCACCGACGGGCTGCATCCCCACCAGACTGCCAAGGCTCAGTTGTTCGGCGGCGAGACAGACGAAGCCGACAGCCACGATCGGCACAACCATCGTCGCCCACAGCACCCAGGAAATGCTGAAGGCCACCGGCTCGCTGACCTGGCTCACGCCGGTAAGCACGGCAATCGCCACTGCCTGGAACGTGCCGATGTAGGCCGGGCCCGAGGGCACAATGCTGCCGAAGTTGACGAGGATCATCAGCAGCAGTGCCGCATGGAAGGGAATAGGACCGCCAATTGCCTGCCGGATCGGCTGCGCGAACGACGCCAGCACGCAGAGGTAGACGCCAAGCTCGACCGCCCAGATGAGCAGCGAGAGTGCGGCGACGACCAGAGCGTCCAACGGGCTGCGTAGCAGGTGCAGGCCGCTGTCAAAGCGTTCCAGGAGTGCGGCGATCCTGGCGGCGAGTGCCTCCGGCAACGGCTGGCTGAAGAAGGCTACGATCCGGCGGGCGCTTGCGCGCCGGTAGGCGAGCAGCGCCAGGAAGACCGTCGCGCCGAGAAAGAGGAGCGCCGCCACGGCGCCGGCTCGCTTCACCCACACGGGAAACGGGTAGAAGAGGGCAATCACTGCCAGGGACAGGACCAGCGTCAGGCCATCGCAGACGCGCTCCATAACGATCGTGGCGAAGGCGGTCGTCACTGAGACGTTCGCTTTGCGCCCGATCGTGTAGGCTCGCACCAGTTCCCCCAGGCGGAAGGGCAGAACGTTATTCGCCATGAAGCCGATCGCTTCGACCTCGCTGAGGTGCAGCACGGGGATGGATCGCACACCGGCGAGGAGCCGCCCCCAGCGCAGACCACGCGGCAGGAACGTGACAAGGTAGAGGACCGCGCCAACGAGCAACCAGTGCCAGTCGGCGGCCTGGATGGCCTGACCGGCCGCCGGCAAGTTCTGCGCCTTGTGCAGGATCAGCACCAGGAGAATGGCGCTGGTGACCAGTCCGAACCACTGCCCCGCTGATCGGAGGTTGCCTGCCCGAGTCGCCATATTGCCTGTCACTCGCCTACCCCGGACCCGACGTACGTCGCGCTGTCGGCATACGCTGACCATTTCCGGCATTACAATGGTCTAGATGGTCCAGTGTACCGACCTACCAGGAGGGGAGCAGGCATGACCTATTCCGTCGTCGCTCCCGTTTACAACGAGAGCGCCACGCTCCCCCACTTTTATCGCCGGGTCAGCGCCGTTTTGGAGGCGCTCGACGCACCGTACGAGCTCATTCTGGTCGATGATGGCAGCCGGGATACCTCGCTGGAGATCATGCGTAGCCTGCGCGCCGACGATCCCCGCGTCAAGATCCTGAGCTTTTCCCGCAACTTCGGCCACCAGATCGCCATCAGCGCCGGGATTGACGCCGCCAAGGGGGATGCCGTGGTCGTCATCGACTCGGACCTGCAGGACCCGCCGGAAGTGATAGCCGACCTGGTGGCCGCCTGGAAGAGTGGCTACGAGGTCGTCTACGCAGTGCGGGCGGCGCGCAAGGGCGAAACACGGTTTAAGCTGGCGACGGCCAAGGTCTTTTATCGCCTGCTGTCGCGCATTGCCGCCGTCGACATTCCCCACGACACTGGCGACTTCCGCCTGATGGACCACCGGGCAGTCATGGCCATGCGCCGTCTCAGTGAGCACCACCGTTTTATGCGCGGCCTCTCCTCCTGGATCGGTTTCCGCCAAACCGGCGTCCCCTACGTCCGCCAGGAGCGCTTTGCCGGCAGCACCAGCTACCCCTTGCGCAAAATGCTGAAGCTCGCCATCGATGCCATGACCAGCTTTTCCTATCTGCCGTTACAACTGGCGTCCAGTTTTGGCTTCACCATTGCCGGCCTCAGCGTGCTCGGTATCATCCTGACCATCATCCTGCGCCTGACCAACCGCACGGTCGCCGGTCAGGCCACGACCCTGGTCGCCGTGCTCTTTCTGGGCGGCATCCAGTTGATCTTCCTCGGCGTGATCGGCGAGTACCTGGGACGCATTTACGACGAGGTGAAGGGCCGCCCGTTGTACTTGATCCGGGAGGCGTGGGGGTTTGAGGAGGAGGAAGAGGCGCGTCGGGCTGGCGACTGAAGTCGCCAGCCCTCTACCCACGATCTTCCAGCACCATCCTTGCCACCCGTTCTGCCAGGGCGATGCTGTAGTTTTGACCGCGGTCCTGGGGGTACACCTGGAACATGTTTGCCATGTACAAGCCGGGCAGCGGCGTTCGGTTCGGCGGCAAGTGGTCCAGGAAACCGGCAGTGACGATGGGCTGGGCGTAAGGAGCCTTGAAGACGTGCGCGCCCGTGACCCAGGCGGGCTGGAAGGCCGAGTTGAGGCGGGGCAAGGCGGCCATGAACTCGGCCACGACGTCGGCATCAGGGCGGGCGAAGAGCGGATCATCCTGGGGCAGGTAGTTGCCGAGGTAGAGCAAGTGTTTGCCGGCATAGTCGGCAGGCGGCATGAGGTTGGTGTGTTCCACGGCGGCCAGGAAGGGGAAACCCGGATCGTTGATACAGAGCCAGTACGGCTGCATCAGGCGGCGGTCCAGTTCCAGGACGACACAATGGGCGCCGTAGGCGAGGACCTGATCGAACTGTTGGCGGAACTCTGCCGGGAGGTCGGGAGCCAACTGGAAGGTGACGTGGGTCGGCGCTGTGGATACAACCAGATCGAACACGCTGCTTCGCTTGTCGGTCAGCACGTCATAGCCGCCAGCGGTACGCGGGGCAACGCGGCGGACCGATTCCCCCAGGTGGACAGTGCCGCCGTGGCGCTGTATCGCCTCGACCAACCGCTGGTACAGTTGTTGGAAGCCTCCGCGCAGGTAGCCGAGTTTGGCCGTTCGGTAGTGCAGGCGCGCCCACATCCAGGACATCAAAATACTGTCGGCATGGGCGCCGAACTTGGAGCGCATCAGTGGTTCCCAGACGACCCTGTAGGGCTCGCCGCCCATCCAGCGCTGTAGCCAGGCGCTGGCCGTCATGTGTTCCAGGCGGTGGTAGTTGCGCTCCACCTTGAGGTAGGCAGTCACGGCGCCCAGGCGCAGCCGGTTGAGCAAGCTGAGCGGCGGAAAGCGCAGGACGGCGCCAATCGAATCCATCGGGTACATGCCGCCCTGGTACAGAATGCTGGACTGTGGTCGCAACCAGAGCAACTGGTCGCCCAGCCCCAACTCCGTGATGAGGGCGATAGCTGCCCGGTCGGTGCCGAAGAGGTGGTGGTAGAACTTTTCCAGGTAGGTTCCCCCTACCTGGAAGCCGGCCGCCAGCCCGCCCGGCTCGCCGGCCCCCTCGAAGACTTCTACCGGCTCCCCAGCCTGTGCAAGGCGGTAGGCCAGGGTGAGCCCGAGCGCACCGGCGCCCAGGACGGCGGTCGTCATGCGTGTTGCGCTGTCTGCATAGAGACATGGTACCGGGTGCGGCGTCGTGCCATCCTGGTACAGTGGCATCCGCCTCAACGACCAACAATGGATGGGATGGAAAGTCTTTGGCACACGACGACGAATCGCCTATCGTTCCGCCGACGCGGGTCCTTTTGCTGCGGCATGGCCAGACCGAAGGCAATCGCCTGGGACAACTGCTCGGCGTGACCGACCTGCCGCTCAACCGGGAAGGGCGCAGACAGGCCCACCTGTTGGGAGCCTGGCTGGCGGGGCACGACAGTATCGACGGCGTCTATTCCAGCGGGCTGGCGCGCGCGTTTGAGACGGCGACCATCCTGTGCGCGGAGCTGGGACGCCTGGAACCGCACCTTATCGAGCCCGACCTGGGCGAGATGAACTTCGGGGAAGCCGAAGGCGTGCTGGTTGGCGAGATCGCCGCCCATTTCCCCCACCTGGCGCCCTACATTGACTACACCCTGCCGGACCACCCCGACTGGCAGTGGCCCGGCGGCGATTATCGCGTCGCCTTCTATCAGCGTGTGCTGGACACCGTCAACCGTCTCGCCGCGCAGCATCGCGGCCAGACGGTCGCGCTCGTCACGCACGGCGGGGTTATCACCGGCTACCTGCACTGGCTCGCTCGCCAGGTGCTGGGCTTCTCGTTAGACTTTCATGTGGACAACTGCAGTATCACGGAACTTCGCTGGCATCCCGACGCCGTGGCGGTGATGCGCATGGGGGAACGACCGTGGGATCACTCACCCATCGCGACGTCCTGTTGAATCGTGTGCAGGGCCTGCGCGCTCGCCGCAGCGAGCGCCTGCTGCGCCGATGCCTGGCCGTTGAGCGCTTTCTGGACATCCATCTCCAGGCTGGCGGCAACTTCCGGTTCCCAGATGGCGTCCTGCGGCGTTCGCGCCACTTTGAGCGCCTGGAGCACGAGCTGGGCATCGCCATCGCCGGCGATGGCCGGCGTCTGTTGGGCACTTTGCAGGGCGGGCATCACGCCGCCGACGATCATCGCAGCCTGCGCGTCGGGATTGGTAGCCAACCACTTGATGAACTGCCAGGCGCCTTCCGGCTCGGGCGACGTGGCCTGTTGGGGGGAGAAGGCGTAGATTACGTCGGCAGCGTTGGAAGGCTGGCCGCCATCGATAGTGGGGATCGTCGCCAGGTGCAGCGGGAACTGCGGCGATTGGCTGAGCATGCGTCGGAAGGCGCTGTAGGTGACCGGCAGCATACCCAGCTTGCCGTGGCTGAAGACACCATTGACACCCTCAGTCATGGTCGTCAGGGAGACCAGCCGGCCGATTTCGGCTGAGCCGCCGTTGACCTGCTGGTTGGCCAGCAACCAGTTAAGTGCCTTGAGACCAGCGGCACTGTTGAATGCCGGCGTTTTGGTATCGGCGGAGAGGATGTCGGCACCCTGTTGCCAGAGCCAGACCTCAAAGGGCACGCTTTGCCCCAGGATCGCGCCCGTCTGGAGCAGGTGGCCTTTGCTATCTCGCTGCACCAACGCGGTGCAGGCCGCCGAAAAGGCCGCTGTTGACCAGAATGGAGCAGGCTGCACGTTGGCCGCCGCCAGCAGTTTGACGTTGTAGGCCAGCAGGTTGGTATCGCCGCCGAGCGGCAAGCCCCAGAGCTGGCTCTTCAGGACGCCGCCCTGCCAGAAGCCGGGACTGAACACGTCGCCCGTCAGAGCGTCACGATGGGCAAAGTCGGTCAGGGGGAAGGCCACGCCGCGGCTAACCAGTGGCCAGGCGCGCGAGCGCGAGTATATCACGACGTTGGGCGCGTCGTGGGCGCCAACGACCACCAGCAGTTTCACGGAGAGGTCCGGTTGGGGCTGGTCAACAACCGGAACGGCCGGCTTCGTGGCGTTGTAGCGTTGAATGAGCGTCTTGATGGTCGGTGCGATGGAGAGACCCGTCTCGTACCAGACCACGACCTGACCCGGTCCACCGCCGCTGCCCCCTGTTGGCGCCCCGCCACAGCCGGCGAGCGCCAGGGCGCTACCGGCAAGCAATGCCTGGCGGCGGGTGAGGCGAATCGCCATACGCTTCCTCAAGACTGCCGGCGTGTCCGGCGGCGGCCGCCACGGTCTATACTTCCCGCCGACACTATGCAATCATAATAGGGCATGCAATGATGATAGGGCATGGCGAGGGCAGAGTGGCGCAGCGGCGGACAGCACAGGATGTCAGCCGGTTGACGCGGGGTACGGTTGCAAGGAGAAGGCATGACACGTCTATCAGCATGTGTGGAGATGATCTACCGGGAGCTTCCGCTGGAGGAGCGCATCGCCCGCGTCGCGGCCGCCGGGTTACCGGCCTTTGAGTTCTGGAGCTGGACGAACAAGGACCTGGCGGCGATTGCCCGGGCGAAGGCCGAGCATCACCTGGCCGTGTCCAGCTTCGCCTACGCCAGCCCCGGCGCGATCGTTGACCCGGCCAACCATGCGGCGTTTCTGCAGCACTTCGATGGCGTTGTCACCGCTGCCGACACGCTAGATTGCCGGACGGTCATCGTGACGGTTGGCCAGCAACTGGCCGGCGTTGGACGTGAGCAGCAGCATGCAGCGATCGTCAACGCCTTGCGGGGGCTGGCGCCGCGCGCCCAGCAGCACGGTGTCACCATTGTGGTCGAGCCGCTCAATATCCTGATCAACCATAAGGGCTACTTCCTCTCCACCTCGGAGGAGAGCTTCCAGATCATCGACGAGGTGGGCAGTCCGGCGATCAAGGTGCTCTTTGACGTGTACCATCAGCAGATCACTGAGGGCAACCTGATCAATAACATCACGACCTTTTTCGACAAGATTGGCCATTTTCACATTGCGGATAACCCGGGCCGTAACGAACCTGGAACTGGCGAGATCAATTACGCCAATGTGTTGCGGACCATCGATGACCTCGGCTATAGCGGCTACATCGGCCTGGAGTACCGCCCGAAGAACGATGCTGACGCTTCTTTGCAGCAGACGAAAGCCATCGCCGGATTGGCCTAGGACTCGCTGAGGCGGTGCCCAGCGGTGGGTGATCCGCGCTGTAGCGCCAACCGTATTACAGGACTGTTGCGGGGCATTAAGCGACAGAAGGGCCGCAGGCTACAGCCTGCGGCCCCTTCCCTATACCTGCTGGCCGAGTGTGCCCGCCGACGCCAAGCCGAGGCTGGGCCGCGCTGTTGCAAGCGCGCGAAGCGAGTTGAAGGAATTCTGGCTGGCTCGGTTGTTCGCGTCCCAGCGAGAGATGCGCAGGAGAACGGCTCCCTCCAGCACGTCACGGACATCAAAGGTGGTGAGGGTGACGCGCCGATGGCGCAGGCCGAACAGGGAAGGCATCGTGATCACCAGACCCGGCGGAAGTCCCGGTTCGTCCTGCAGCACTTGCGCCACGCAGCCGATAGGCTTGCCGTCGCGGCCCAGGACCGTCATTCCGATTTCGATCATTGATTCCTGCTCCTTGTTCTCAATACAAGTACAATAGCCTCCAACTGTTACGATTCGTGTTACTGCACTCATTACCTGGACATTACGCTTTTTCGCCGCCGCCCGGCGGCGTATAATGCGCACCGCGGTCCGTCGGAGGTTTGTTGCCAGTGAGATTGAGCGTGGTAGCGGTAAGTCAGGCGATGATGGATGGCCTCATCGTTGCCGTAGCGGTCGTTGTGCTCCTGACCATTTGCTCGCTGGTCGGCGTAACCTGGCTGTGGCGACAAAACGGGCAGGTGCGCCGCGCCTCGCGTACGCTCGGTGGAGGTGGTTTGCACGGCCTCGATCAGTTATTGCGCGAACAAGAGTTACAGCTTCGCCATGTCTATGACCGCACCCTGGAGCTGGAACGACGGCTCGACCAGACAGAACAGCGTCTCTCAGGCGCCGTGCGACATGTAAAGGTGCTTCGCTTCAACCCGTTTCGGGACACCGGTGGTGATCAGAGTTTCGTGATCGCTCTGTTGGACGATGCCGGCACCGGCGTCGTCATCACCGGTCTACACTCGCGGACGGAGACGCGCATCTACGCCAAACAAGTGAACGCTGGGGGTTCCGAATACCCCCTGTCAGACGAGGAGGTTGCCGCCATACGGGCTGCCGTGGGTCCAGACGCCAGCGAGGGCGCCCGCTGATGCCCGGCTACCGCGACCTGCCATCGGTGGACGCCCTGCTGCGCCGGGTCCAGGGAACGCCTTCCGGTGTGCCCGCTGAACGCGAGCGGCTAACGGCTGCCGCACGGCTGGTGTTGGCCGGAGCGCGCGCCGACGTTGCCGCCGGCCAGCCTGCTGAAGACGCCGCTCAACTGGCAGCGCGGGTGACGGTGATGGTAACCGCCGAACGCACGCCGGCGTTGCGGCCTGTGATCAACGCCACCGGGGTGATCCTCCAGACCAATCTGGGCAGGGCGCCCCTGTCGACAGCAGCACTGGAAGCCATCGCGCTCGTTGCCTCCGGCTACAGCAACCTCGAATTCGACCTGGAGCGAGGCGAGCGGGGAAGCCGTCAGGCCGGCATTAGCAGGTTGATCGCTGCGGTCAGCGGCGCGACGACCGGCCTGGCAGTGAACAACAATGCAGCGGCGGTCCTTCTCGCTCTTGCCGGCCTTGCTGGCGGACGGGAGGTATTGGTGTCCCGCGGCCAACTTGTCGAGATCGGCGGTGGCTTCCGCATTCCCGATGTGCTCCGGCAAAGCGGCGCACGCCTGGTGGAGGTCGGCACCACCAATCGTACCTACGTCCGCGACTTTGCGTCGGCCATTGGGCCGGAAACTGCGGCGATACTGCGCGTCCATCCGAGCAACTTTGTCCAGCGAGGCTTCATCCACGAGCCGGCGCTGGCCGAGCTGGCCGACGTGGCCCATGCGCGTGGCGTCTTGTTCATCGACGACCTGGGCAGCGGCGCTCTGCTGGATACGGCATCCGTGGGCCTGGCGCACGAGCCGACGGTGCAGGAGAGTGTCGCGGCCGGGGCCGACCTGATCTGTTTTTCAGGCGATAAACTGTTGGGTGGTCCCCAGGCTGGTCTCATTGCCGGCAGAGCCGACCTGGTGAGTACCCTTGCTCGCCATCCGCTGGCGCGGGCCGTGCGCCTGGATAAGCTCAGTCTGGCCGCGCTGGAGGCAACGCTGCGGCACTATCTCCTGGGTGAGGCGATGGAAGCAGTGCCGATCTGGCGCATGCTGCGCCGGCAGCCGGAAGATCTGGCAACCCAGGCCGCCGGCTGGGTGGCGCGCTTCGTCGGTGCCGGAATACCGGCGACCGTACGCTCAGGTGCATCGACGGTCGGCGGCGGCGCAGCGCCGGAAGAGACCTTGCCAACGACGCTGGTGGCGCTGGCGGCGCCGAATGTAGAGGCATTCGCACGCCGCCTGCGCAGCGGGACCCCGGCGGTCGTTGGACGCATCCATCGTGAAACGCTCCTGCTCGATCCACGCACCGTTGGACCCCTGGAGGAAGAGTCGCTGCTGCAGCGCGTCGCCGCCGCCTGGCAGGGCGAGTAATTCTCCGGCGGATGCCGCGCGCGTGGGTAAGCGACCGTGCGCCGTGATCGTAGGGGATCGGTGGTATATTGTTTCAGCGTTCTAGCCCGATGCACGAGCGTGTGTCAAAGGGCCAATAGCCCTCGTTCGAAAGAAAATGGTGTTGACCATTATGTCCGACGTTTCCGTATTGTTGGCTGAGTTGGCGCGTCGCACCGCTCAGATGCAGGTGCGGCTTTGACTTACTTGCTAAGATGCAGCGCATCCGGGAGCTAGACGCCCAGGCGGCGGCCACGGATTTTTGGGATGAGCCTCGTTCGGCGCAGGCCATCAACCAGGAACTGACGGTCCTCAACGATCAGGTTGGCCGCTGGAAGCGCGTCGAACAGGACATCGCTGAACTGCAGGAGCTGGACGCACTGGCGGAGGGCGATCCTGACCTCGCCGCCGAAATTGATCGGCAGAGCCAGGAGGCGAGCCGCCGGCTTGATAGCATGGAGTTCGACCTTCTGCTGGGAGGCAAGTACGACACGCACAACGCCATTGTGGAGTTTTCGGCCGGCGCCGGGGGCATCGAGGCGCAAGACTGGGCGGAAATGCTCCTGCGTATGTACCTGCGTTGGGGACAGACGCATGGCTTTGAAACGGAGCTCGTCGACCAGCAAGCGGGTGAAGAGGCCGGCATCAAGAGTGCTACGCTTATCGTGCGCGGGGCCTATGCCTACGGCTACCTCTCGGCCGAGCGCGGGACGCACCGGTTGGTACGCCTGTCACCATTTGACTCGGCCCGCCGTCGTCACACGTCGTTTGCTTTGGTGCAGGTGATGCCGGAAGTGCAGCAGGATCTGGAGATCCAGATAGACCTCAGTGAGGTGCGGGTCGACACCTACCGCTCGACGGGGGCGGGGGGCCAGAATGTCAACAAGACGGACTCCGCGGTTCGCCTGACGCACTTGCCGACCGGCATCGTCGTGACGTGTCAGAACGAGCGCTCCCAACTGCAAAACCGGGAAGTCGCGCTGAATATCCTGCGCTCACGGCTGTTGGAACGGCGTATCCAGGAACAGGAAGCTGAAGCGGCGCGACTGCGCGGGCAGTACGTGGCTGCCGATTTCGGCAGCCAGATTCGCAACTATGTCATGCACCCGTACACACTCGTTAAGGACCTGCGCTCGGGCTTCGAAACCAGTAACGTCCAGGCGGTGCTCAACGGGGAACTGGACGCCTGTATGGAGGCTTTCCTGCGTTGGCATGTGGGACGTAACAGTGATACTGCTGTGTCTTTGCCAATGTGAATTTCTCGTCGGAGTGACGGTCGGTTCTTTCAGGTCGGCCAGATTCGCGGTATGATAAAGGATGTTCACCTGAATGTTCCGCGGGTCGTTCCTGGTTGATGAGGTAGCCTGAGAGGCACCAATGCGCGCTTTCCTTCGGGTGATTATCGCTACCTTGTCCGATACGCTACTTGCTGCCTGCGGCAGCCACGGCAGTGCGGTCCGCGCTGGTCAGTCTTTCGCCCTCGCCCCTGATTTGACGGTACGTCTGGCCTCATTCCATCCCTCGCTGACCCAGTTGCAGTTGCAAATATCCGTGCTGCCCACCGGTAGTACCGCCATCGAATCGCTGGTTCAGGCGGTCGTGGTCATCCCCAGCGGCGGCAAGGAGGTGTCGTCGTCCCTGGACTTTAAGCAGGCGGGGGCGCTGATCACGATGTTGCTGGCAGACGCGCAAACTGTCGACTCGGTGACGGTGCGCGACGCGCGAAGTGGCCTCTCCGCCGACTGGTCGGTGCAACCCGCCGAAACGCTGCTGCCTTGCAAGATCAGCAATCAGTGTGCGTTGATCGGCATGCCGAACACGCAATCGCTGACCAGTCGACCATAGGACTCCCGCTGGCCGGGCGACAGTAACCGGCGTCGCTTGGTACTATGAACTGGCACGGTAGCGCACCACCGGGTGTCGCGTCGGTCGTGTACTGGACAGGTAGGCGGAAACGACGGTGATAGCGCTCCCCATAGTGGCCGCGTCCGCAATTGCTGCGCTGCTCGGCGTGCTCTACGGCCTGGGTATGCGGCGAGCGCAAGCCAGTAACCGCCCGCTTCCAGGGCGCCGTGGGCCCCGAGCTGCGGTGTTTGCCGGCGGAGTCGGCTGCTTCTGGCTTGCTTGCGTCTTGCCGGGGGGCAGCGTATTGCCGGAAATGACTGGACACGTCCTCCTTGCCTTCGCGGCGCCTCCCTTGCTGTTGCTCGGTGTACCTCGCCAGGCCTTGCTCCCGTTGTTCGTGCATCGTCGCTCCCGCCGCCTCCTAAAGGCTCTGACGCAACCGGCGCGAGCAGTGGTCGTCTTCCTTGGGGTGCTGCTCCTCTGTTACTTGCCGGTCGTCTTCGACGCGACACTGGTGAATGCGCTGTACCGCTTCGGCATCGGGCTCGCCATTTTCACAGCCGCCCTGATCTTCTGGTGGCCGGTGATCGAACCGTTCCCCACCTGGGACCGTGAACTGGCCGGCCTCGGCAAGCTGCTGTACCTCTTCGTCGGTAGCTCGGTATTGAAGGCGTTGGGGTTCATCCTGGCCCTCGTGCCGCAGCCCATTTACAGCCTGCCTGTCCATGTCCACCCCTTGTGGGGCCTGCGGCCAATCGACGATCAACAGTACGCCGGTTGGCTCATGGTCGCGGCCGGGGCCTTAGTGCTCCTGGCCGCGGCGACCGTCATTTGCTTCCAACTGCTACTGGAACCAGACGAGACCGACGGGTCGTTCTCCGCGCGTGGTCAGGGTTCGAAAGCCCGCGGTCGGGGACGATGAGCGGCGAGGCAAGCTGGCTTGAGGTCGCTGTAGAGGCGGACGCGGAGACCGCAGAAGAACTCATGGGCGTGCTGCGCCGGTACTGTCCTGACGGCGTCGTCGCGATGCAATCGCTGGAAGCTGCCGACAGTGACGGCGGATGGGACGGCAGTCGGCCCGCCGGGCCAGTGACGTTGCGCGGGTATTTGCCGGTCGATGCCCATGTCAGCCAGGGCCGCCAGGCCCTCGAAGCGGCGGTCTGGCACGTCGCTCAGATCGCTCCAGGCAAGCTGGTCGGTCCCACGTTTCGGGAGGTACGTGAGGAAGACTGGGCGAATACCTGGAGGCAGTACTATCGGCCACAACGAATCGGACAGCGCCTATTGCTGGGGCCGACATGGGAGGAGTTCAGCAGCGGCCCGGACGACATTGTGCTACGGTTGGACCCCGGCAATGCTTTCGGCACCGGTCTGCACCCAACGACCCGACTGGCATTACAACTGCTGGAGACCACGCCTTTGAACGGCCGACGGTTGCTGGACGTGGGGGCCGGGTCAGGCGTGCTGGCGATCGCTGGCGCCTTAATGGGCGCTGACGCCGTGCTGGCACTGGATACGAGTCCCGATGCGGTCCGCGTGACCACAGCGAACGCGCGCGTGAATGGCCGGAGCGAGCGTGTCACCGCCCTTGAAGGCTCGTTGGAAGTGGTGCGCGCCGGAGCCTTCCCGCCGTTTGACGTGGTAGTCGCCAATATCGTGGCCAAGGTGTTAACACTGTTAGCGGGGGAGTTGACAGCGGCGGTCGCGCCGGGCGGTCAGTTGCTGCTCTCCGGCATCATCGAGCCGGCGGAGTTGGAGTTGATGGTCACGTTTGGCGCACTGGGCTTCCTGCCCGTCGAGCGGCTGGCGGAAGGCGACTGGCGCGCGCTGCGGTTGCAGCGCGAGACCTGAGTGCAGCGGTTTCTGGTGACGCCGCAGACGCTTGCAGCCGACACTGTGGTCTTGCAGGGGTCAACGTCCCGCCAGATCGCCGTCGTCCTGCGGATGCGCACCGTCGATAAGGTGATCCTCAGCGATGGTCAAGGCGGTGAGGCGCTGTGTCAACTGGAGGACGTCACGGCGCGCCGGGTCGTCCTGCGGGTTTTGGAGCGTTCCACCAGCACGGCCGAGGCGGTCGTGCGTCTCCACCTGTATCCCGCACTGCTGCGCGCACCCCGTTTTGAGATGGTCTTGCAGAAGGCGACGGAACTTGGCGTCGTCGCCATCACGCCGGTGCTCTGCCGGCGTTCTGTCGCGCGACCCTCGGATGCAGGGGTGCCGGAACGCTGGCGCAGCATCGTCCGGGAGGCGTTCGAGCAGTCGGGCCGGGGCTTCCTGCCGGTGGTGGCCGAACCGATCAGCTTGCTCGCCGGCTGCAGCGCTGCATCCCAGGCCGACCTGGCGTTGTGCTGCTCCGAACACGGCGGCGCCGACCTGACCACGCTCGTAGCCAGACACACGCCGCGGACCGTGGCGGCGATGATCGGGCCGGAAGGTGGCCTGGACGCTGAGGAGGTCGCACTGGCATCCCACCATGGCCTGCACGCGGTGACCCTGGGCCCACGTATCCTGCGCGCGGAAACCGCCGCTATCGCCCTCTGCGCCGCCGTCTTTTGCCTGTCTGGCGACTGGTCGATGGGGGCCAGGGGTCGGGGACGAGGAAGGGAGACGTGAAGGAGATTAGAGCAAGAGAACAACGTTGCGTGGCTTGGAGTGTAGGGCCGCGATTGCGATCGGCGGCCCTGTACCTCGCTGCGCATCGCATGCTTGCCAGCTCGCCTCCCTCCCCGGCCCCCGGCCCCCGGCCCCCGGTCATCCTCGGCGTACCGGTCGCTGCTGTCGATCAAGCCGGTGCTGTCGACAGGATTGCAGCGATGATCGCTGCAGGCGGGCGTTATCAGGTGGTAACGGTGAATCCAGAGTTTCTGGTCGCCGCCCATCACCGGCCGGAGTTTGGGGCTGTCCTTCGGCTGGCCGCGCTTGCTACCGCAGATGGCGTCGGCGTCGTCATTGCCGCACGGTTGCTGGGCACGCCGCTGCGCGGAAGGGTCACAGGGTCCGACCTAGTGCTTGCGCTCGCCGGGCGGGCGGCGCGGGAAGGGTGGCGCGTATTCCTCCTGGGAGCCGCGCCGGGTGTTGCCGAGCAGGCCGCCGCCGCCCTGTGCCGAGACGCGCCAGGCTTGCGCGTGGTTGGAACCTGGGCCGGGTCTCCGCGCCCAGCCGATGCTGCCGAGATACTGCGGCGGCTGGCGGACGCTCAGCCGGACCTGCTGCTCGTCGCCTACGGAGCACCCGCCCAGGAACTGTGGCTCGCTCGCCACCTGGCGCAGACCAGCGCCATTGTTGGCATTGGCGTCGGCGGCGCCTTCAACTTTCTGGCCGGCGTGACACCGCGAGCGCCGTACCTGTTCCGACGGGCCGGCCTGGAATGGATGTATCGACTCTGGCGGCAGCCCTGGCGCGCCCGACGCATGCTGGCCCTCCCGGCCTTTGTCGCCCTGGTGGCACGCGATATACTGGCATACCGCTTGCTAGGGAGCAGTCGTACCGGTGAGATCGTTTGACTGCCAATCGGTCGCCGTTTATATTTGCTGTTAGCATCAAAGAGGTGCAGTATGGGACTTTCGCTACCGGCCCTTCGTTCAGCCCAGGTGAGCCGGCGAGGATGGGGTGTTATGCCGAACGAGCGCGTGGATTCGAGCAGCCTGCTCGAGCTCATCGACGAGCAAGAGGAGTTGATCGAGCAGCGGTCGCGCGACCTGGCGATCGCTCGTCGCAGCCTCGACCGGGCGCGCACGCAGTGGTTGGTACTGCAGAATTACGACACTGCTGCTTCTACCCGCGAACGGGAGGAAGCAGCCATGCACCTGGAGGGCCTCGCGGCCTATGTGCAGCAACTGGAGGACGGCATCATCGGATCGCACGCGCTGATCAAGGCCTACAAGAGGGCGCGCGTCGATAACCTGCCCTGGGTGCGCGCGCTCGGTTTCGTGCAGAGGCAGGTCTCCCGCCGCTTGCCGAGCCGTCGCGAGTCCGATACGCTGGTGCTCCAGACACCCGAGGAGCCCAGAGCGCTGGAAGAGTAAGCGATAGTGCCGCGACTGCGGGCCCACTCGTGGGCCCGCAGTCGCGGCACTGCTTGTCAGCCTCACCGCTGCAGCGTGACCAGGAGGAAGGCCAGGGCGAGGCCGTTGTTCGTACCGTGGAGCACCATGGAAGCAAACAGGCTCCGGCTACGCTGGAAGACGATCGCCAGCAGACAGCCCATGACGAAAAGCACCGGCAAGAGCTTCCAGAGGCCGGCGATGCCGGAGACGAGATGCGCGCAGGCGAACAGCCCACCATCCAGTACCACCGCCGGCCCAACACCGATCCGTCCGCGTAACCATTGGTAGAGGACACCGCGAAAGAGGGCCTCCTCCACCACAGGCGCGACGACTGCTGCCACAACGAGGACGAGCACGATGACGGCAGGGCTGACGCTCTTCAGACCGCCTGGGCCAAAGAGCTCGGTGACGTTCGATGGTATCGGCTTGCCATGGTTGATGACGTAAGCCGAGGCAGCGCCGGCGACGAACAGCACGCCATACCAGATCGGTAGGAAGGCCACAACGCCGAGCATGGTCCGCCAGCCCGGTGCGCGGTAGCCAAGGTCGTCCCAGCCCCTGCAACTACGGACGACGACAATAATCGCCAGATAGAGGATCAGGTAGAGCAGGATAGTCAGAACCAGTCCAAAGCCAAGCGTGTCCATACTCGGCATGCTCCCCGTCCCGACTCGAACGAGGACTAGCCCTGCGATCACGAGCGCGATGGCGACCAGCCAGCCGGCAATACTGAGGCCGAGGATGGCGACGATGTGCCAGAAACCCCAGGGCACCCGGCGCTGGGCTCCGCTCCCCACCCGAGCCGGCGGGGGACTGAACGACCTGTCATCAAGCATGTGCAAGTGTACGGCGTGCTGAGTTGTTCACCGCGCCATCAGTCCACCGTCGATGATCAGGGCAGTCCCAGTCACGAACGCACTGTCGTCGCAAGCCAGGTAGAGAGCAGCCCTGGCGATTTCCTCCGGTTGCCCCATCCGCCCCATCGGCTGGCGTTCCACCATGCGTTGCCGTTCACCGACCGGGTCCGGCTGCGCGCTCAGGATGCGCTGAATCCAGGGCGAGTCGACGGTACCGGGGCAGATGGCGTTCACGCGGATGTTCTGTGTGACGTAGTCGACGGCAACTGACTTGGTGAGACCGACCACCCCGGCCTTCGCTGCACAGTACGCCGCGCGGTTGAGCACGCCAACCTGACCGGCCACCGACGCCGTGTTGACGATGACGCCGCCGCCGTGTTCAAGCATCGCCGGGATGGCGTACTTGCAGCCCAGAAACACGCCCTTGAGGTCAACGGCGATCGTACGATCCCAATCTTCCTCTGCCGTGTCGACCACCGTTGCCGCGACACCGATGCCGGCGTTGTTGCAGAGGATGTCGAGGCGGCTCCAGCGCTGGAGCACGCTGTTGATCGTTCGTTGCACGTCGGCGCTCCTGGAGACGTCGAGCTGCAGGAACTCCGCCTCACCGCCAGCCTTGCGAATGCTGTCGACCGTGGCAGCGCCACCGTCCACGGCGTAGTCGCCAACCCCGACACGCGCGCCTTCTGCTGCAAACAGGATGGCGATGGCCTGCCCGATCCCGGAACCTGCACCCGTCACTAAAGCAACCTTACCGGCCAGTTTCATGCGCTCTCCCCACGGTACGACTCGTCTTATGCAAGGGTACGAGCAGCGTCGTCAGGCGTCAACGACACGGAGCAGCCCAGGAGCCGAGCGAAATCGTGTGTGGTTGGTGCGCCAGCCATTGCCACCTGAGTGTTAGTACTTTTGGACGCGGGCTTTACGCATGCTTTACCATGCCCTATACCTTTTCTTGATACGTTCAGGTTCGGGGAGCGCAATGCGGCTTGACTCAACCACAGCAGAGGACCGATCAGCGGGATATCGGCGACTGACGATTACGGCGGATGACTTCGGCATGTCGGTGGG
The DNA here is from genome assembly GCA_036734945.1 of Chloroflexota bacterium. Lineage (GTDB taxonomy): Bacteria > Chloroflexota > UBA4733 > UBA4733 > UBA4733 > UBA4733. The sequence continues at coordinate 69,052 of DAIMXP010000017.1, forward strand.
AGTGAATCTCGCGGTCGCCGAGGCGGCAGGTCGGGGAGTCTTGACGGCAGCCAGTTGGATGGCCAACGGCAGTGCAGCGCAAGAGGCCGCGGCCATGGGTCGGCGCTTCTCACAACTAGACGTCGGCATCCACCTCGTCCTGACGTGCGGCCGCCCCGTCACCGGCCCGGATCGTGTGCCGTCACTGGTCTCTCAGCAAGGAACGTTTTGGAATCTCGGGGCATTCTGTCGTCGGCTAGCTACCGGTCGCATCGCTTTGGACGAGGTAAGGCGAGAATGGGAAGCACAGGTTGAGCAGGGCCATCGCCTCGGCTTGCAGTTCAGACATCTGGATGGCCACCACCACGTGCAGTTGCATCCGCGCCTGGCGCCAATTGCGGCAGGAATCGCCGGCGCCCATGGCATGACGGCACGCTGCCGCGCCCCGCAGTGGCCGGATGGCGGAGGCATGCGAACGCTGGTAGCGCAGGTGACGTTGGGACCGTGGGCACGCCGTTCACGTCGCTGCTGGAAGCAGTTCGCCGGGGCTGATTGCGTCTGGTCGCTGACGGCGGGCGATGCTCTGGGCGATGCTGGCATTTTGCTCGAGTGGACCAGGCACGTCCGCGGCAGGTGGACCGAATGGGTCTTGCATCCGGCCGCCGTTGACGACATTCCTCCAGAAACGGACTGTTACAGCGCCGGGCGCCTGGGCGAGTACCGCGCGCTCCTCCATCCCGATTTGCCGCAAGCCCTGGCCGCGATCGCTGCAGTGGAAACACGCGCCCAGTCACTCCGTCTGGTTCCACTGGAATAGGACTGTCATTGCGTCGGCATGCCGGACTTACCTTGTTGGTCAGTGTCGTTCTCGTCTTTTGCTGGCCGCTGGGGAACCCCTGGGCGCCCGCGAGTATTGCCAGCGGCGACTTCACCCGCGAGTTTTTTGCCCTGCACGCCTTTGCGGTGGCGGAACTGGAACGGGGGCGCTTGCCGCTCTGGAATCCGTACACCTTTGGCGGGCACCCCTACCTGGCGGAATTGCAGACTGCCTTCTGGTATCCGCCACACATCGTCCTGCACGGGCTGCTCCTTGCTCTGCACCGGGCGCTCACGTTGGGAGTCCTGGAATGGCTGCTGCCACTTCACCTGCTGCTGGCGGCGGCGGGCGCCTTTGCTCTCGGGCGATGGTGTTCAAGGAGTGTCGCCGGCGGTGTCCTGGCCGGCATCGCCTACGCTGTCGGCGGTTACATGACCTCCTACCCGTTACAACAACTCCCCATCCTGGAAGCGAGCGCCTGGCTGCCCTGGCAGGCCTACTGCCTGCTGCGGCTGGCGGAGGCAGTACGCTGTAACGAACGCCAGCGGCGCTGGTTGGCGCTGACGGCTTTGATCAGCGGTTGGGCGGCCCTGGCGGGGCATGCCCAGACCCTCCTGTATGCGGCGACGTTGCTCTTGCCGCTGTCCGCAGTGTTGATCCGGAACATGTGGCGAACGTCCGCCGCGCCAGGGCCGACGGCGCGACGCTTTGTGCTGGCCCTTGCCGCCGCGTTCGCCCTCGCCGGCGGCATTGCCGCAGCGCAATATTTGCCGAGTGCAGAACTCGCTGCGCTGTCGGTACGGACGGCACTGCCCTATGTGAAGGCGGCGGGCGGCTTTTCTCCTTCCGACCTGAAGGCAATCCTTGTTCCAACCGGGCCGATCACACGCTCCCTCACGCTCGGCCCTGTGTTGTTGCCGCTGGTGCTGGCAGGAGCGGTGGCCGGCTGGAAGCGAGGGGCCGGCTTCTGGCTGTTCATGCTGGCCGTAGGCTGGCTACTCAGTTTGGGAGGGCACGGCTTCCTCTATCCGCTGTTCCATCAACTCGTCCCCGGCTATGCGCTGTTCCGCGATCAGGAGCGGGCGGTCATCCTGAGCGCGCTCAGTGCAGCGGTGCTCTCAGCATATGGTGCGGCCTGGTTCGTCGGCCAGGACGCGCCGCCAATGCAATCCGCCGTCACGGGTGATCTCCAGGTTGATCGCCTGCACAGGCAGCTGCAGCGTGTCCTTGCGGGGGCTTCGCTGGTTGCCGTGACAGTGGGCATCAGCATGAGCGCGTGGCGGCTCCAACAGCCGCTCTTGCTTGCGCAGCCGTTTCCTACCCGGGATATGCTGATTGTGCCTTACGTCGTGCTGATTGCTGCCGGAGTGTTGCTCCTCGCCTGTCGCTTTCAAGAGGCGCTGCTGGGGCCGGTGCCGGCTGGTTGCCTGGCGCTGCTGGCCTGGGCAAGTGTGGCGCCTTCCGGCTGGGGCGGAAACTTACGCCTTGGCGCCCAGTCCCCATATGCACCGCCGGCCCTGTTGGCCGCCGTTCGCAGTGACCCGTGGGCGGGCCGCTTGGACAGCAACGGGTTGGTGGCCTCCGACGCCGGCTACGTCTGGCGGTTGCCCCTCATCAACGGTATGGACGAACTACGGCCACGGGCGCTCGCCCGTTTGCGCACGGCCGTATCGCCCAACCGCTACTGGGAACTGCTGGCCGTGCGCTGGACGTTAGATTGGCGGCCGAATCGCCAGGCTTCGAGCCACGGCTGGCTGGTTCCGGCCGGCGCCAGCGCCGGCAAGCACCCGATATTCCTCTATGCCGTGCCGGAGTCACGCCCGATTGTCACGTTAGTCCACCAGCTTTGGGTACTGCCACGCGGCGCCGACCCGTATCCGTTGCTGGCATCCAACGACTTCGCGCCGCAGAGTCATGCCCTGCTGCAAGGGTCGTCACCGCCCGTCGCTGAGCCGTCCACGCCCGATCGCTTGCACCTCATCGACCAGCAACCGGGCTATCTGGTCGTCCGATACGTCAGCAGCGCGCCTGGCCTGTTGGTGTACAGCGAACTCGACTATCCTGGCTGGCAGGTGCAACTGGACCACCGGACTGTGCCGCTGCGGCGCGCCGACACGCTGCTCCTCGCGACTGCAGCGCCTGCCGGCAGGCACCTGGTGGAGTTCGTCTTCCGCCCGGCGATTGTCTGGTGGGGCGTCGGCATCACTGCTCTGGCCTATGCCATTACCGGCTGGCTGCTCTGGACCTCGCGCGGTGTTCGTAACCGCCCGCGCATCGAGCCCGCTGCTGCTATGCCTGTGGCGCCTGACCCAGCGTGACCGGCTTGCTGACCTTCTGGTTGCCCTGGGCCTGTACCCAGGTCAGCGTGATCCTGTCACCCGGTTTGTAGGACGCTAAAATGCCGGAAAGGACGCTGGTATCGGTGATCGCATGCCCGTCAATGGCGGTGATGACGTCCTTTGGTTGCACGCCGGCTGTCGCGGCCGGGGAGACTGTGGGCAGACTGATAACGACAACGCCGGTGACGCTCGGCAAGCCGTACTGGGCGGCCAGCGCCGGGCTATTGGTGATCACGTTCACGCCGAGGTAGGCGTAGTTGATGTGGCCCTGCGCCATCAGTGCGTCGGCAATCTTTTTGGCGGTATTGATGCCGATGGCGAAGCCGATTCCCTGGGCCTGCGGGCCACCGGGCTCGGTTTGGACGGCCGCCAGGGTGTTGATGCCGACGACGCGGCCATCGAGGTCCACCAGCGGTCCGCCGCTGTTGCCGGGATTGATCGGCGCGCTCGTCTGTATGACGTCGAAGAGGTACGGACCGGCGATCGAAGCCTGGGCAGTGCTCGTCGCTCCGCTCTGACCACTAGCGCTCTGGATCGGCGGTTCCTGGACCGTGCGACCCAGGGCGCTGACGACACCGGCTGTGACCGTTGGACCACCCGGTAGCGCCAGAGCGTTGCCGATAGCCACCACCCATTGTCCGACAACAAGCTTGCTGGAGTCGCCAAGGAGCAGCGGCGAGAGTTTGGCGCCACTGACCTGGATCACGGCCAAATCGGTCCGCGGGTCGGCTCCGACGAGCGTCGCCGGGTATTCCTGTGTGCCGCTGGCGAGGGCGACGACGAGTTTTTGTGCCCCGCGCACGACGTGGTCGTTCGTCAGGATGTGACCTTGAGCGTCAAGGATGATACCGGTGCCCACGCCAGCCGGCACTACCTGGTTGCCAGCGAGGGAACCCAGTTGCACCTGCTCGTTGGTGATTTGCACGACACCCGGCGTGTCCTTCCTGGCGACATTGATGATGGAATCCGTCGCCAGGGTACTCTGGCCGTTTGCAACCGGCACGCTGGCGGCGACCAGCTCCGGCGTCGGGATACCGGCGACCGTTTGGACCGGGGTCGCCGTACTGCGCTGCCCCGCCGAAGTCTCAGAGAGAGCTGTCGTCGTCAGTACTGTGGTTGTTGCAGCAACACTGCTTGCTGTAACGGGCGCAGCCATCGTGCTCGGTGCGCTGCTCGTCACCGCCGCCACGCTGGAGGGGGAACTGGCCGCTGAACGCGACCCGCTGCCGTTAGATGCTGTGGCGCCTACCGAACAACTGGTGAGGATGAGCAAGGAAGACAGCAGGCCGGCAACGGCTCGGGACGGTGGCAGCATCACGCTAGTCCTCCGAGACAGGCCCGTACATCCAATGGAACCATCTGCGCAGGGCACTATGCAAAAAGCGGGCCACATCCTGGCGCGATTTCCGGGCGTTTACTTGCTCGGCCCCAGCTCTCCCGATGGGGCGGGCCTAGGCCGCGTCGGGTCCGTGTGCTCCTGGCAGTAGGGACAGACCTTCCCGAGAGGCAATCCTTGCCGGATGAAGACATGCTCGTACCAGCTAGCCTGGCTGCTCCAGGGGGTGCCGGTCCCGTACGCGCCGCACAGTGCCGGGCGGTGCGACCACACCGGATCCTCGCGGCGGGGCGGGTGGCGGATGATGTGCCAGACCTGGTCGGCACCGCCCGAACGGACATAGAGCATCGTTGCCATGGACATAGCATAGCTTGCCGGACCCGAAGCATCCGCTGTGGCGCCGCCGGCACTGCGGCCTGCTCCACCGAGGCGAACGGGAGATCGCGGAAGACAATCACATGCTCATCTCCACGGACCCCGGCTGAGCGCTGTAGGTCGTTAGAAACTCTTCGTATTGCGCCTGATGTTGACGGACATCGCGGTTGAAGGCTCCAACCGTCAGGCGGACCGTCGTCTGCCATCTTTCACCAGGATGAAGGTCTCGCCCAAACAGGGAAAGATACAGGGAGTTGTGTTGACCCACGCTGTCCGTCGGATCGGTTGTCGCGTAGGCCATACTCACCGCGAACACATCTCGCGGAAGTCCCATAAGTAGGACGTCGATGGGACCATCGCACTGACTGTAAAACCCTACTGGTAGACCGTAGTAACGCGCTGGTAGGAAGCGCGTGAAGTGGCGGCCGCGTTGCCAACGCCCATCGGTAATGAGCTGGGCCGCGTGTTCATCTCTGGGGAAGGCAACGTACATGTCACGAAACACCTTGTTTGCCTCTGGTTGGATCTGCAGCGGCGCTGTCGACTGCTCGCCCCGAACTGGTCCCACATAGCCGCCAGGTCGGAAAGGGGTCGTGAAGTAGTTCGATACGAACACTTCATAGTCTGGATAATGCGCCTGGCCCGTCACCTCAATGGTGCAGTCGATCTGACCCGGTTCACAGATGGCAAAGCGAGCGCGCAATTCCACCTGATGGCCAAGGCGCGGGGCCCAGACGACCTCGATCCCATCATCGGTCCGGCTTGCCGTATGCGGCATCGTCCGCGCTTCACCCATCCAGCCTGACCGGCACAGTAAGCGGTACAGCGCGAGGATCATCTCCCGATCTATTCTGGTCCCAGTTGGTCGGTACACGAGATCCGTGACCGCTTGCCGAGCGCCATCTGCACGCACGCTCCCCTGGATGAGTTCGGTCTGAAACTGCAACACGCCAGCTTCAGCTTGCCACACGAACTGTGTCATGTCCCCAATCCTCTCAGATGCGCAATCATCTTGACATCGTCTACCCAGGGGCGCGTCGTGGCGATCACATCTCGACTAAGCGACGACCAGTGGAATACCTGCGCGAGCCAGCAGCGCGGCAAAAGGGGAGTCCTTCACCGTGAGAGGCAGTTCGATGAGCTTTCCGGTCAGCGCTGATTGGTAGGTGGCCATGAGGATCTCCATGGTCGCGCGAGCTGAATCGAGGTGCATCAGGTGCGGAGCACCGGTCTCGATCGTCTCCAGGAGATGTTCGACAGCAATCTGAATGCCACTCCTGGTCTCGTTGAGTTCCGGCACGATCCAGTCGCGCTCCCCTCGCACACGCGCTCGGAGGGGCATGTGCGGCTGATTCACCTCGATAGTGCCTTCTGTCCCGAGAATGCGGTTGTAGAAGCCGGCGGCGTGGTCGCCGGTTTCGATGTAGCCGCGCACGCCATTTTGAAAGCCAAACAGCGTGATACACTCGGTCTCCAGGCGGTGACCGTAGTTAATCCGATCCCAACGACGGTCGACTTGCGCGAACACCCACCCGACCGGCTCGTCGTTGTTGTAGAAGCGAAGCATATCCACCCAGTGGGTGCCCCACTGGAAGATGTCCCATTTCTCGCAGGCGGCCTCCAGGCGCACGATCTCGCCGATCGCCCCGCTGTGGGCGATCTCCCTGGCCTTCGCCCAGCGATCAACGTAGCGCCGCTGGTGCCCGACGATCGTCGGGATGCCGGCCGCCCGCGTCAGAGCAACGATGTCGTCCGCTTCACCCAGGCTCATGCACAGGGGTTTCTCACAGTAGATGGCCTTGAGCGGATGGCGCACTGCGTCGCCGATGATGGTGAGGTGGGTCTGCGGCCAAGTGCAAATGCTGAGGATGTCGAGACGCTCTTGCTCCAGCATCTGGTGGTAGTTGCCATACAGATGGGGAATCTCCAGTTCCTTGCCGTAGGCCTCCAGCGCTCCCGGGTTGACATCCGCAGCGGCGACCAGATCAACCGATTCCACCGCCCGGTAGGCGCGGCCGTGTTGGCGGCCGATGTCGCCGCAGCCGACAACGCCGACGCGATACTGCTTGCTCATGACGTAAGGTCCCTCCCGCTAAAGGCAACACAAGAATCCGTACCGGGCCGCAACAGTGCGGCCGTGCTCAGCTTGAGGTCGACGTGCCCGGGGAATCCCGGGCACCTGAACCTGCCTCAATCTGGCGCAGCACACTTCGAATCCAGGCAAGACTGCGCTCAATCATCGGGCCACCCTGCCCCTCGCATTCGATGCTCAACACCCCGTCAAAACCTGTGCGGGCAAGGAACTCGACACACTGACGGATGCTCTCACCATTCACCCCCTCGCCGACGGCGCAGTGGCTCACGGCGATGCCGGTGAGTTCGCCGCGCATCGCCGCCGCCAACTGGCTGCTGACATCCTTGATGTGGACGTGGCTCACCTTGTCTCGGAATTGTCGGAGATAGGCCACAGGATCCGCACCGGCGATGAACGTATTGCCGGTGTCCATGTTCAGGCGAAGGTAGGGGGAGTCCGAGCACGCCAACAACTCCGCCATCCACTCCGGCCTGGTCGTGTAATAGCCGTGGGGCTCGATGTTGACCGTAATGCCGTAGGCCTCTGCTACCCGCAGAATCTGGCCGTACGCCCAGCGCATCTGGTCAAGGACTTCGCGATCCGTCATACCTGCCGGCTTCTGCCGGTCATCTGTCGTATCGACCATGGGACACCCGGCCAGCTTCGCCCAACGGATCGTCCGGAGGACGTACTCCACGCCCAGCGTGATCCCCTCTGGACGCGAGAGCGGAAAGGCAGCGTCAAGCTGGGAGAACTGAACGCCGTAGCCCTCCATCTTCCTCCGTAAGAGCTGCGGGTCCTCCCAGAGCGCGACATGCGGCTGATAGCCGAGACCATGTATCCAACTCACGCCGTCTATCGTGCCGCACTCGATGTAGTGGACGTCGTTCCGTTGTGCCCACTGCAGACACTGCTCAAAGCTCCAGTAGGCGCTATTGAAGGCATCCGTATGAAAGCCAAGCCGTAGCATAATACTTCTCCCACTCACCCTTTGATCGCGTCAGACACCGCCACTCAGGTCAAGACGAAGCCGAGGCGCGACGCTTCGCCAGCGATGTAATCGCGCGCTCTGGCGATCGTCCCCTCGTCCGAGAGGTGCTCAATCAGCAGCGGCGTGTCAGCAGGCAGGCGCTGCATCAGTTCGAGTAAGGTCCGGAAATCCAGTACACCCTCGCCGGGCGCCGCCTCGCTCATATGATAGGTGAACGGCTCGGGCTTGAGCAGGGTATCTTTGGCGTGGACCAGACGGATCTTCTCTCCCAATCGGTCGAAGCATTCAGTCAGGAACCCGGCGGTATCCGCGTAGCGATCAATGGTCATCATGTTGACCGGATCCAACTCCACAGCGACCTTGGGATGGTCAACCCGACGCATCACCTCCTCCAGCCGCGCGGGTGAGTCGAGGGTCGTGATCGCCCACGGCTCCAGGCAGAGCGTCGCGGCAAGGGCAGACACCGTGGCAGCGATCTCCCGACAACTCTCGACCAGTACGTCGATGGCACGGTCCGACCACGTGTCTGGATGGACAGCAAACACCGCAGCCGCGTGGTCGGGATGGCGGTGTCCGCCACCGCAGATGACCGCCGGGACGCCCATCTCCCCAGCGAGTTCCATCGCCTGACCGACGTCCCGAATCGCGGCTGCACGCACCGACTCATCCGTTGCCACCAGGTTGCGGTAGCAGCCGACCTGGACGACCGCGATACCGGCAGCGCGGAAGGGCTCCACCTGCCTCCGTGCCTCTGGAGCGCTCCAGTGGAGGTCAACGCCCAGCCCGGTTCCCCAGAGGCCCAGCCGCCGAAGCGCGGCAATCTTCTGGGAACTGTCCCCCGGTACGTTCGCGCAAAGTTTCATCGTCTCCCCTTCTCCCACCCTGGCCGGGCCCGGCCATCGAGCCCTTCCGTCCGACGCTGCTGCTCGCGTCCGGTAGCCCTACCCGTTCGGGAACTGCTGCTGCATCTCGTTCGTTACCTGCTGCTGCAGTTGCGTCAGAGCATCCTTCGGCTGGGACTTGCCGTAGAGCACGTTCTGCAGCGCCTTATTCCATTGCGTCGCGCAGAAGCCCTCGATGGGGTTGGAGAGGATGCCGTTGAGCTTATCGTTTTGCTTGGCCGAGTTGATGTAGAAGTCGAGTCCGTGATACTTGCTAACGTCCACCTTCTGAAGGAATGACTGGCGGGGTCCGACCCATCCCTCGCCATTGAACATGATCTCTTCGGCCGTGTCCCCGACGAGGTACTCAATGAGTTGAAACGACTGGTCGATGTTCTTTGCCCCCTTCGGGATGAAGGCGTTATGGTTCGCGGTGGACTGGAACTTGTAGCCCTTGTGTGCGGCTGGAACGGGCGCCCACGTGTAGGCGAACTCGCGGTGAGGGGCGCTATGGGCAAGCGTTCCGGGCGTCCAGTAGCCATTGATCTCCATATCTTCGACTCCGGCGGGAAACGCCGCGGCCGGACTATCCGTCCATTGGCCGTAACTCTTGTAGAAGCCGGATATCTTCTGTGGGCCTCCGGCGATATCACGGACCTTCTTGACGGTGGTCATCGCCGCAATGAACTGCTCGTTATCGTAGTTGAACGTGCCGGCGTTCTCATCGAAGTAGTCGACCTGCCAAGCCTGGGCCCAGTAAAAGGGGTTGCCACCGGAAGCAGCGCCGCCCATCGCGTCGAGCGGGTCGAAACCGATCATGGCGATGCTACCGTCGGACGCGGTTTGCGTGAGTTGTTGCTGCAATTGGGTCAGCGTGTCCCAATCCCAGGAGTGCGTCTTCGGATCGATACCATACTTCTGTAGGTTGGTCATATCCAGGCAGAGGGCATAGGCCATGAAGGCGGATCCGGCGGGGACGCCGTACGTCTTCCCTTTGTAGCTCGCATATGCCCAGTAGGGGGCGGCAATATCGGCCCTGGTGGTCACCTTGCTCCTCGCGATCAAGCCATCGAGTTGGTTGGCCGCGCCCCGGGCCCAGAACTCCGGGTAGGGCGCATTGCCGAAGGCGACGTTCGGCGGGCTACCACCGGCGATGGCGGTGAGGAGCTTGGTGTTGTTGTTGGCGACCTCCCAGTGGACGTTGAAGCCGGTGAGGTCCTGCCCCATCTGTTTGCCGAGCACTCCCCAGGTCTGAATGGAGTCGGCACCGCCCCAGCCGTACCAGAGGTCGATCGTCGTGGCGGCGCCCTTGTGCGTTTCGCCCGCCGCGGGGGTTGGCGTGGGTTTCGGAGCGTTGGCCGGCACAGTGGTTTTCGCCGCGCTGGATGATGCGGCGGCGGCCGGGGTTGTCGTGGGTTTCGGCGCATTGGTCGGCGCAGCGGCTTGTGTGGAACTAGTGCTAGCCGGCGTGGCTTTCGCCGCGCTGGATGATGCGACGGTGGCCGGGGCGGTCGAAGCAGCGGTGCTGCTGCTGGATGCCGCGCCGCTGCCGCCGCAGGCGGCCAGCACTGCAATCCCTCC
>DAIMXP010000018.1:0-79203 GCA_036734945.1 Chloroflexota bacterium
AGTCCTCTCCCCAGCCCGCAACACCCTCAGCATGACAGATAGGGTACCCTGCCCCCGTGCCTGCCCTGGCTCGGGTGCAAACATCGATCGATTGTTGGTAGGCAAGCAGGGCAGGCACAGGGGCAGGGTACCCTCTGGGTCCTACAACTCTATCCGAATACCCGATCTATTCGTCAAACTTCATAAAGGGCGGGCTACGCCTCGAAACGCACCTCCCGGCCGCTGGCTGCTGACTCGTAGATGCCGTCGAGGATGCGCATGATGGTGAGGCCGTGTTCGCCCGGCGCGATCACTTCCTCCCCCGCCAGGATGCAGCGCACGAAGTGGCCGCGCACGGTTTCCATGCCAACGGGCTTCTCCAGCGGGCGTGTTTCCTGCAACGTGCCGGCTACTTCCAGGTAAAGCCGCGACTCGAAGTCGTAGCCCTCGCCGGCATTGCGCATCACGGCGCCGCCCTTGCTGCCCCAGACTCGCGTCGACATCTCTTCGCGCTTGTCGCTATTGCCGGCCCAGGACGCCTCAATCGACAGCGACGCGCCGTTGGCGAAACGGACGAAGCCGATCGCCATGTCGTCGACGTCAAAGCTCTTGCCCTGTCGCGCCGCCAGCGCCTTGCCGAACTCACCATAGGTGGCGCCGCTCACGGACACCGGCTGCGGGTAGCCCATGTACCAGAGCGCCAGGTCCAGACGGTGGACACCGAGGTCGATCAGGCCGCCCCCACCGGACAGCTTCTTGTTGGTGAACCAGCCACCGATGCCGGGTATGCCTCGGTTGCGCAGCCAAGTGGTACGAGCGTAATAGATGTCACCCAACTCGCCTGCCTCGACGGCATTATGGATCATCCAGGCGGCCTCGCCAAAGCGGTAGTTGAAGTTCACCATCAGGGTGAGGCCTCTGGCGCGAGCCGTCTGCACCATCTCCTCCGCCTGCTGGGCATTGAGGGCTAACGGCTTCTCACACAGGACGTGTTTGCCCGCCTTGAGCGCATCAATCGCCACCGGAGCATGGAGGAAATTCGGCAAAGCGATGGACACCGCCTGCAGATCAGTCCGCTTTAACAACTCGTGATAGTCGGTGTAGGTGGTCTCGACGCCATAGCGCGCGGCGGCCTCCGCCAGCCGTACCGAGTCCTGATCGCAGATCGCCAGCAGTTGGGCCTGTGGACAGTCCAGATAGTCGCGAATGTGGCCGCGCCCCACGCCAACGCCGATCACAGCGACGCCCAGCCTCTCCCCCGCCATTAATGCTTGCTCTCTCTCTTACTCTCGTCTGCCTCTACGATACTGCCGGATCACGCCCGCTTCAACTCAGCGATTGCCGCGGCAACGCCACGAGGATGCCGGAAGACGAAGGAGCCGCCGATCACCGCCTCGGCGCCGGCCTGAGCAATCTGCTGGACCGTGCCTGCATTCACGCCGCCATCGAGCTGCAAGGACGGCATGGCACCCACTCGAGCGGCGCGCAACTGGCGCACCGTCTCCAACGTCTCCGGCATGAAGGTCTGGCCGCCGGCGCCGGGGTGGATACCCATCACCACAATCAAGTCCGCAAGGCCAAGGTGCGGGATCAGGCGGCTAGCAGGCGTCTCTGGATTGATGGCGAAGCCGGGCCGTTTGCCCAACGCGCGCACTTCGGACGCGAAGGCGGCGGGGTCATCCAGTACCTCGATGTGGCCGATCAAGTAGGTGGCGCCGGCCTCGGCAAAGGCTCGCAGGAACTGCTCGGGGTGTTCCACCATCAGGTGTACTTCCACGGGGAGAGTCGTGTGCGCAGCAACAGCGGCGCAAACCTGGGGACCCAGTGCCAGGTTTGCGACGAAGTGGCCGTCCATCACGTCAACCTGAATCGAATCGGCGCCTGCACCTTCGATCTGCCGAACCGTCTCCGCCAGCGCGCTGAGGTCCGCATTGAGGATTGATACCGCAACCCGTAACTCTGTCATCCTTCCATCCGCTGTCTTCAACCGTTACTGCTCGCCGCCACCGGCGCGGTCTTACTGCCGCCATCCGCTTTTGTGCTACTCTCCGACTTCTTGCCGCCACCCGACTTGCTGGTCTCCGCACTGCCGGAACCTTCGGACTTTGCGGAACTTTCGGCCTTGGTCTCGCCGGACGACTTGGCTTCCGTGGAAGCGCTGTCACCGGAATCCTTCGCTATATCCGCCTTGCCGGCTGCGGTGGCATTGCGGGAATCAGTCTTGTACCAGCCGGAACCCTTGAACACGAGGCCAACCAGCTGTAGCACCTTGCGTACCGCACTGCCGCACTCTGGGCAGGTACTCACTGCAGCTTCACTAAAACTTTGATAGCGCTCGAAACGATGCTTCCGTTCGAGGCACTCATACTCATAAGTCGGCAAAATTGTACTCCATTGCATTGCTGAACCGGCCATCATCAGTATATCAGCGGTTGGCGCGCGTTCGTCTCCTGGCGCGTCTATCCCGCCAGAAGACTGCACACCATTGCTAGGTCGCCTCGGCCTCACGACTGGCCAGCACGTTGGCGACGCTAGCCACGAGGTCCGGTGGGGCGAACGGTTTGGTCAGGTAGATGCGCGCGCCACTCTGCAAGCCGGCCTTGACGTCGGTGACCTGACCAAGCGCTGAGAGCAGGATGATCGGAATGGACGCTGTTGTCGGGTCCTGGCTGAGCGCCTGGGCGACTTCAATGCCAGTCATGCCCGGCATCAGCACATCCAGCACTGCTAGATCGGGGTGCTCCTGCTTGATAAGCGTCAACGCCTCATCGCCGGCACTCGCTTCAATCACTACATAGCCACGTCTACGCAACGTGAACGCGACAAGACGACGAATATCCGCCTCGTCATCCGCCGCTACGATGCGCCCGGTCACCGCCGCCTCCTACTGCGCCATAGCCCGTCTACGCCCCAGGCCGCCTTGGCTCGCTTCCAGACAGCGTAGCACAGTCGAGGCCCTCCATGAGCGATAGGAGCAACGAGCGGGCATGTCGCCGACGCGCTGTTCATCGTCCATTCCAAGGAACTTCTTGTGTGCCGGCGGCGGCGACCAGATGACGTATCTCTGGTCCAAAGGCGGTGGGCTTCGGTTGTGGCCGGCCCAGGATCGCCAGGACGGTGCCGTAATCCAGCGAAGGCGACGTCAGGGTGCGGCCCAGGTTGCGGACGTTCGGATCCGGGTACCAGATAAAGCGGGGGTGTCCCTGCTTGCCGATCAAACTGGCGCCTTCCCAATCCCCACCCGTCGGCTGGTCCTTCGGACCGTAGATGAAGTAGTCGAAGCGCTGGCCGTCGGGACCGGGATAGGGGGTGGAACCGACGAAGTTCGCGTCGACGTGGTAACTGGCCATCCACAGCGTCAGTTGCACGTGCGTCTTGTTGGGGTCGAGCGGATCGGTAATGTAGACAATGTGGAAGCGGTAGACGGGGTAGCTCTCGATCTGATCGCTTGTCGTGTAGTCATCGATCACAAAGCCTTTGTGCTGCCCGCCGACCCATTGCAGCACCATGCGCTGCAAATCTGCCGGCTGCAAGGCAACCTGGGTGCTGCCGTATTCCCAGAGCGGCGAGTCCGAGAAATGATAATCGGCCAGGAGCCCCTTCTGGTCAGCAACACTGAAGGTGACGCCGCGGGCCGTCACCGGTTTCGTGGGTTCCGGCTCAAGGAGGGCGGACGCGGCCCAGCCGTTACAGTGGCCAGCCCAGAAGAGGGAGGGGTCATTGAAAATGATGTGCTGACGTTCCCACCCTTGCGTGTCGGGCGAGGGGGCGCCTCCCGCCTGCACGTAGGCGTCGTACTTGGCCAGGGTGCCGTTCGCTTGGAACAGGTACGGCGGCGTATACGGCTGCAGCGATGCCGGCCACCACCAGCCGGACCACGGTATGATCGCCGCCTGGCCATCGACAATTGGCGGCGCGCTCGCCGTGATGGCACTGGCCGGAAGCAGTCCAGCCGCCTTGGCGACATCACCGCCGTTGACGAGGGTCACATCGCCGACCTTCGCCCACGGCTCGGCGATCTTCCAATACTGAAAGACGACACGCTGGAAGCGCACGGCGATCATCGGGCCAAAGTCGACAGGCGCTGACGTCGGTAGCCCGTAAAACTGCACGGCATCCGGGGTTGCCAGATAGCGAGCCTTGATGGCCGGGTTGCTGTCGAGCAAGGTGAGACGATGCTGGCTGATTTGGGCGAAGGTCTGCCCCTTCTCGTTCAATGCTACCTGCGGCGGTATCTGGTACGTGCTCTGCAACCAGGCATCTCTACCGGCGTCGTGCAACTGATCGAAGACATTGGTAAGCGCCACACTACTGCTGTTCGCTTGCCACTGCAAGATGCCGCGCTGGGTGGCCTGCGCCACAAAGCCGGCCTGCATGAAACGGCCGGATATCGGGTAGCCCAGTAACCCGACACCGCCGAGCTGCTGATAATCGGTCCAGAAGGCGATGCCGCCGTCATCCGCCAGCAGGAAGCCGGTGGCGCTCTTGCCTAACGGGGAACCGTTTGCTTGCGTATAAAAGTGACCATCGGGCAGCGCGTAGTCCAGCGAAGGGGGCGCGGCGGTCGGGGTGTCCGCCGAAGCCGGCGGCGCGGCGCTGATGAGGAGGGCGAGGATGCCAACAAACGGCAGCAAGCGCGCCAGCAATGTCCGCACGGCCAAGGTCATCGTATCTACCTACTCTAGAGAGTGTGCCTCGGTAAGCCCTGCTTGCCTTGCACACGAGGCAGGCCAAACGTAGCCTACGGCGGTCAGACCGCCTCGCGTTCCGCCGCGCGGCGCAGCGCCAGCTTGATTCGGCCGACGTTGGCGTCGTTGGCGGTGACGGCAACGAGGATGCGCGCACCGGCGCTCTGCAACTGGATTGATGTGCTACCGGCCTCAAAAAGGCACGACTCCAGTGGTGCAATGCCCCCTTTGGTCAAGGCGTCACCAATCGCGCCAAAGATAGCGGACGACAACGCCGCCATGACCTCGCTCACCGGCTCCTCGTGCGATACCGCCAGCACGGTACCATCCCGCTCCACGACGGCCGCCAGACTGACGCCGGGCATCTTCATCAGGTTTGCTACCGTTTCGTTCACGGCTATCTTCCTTTACCCTCTACCGTCTGACGCGGCGCGCAGTTTCGCCAGCACCGCTCCATAGTGGTGGATCGCTCCCCAGTGATCGCCGGAGCGCGCCGCCGCCTCTGCGGCCTTTCGCATTGACGCCACGTCGTCCTCACGAACCGGAGCGAGTGCTTCCTCCTGAGCGACGGGTGGCTCCGCCGAACCGACGATACCGGCCGAGTCCCGTGCCTCCACTGGTTGTTCAGGAGCCATTTCCGGTGCTGGGGCGTACTCAACCTCTGCGGGCCATTCACTCGGCGTCGTCACTGTTTCCCAGGCGCCAACCGGCGGTGATTCCGACTCCTGGTCGGCGACAGCAGGCATCACATCGGCTTCGAGATCGCGCTGCTGCTCTTCCGGTGGAGACCTCCACCACTGCGCGAACTCGTCCTCGACCAGCACGGCCGGTGCCGGTTGATCTGGAGAAACGGCCGGCACTGCTTCTTGACGGGCGCTATCTTCTGCCCAGGCGACGGGCGCGGCTTCCGTAACCGTAGGTTCCTCTTGCGGCGGCCAGGGGAAGTCCAGCGCGGAGGCATCAGGCGACTCCGCCACGGGGGCAATTGCTTCCGCTTCAGGCCCTACCATCTCGTTCGACAGCGGTGGCGCGACGGGCGCACGCATTGCATCTTCGAATTCGCGGGCCAGCGTGTCTACGTCCCCCAGGAAACTGGGGGCGGCCGGCGCCTGTACCGCAGACTCCGTGAACTGTGGTGGTGGTGGCGCTGGTTGGAACACAGCGGCGTCGGCCTGAGTCTCCGGCGTCGCCTGGGCGGCCTGTTGGAGCCACTGCGGCCAGACCTCCTCTAATTCTGGAATGAGCCGGTCCAGCGGGCGCAGTTCGCGTCCTCTCTCCCCGGTGGACGTGTCGTCCTCGTGCCAGGACACCAGGCGAGGCGCCGCCGGTAGGTCGTCGGCATCGTAGCCGAGCGTCGTGATGTGGCCGCGCAGCCAGACCAGCGTCTGACCTTCCGGGTCCAACGCCTCGAGGTCAGCGGCGAGCGCCGCCGAGTCGGCGCCGGGCTGGAGGTAGCGGAGGATCGCCAGCGCTTTCAGGCAATCAGGGCTCAGGTCGAGGAGGTGCTGGCAAACCGTCGCGCTGCCGCGCCGGTCGCCACCGAAAAGGCGCGCCACGGCCTGCACCACCAACAGATCAAGGCGATCGGGCTCTTGTTGTAACGCGCGTTCGGCGGCAACATCCGACTCTTCAAACTGGCCGGCAATCAACCGGGCGTGCGCGACGCGGGCTGTCGTGTACGGATCGTCGATGACATAGCCTGCCTGCTGCTGCAGCCGGCGTAGTTCGGCCAGCACGCTCGGGCTGGTCTCGCCGACTTCCAGCGCGCGCATCAGCCCTGCTACAGCCGTCGCCAAATCGTGCTGCTGCTCGGCGGCGTCGGCAAGACCTTGATAGGCGCGAGCATCGTCGGGCATGGCGCTGGCTACCGCCTCGAAGCAACTGCGCGCCTGGGGCACGTAGCCGCTTTCGACCAGGATGTGGCCCAACAGCCAGTAGCCTTCCACCCAGCGCGGAAATCGTAGGAGCGCCCGGCGGCAAGCATCCGCGGCACGGGAGAGATCCTGGCTATCAATCGCCTCCCGAGCTTCAGCCGCCAGCGTCGCAAGCTGTACTTCGGCCATGGCCTCCTCCTTCACAGCGCTGGGCTTCTACCCGATGACTGGGGAACGATTGCATCCCTGCTCGCTGCATAGTATGTTGTCGGGGGCTGTCTGGTCAATCAACGTGCTGCCGGGCGGACATTGCCTCCATTCGGGCCAGGACCTGCCCCGACGATCTCGCTGATCTGGCCGTGAGAATTGGTCAGCAATCGTTGCGCGGCGGCCTCAGTCACACGCACTGCATCGCTGCCCGCCGCCACGCCAATCGACCAGAGGGTACCATGGCGCCGCACGTGTACGCCCGAAAAACCGAGCCGCGTTGTCAGGATGCGTTGCATCCGCGCCGGTTCCGGGTCGTCGCGGTCCTCGACGAGCAGCCTGCCCCACGCTTGTCCCGTACCATCGCTGGCAGGCGCTGCCAGTTCCAACCCGCCCAGCCACCAGCGGCCGCGGTGCTTGTTGTAGTTCACCAGCACGTCGATGCTGAGGAGCCGCTCGGCGACCGCCTGGGGCGTAACGGGAACGTCC
Source organism: Chloroflexota bacterium (assembly GCA_036734945.1). Classification (GTDB taxonomy): domain Bacteria; phylum Chloroflexota; class UBA4733; order UBA4733; family UBA4733; genus UBA4733. The sequence continues at coordinate 7,238 of DAIMXP010000018.1, forward strand.
CCGGGTTGCTGGATGTCGAAGCTCCAGCACACTTCGCGTCGCAGTTCCTCCACCTCGGTCAACCCCGCCTGACGCAGTGCTCGGCGAGCCGACAAGGAGGTGGTATCGGGGATAATCAGCCGGACCGCCAACCCGATCAACATCGACGAAGCTTTGCTGCCGGCGTCAAGGACGCCGCGGATGCTGGTTGGACGCCAGTGGCAGCCGTCGCCGCGATGGCGGCGGCCATCGAACGAAAAATAGCGTGCGCGGGGGCCGACAGCACCAGGCGATCCGGCCGCCCCGTGAAGCCGGCCGGTCGCCGGTGCGGCGGGTGCTGCCACCACCAACTGGCGCGCTCGGGGTGCGGCATCAGGGCCATGACGTTGCCCTGGGCATTACAGACGGCCGCGGCCGCGTAGACGGAGCCATTGGGATTATCGGGAAACGTGGTGGCCGGTTCTCCGGCCGCGTCGGCGTAGACAAAGGGGATCTGCTGTCCCGCGACCAATGAGGCCAGCACCTCCGGCGCCTCCGTGATGAAGCGGCCCTCGCCGTGCGCCACCGGCAGTTCGATCACCTCGCCCGCCGAAAAGGCGCCGGTGAAGGCGGTTCGGGTAGGCGGTACCTGCAAGCGCAGCCGAACCCAGGCGCAACGATAGCCCAGGTTGTTGGCGGCCAGCGCCATCGCCGGTCCGGCGCCATAGCCGGGGACAAGGCCCGTCTCGATCAGCACCTGAGCACCGTTGCAAATGCCCAGTACCGGCTTGCCGCGCTGGGCCTCCGATGTGATCGTCGCCATGATGACGTCCCGTGCGGCGATGGCTCCGGCTCGCACACGGTCCTCGTAGGACCAGCCGCCCGGCAAGATATATCCGTCGAAGCGCTCAGCATCCAACGGCTGGTTCCAGCGAACCAACTCCGCCTCTAGCCCAGCCAGCCGCGCCGCGCGTAGCGACTCCTCCTCGCAGTTGGTGCCGGGGAAAAGGATGACGGCAATCCGACCGGAACCAGACTTCATCTGGCCTCCCATCCAGTGGCTTCGCGCCAGACCGGTCTCCCGGAAAAGTGGATGTTATTGACCTGTAGCCAATGCACTCCTCTAAATTCCCTCGTGAGGCCGACACTCAAAATTGTGTCGTTCGCATGTGCCAGGTGCTCCTGTACGTTGACGACACGGGCCTCATCCGCTGTGGCGTGATCTGACCCGAACAGGCGGAGATCGTTCACGGCCAGATCGAGATCACCGAGCATAACGTCATGAAGTAGCATCCGCACACTCGTCCGTTGACCTTCAGTGTGCCTCACTTGGAGGAAACACGCATGGGAGGGACGAAGGCAACCAAGAGACCTCATACCCTTGCCCATGTTCACGCCACAGGATCTGGCTGTTGGCTTGCCAAGCTCTGGCCCGAAGATTGTTCCCAGGTCGGTCTTGGCACTACGGCTGAGCAGATCCCAGAACTCTACGTCAGACGTTTCAGCAGATCGAGCGAAGGCGCCAACGAAACAACGACAATCTTCCACCTCGGGCACACGTCCTAGGCTGAAGGCAGCCCCGATATCGACTACCGCCCCAATGTCAAAGGGTCCTCCATAACGAGCAAGTAACTGCACCGGCATTCTTCCAGCCGACAATTCCGGGCGGACGTGTTCACCAGTGTCGAGATCAATTCCGGCGACGCACATATATCCTGCCTGCATGCGTGTCAGGTGGTTTATCGCGATTCTCATGGATGCATCAGGGCAGATGCACTACCTCCACATTACGCCATTTCTGTTGCAAATGCTCAATCACCAGGCGACGATGGCAATGCTCAGCCGAAGGCTCACTGCACAACAATACTGTTGGTACGGTAAAGAAGGACGGACTCAGCTTATCTTCGACACGACGCTCAGCCAATAATGCCCGGAATCCACGCTCATATTCTTCCCATCCCCCCTTCTGCTTCCTGTAGGCATCGAGCAACGCCGAGGTTGGGGCCAACATCGGTTCGTGAGAGTACTCCGCGCCGCATAACTCCTTCAAAAAAAATGCCAGGTCATCCCGCTTCGCGAAACCGGCGAGCTGCGAAACGTTGTTGAGGCGAATATCGACAAGGCGCCGAACGCTGGAGTCACGCAGGATAGTAAAGAACTGACAGGCCGTCTTCTGAGTAAAACCTATGGTGTACAGTAACAAAACATCACCAGCCTATCCTCTAGACACCGAATTCCCGTGTCGAGGTACGGGGTGAAGCGAGCGCCAGCCGCTTCGCTCCTGCTCACCAATGAGCGACAGTTGCAGGACAACCGGCACGCCGGCAGTGTCACCGAGAAGGTCACGCTGGCTCTGAACGGTCCCGTCCCCTCGGATATGCTGTATCCGTACACCCTGCCCCGCAAGTACCTTGCCGATCAAGAGAGCGCGGTGACACACCGCCGGATCCTCCTCACTGCAGAGAATGGCAATACAGTATTGCTGCATACCCCGCCGAAGTCGCTCCAGGCCTATGAGGAAGAGCGGAGAATTCGCCACTCGGCCATAGAGCACGTGACCTTCTCTGTCATAATACTCATCCCCCACCGGCCTGCCGCCCAACTCGCGGCCCAGGAACACGTACTTTATTCCAGCATGACCGATGCCGTTCTCAAGCGCCGTTCGGTCAAACTGGGGGGCATAACGGGAAAACGGGGAGGACCGAACATCAGCCAGCACATCAACGTGATGTCCACTGAGAAGGTCCAGAAAACGCTCGAAGTCGTGAGTTGAATGACCAATTGACAAGAGGGTACTCTCGCTCATGCCATCGCCTCCGGCACCGCCCCGAGCCAGGCAGCGGCCAGGTCCCCAGTCGCCACATCAAGCACCATCTTCTGGCTAAAGCCGGCGATCAGTCGCTCGCCGCCGGTGCTACCGATCCCATGTACGTCAACACCATGTTCCTGGCACACACGCCGGATGGCCGGAAGCAGTTCCGGCACCGCCGCCAGTACGAAGCCGCCGGACTCGCTGAACAGCGCGGCGTCGGCGCGTTCCGCTACTGCCGTCAGGTCCAGTATCGCCCCCAGGCGACCCTCGCCGCGGCCACCGAGCAGCATCTCCGTGACGCACGTCAGCAAGCCGCCGTCGCTGATGTCGTGGGACGCCAACAGCAGGCGTTGCTGCGCCAGCTCGATCACGGCGGCGTTGGCGCGGCGTTCAGCGTCAAGGTCCAGGGCGGGGAGTTCGCCGGCGGGCGTTTGGCGTACTGCTTCATAGGCCGATCCACCGAAGCAGGACGAGCGCCGACCCACCAGCAGCAGGGCCACCCCCGCCGCCGTCACCTGCATGCCTAGCGCCCTGGTATGGTCGTCCAGCACGCCGAGGCAGGCAATGATCGGCGACGGTGGAATCGCCTGACCGACGCCGCTCTGGTTGTAGAAGCTGACGTTGCCGGAGACGAAGGGCAAGGGATGACCATGCTCGCCGTCCGGTCCCAACGCCCGCGCCGCATCTGCTATGCCGCGCACGGACTCCGTGAAGGCCCAGAAGGCCGCCGGGTCGCCCGGATCGCCCATATTCAGGCAGTCGGTCAAGGCGCGGGGCGTGGCGCCGGTCGCTGCGATATTGCGCGCCGCCTCGGCCACCGCCATCGCCGCACCACGATACGGGTCGATGCGGCAGTAGGCGGGCGTGCAGTCGGTGGTCAGCGCCACACCCGCCGGGCAGCCGGGCAGCGGCGCGATTACGCCGGCGTCGGCCTCGCCGGGACGCAAGACGGTGTTGCCCTGCACTTCCTGATCGTAACGGCTGTAAATCGACCACTTGGAGGCGACGCCGGGCTGCGCCAGCACGCGCAGGGTGACGTCGTCGTACCGGTCCAGCGGCGGAGGCGGCGCCGCAGTCAACGGCGCCGTTGGGGCGTTCCCAACCCGCTCGTAGCGGATGCCCCGACACACGGCAGCAATCGGTGCATCGCAGACGATCTGGCCGCCGGCCGTCAGCACGTAGCGGTCATCCGCCCGCGTGTGGCCCACAACGCAGGCCTGTGCCCCTTCAGCCGCCCCGGGCAGGTCGAACTGCTCGTTGTAGATCGCCATTAGGGTTGGCGTGAAGGAAGGCGGGACCACCCACAGGAGCCGTTCCTGCGTTTCGGCGCAAGCAATGACGTGCGGTGGCAACTCCTGCATCGCAACGTGTACCGCGTCCAGGGAGACTTCAACGCCGGTACCGGCCGCGTCGCCCATCTCTGACGACGCGCAGGAGAGGCCGCCTGCCCCCAGATCTTTGAAACCCACCTCCAGGTCCTGCCGGCGTAGCTCAGCGAAGACGGCGTCCGTCGCCCGGATGATGACCGACTTCAAGAAGGGATCAGGTACCTGCACGGCGCCCTTCTGGGCATCCTCGTCGCCCACACCCAGGATGCCGGAGGAAAACGCTGCTCCGCCAAAGCCGCTGTAATCGGTGGCCTTGCCGACCAGCACCACATCCCAGCCCACGGCGCCGGCCGGCGCTCGACTGTGTACGATCTGATCGGCACGCACCAGACCCAGGCAAACCACGTTGACCAGGCAGTTGCCATCGAAGCCGCCGTCCCAATAGACATCGCCGGCAATGTTCGGCACCCCAACGGCGTTGCCGTAGCCGGCAACACCGGAAACGACGCCATCCGCGATATAGCGCACGGTGGCGGCGTGCTCCCCATCCGGGTCACCAAAGCGCAGCGCGTCCGCCACGGCGATGACCCGAGCGCCCATGCAGAGCACGTCACGGATGATGCCGCCGATGCCGGTGGCCGCTCCCTCGTAGGGCACGACCTGTGACGGATGGTTGTGCGACTCGTGGCCGAAGACGATGCCCCAGCGCTCACCCTGCCAGATACACAGTTCGACGATCCCGGCGTCTTCCTGCGGCCCTTGAATGACCCAGGGGGCACTCGTTGGCAAAAGACCCAGGTGGGAGCGGCTGCTCTTGTAGGAACAGTGTTCGCTCCACTGCGTGTTGAAGATGTGCAGTTCCGTCAGCGTCGGCTCGCGGCCCAGCAGCCGACAGACCTCGCGCGCCTCGCCCACCGTCAGGCTCACGCCGAGCCGGCGTAACTGCGTTCCCAGGTCGTCGTCGGACTGCCCGCGGAGGCTAAGCAGTTGCATCGGCCCTCGTCAGACGCTCCAGAATGTCCAGGTAGCGCCGGCTGGTCTGCTGCACGACCTCGGCCGGCAACTCCGGCGCCGGTGGCTCCAGGTTCCAACCACTGCCGCTCAGGTAGTCGCGCAGCGGCTGCTTGTCATAGCTGGGGATGGCGATATCCAGGGCGTAGTCCTCCTCCGCCCAGAAGCGGGAGGAATCGGGGGTGAAGGCTTCATCGATCCAGGTGAGTTGGTTATCGATCCAGCCGAACTCCAGCTTCGTGTCGGCGATGATAATCCCGCGCCGGGCGGCGATGGCGCTGGCAGCGCTATAAAGGCGCAAGGTGGTGTCTCGCAGCGCCGCAGCCGTGTCGCTGCCGACTCGCGCCACCAGTTCCGGGTACGTCAGCTTCAGGTCATGCCCATTGTCTTCTTTGGTGGTCTGCGTAAACACCGGCTCGGCAAACCGTTCATTGGCGCGCAGGCCTGCTGGGAAGTGTACACCGCCAACCGTGCCGTACTCGGTGTACTCCGCCCACGCGCTGCCGGTGAGGTAACCGCGCGCTACGCATTCCACGGCGATGCGCTGCGCAGGGCGGCAGAGCATCGTCCGGCCAGCGAGCACGTCGGCATAGGCTCGAGCGGCAGCCGGAAACTCGTCAAGAGCGGTGCTGACTAGATGGTTGGGAGCCAGGCCACGGAGCTTGTGGAACCAGTACGCCGATAACTCCGTGAGCACCCTGCCCTTTTCAGGGATCGGCTCCGACAGCACAACGTCGAAAGCCGAGACGCGGTCGGTGGCAACGAGGAGGAGCAGACCATCGCAGCGATAGACGTCGCGTACCTTGCCCCGCGCCACAATCTGCAGCCCCGGTAAGTCCGTCCGCAGCACCGGCTGCGCCTCACCGATCATGTTGCTCGCCCGGCCTTTCGCGCGATGTCACTTCCAGCGTGCATCATTCCATTACTCGGCACATGGAATACTACCGGGAAATGGTATCGGGATGCACCTCGACGGCCACGGTTGTCGGTGCCTTGCGGAGATAGCTGATGGCGCGATTGTGTACAGCGGTCATAGTGGCCACGTGCCTCGCGCTGGTTTGGGCCGCCCATTCACCGAGCTTCAACGCCGATCTCTCGTCGCCCGCCTTGCTCAAGTCGCTCACCGCCGATTACATGGCAGTCGATGCTATCTACGGCGGAGTCACCAGTCCGTACACGGTGGACGCGGTGTTGCATCGGCAGGCCCCCCCGCCGCCGTCTATGGGCTTCGTGAGCCGCCCACCCGGCTTGATGATCGCCAGGGCTGCCGATGGGGAGCGGTACGCGCAGCAGGCGGAGGGCGCCGTCTCCGCCCTCGGCGCGACGGCCGAGCTCCTGCCGGTCCGGCGGGAACTGCTGGAAAGCTACCGCGACGTGGAACATGCCTGGCGGCTGGAACGACTGGTCGAACAAGCATCAACATCGGACAGCGCGGCCGCCACATTAACCATGCTGGGACCGGCGCCATCGGCGCAGTCCGCCGCCAACAGCAGTATCGCGAGTATGCAACAGGCGCGCTCCCTGCACGACCAGGCGATCGCCGCGGTACAGGTCCTCGGCGGGATAGCTCCTTCGGCTTCACCGGTTGATCGGGCTGGCGGCTAACCGCGTTTCTCAGCGCCGTCTTCGTCCTTGATCCGGCGTAGGATGGCGTTGCGCACCATCACCCCCATGCCTCTGCCATGTTGGGGCATGCGTTGGCGCTCCGCCTCCTGCCGCTGCTGCCGGCGCTCAGCGCGCGTGAGCGCATCGACACGGGATGCCTCGGGTCGGTCTTCTATAGTGTCCATCGATCTCGCCTTTGCGTTGCCAAGCTGTTCGTGCATCATAACTGGTCGGGCGCGTGCAGCGCGCTGTGCTACACTGCCATAACTCGGGCAATGATTTCTGCGGCGAAGGCGCTCGGAGACGGCTGTACGAGATACATAGGCGAGGGCGATGGCTGACGCGCAACACGAATTTGGACTGGCAACCCGGTTAGAGGCCGACGCTCTGGGTGAACCGGGGAACCGCACGTTCCGCCTGCTCGTGCGTTCCGGCAGTTCCTCGGCACTCATCTGGATGGAAAAGGCGGAACTGGTAGCGCTGGCGGTGACGATTGAGCAAGTGCTGGTACAGGTCGCCCCCGCTCAGGTCGCGGCAGCGGAGATGGCTCCGCGACCTGGTCCGGTGCAGGATTTTCCGCTCAATCCGACCGTCGAATTTCGCGTCGGGCAATTGCAGCTTGGTCATGACGCCATGAACGAGCAGTTCCAGCTCTTCGCGACCGACGTAGAGCAGATGGACCAGAACCAGCCGGTAGCGACCCTCTCCCTGCGCATGCACTACCAGATGGCCGGCAAACTCTGCCAGCAGATCGCGGCGCTGGCGGCGGCCGGCCGTCCCCAGTGCCCCCTGTGCGGCCAGCCCATGGGCCCGGGGCCGCACAGTTGCCCACTTTCCAATGGTCACATCCATTGACAAAGGTGGTGTAGCATGGCATCTCGCACAGTCGGCACAACCGCCAGCGGCGCCGAAGTGCAGTCGTCCAACGTGCAGATCAAGGGCCGGCGCGTTCACTACCTCCAGGCGGGATCCGGCCAGCCGGTGCTGCTTGTCCACGGTATCGCCGCCTCTGTGGTCGACTGGCATCTGAACATCGGCGCGCTGGCGGAGCACTTTGCCGTCACGGCCATCGACTTGCCCGGCTTCGGTGACAGCGATATTCCGCCGCACGGTCTGGGTATGGCCGATATCCTTCCCTTCCTCGACGACTTTCTGAACGCCTTGACGATCGAACGAGTCTCGCTGGTCGGCAACTCCATGGGCGGCCTTATCTGTGGCCACTACGCGATCGCCCGACCGAAACGCGTCGAACGTCTGCTCATGATCGACCCAGCCGGACTGGCGCGCGACATTTCCGTCCACTTCCGCCTGCTATCACTGCCGGGTTTAGGCGAATGGGCCCTTCGGCCGAACCCCAACGCCGGCAAAGTCGCCGCACGCGGCCTCTTTCACGATCCGACGCTCGCCCCAGCGGCCTGGCTGGAAGACAAGGTAGTTGACCGAGGTCCGCAGTCGCGAACCTATCTCCTGCGTTCGCTGCGCAGCGGCACCAACATCTTCGGCCTGCGCCAGGAGATCGTCATGCTGGATGGCTTGCGCCGCCTGGCCATTCCAACTCTGGTGATGTGGGGAACGCACGACCATGTAGTTCCGGTTCGCCACCTGGACCTCGTCAAGCGCCACCTGCCGAATGCCCAGACCTACGTCTTCCCGGACGCCGGTCACGTTCCAATGCTGGAGTGCCCCAAGCAGTTCAACCGGTTGGCCGTGGAGTTCCTCGCGCAGCGAGCCTAGACGTCCCCGTAGCCCACGCCGCGCAGGAAGGCACGGGCGATCACGGCGTGACCGGGGGCATTTGGATGAACGCGGTCGGCCGCCCAGTAGCTGGATGGCTGCGCAGCCAGCGCCTCATCGAAGGCAGCTTGCGTTTTGATGAGGATGGCGTCGTACTCGCGGGCCAGGCGGTGGACGACCGGCAGGTAGGTTTCGATGATGGCGCGGAAGGGGTCCGCGCGATCGCTCTCGATGACGTAGGGTTCCATGAGTATCAGGCGGGCCTGTGTCGCCTCCCGCGTGCGCCGCAACAGGCGATTGTAGGTTGACGTGTACTCATCCAGGAGCACGGCCTGATCGGGACGCTGCGCCACCTGACGCCAGACGTCGTTGATGCCGATCTTGATGGAGAGCCAGTTCGGCTGTACCTGCACGACATCTTCTTCCCAGCGCCGGTCCAGATCGAGGATGGTGTTGCCGCCGATCCCCTGATTGATAATCTCCAGACCCAGTTCCGGGTAGCGGGCTATCAAGAAAGCCCGCGCCAGGTGAACATAGCCGGCGCCATACGGTATGGCCTCTTTCCGCCGCCCGGCGTCGGTGATGCTGTCCCCGATAAAGACGAGACGTTGCCCCGGTTGGAAAACGAGATTGCTCAAGAGACGATTCCTTTCGCTGCGCGCAAAGGATACCCGGCGACTGAAGTCGCGGCTATACGGGGCGAAGTCCGCCTACGCGGACTCGTTTCCAGCCCGCGCAGGCGGGCTTTGCTCATGGTAGCCGCGACTTTAGTCGCCGGGTATGCCCTACGGCCCGGGCTGTCCCCCGATGCTGGCGGCAAACTGGCTCAGCGACTCTTGCGCGGCAACACGGATGCGCGTCAGTTGCTCCGGCGCAGTGCTGGACTGGATGGCGCCGGCAACGCGCGGATCGAGCAGGCCACCCACGTAGCCATCCAGCGCGACGAGACGCAACACCCGCTGCTGGGCCGCCACGGCCCCACTACGGAACGGTTCGCCGGATGGGTAACAGATGAACTGGGGCGCCTGACCGAGGTGCTGGGCGATCATCTGCCGCGAATCAACCAACTCCGTCTGCACCTCCAAATCCGAGAGCGTGCCCAGGTCGCGGTGGAAGACGGTGTGTGACTCGATCTCCATACCGGCAGCCGCCAGTGAGGTAATCTGCTGCCACGACATGTACCGCAATGGTCCGTTGGTGTTACCGACCAGGCCGGTGACGACGTTGAAGATGCCGACCATGTGCCGTTGCAGCAGCGCCGGCGCCGCATACTGCGCGTTGTCCTGGTAGCCGTCATCGAAACTGAGGATAACCGGCTGCGGCGGAAGTGACCAGCCATCGTACAGCGCGGCCATCAACTGCTGCAACGTGATCGTCTGGTAGCTGTGTGCTACCAGCCAGTCCAGTTGGGCGGCGAAGGCTTGCGGCGTCACTGTGAGGTCTACGGCCAGGCGGTAGTCGTAGTCGCCCATCTGCGGCGTGCGCTGCGGCGCGGGCGCCACGTGATGATACATGAGGATCGGGACACGCAGACGGCGCAGCGCGGGCTGGCTTGGCGCCAGCACCGGGCCCTGCAGGTCAGCCGGACCGCCATCCACGATGCGCCACTGACCGCCATCCTGCGCCAGCACCATCGGTTGGCTATCGCTCAGGTCAGTTGGTGGTACCGCATACGGCGCGTTCTTCCTCAACACCAGGGTCGCCTGCGCTTGTACCGCTGCCAATGGCACGTTGGTAAAGCGTACGTCGTTCCAGTTGGCGAGTTGCTGAGGCGCGCCGACGCTGACGGTTGCAATGGTCGAAGTGCCGCCGGGCGCGAACTTGTGGCTGAGAAACGCGGCAAAGGCTTGCTCGTTGGGCCACTGCCGCTGTGCCTGGGGGTGCAACAGGCGCCACATCTCTTTCCATTGCTGCGTTTGCAATGCTTGCAGGTAGGCCAGAGCGACCGCCACGGGCGGTGTGGGCGTGGGGGCGAGCACCGGTGATAGCGGAGTGGCCGTCACGCCAGCAGCCACAGCAGCGGGCGAAGCGACCGTTGCGGCAGTGCTTGCCGGCCTTAAACCGCCTGGTGGCTCGGCTGATGCCGTCGAACGCTGCAGTGTCACCACAGCGGAAATTGACGTCGCCTTTGTGACTTCCCGCACAGTGGACGGCGTACTGATCAGGGCGTGAGACGCCGTGAGCGAAACGACGGTGGTACCTGATCCACAGCCGACCAGAAGGAGGAGGCTTGCCAGCGTGCAGCCAGCCTGCTTCAGCCAGCCTCTCTCGATTCGTCCGACGATGTATGACCTTGTTGGCGTGCCGGAGGCTCGCCAACGACGTTCCCCAGATCCTCCAACGCACCGACCCAACGCCTAGCCACCAGTTCCCAACCGTGCAACGCCAATCACGTCCCTGACCCGTTCCAACTTGCCAAGGATGCGACTCAGTTGGTCGATGCTCGACAGCTCCACGGTCGCCGTGATTGTCGCTGTGCGATCGGCGTTCGTGGCGACGTTAGCGGCCGTGAAGTTGACGTTCTCCTCGGCCACGACTGTAGCAACGTCGCGCAGGAGACCCTCGCGGTCAGCCGCATCAATGCGGATGGAGACGGGATAGGTCGTCTGGCTTACCGGCCCCCAATCCACGCGCACCAGGCGCTCGTGCTCATCCTCGCGCACCACGTTCTGGCAATCGGCGCGATGCACGGTCACGCCGCGTCCCCGCGTGATAAAACCAACGATGGGGTCGCCCGGCACCGGCCGGCAACAGACGGCCAGCCGAGTGAGCAGGTCACCGACACCCATGACGCGCAGTCCCGCGCCTTCGCGGGCGGTTGGCACGGAGAGCGGCAACTGGGCCGGTAGGGTCATCTCGTCGGCGGCGCGCAGGCCCAAACGGGTAATGACAGACTGTGCCGTGGCTTCGCCAAAGCCGATGGCGGCAAAGAGATCGTCCAGTTCCTCGTAGTGCATCTGGCGCGCCGCCTCACGCAAGCGTTCACTGTTGATGCCGTCGAGGCTCCGGACCGCCAGTCGCTTGAGCTCTTTGTCCAGCGATTCACGGCCACGAATGATGTTCTCCTGGCGCTCCATCCGCTTGAACCACTGGCGGATGCGTTGCTGAGCGGTGCTACTGCGCACGAAGGAGAGCCAATCGCGGCTCGGCCCGCGCTCGCCTTTCGTGGTGAGAATCTCCACCACATCGCCGTTCTGTAGCTTGTGGTCGAGAGGCACCAGGCGACTATTCACACGGGCGCCGATGCAGTGATGCCCGACGCTGGTGTGGACGCGATAGGCGAAGTCGACGGGGGTCGAGCCGGCCGGCATATCCTTTATGTCACCTTGCGGCGTGAAAGCAAAGACCTGATCCTCGAAGATGTCGATCCGAACGGCGTCCACCAGCTCTTGCGCGTTGGGCAGCTCCTTTTGCCACTCCATCAACTGGCGCACCCAGCGGATCATTTGCAAGGGCACCGGCACCGAGCCGCCGCGCTCTTTGTAGAACCAGTGGGTAGCGACCCCGTACTCGGCTACACGATGCATATCCTGGGTACGGATCTGGATCTCGGTGGGCCGGCCTTCCTCGCAGAATACGGTGGTGTGCAGGCTCTGGTAGCCGTTCGACTTCGGAACGCCGATGTAGTCCTTGAAGCGGTTCGGCAGTGGCTTCCACAGGGAATGAACCACGCCGAGGGCCTGGTAGCAGTCGGGAATCGTCTCCACGATCACGCGCACTGCTATCAAGTCGTACAACTGCGTGATGTCGTCGCCGTGACTCACCAGCTTGTTGTAGATGCTCCAGAGGTGCTTCGCCCGCGCCGAAACGGTGGCCGTCAACCCGTTCTTTTCCAGTTGCTCCGCCAGCACTGCCGCCACCCGCTCAGCGTAGGCGGCGTGCGCGTTGTGCTCCGCGCCAAGCAGCCCCGCGACCCAGGCATAGTGCTCCGGTTCCAGCACGGCGAAGGCGAGGTCCTCCAGTTCAGACTTGATGGTGAAGACGCCCAACCGCCCGGCCAGTGGCGCGTAGATATCCATGGTCTCTTCGGCCAGGCGCTCCTGGCGCGCCGGCTCCAGCGCCGCGATTGTCTCCATATTGTGGATGCGGTCGGCCAGCTTGATCAGGACAACGCGCGGATCTTCGGCCATCGTGAGGAAGAGTTTGCGCAGGGTCTCCTGTTGGGCACGGCGCGTCCGCTCGCGCTCGGTGCGCTTGCGCCGGTCCATGTCTTCGCGTTCAGCGAGCGCTGCCACGGCGGCCAAATCGCGTTCGCGGTGCCCTTTCTCGACCACCGAGAACTTGGTCACCCCGTCGACCAACCGGGCCACCGTCTCACCGAAGCGCTCGCGCAGGTCATCGACGCTGACATCGGTATCCTCGACCACGTCGTGCAGGATGGCGGCAGCAATCGTCGCGGCGTCGAGTTGCATCGTCGCCAGCCGGTTGGCAACGGCTAGCGGATGGACAATGTAGGGTTCGCCCGACTTCCGGCACGTTGCGCCATGCGCCATGTCGGCCAGATCGTAGGCATCGCTGATCAGCGACCAGTCGCCGGCAGCGCTGTAGCTACCGACCGTCGCATACAGCCGGTTCAGGAGCGCCGCTACTTCCGGGTGGGCAGGCGTTTTCGGCGCATCAAACTGCAAAACCTGCGCTGCGGCGGAAACACTCATGCTGTCCGGACCTCAATTTCTGGATAGCAAGCAGTATACCCGATGCAATGCGGTGGCCCTGCCTGCGGCAGGGCCACCGCCGGTCTACCGCTAGCCCACGACCCCGGTCCGGTCGATACTCTCGGTGAAGAAGCGCTGCGTGAAGATGTAGAGGATCAGTACCGGCAGAATCACCAGGAGAACGGCCGCCATCGCCAGCGCCTCGTTGTAGAAGTCACTGCCGGCGCCGCCGGTTACATCGTTCAGGGTCTGGCCGAGCACCGAGAGGCGCATCGGCAGCGTGAACAGTTGCTGGCGGTTGAGGTAAATCAGGGGCTCCAGGAAGTCGTTCCAGTGCCAGACAATCGAGAAGAGGAACGTGACCAGAACCGCCGCACTCGCCAGCGGCAGGTTGATGCGGAAGAAGGTTTGGATCGGCCCGGCGCCGTCAACGCGGGCCGCCTCCTCCAATTCGCGTGGCTGCTGCCGGAAGGTCTGGCGGAAGATCAGGATGAACACCGCTCCCTTCAAGCCCTCCCCGAAAAACGATGGGAAGATGAAAGGCCAGTACGTATCGATCCAGCCGTGGTCGAGAATGTTGCCGGGTCCGAAGGAGCCGTTGGCGACGAGGATGTGGGGGAAGCCTGCCAGGTTCAACTCAACCGCCAGCCGGGGCATCGTCTTATAGAGAATAAACAACGGGACGATAATTGTCTCCGGGGGAACCAGGAAAGTGAAGATCACCAGCAAGAACAAGATCTCCCGGCCGGGAAACTGCATACGCCCGAAGCCGTAGCCAACAAAGGCGCAGGAGATCACCTGCCCGATCGCCGCCAGGATGGCAATCTGCGCGCTGTTGGAGAAAGAGTGGACGAAGTCCACGGCCTGCCAGGCCAGCGTGTAGTTCTGCCAATCAAAGCCGGTAGCGATCCAGACGATAGTCGGGTCAGTCAGATCCTGAATGCTCTTGAAGGATGTCGCGATCATGTAGAAGACAGGGAAAAGGAAGACGAAGCCAATGTCGGCCAAAATGAGATACGTGACCGTTCGAAAGACAATGGTCTTGAGCAGCTTCAGAATTGCGTAGGTGGTGAAGCGCTGCCGCGCTCGAGCGCGGCGCAGGGCCTGTGCCTGAGTTTGGGCTACGGTGGCCATTGCTATCCCTCCCCTACCGATCGCCTGCGTAGTAGACTTTGTTACGCATCAAGAAGATGACAACCATTAGCACGATAAACATGATGAGGAAGTAAATCCAGCCCAGCGCTGCAGCGTAGCCCAGACGGAACTGCCCGGAGAAGGCGGTCTGCTGGATGTACTTCAGTACTGTCGTTCCCTGACTCTGGGAAACCTGGCCTGTCACCTGACTGACGACACCCTTGACGGAGAAGCTGTTGGTGAAGGTGTCTACCACCGTGTAGATAATGTTCAGCAACACGAAGGGCGAGATCAACGGCACCGTGATCTTCCAGAACAACTCCCAGTCGGTCGCCCCGTCAATGCGCGCAGCCTCATAGTAGGTCGAGCCGATCGACTTCAGGCCGGCCATAAAGATGAGAATTTGCACGCCGGACGCCCAGAGCACCAGGCTCATCCTACCCAACACCAGAATAACGTTGCCTGCCCACGTCGGCCCCAGGAACTGGATAAGGAAGCCGGCCACGTCGGCGTTGCCGCCGAAGGTGTCGGCGCCAACACCCTGACTAAAGAGATCTTGAATGACCTGGGCCGAGCCGATCACCACGGGCAGAAAGAAGACGCCGCGGAAGGCGATGATGCCGCGCAACTTCTGGTTCGCCAGCATGGCGACGAAGAGCGAGAAGATCAATATGGCCGGCGTGTTGACAAACGTCTGGTTGATCTGGTCGGTGAGGATCGGGAAAAACTGCGGATCAACAAAGAACGCTTGCCGGTAGTTATCAATGCCGACCCACTTGACGTTGTTGATGTTGACGGCTTCCAACTCGTGGAACGACAGGATGAAGGAACGGATCAAGGGCCACAGCAAGAAGAAGCAGAAGCCGAGAAGCCAGGGCAGGATGAACATGTAACCCTGGAGAGAGCGCTGCGTGGCCAGGGAAATATGGAAACGCGAACGGCGGTAGTGACGCGGCGACGAGGCCGAATCCACCGTCACGCCTGCTGGAGCACGAATCATCTCTAGAATCCTCTCTGCGCATTAGTGAATAACAGCATAGCTCAGCGCATCAACGGCCACCGAGCCGGCGCCGTAGCGCTGGTTGCTGTAGTTGACAATGACCTTCGTCCCGTTGCCGTAGGTCGTCTGGAAGACCTGCGGCGCCAGTTCCTGATGATCGACCATGGGCTGATTGAAGGTGCCACCCAACTGGACATTGACCTCCTGGTACTCGCGCACCAGTTCGTCGGTCCAGTCGGTCCAGGTGCTGCTCCAGTCATTATAGGTGAGAATCGCCCGATTGAGGCCGCTGGTCGGCATGTACGTGAGATCAAAGGTGGGTACTGCGCCGTATTCGATCTCCCGCAGGTACTCAAACTGGGGGTCACTGCGCAGGTTGGCGTAGGCGCCGGTGTAGGTAAGGAACCCGTGGACGGCCATCTGGTAGAACGGCACCGGGCCGTCTTCGAACTGCCAGTGGCTGCTATCCACGCTGACCCGCCGGGCGTCCTGGACGTGGCCCAGGATGTAGGTGTTGCCCCCCTCTACGGCTATACCGCCCAACTGCTGCTTGATGTAGTCCACGATCTTCATGTTCGCCAGCATGTAGGTCTCGCGCGTGAGCGGGTGCTGCTCGTTCGTGTCATAGGTGATGTTCTGGCCGAACCACAGGAGGTCGTCGCCCGTCGCGCCGAACGCCTTCTCCTTGGGGATATCGCGCTGGACGTACTGATTGAACTCGACGATCGGGTTGAGCAGGTATTCATACTGCCCCTTGCTTGCGCCGCTGCTGAAGGCGGGTAGTTTGTTAGCGCCGCGCATGGCGTCATTATGGGCGAAGAAGCCCTTCTCGCCGCTGTAGGCGTCCTCAAAGTCGTCCTGCAGGTAGATACCGACTCCGAGCGGTCGGGCAAAGGCGGTCAAGCTCTGCAGGCCGGAATTTCCCCCCAGACCGTTGTCCGCCGGCATACGGTTCGGCGCCGCCTGGTAGATGCCCCCCCGGTTCCAACCGCGCAAGGTGAGCTTCAGGTTGTTGACGCCTCGTTGGCGCAATGCACTGATAATCTGCTGCGCCTGATCGAACGTTGTGGCGGGGACCAGGTTGTAGCTGATCAAACCCTTCCGCTGAACCCCCATCAAAAGGTCAAGATTCAATGGCGTATCAGCCTGACTCAACGGCTGCACATGCAGATCATTTTGGATGTACTGCCGGTACATGGCCGCCATGCCGGAGTAGGTGGCGTTCTTACCGCTCAACAGGTAGAAGCGCACGCTGCGATCGCCGGTCACCAGATCAGTGGCAACGCGCTGGACGTAGACGCCACGGCTGCGCGGGATACTGGCAGTGCGACGGTAGAGAAACTGAAAAGAGGAGTGGTTGTAGCGCGTGATATACCCGCTGGGATCCGACTCTACGTTGACGTCGTACTGCCCCTGCGTTGCCAGGGCCAGAAAGGCGCCATTGATCGGCTTCCCGTTCTGATCGGCCTGCTTGGCAATGCCATAGGCAGGCATCATCGTATTTTCCTGGCTGGCTCCGAAGCCGAGGCCGCCGCCAAAGGGCGAATAGAGGTCCTGGCCGTAGACGGTCTCGTTGAACGGCTGAAGATAGTCCGGGTGAATCTTCTTGAACTGCACCAGCGCTCCAGAGCCGTCGGGAATCACCATGTAGCCCTGTTCATCGTCGGCGCCCGCGCCGAAAAAGGGCAACGGCTCCAATGTCACCAGGTAAAAGCCGGTCTGGTTCTTGTCATCAATGGTCTCTTTGATCTGGTCCTGAGGAATCGTGACCTGAAAGTAGCCGTTATTCAGGTGGTAGTCTATGGCGAAGGTGATCGGCCCTGCCTTCAACTGATCCTTCGGCGTGAAGGTCACGCGCACGCCGCCATCGGACAGCTTACTGATCACGGGTGGCGTCGAGTCCCAATTCGAGTTCAGGACTTTCGTCACCTGACGCTGGTAATCGGTGTACTGCATGGTGTAGACGGGGTCGGTCTCCTGTGTCGATGCCGCGCCGGTGCTGGCGGCGGCGCTACTCGCCGGCGCCGCGCAATCCGCGGCCGGCGCCGGTGCATTGGCCTGCACCGGATTGCTCAGCCAGACGATGCCGCTCTGCTTATCCTGCACGGCAATATGACCGCTGCACTTCTCAACGTACAGCGCCAGCGCCGAATCCTCCGCCATCTTGGCGTACCCCTCGGGAATGGAGGTCGCCGTCGTGTGGCCTTGCGGCGCGAGTGCCGGCTTCGCTGGCGCCGCCGCCTTGGTCGTTGTCGCAGCAGTGGTGGTCGTGGTCGTAACCTTCGCGGCCCCCGGTGTCGGCGTTGGTGACGTGGCTCCGATGCCGGTCTGCGCAACAATCGCCGGCAAGCGTCCTGCTTGCGCCGACAGCGGTCCCGCCGCCATCACCGTGAACGCGGCAACAACGGCCAGCCGACGCAATCGATGGCTGCCCATGCGACTCCTCCTTATCCGCTCAGGTCCCGGCGACCTATGAAAAACGCCGACACTCTTCCGGGCTCCCGTAGGGGCAGGCCCCCGTGCCTGCCCTGGCCCCGTGCCTGCCCCTACGGCCTCACGGTCCGCGTGTGACGAACTCATAGCCGACCTCCACGAAGAACTGGATCATCTGCAGGGTGAGCAGGTAGGTGAGGGCAATGAGCACCCACAACACAATCATGCCTCCCAGCGACACCGCACCCACCAGAATCGACTTCCCCAGGGAGAAGTCGTGGATCATCTTCAACTGCATAAAAAAGAGCAGCAGCATCCAGAGTGTGATCAACGTCTGCCCGAAGTAATAGATGACCTTCTCATCCAATGAGAGCACGTGGGAGAACAGCCAGGAGTACTCTGCTTCCAGCAGGATGTACGGTACCAAAGCGAAGGCGCTGGCAACCGCAACGTTTTTGAAGGTGCCTTCACCGTAGAAGATGCTGGCGATGCCGTAGCCGGCGACGACCCAGGTCACCCAGGGCACGATCACCTTGGCCAGCTCCAGTATGAGATTCGTGTCAGCCGGCTCGATTGTGGTGAACTCGTAGGCGGTCACCTCAATCGTGATCAACCGGACAATCACCGCTAACGCGAGGAGGATGGGCACGGCGATCCAGCGACCATCGTACTTGAGTTCCCACATCGCTTCGCTCGGTCGGCGCAGCACGAGCACGCTGTGTTTCAGAACCTTGGCAAGCGCACCGGTCACCGGGTGTACCCGTGTGCGCTGACGTCCGACCCTGAATGTTTCCTGGCGCCGAAGCGTCGTTACCCCATCTTTATCGCCGCCTCTACTAAACGTCCAATTGGACGGGAAATCAAAACCAGCACGACGATGGCGCCAAAGACGATACCTAGCATGAGGCCAAAGTTTTGACTGGCCCAGTCGTGGCGGTATTGGGTGAAGGCGCCGGAGAAATTGGAGCGATCCTCCGCCAGGCGCTCCTGATCCATCGCCAGGAGATAGTCCTGTGTTGTGCCCCCCAGTTGCTGACCAATCTTGGTGTAACACTGCCCGAGCAGGTCGTGCGCCAGATTATAGTGTGCATCCATCCGGAGCAACTGCTGCCAGATCTGGGCGGAGGCGTTGTACTTGCCGTCATAAAAGAGCACACTGGCCTGGTGAATCATCGTAGCGAACTGCGTGGGCCGGAATATCTGGATATCTTTGCGGCTGGAATCCAACACATAGATATTGCCGTTGGGCCGAATCGTCACCGCCGCCGGATAGTCGAAGTAGCCATTCTGGCTATTCTGCTTGCCACCGAAGACATCGAGCAAGTTTCCAGACTGGTCGTACTGATAAATCTTTCCAGATCCAGCGTCCAGGGCAGTGATGATACCGGTGTTATCCACCGTAATGGACACAAACTGCGGGAACTGCCCGTTGCCAAGGGGCTTCTCACCGAAGAAAGCCTGCGTGGAGTCGTTGGAAAGGCCAAACAGGTGGCTGTGGTTGGTAACTTTGTAGACGTCCTCACCCAGCGAGTTGAGCTTCTTGATCTGCCCCATCTGTGCCGTGGCCGATACCGTGTAGATGTACCCGTCACCGCTCAAATACATGTTCGTGTCGGAGCTCGGCAACGTCTTCGCAATCTGCGCCTTCTGCTCCGCAGTGGCGAAGAGGCGCGTAAACATGGAGGTCAAACTGAACAAGTTGTGGTTAGCCCCGAAGAAGCCCCGGAATGTCCCGGTAGCGTCCATCTGGATGACGCCCCGGAAGTCCCCACCGCCGTTCACAACAAAGATGCGCCCGCTTGGATCCACGATCACCTTGGTTGGCTTGTAGCTGGCGTCCGTCTGCAGCAGTTCCGTAGCCGGCTTCCCATAGGCGCGGAGAAACTTGCCGGTCTTATCAAAAACAGCAATTCGGCTATTCCCAGAGTCGGCAACGTAGATCGTGCCGTCGGGGGCCACGTACAGCCCTTGCGGTCCGTTGAGGGACGCCGTCGTTTTCGGCGCTTTGGCGTCCGTCTGCCCGACCACACGCAAGAATTGGTCGTTCTGATCCAGCTCGATCAGCCGATTGTTGTCGGTATCAGCGATCCACAAGTGCTGATTCGTCGGGTCAAGGTACATGTCCGACGGGTTCTTCATCGACAGCGCCGCCGTGTTCTGCAAGGCCGTCAGCAGCGTGACCTCGTGGTCGTACACATAGGAAACCGGCGCAGGATCACGCCCAAGACCCGGCGTTGGGTCAATGGTATAGCCCCGCCCCAAATCCGCCGACGCTGCCAACGGCAGCGCCAGGCTGAGCAGCGCCGCCAGCATCCCGCCCACGACGGCCCGCTCCATCCACCGTTGCAGCATCACGCTGTCTCCTCTCGTCGGATCATCATCCCTTGATCCCCGTATGCGCCAGGGCCTGGAGCATACCGGACCGGGAGATGAGGAAAACGATCAGGCTCGGAATAAACTGAAGCAACCCGGCAGCCTGAACGAGGCCGATCGTGGCGATATTGGCGGAGTCGCCGAGCGTGGCGATCGCCAACGGCAAGGTGCGCATCGACTCGGTCCGCACGTAGATCAGCGCCGGCCCTGAGGCGTTCCAGGCGGCGGTGAAGGTGAGGAAAGCGATGGTGGCGATGGCGGGCCTGACCATCGGGACGACGAGCCGCCAGAAGGTCGTCCACTCGTTGGCCCCATCCATCTTGGCGGCCTCCAACAACGGCGTCGGAATCTGCGACATGAACTGGACCATTACGAAGACGTTGAAGGATGCGCCCAGGGCAGGAATGATCAGTGCCCAGTAGGTATCGACCATGTGCAACGAAGACACCACCAGATAACTGGGAATGGCCAGCACAGCCGCTGGAAAGGCGAGGGCAGCAATAATCAGCGCCATAATGACCTTGGCGCCCGGTACCTGGATCTTCGCCAGCGGGTAGGCGGCCATGCTGCCGATCGTCACACCGACGATCACCTGCACCACCGTCACCCAGGCGCTATTGAAGATGTAGCGGGTGAACGGCACTGATGTCGCGGAGGTGGCAATCAACAAATTCTGAAAGTTGATCAGGGTGGGATGCTGAACAATCAAGTCCGGCGGGAACTTCAATAGCTCGTCGATCGGCTTGAGCGCTTGCGACGTCATGAAGACGATCGGCAGCAAGGCGAGAAGGGAGAGCGGAATCAGCACCACGTAGATGCCGATCGGCTCCTTCTGGACGCGGGTGCTACCGATGGTGACGCGCCTCCGGCGGCGGAGGGGGAAAGCTATCGCCATTGTGGCACTCCTCTTGCACGCATCTCGACCAGGCTCGCGGTCCAATTGTTCCCGCTGCCACCGGACATAAACGGGCAGATCAAGCGCCCGCTCACCGCATCAATCATCGGAAGCAAACACCCGGAACAACAGGCGGGAACAGCCAAAGGAGGTGATGAACAGGATCACGGCAATGGCCGACGCATAGCCCATTTCGAAGCGAATGAAGGCGTAGTCCAGCATGTGCATCACGATGGTGTCCACCGCATACAGCGGACTTGGCAGGCCGGCGAGCTGAATCTGAATATCGGACTGGCCGAAGGCCGCGACAATGGCAAGAACAGAGGTGAGCAATATCTGTGGCTTCAACGAGGGCAAGGTGACGTACCACATTTCCTGGAAGCGGGTACGGATGCCGTCGATGCGTCCGGCCTCGTACAGGTCCGCCGGTACACTCCCCAGTGCCGCCAGCCAGATCAGGAAGCCCGTGTTGATGCTCGCCCAGAGCGACACCACGATCACGACCGGCATCAGCGTCGCCTGATTCTGCAACCAGATGATCGGCTGCTGGATGACTCCCAGGCCGATCAAAAGGTGGTTCAAGATGCCGTACTGGTCGCCCGTGAACAAATTCCCTTTGAAGAACGTTGCCAGCACGATGCTGCTGGTCATGGCCGGCGCATAGAGCGCGGTAGAAAAAATGGCGCGGCCCCGCACCTGATGGATCAGCCAGGCAAAGAAGAAGGAGAGAAAGAAGCCGAGCGGACCCGAAATGAAGGCGAAATAAAGCGTGTTGCGGAGCGTCGTGTAAAAGATGTTGTCGTCGACAAACAGGATCTGGTAATTGGAGAGGCCGAGGAAGCGCGGCGGCTCCAGCATGTCGAAATAGGTGAAGCTCAAGCCGAACGCCGCCAGCACCGGTATCACCGTGAAGAGGAAGAAGATGATGAGCCAGGGGGCCATCATCGCGTAGTACACGCCCCATTTGCGCCAGAAGGCGGCGAATCCCGTGCGGCGGACCGTTGTTCGCTCGGCAACTATCACTCGTGCCATGGCCTATCCATCTCCTTCCTCGTACCGCAGCCGTAGCATATCATACACAACGGCTCCGCTGCGCGCTAGCGACCGGCTGGCGCTCCGGCTGCCTGGGTAAGTTGCTGCCCTTGCCCGGGCACCTTGACGTTGAACTCGGCCTGCTGACGTGCCAACTCCTGGTTGATCGCCAGCACCGCGATATCCATCGCATCGCGCGGGTTGGCGCCGGACAGCACCACCGCATTCCAGGCGTTGGTCAGGTAGATCGGCGTATAATAACCGCCCAGCACGACCGGGTTCTCCTGGAACCAGTCCCATTGACCGAGGATCGACTGGATGTCGGACTGCGGCCAGGGCAAGCTGCGCATCGCATCGACGTTGCTGGTGTTCCAGCGGGCCGACACCCCCAACAGCGCCTGGATTTCGTTCGCGTAGCGCTGCTGCACCGGCGCCGACAGCCACCATTTGATGTACTGCCAGGCCTCTTGCTTATGTTGCGTCTCCTGGAACATCATCACCGTTTGGGCCCCTCCGCCGGCCGACCGGTTGATGACGCCGCCCTGGTCGATCCCCGGCATCGGGACCATTTTCCAGCGCCCGATCAGCTCCGGCGCTGCCACGGAGAGGGAGATATAGGTGTTGTAGTCGGCCACGCCCACGGGCATCTCGCCGGTGCGGAAACGGTTGTAGAAGTTGGCCTGGATCGGCACGTTGTAGTTGGTGTACAACTCCGTCCACTGCTTGAAAGCGGAAAGGGCCTGCGGCGTATCCAGCGCCGAGCGCAGACCATCTTTCGTGTAGAAGGCGCCGCCGTGCTGGAACAGGAACGGACTGAAGCCGCCGGTGAGGATGTCGGTGCTGGTGCTGTAGTAGAACTCCATGCCGTTCTGTTGCAGCGTCGGCATCATGTCGTAGATGTCCTGCCAGGTCTGCGGGATTTTCAGTTTCAGGGCATTCAAGATGTCGGTACGCACGAACAGCATCTGGAAGTTCTGGGTTTCCGGCAGCGCATAGACGTGACTCGTCGGACCCGTCGGCGGGTACTTGAACTGGACGATCGCGCCCGGCAGGAACTGCTGCGCTACCTGTGCGAAGTCCGGGAACGTATCCAGCGGATAGATGGCATTGCGGATGGCGAAATTGACGGGGGTGTTGGCATCCAGGCCCGTTGCCACATCCGGGGCCGCGCCGGATGTCAGAGAAAGCAAGAGCACCGAGTTGGCACCACCGAGCGTGCCCGGCGGGAAGACGTGCATGTTGACGTAGATCCCTGTTTTCGGCGTGAAGTCCGTCTCAATCAACTCCTTCAGGATGAGGCCCCACTGCTGGCCACGTGCCGTCCACACGTCGATGATGGGGTGCCCGTTGCTGTTCTGGGCATTGTAGATGCTACCAACCCCGGTGTAGTTGAAGATGAAGGAGCCAAAGAACTCCCGAACGGTGAAGATCGCCTGCTCCCAGAGCGGCGCCTCCGCAGTCGGCGCAGCGTATTGCGGTGGCGCCACATAAAAGCGGTCCATCCAGACCGGCTGCTGCTGCACATTCAGCAGCCAGGCGGCAAGTTGCTGACCGTAGGTATCGAAGTTCACCACGTTGTTGGCGATATTGTCGGGCCGGTCTACCAGTTTTTTGATATAGGTGGAAACCGTGATCAGGGAGTTGGCGGTATCCGGTATGTGCCCGTCATTCAGATCAGAGAGCAGCTTGACGTTGGCATCCAGCTTGTTCGCCATCGCGGTGAAGGACGGCAGCAAGTCGGTCATCTTGGCAGGGAGATCGTATTCCAGGTTCGGGTCGGGATGCTGGCCGGTGATCAACTCGATCCGGCGCTGCCAATAGCCGATCTCCTGCACGACGGTTTGCAAATCTTGCACTGTCTGGCGAACCGGCCCCACCCGATCAGTCATCTTGAGCACATGCGTGCCCTTCGTGAGGTGCAACATGTAGGGCTGTCCCTGCGCGTCGCAGACGCAGATATTTTCCCAGAAGAGCGAGAAGCCGATCGGAAACTGTTTCAATTCCTGATACTGGAACTGGTTGTCAAGCTGGATATCCCGGTAGACGTTCATGTGCCCCTGGCCGCCCTGGTTCACCCGGAAGGTCATCGCATAGAGACCATCCTGGGGCACAGCGAACGTCCACTCAACCCACTGACTGCCCTGATGCCAGTTGTTGCCGCCGTAGGTATTCAGTCGAATATGACCGAAGGAGTACGGCTCGCTGTACGGATCGTTTGAGGTCTCATCGCGGATCGTCGGGTCGTTACGGGCAGTGGCATCCTCCGCCTGAACGGTCAACGTGACGTTGTTTGCCGGCTTCAGACCTTGCGCTTGCCACTGGGCAAGGGCCTGCTGATAGGTCGGCTGCTGGAGCGGCGGCACGAGCTGCAAGGAAGCAAGCGCCATCGGCTCGCGTACAGAGTTCAACTCCAATGTGTGCTGGCCGGCCGTCAGGTAAAACTCCAGCGGATCGCGCGTCATACCGAGCGAGTCGTTCGCCCGCACTGAGCGCCAGGAGCGAGACTCCTTCACCGGCGGTCGAATGTCGTTGCCCTGGTTGTCCTGCGTGACTGGCCCGGCATTGGTCCAGACCCGACTGAAGGCGATGCGATGGGCTTCCAGGTACTGATACTTGCCATCAATCAGCACCTCACGCCCGATGGAGGCATCCTTGCCAGGGATGGCGTAGTAATCGACCAGCAAGTCGTAGCGACCAGTCTGCGCGACGTTGATGTTCCAGGTCAAGGAGCCGTCCTCGTTGTTCCAAAGCAGCACGTTGGATTTGCCACCAACGCTGGCGGCGCAGTAGCCCTGCTTGGCTGATGTGGCGCTGATATCGGCCGTGCAATAGTGGACGTTGCCGGCTTCCGGCGTGCTTTCCAACAACGTGCTGGAGACGCTGGTCGTCGTTGGACTGGCCGGAACGCAGACCTGAGCGGTACCCAGGTTGACGCCGGTAGAGCCAACCTGTGTCTTCGGCGCCGCGCAGTAAGTGCCGCCGCTGGCATCGTTGTACTTCAGCACCGGGATATCAATCGTCTGCGTGGCGTCAGGATACTGCTGACTCATCCAGCCGGCCAGAACATCGCTGTAGTAGGGTTCCGTTGGACCAAAATTGGCCGAGATACCGGGCTCGGCCGCCTGTTTCGCCGTAACGGCGCCAGCCTTTGCCGCGGCTGCTGTCGTGGTCGCGCTCGATTTCGCCGCAGGCGTGGCTGTGGCCGAGGCGCCTTGCGCCTGCACGTTCGGCGCCCCCACCAGCCCCGGCGCCGACGCCATCGTCATGAGGAACGCACCCAGCAGGAACATCCTGCCGGCACGGCGACCATCAACGCGCGCGGGCAGGCGTTGGAGGGCCGGTTGCCAGGTCCGACGCAACGTCAACACCGGTACCGCCAGCGAGACAAGCACTGCTAACTCTGCGACATGCATGACGGTCATCGTAGCGACCTTCCACTTAGCGACGCTGACGCACGGGGCGGACGGCTCACGCCAACTGCTCGCTGGCTAAACCGACCATCCGATGCGCGTCGCGGTATGAATAACTGACGGTGAAGCTCCATCGGGAGGACAGTGTGTTGCCTGATGCACCTTTCCTTGTCGAACCGGTGCTCTCTATCATACAACGTTGGCGGCACCTGTCAAGGACAATAGCGTAGCAGAAAGAACGAACCAATGGAAAATCACTGGCGCGAGGATGATGCAGCCGGGCTGGATGAACCGGGGCTGCTCACCTATCGCTCGCGGCTGCTTGGCCAGGATCGGCGAATCGTGAACTACGGCGGCGGCAATACCTCCTGCAAACTGACGCTGTCCGACTTCCGGGGGCGGCCGACAGCAGCGCTGCTGGTGAAAGGGAGCGGCTCGGACCTCGCCGACATCCGGCCCAGCGACTTTGCGTCACTGCGTCTGGAGGATGTCTCCGCCTTAACGCAGCGCACGAGCATGACCGACGATGAGATGGTGACCTATCTCAGCCATTGCCTCCTCGACCCCCAGGCGCCCCGGCCATCAATTGAAACGTTGCTCCATGCGGTCATCCCTGCCAAGCATGTCGACCACACCCATGCCGAGGCCGCGCTCAGCCTTTGCGCAACGGAGGGTGGCCGCAAACTGGCCGAGCAGCGCTTCGGCCGACGAATGGTCTGGGCGCCGTATGTGCGTCCCGGCTTCGGCCTGGGCAAACTCGTGGCCGAGGTGTTGTCCACGAACGCCGCCGCCGAGATGATCTTTCTGGAAAAGCACGGCCTGGTGACGTGGGGCGAAACCGCGCGCCAATGCTATGACCAGACCATTGGCGTGATCAGCGAACTGGAGGAGTTCATAGGCGAACGCGGACAGGGTAAGCGGCCTTTCGGGCCGGCGCTGACCGTGCCACTACCGCCGGAAGAGCGCCGGAGCCGCCTCCTGGGCATATTGCCGGTGCTACGCGGACTACTGAGCGCTGAGCAGCGCCTGATCTTGCACGTTGATCAAAGCGACGACGTGCTGCAGTTTGTCGGCAGTGCGCGGGCAGAGGAACTGGCGAGCGTTGGCGCCGCCTGCCCCGATCACGTGATGTACACCAGGGTGCAGCCACTGTTTGTGACCGGCAGCGCGACGGCGCCGGTAGACCAACTCCCCACTCTCCTCCATCAGGCGCTAGACGAGTACGTCGAGCGCTACCACACCTATTTCCAGCAACACGCCTCGCCGAACCAGACCCGGCTTGATCCACGGCCCCGCGTCGTCCTGCTGCCCGGTATCGGCATGGTAGCCGCCGGTGTCGACGCGGCGGCGGCGCGCAACACGGCGGCCCTCTACCGGAGCGCCATCGCCGCCATGCGCGGCGCCCAGGCGCTCAACCGATATGTGTCGCTATCGCCGGCGGAGGCCTTCGCCATCGAGTACTGGCCCCTGGAACTCTACAAGCTCTCGCTGCGCCCGCCCGAGCGGGAACTGGCCCGGCGGGTCGCCATCATCACCGGCGGCGCGTCCGGCATCGGACGCGGCACGGCGTTGCGACTGGCCGCCGAAGGCGCGCACGTCATCTTACTCGACCTCAATACCGACGGCGCTACCGCCGCTGCGGAGGAAATCGAACTGCAGTTCGGCGCCGGGCGTGCCCTCGGGCTTCGCTGCGACGTCACCTCAGAGGACAAGGTACAGGCGGCCTTTGAAGAGGCAATATTGGCCTACGGCGGTGTGGACATCGTCGTGCCCAATGCAGGCCTCGCTGCCTCGCACAGTATCGAGGAGACGTCGCTCGCCGAGTGGCGCCAGCTGCACGAGGTGCTCACCACTGGCTACTTCCTCACCGCCCGCGCCGCCTTTACCCTCTTCCGGGCCCAGGGACTGGGCGGCAACCTGGTGATCATGTCGTCCAAGAACGGCATCTCGGCCGCCAAGAACGTGCTGGCCTACGCCACGGCCAAAGCTGCCGAGCTGCAGATGACCCGCTGCCTGGCCGAGGAGGGCGGCGCAGCCGGCATTCGCGTCAATGCTGTGGCACCCGACGCTGTCTTCCGCAACTCCGGCATCTGGAACGCGCAGTGGCGCGAAGAGCGTTCCCGCTCCCACGGCGTCAGCCTGGAGAATCTGGAGGAGTTCTACCGCTCTCGCGCCATCCTCAAGGTCAATGTCTACCCCGAGGATGTCGCGGAGGCTGTGCTCTTCCTCTGCTCTGACCGCTCCGCCAAGACGACGGGCTGCGTCATCACCGTGGACGGTGGGGTGACGACAGCGTATCCACGATGAGTTGCTATCATGGGCAAGCATGAAGGGAGTGCCATGGTGGCGCGATTACCCGGCGCTCAGCATTCCGTGGCAGCGATGCCTGATCTTCCCACGGGAACCATCACCTTCCTCTTCACCGACATCGAAGGGAGCACCCGTCGCTGGGAGCAGCAGCCCGAGTTGATGCATGTGACTCTGGCCAGGCATGATCATATCCTGCGTGCTGCGGTCGAAACGAACAGCGGGTACGTCGTGAAGACGACCGGCGACGGCCTGCATGCAGCGTTTCGTGCCGCCTCCGATGGCCTCAGGGCGACGCTGGATGCCCAGCGGGGCCTGGTCGCCACACGGTGGGGCGATGCCGGACCGATACGGGTGCGCATGGGACTGCACACCGGCGAAGCCGAACGGCGCGACAACGACTACTATGGCCCAGCCCTTAACCGCGCCGCTCGCCTGATGGCGGTGGGTCACGGCGGGCAAATCTTGCTGTCGGCAGCAACCCAGGAGTTGGTGCGAGACGGGTTGCCGGAAGGCGTGAGTCTCCGCGACCTCGGGGAGCACCGCTTCAAGGACCTGCAACGTGCTGAGCACGTCTACCAGGTCGTCGGCCCTGATCTAGCGGTCGACTTTCCTCCCCTGCGCACGCTCGAAGCGCACCCCAATAACCTGCCCCGGCAGTTGACCAGTTTCGTGGGCCGAGAGAAAGAGCTGGCCGAGATCGTGCAACTCCTTGGGCACCACCCCCTGGTGACCCTGACCGGACCCGGCGGGACCGGCAAGACGCGCCATGCCATCCAGGTGGCGGCAGACGTACTGGAGCACTATCCCGACGGCGTGTGGCTCGTGGAACTGGCGTCACTGGGCGATCCCGCTCTGGTCCCACAGGCGGTTGCGACGGCCATCGGGGTGCGCGAGGAACCGGGAAGGCAGCTTGTAGCCACGATTCTGGACGCGTTGCGGACCAGGCGTCTGCTTCTGGTGTTAGACAACTGCGAGCACCTCCTCGACGCCTGCGCCGGTTTCGCCGACGCGCTCCTGCGAAGCTGCCCCCAGGTGCAGGTGCTCGCCACCAGTCGGGAAGCGTTGGGCATAGGCGGCGAGACCTCCTGGCGCATCTCGTCGTTACTCCTGCCGGACGCAACGGAACGGCCGCTGCTGGACGACCTGCGCCACAACGAGGCAGTCCGCCTGTTTCTGGAACGTGCCGGCGCCGTCAATGCTCGCGTCCAGTTGACCCAGCAGAACGCGCCGGCCGTGGTGCAGATCTGCCGGCGGCTGGACGGCATCCCGCTGGCCTTGGAACTGGCGGCGGCTCGCCTCCGCGCCATGACCATCGAGCAACTGCTGGCGCGCATGGATCAGCGCTTCCGTCTGCTCACCGGCGGCAGCCGCGCCGCCTTGCCGCGCCAGCAGACCTTGCAGGCGCTCGTGGACTGGAGTTACGACCTGCTCAGCGAGCCGGAGCGCCGCCTCTTCCAGCGACTCTCGGTGTTCAGCGGCGGCTTCACCCTGGAAGCGGCAGAGGCGGTGGCCTCCGGTGATGGCGTTGAGGATGCAGACGTGCTGGACCTGCTGGGGCAACTGGTAGGGAAGTCGCTGGTGCTGGCGGAAGAGCAGCCGGACGGCAGCCAACGCTACGGTCTGCTGGAAACGCTACGCCAGTACGGGCGGGAGAAGCTCGTCATCAGCGGTGAGGCGGAGGCGGTGCTTAGCCGGCACGCTGCCTATTTCGTGGCGTTGGCGGCGGAAGCCGTCCCGCCTGGAGCGCCACCGGCGCGCGAGGACTGGCGAGAGTACCTGACGCCGGAGCACGATAACCTGCGTGGCGCGTTGGGCTGGCTCATCGAGCGCCAGGACGTCGCGCAGGTACCAGCCTTGGCCTGGCCCATTGCTTACCTCTGGGCCGTGTCCGGAAACGACAGCGAGGGTCGCCGTCAGTCTGGCGCCATCATGGCGCTACCGGGTTTGGCAGGGCCGACCAAGGGGCGGGCCGAAATGCTCTTTTGCGCCGTTTTCTTTGCCGCTCGTGTCGGGGAGTTCGCCATCGCCGTCCGATTGGGAGAGGAGCGCCTGGCGATCACCCGCCAACTGGGCGACCCTCGGCCCATCGCAAGTGCATTGACACTTCTCGGCGCACACTACGTGCAACTGGGTGACTACGCCAAGGCGCAGGCGTTGCAAGAACAGAGTCTCGCCATCTGGCAACAGCTCGGCGATCAGGCACAAATGGCGGACGTGCTGATCCGTTTGGGCGAGGCCGCGCACATGGTCGGTGAGTATGACCGAGCAGAACTGCGCTACACCGAAGGGCTCCAGACAGCCAGGGCCAGCAGTGTTCACATGGCCATTGGCCGCGCCCTCCACCACCTCGGCTCGCTGGCGTTGGACAGGGGCGACTACCGGCGCGCCCACGAGCACTTCCGGGAAAGCGTCCAGGTACATTGGCAACATAAGCACGCCGTTTGGTACCACTACGCGCTCGCCGATATTGCCAGTCTGGCGGCCGCCGAGGGGCAAGTGGAACGGGCGGTGCGCCTGGGAGGCACCTCCACCGCCTACGCGACTGCCAGTGAATCCGCCATTCAGCCCAGCGAGATCGGTCGTTTCAAACGTTGGATGGCGACCGCCCGCCAGCAACTGCCGGCGGTGCAAGCGGACGCCGCCGGGACGCAGGGCATGACCATGCCGCTGGAAGCAGCTTTCGCCGACGCTCTGGCAGACGACAGGCGGTCCAGCGAAGCCAAGGTGCGCTGATCGCGCAGCCGCTGACCAGGCCACTACTTTTCACTAATGTAGGTGCCCCGATGAGTGGGGGCGAGTAGGTTTGTCCGTGGCGAGGACTTGGGCTTCGTGCTAACCTCTTACGTGGCAGGCGGTATACACCGAGGCAACATGCGACTATAAGGTGACATATGGTCTCTCAAGAAGCCACTCAAGTTGCGGCGTCCCGAATGGCGCTCACCCAGAAGCTGTATGGTTTTGCCAGTACGCAACTCGTCGCTGTGGCGGCGCGACTCGGCATTGCTCACCACATCCACCAAGAGCCCAGGCACCCAAGCGATCTGGCGCCTCTCGTCGGAGCGGCAGAGCGGCCGTTGCATCGAATACTGCGTGGCCTTGTTAACGAAGGTATCGTGACGGAAGACGAGGACGGCCGCTTTGCGCTGACGCCAATGGGTCAGCCGCTTCGCAGCGACGTGCCCGGCTCCTTGCGAGATCAAGCGCTGTTATGTGGTGAGCTGTTTTACCAGGCGTGGGGCAACCTGCTCCAGAGTGCTACCACGGAAGCTCCCGCCTTTGAGGCAACGTATGGCACTGACTTCTTTGCGTACTTGGCCGCGCGACACGAGGTAGGGGATCGGTTTGCCGGCTTCATGGCTCGAAACGCACGAGATGTCGCGGCCGCTGTTGTCTCGGCGTACAACTTTGGGTCGGCGCGCCGCATTGTCGACGTAGGAGGCGGATACGGCATCCTGATCGCTGCATTGCTCCGCGCCAATCCTCACCTCACGGGCGTCGTACTCGATAGCGCCTCCGTCGTCGCCCGAGCCGCACGCGAAATTGAGGCGGCTGGACTTGCCGAGCGCTGCGAAGTCGTCGCCGGTGACTTTTTCCGTTTCGTCCCGCCCGGAGGGGACATATACTTGCTGGCGCAGGTACTCCACGATTGGGACGACGATCGGTGCCAGCACATCCTCCGCACCTGTCGAGAGGCGATGCGCGACGGGGATACCCTTCTGGTAATTGAGCAAATCATGCCCGTGCGGATCACGTCGCCATCCTCGGCCGTAGGTCAGGATATAGCGATGCTGGTGCTGACCGGCGGTCGCGAGCGCACAGAGCGCGAACTCCGCGCGCTGTTGGCGTCGTCCGGCTTCGTGGCAAGCCGAGTGATCCCGACCAATTCTCGGTTCAGCATCGTGGAAGGTGTGAGGTCGTGAGATACGCTGTGTCGCTGCGCATGTAGTCGTGTACTTCGCCTGCAGCTTCAAGGGCGTCGAGCGCTACGCAACGCCCGAGTTGATCCTGGCGGATCCACGTCTCGCCTGCCACCTGACCGCCGACAGCATCCTCGTCGACCCATCGGGCCTCTTCAGTCAAATGCACGGGATGGTCGCGCATCAGCACGGGGAGCGGCGCTAGAGCGCCGGTTCACTGATCGCAGCCGCCATCCCACCCTACGCTAAAGCGTAGGGCTACGTTAACAAAGGACGCTCAAGCGCCCTTGGAACCGACACCGGGGATCATCGCCATACGACATCGCGCTGCCGACCCGGCCTCGTAGCGCCGTTTACGGTGCTTTGTTAACGTAGCCTTACGCTTTAGCGTAGGGTGAACCGGCCTAACACATGCCGGTGACGCACGCAATGAAGGCCGCACACGGCTGCCTCTCGCACCGTCGGGTTCAGTAGACCGGCGCTCTAGGCAGTTTCAGAGATCAGGATGGTAACACCGCCGGTGGCGAAGTTGGGCAGGTCAGCCACTGCCGCCTGCCCTTCCGGGCTACCGAGACCACCCTGTAGCTGCTCCATGCTCTCGAACCAGAGTTCGGCGATTCGGTAGTAGGGCGGCGTACTACCATCGGGTGTACCGACCACCCGTGCAACCTCAGCTTTGATGACGTGGGGGATCCTGGCGG
This sequence comes from Chloroflexota bacterium, assembly GCA_036734945.1. Lineage (GTDB taxonomy): Bacteria > Chloroflexota > UBA4733 > UBA4733 > UBA4733 > UBA4733. Next base: position 39,546 of record DAIMXP010000018.1, read on the forward strand.
CCAGCGCCAGATGGGTACCCGCATAGTGGCGCTCGAATGCCTCCAGATCTGTCGGACGACCATAGAGTACCGTTGCTTTGACCATCTCAGTCTCCTTTCCGAGACCAACTCCGCATTGACTACCACATGGTGATGACGTTGAAACCCTCGGCAGGCCGTACACTACGTCAGCTAGCCAGAAGCCCAAGTTGCTGCATCAGGCGCACCCGATCAGACTCTTGCCACAACTCGGCCAGCTTGCCGTTCACCAGGCGCCAGATGTAGATCCCACCAAACTCAAACGGCTTGCCGGTGGCCGCATGGCCCTTAACGAAGCCACTGGTGTCGGTCCCGCGATACGTCACGCGCGTCACGACGGTATCCCGTTCCCCGCCGATCAGGTCCTCCACAGTCGCGTGGAAGTTCGGGCACGCGCTCACCAAGCCCATGACGCTCTGCTTATAGGCCCCGTCGCCGCGGACCTCGCCCAACAGCGAACTGTGCAGAATGAAATCCGGGGATACTATCTCATCTAGCACGTCGAACCGGAGGACGATGGCTTTGTCTGCTTCACTCACCATTGCCGAGCTCCCAACTATTGTCTCGATGTCCGCACGTGCGGATGACGAAGGCAAGGCAGGCAGGCAGCACCGGCACACCGTCCAGCGGGTTACTGCTGGGCAAGCGTCACCCCAAGTCCCGACCAGTCGCTGCCGCCAAGCACGCGAGTATTGTGCCCCTTGCCGGTTGTATCATCAAGCAACCATATACAGCCCGGCCCAAAACTTCGTGTTTCGCTGTCGCTCGTGGTGATCTCAATCTCCCCCGCCAGCGTGACCATGAACCAGCGCTTCGGGGTAGGATGCCAGGAACCGTCCCAATCGGCCCCAACGTGCATCAGTATGGTATCCCTGGTTGAGAAAGGTGTACTCGTCTCGAAGGCTGGTCGCCCAGGCACGACCTGCACGAGCTCCGGCGGAACCTCGACATCCTCGAAGTGCGATTCGCCGTCGGATGTGGCGAAGGTACGCGCATATTTCACGGCTCACCTTCTTCGCATGCGCCCACGTGGTTGTCGGCTGACCGAATCGTCCGCCGTATCGAGGCTACGTGCCGCATGGCGACTGCTTCCTCTCCTCCGCCGCGTCGGTGGAGGTTTCTGTCACGCTGAGACGATCGGCTTCGCCGAAATGGCGCCCGAGTCACTTGTGACCAAATCTTACCACTACGGATCTGAAAATAGCGTCTCAGGGTGCTTGCTAAAGTACCCAACAAGGCAGCCATTTTCAACAGCAATGGTCGCGCTTGCGCGGAGGGGACGGCAGGCGAACCTCCAGGCACGCGCACGGGCAGAGTGATCGGGATGGACAGCCTGCCGCTGCAGGCTTCGTCCCGCCTAGCCGGACGCTTCAGCGTCTGGTTCCACCGCCGCTGCGAGTTCGCCAACCATCATCGTGGACCAGATCCCGTCGGGGGTACTGTCGTTCATCAGTGGCGCTTGTGTGGGTAGTTCTGCGGGTAACTGTGTGCATTGTGTGTGGGAGTGGTCGGCATACGGGCCTATGCTGGAAAACACACAGGGACAAAGAGTCGACAGCACGCCGGCCGGTCCCGTGGTGAGAAGGAGAACTGGCGATGCCTTCCACCACGCTGATCCCGGCTCCGCTGCGTTGGCACCCAGAAATTTTCGTGTGGGATCGCCTCGGCTTCCTCCAACAAGTCGGTGCGACCGACGCGAAATAGCTCCCCCGTCCCAAAGGACGAATCAGGAAAGGAAAGCATATTGTGACCGCCATTTTCCGACGATTGTTGCGGACATTGCTCAGCGCTGCTCTGCTGCTGATGGGAGTGTTCGCCAGTCTGGCAAGTAGCGCAGGCACTGCCGGGGCTGAGCGGGCCCCCGCAGTGTTGGGCGTCTCCCAGCCGACACCTGCCTTGCACAGCTTCACCATCGGTCCCCCGCGCATCGTTGATCCGCGTCACCTGCCAGCCTCGGCGCCGGCGGACCATCCACCACTCCCGAGGCCCTTCTTCTCCGGCTCCGGCGGGACGGGCACGGCTCGGACGCATGGCATTGTCAACGCGACGCCGCAAGGACGCCAAACGGCCGCCGAGTCGGTGCTGACAAAGTTCGCCGGTATGAACGAATCACGACAGGTCGGGCTCTTTGGCTTCGATCAGGCCCTTGGAACCACCAGACGTTCAGATCGCCGCCGGCCCGTCCAACGTCGTGGAGATGGTGAACGCCACGGAGTCAATCTGGAGCAAGGCCGGGGCGTTGTCCAGCTCGATGGATCTGAACACTTTCTTCAGCACCCCGCTCGGCTACTCCTTCAGCGACCCGCGCGTGCTCTATGACCCGACGACCAACCGCTGGTTTGCTTCTGGACTATCCTTCAATTACGATCCCCTTACTCAGCTCTACTCAAGCCAGGTGTACGTCGCGGTTTCCCAGACCATCGACCCGAGCGGCCTCTGGAGTACGTATACCCTGAAGTCTGGTTCCGGCATTGCCGATCAGCCGTTCCTGGGGATGAACGACGACAAGGTCACGCTCTCCTGGAATGACTTTAGGCCAGATGGAATGAGCTTCGATGGCGCGGAAACGGACGTGGTACAGAAATCCGATCTGGTCAGTGGCGCCGCTACCGTGCATGTCACCGACATCGGCCCGGATCTCTCTCACTATCGAATCGTTCCGGCTGTGTCACGCAGCGCGACGGCGACGGAGTACATGGTACAGAGTTTTCCTTCCGGCAATCAACTCAATGTCATGGCCGTAACCGGCACGCCGTCACTCAACAATGTCGCGGTCACCGAGACACACCTCCCCATCACGCCCCTGGCAACGACGGTCCCGGCACCTATGGACCCGGGCGGAGTGATCACCACGCAGATTGATAGCCGCTTGCTCGGCACCGTCTGGCAAAATAACACGCTGTGGACGAGCGCCAACGACGGCTGTATTCCCAGCGGGGACACGACCGCGCGCACCTGTGCCCGACTGCTCCAGGTGGCAACATCTTCCACAGGTGTGACTCTCCTGCAGGACTTCGACGCGGGGGCGAGCGGTATCTCGACCTTTTATCCTGGCGTCGCTATGGACCAGACCGGCAATCTGGCCGTCGTCTACTCCATGTCCAGCGCGACGACTCCCGCGTCGGTGGTGGTGAGCGGCCAGACTGCCGGCACTACCGGCTCGCTGCTGGCGGCAACGGCCGTGCAGACGGGCGCGACGGCCTACTTTGGCCACCGCTGGGGCGATTACTCCGGCGCTGCCGTCGACCCGGCCAGCCCTATCACAGTGTGGCTTAACGGTGAGTACGCAACCTCCCGTGATGGCAGCGGTCTGCCTGTTCAACGCCGCTGGCAGCACCGATGTCGTGGTGGACGTGGAGGGCTGGTATGGCCTCGGCGGCAACATCGCCCCGGCCGGGACCTACCACGCCCTCGCTCCCTCCCGCATGCTGGACACCCGCGTGGGCATTGGCCCCTACGCCACGCCCTTCGGTCCGAGGGTCAACCGTACGGTCCCCATCACCGGGCTGGGTGGCGTGCCTTCCGCTGGCGTCTCGGCAGTGGTGCTCAACGTGACGGTGACCGACACCAGCGCGCCGAGCTATTTCACGGTCTACCCGAGTGGCAGCCCGCCCAACGCCTCCGACCTGAACTGGACGGCTGGGGTGACGATCCCCAACCTGGTGATCGCCACCGGCAACGCCAGCGGTCAGATCACTATCTTCAACGCCACTGGCACGGTCGATGGCGTCGTCGATGTCGTCGGCTACTTCCAGTAAGCGGCGCAGGTACCGCCGAACGACGACTGGGAGAGGGTGCGACCGCTCGTTCAGCGGTCGCACCCTCTCCGAACTGCAACGGCTGGCGGGCTGCCGTCTTCGTCCTCTGGGACGGGAACGCCACTCACGATTCCCGCACGATGGCGCCTGATTGCTGCCGTGAACCGAAAGGGCAGGGTTGTGTGGGTGGTCGTGTGTATCGTGTCTGGCGGCGGCCAGCCGGCAGAGGCAAACTCACCATGGTCGATGCAGACGGAGGAGACAACGATGGCGCCAGACACCATCCGAATTGTTCAGCACCCGCACGCTGCCTGCAGACCCAGCTCTATGCCAGTCTTTTTGGCCAGGTGAAAGGTCACGTCGCGATGCGTGCGATCATCGGGAGATTGCTCCTCCCCCTGCTGTCCCTCCGCTACCTTGCGGTGCGCAACGATCCCGCGTATCTCGCCGGTTGGCTGGATGCCTACCTGACGCACGACCTGCGCACGCTGCTGCGCTGTTCGAGCGTTACCGTGCTGCAACTGAAGATCGCGCCCACGCCCTCGCTTCTGGGGTACCGGACAGGTGCAGAAAGGCTGGCCCGACAGCTCGGCCTCGAACCGGCAGCGCTCATAGCGTTGCTGGGCGAGGCCCTACCCATCAGTACTTTACTCCCATCGAGCCAATTCGCTCCTGGATTACGGCGTAAAATGAACGACAAGATCGCCCCAGCCGCTCTCGCCAGCGCCAATACGCTGGGCACGAATATGACGCCGGCGGCACTATCGTCAACGCCTCTGCCTACGCCGCCTAATGGGTGGACACCTCGCCCTATCCGTCGGGCACGCTCACGGACGCCGATCTCCAGAACGAGGTCCTCAACGCCGTCAACACCAACAACTGGCCCTGGTACAGTTCCGATGTCGAGTTCTTCGTCTTCACCGCGAAGGGCGAGAATAGCTGCTACGGCGCCTCCTGTTCCTTCACCCAGTTCTGCGCCTATCACTCCAACTTCGCCGCCTCAAACGGCGTCACGACGGCGAGCGTGCTCTACGCCAACATGCCCTACGCCGGCACCAACCTCTCGGCCTGCGGCGCGCCTTCCTCGCCCAATAACGACCTTGATGCCGATAGCGAGATCAACCTGCTGTCGCATGAGCACATGGAGACGGTGACGGATCCGCTCGGCACCGCCTGGTACGACAGCACCGGCACGGGGAGCAACGGCTTGAAAGAGAGCGTTCACGTCCAACTGACGGTCAAGTAAGGCGGGTGGGTCGCCAGCGCTACTGTGCAGGCGGATGACCATCGAGGCTCAATAGACTGGGCGTGCAGCAAAGTGATAGTCGGACGCGTTCCACAAGTCAACAGTAGTTATGAGGTATAGTGACTTGATCCTGGTTCGTGTCGCACAGTTGGCGAGGAATTGATGATGGCAGTGAGCGAACGCACGCTTTCCGAGTTCCTTCAGCATTCTGGACGTGTCTTGCCCGACCTGGCTGAGGGCGAGGTTCTCCTGCACCGACGCGACGGTGAGGACCTGGTACTCATGACCAGAAGGCAGAGCGAAGCGCTGAGCACGGTGCTGCAAGCCTACTTTGCCTTGTCGAGCGGCGACGGCGCCGCGATTCGCACGGTACTTCCCTGGCTGACGTTTCTCCCGGCAGAGGATCAGGCGACGTGCCTTCGCGAACTGCGCGAGGTAGGCTCCGCCGCCTTGCACAGCGGCCGGCTCAGCCGGCTCGACGAAACGCTGTACGCCTGGGAGGCGACGGGGCTGGCGGCATGGGATGCACAACGCCGACGCGACATGGGCCGGGGCTTGCCGGAAGACCCCATTGATGTCGCACGGCCAGCTCGCTAGATGGAGCGACAGGGCGAGACTGTTGCTCGGCCATCACCCAGGACGCCCTATCGAGTCCGGGCCGCGAACCGCCAGGTGCTTGAGGACTGGAACCGGCTGCTGCAAGGTCGGCTCGAGGCCGCGACTCGCTGTTGGGACCACATTGCCAACACGCCTACCGACCCCATCGGCGGCCGTTACACGCCACTCAAAGGCGACCTTGCCTGGCGCGTCTTCGGGGGAGCCAGACTGCGTCAGTGGCAATGGGAGATCGACCGTCGTGGCCGGGTCAAGGTGGCGGTTGGCAATGATTATGTCGTGCTCATGAGCGTCTCGATGGGGCACCCACGCGAGAACGAGTAGGCGGCGCCGTTCGCCGATCGCTTCGCCGACCGCATCCAAGGCTTGTGTCCACAGAACGATCAGTTCACGTGTCCAGCAGACCGGTCAGCATGGTACGTTCCAAGGCAGCACCCGCTGGGTCGCAGCAATAGTTCTGAAAGGTCCCAAGTCACCATGGTTCAGGTTGGACAACAAGCGCCGGACTTCACGTTGACGGACACGGCGGGCCAGGAAGTGAAGCTCTCCAGCTTCCAGGGCAAGCCGGTCGTGCTGGCATTCTTTCCCAAGGCATTCACCGGTACCTGCGAGCGCCAGTTGAGCGAGCATCAGCACCGGTTGGGCGAGTTCACGGCTCTGGGGGCCCAGGTACTGGCGATCAGCACCGATCAGGGGCCGTCGCAGAAGGCCTTCGCCGCCAATTGCGGTGTCGACGGCTACCCGATCCTGAGTGACTTCCGCCACCAGGTTGTCCAGGCTTACGGTATCCATCGCCCCACCGGCGGCGCCCCCAACGAGCGTGCCACCTTCATCGTTGACAAAGACGGCAAGCTGGCCTACAGCTTTATCGAGCCGGTCATCGGCAACTGGCAGGGAATTGATCCAGAATTGGCAGAGTTGCGCAAGCTGAAATAGCGCCCAGATCGATCAGGCTTCAAACCGCTCCGGCGAAACGAGGCAGCGCTATTCGGCTAGACCGAGCGCGAAAATGAGCGCGTCGTCAATCGCCAGTCGCTTCACAAGCGGCAAGTAGGCGACGCGCTCACGCAAATTGGCCTTCGGGATCGTGGTAATGCTGTCCAGGTTTGCCACGCACGGGCGGGGAAGACCTTCTTCGGGGCCAAGCGCAACTTCCGAGGGAATGCCGCGCTGCCGCGTGGTGACCGGCGCAACCGTGAGACGACTGCGAATCGCGTAGGCGTCGTCACGAGACAGCAGCACGACCGGTCTTCTGCTGGCAGGCGGGCCAAGTTCCGCCCACCAGACTTCCCCGCGTCTCATTCCCAGGGTTCCTCAGCCAGTACCACCCGACTGAGTTGCTCCGCCGAGGCAATCTCCTCGTCCGACTCGGGGAACTCCTCCCGGCAGACTACCACAAATGTGGGATCGACGATCATCCATCACCTGGGGAGCCGCCGGAGTTGACGCGTTCGTGCTCCATCCGGCACCATGTTCCTTGGGCAACGCGACGGCACGACGAGTTCGAATAGTGGGGGCGTATGGCGGTACTGCAAGGCACACAACGGATCAACGAGGGCGGGCATCTGGAGGTTGGCGGCTGCGATACAGTGGCGCTAGCCGGGAAGTTTGGTACGCCCCTCTACGTGCTGGATGAAGCCGCCATCCGCGAGCGCTGTCGGGCATTTCGTCAGGCTTTTCAGCACTGGTACCCTAACTCTTCCATCGCCTACGCCGGTAAGGCGCTGCTCACGCTCGCTGTCATCCGCATCGTGGATGAAGAGGGGATGCACCTGGATGTAGCCTCCGGTGGCGAGTTGTTTACCGCCCTGCGGGCCGGGTTCCCGCCGCAGCGCATCAACTTGCACGGCAACTATAAGTCTGACGACGAGCTGCGGCTGGCGCTGGAGAGCGGCATCGCTCGCATCGTCGTTGATAGCCTGGAGGAAGTGGCGCAACTGGCCCGGCTCGCCGCAGGCCGCCCCCAACCGGTGGATGTGCTGCTGCGTCTCGCCCCCGGCGTCGATCCACATACCCACGGCAAGATCAGCACCGGGCAGGACGATACCAAGTTCGGCATGAATGTCGGTGACGGCTCGGCAACTGCCGGCGTCGCTGCTATTCTGGCCCAACCGGGGCTACGTCTGCGCGGTTTTCACGCGCATGTCGGGTCGCAGTTGCTGGACACCGAAGCGCATGAAGCCGCGGCGGACGCAGTCTGCCGCTTCGTCGCCAGCGTCCGCGACGCGCACGGCTTGAACACAGATGAAATCGTGCTCGGCGGTGGCCTGGGCATCCGCTACCTGCCCGAGCAGCAACCGCCCTCGATTGACACCTTCGCCGAAACCGTCACGAGCGCCTTTCGTCGTGCCCTCGAGCGCTATAAACTCGGTCAGCCCCACCTTGGCATGGAGCCGGGCCGCTCCATCGTCGGCGAAGCCGGCCTCACGCTCTACACCGTCGGACCGATCAAGCACGTACCGATTAGCGACGCGCCGGGCACGCGCACCTATGTGGCGATCGACGGCGGCCTCTCCGACAATCCGCGCCCCTTGATGTACGAGGCTCGCTATCAAGCGCTGGTCGCCAACCGTGCCGGCGCTGGACCAACCCAGACGGTGCGCGTCTCCGGCAAACACTGCGAGACCGACACGTTATTACCGTCGGTCGACCTGCCGGACGTGCATCCCGGCGATGTGCTGGCGGTGCTCAGCACGGGAGCCTACAACTACGCCATGGCCAGCAACTACAACCGCTTTACGCGCCCGGCAATGGTGCTGGTTGGCGACGGGCGGGCCGACCTGATCGTGCGGCGGGAGACGTGGGAAGACCTGCTGCGTTGTGACACGCTTCCGCCTCGATTACAAGGAGAAGGCTCAATTCTGGGATGAGAGTTACTAACGATAGACGTCTTTGCGGTTTTCCACTGTGATGATTCGGACGTCGTGGGTAATGTCGTCCACCTCGTAGGTGACACGATAGTCTCCAACGCGTACTCGGTACGAGCTGGGCAAGCCTTTCAGCTTCACAACGCCCGCAGGCCGCGGTTCATAGCGCAGCGACGCAATGTGCTCATCCACCCGATCAAAGACCGTTGAGGGGAGTACATCGAGCTGTTTCTGTACCCGCTTCGGAAGCAGAACACGGTAGGGCATTACCTGAGTCGCTGGCGCTGCTGTGCGTAGTCCTCATAGTCCATCACCTCGCCAGCAGCAAACTCGGCGTGTGCCTCGGCCAGGGCGGCACGCAATGCCGACGAGAACTCCCACTCTTGATCCTCCAACTCATCGACCATGGCTTGCGCAATGTGACGTTGTTGTTCCTCTGGTTGCTGTTGGGCACGCTCAATGGCGTAGCGCAATTCCTCGACCATGTTGCTATCCTTTCGCCATATTCACAGCCGGGCGCTCGGCTCCGGGATGCTTCCTGCCGGCCAGCTTTCGCCCTCTTCGAAGAACTCCTTCTTCCAGATCGGCACGATCTCCTTGAGGCGATCAATGGCATAGCGGCCGGCCTCAAATGCCTCCGCCCGGTGAGGCGCGCTGGCGGCAACGATGACACTGGTCTCGCCAATTTCCATGCGCCCCAGTCGGTGGGCCATGGCGACATTCACCATCGGCCAGCGTTCGAGTGCCTCTCGCTGCACCTGCTCTAGTTTCGGTAGCGCCATCTCCCGGTAGGCTTCATAGACGAGGTAGCGCACCACCTGATCTTCGGAGTGATTGCGCACCACGCCGGAGAAGACGACGAGGCCGCCATCGCTCGGACGCATCACGGCCTTGGAGAGCCTCTCTCCATCCAGGGGTTGGTCAGTGAGATCAATCATGCGGTCTGGTCGCCTGGCCTCGCGCTGGCGCCCCCGCTCACCGGCGGCAGCAGCGCCACCTCGTCGCCGTCATGGATGACCGTGTCGCCGCGAGCAAACTCGCGGTTCACCGCCAGGACGGTACTCCGGCGGCGCGACGCCAGCGCCGGCCAGCGCTGCACACAGGCGTCCCACACGTCAACGGCTCGACAACCGACAGGGAATACCAATTGCACCTCGTGCTCTCCGGCAAGTTCACGAAGGGAGGCAAAGAGGCGAACAGTGACGCCTATTGAAGTTATTTGCCCGGCATGCATATAATGAGTGTACCAGCGCGCCCGGCGTTGTCCCTGCTGGCCGTCATGGAGGAGTGCGCCGCAAAGTTTTGCATAGCAGACAAGCTCTCCAGGTGGAGCCGCATCCGTGCCCTCTGGCTGCGGTTCGTGTCTCCAGGAGAGAAGCAAGCGAGCGTGCAAAACATTGCGGCGTACTCCCGCGCCGCCGGCCCCATTGCACCCAACCATCTGGTAAACCTAAAGTAAGCAGTATTGGGCTACAGCGGTGTCGTCGGCGTTTCGGCAGCGGCACCGCGACACGGCCAGCGCGCCAACGAGGAAAAAGACACCGCGCCGAACCCCCGGACGGTGCCGCCCACCCCTCTGCCATGGAATCCCGCTGTTTACTTCCTGAACATCACGGCCGGATTCCTCGTAGCCTGCTCTATGATGACGCCGTCAAGGGATATTGACAAGGAGGTTTCACATCGCCGTCGCACACTGGCGAGGTCAAGGGCCTTCCCTGGCTGTGATGAGAGGACGACTCGAGCCGTATCAGCCGGATGACTGAGGTTATCCACTACCACGTCCGCGTGTACGATTCCATCGCAGCTATACAAGATCTCTTTTAACTGATTCGCATACACAATCCGCCCGCCGATCGCCAGGCAATTGTGTTTTCTGCCCAAGAGGTAGATATATCCCGCGGCGGTTATATATCCCAGATCCCCGGTATAAACGAGATGTCCGGGGACTAACCCATCCGGTCGCACGTCGCCCACATATCCTTGCGTCACGGACGGACTCGTCACCACGATCTCTCCGATCTCCCCGGGCCGTACCTCTCTTCGCGCATCGTCCACGATCTTGACCTGGACACCGCCTATCGTCTTTCCGACTGAACCAAGATGCGATAGCTCGGCAGGTAGCCGAAGGGTAGATACTCGCGGGCCGGCCTCCGCGAGGCCGTAAGTCACCGCTATGTCCACGCCTTTCAGCAGGTCCATCGTCATGCGTAAGGTGGTCGTGTCCACGAATTCCCCACCGACCGTGAGCAACCGAAGCGATTTCAAGGGTACCGCCCCTGGGCGCATGCCGGCGACGCTCAGTAGCATACGCAGCAATCTTGGGACGGTAAACATCGTCGTGACATGTCCATCGGCAATTGCGCGTGGGATCCGATGGACTAGAGTGGGATCGTCCGGAAATACGACACTGCCTCCAGCATACAGATGGCTCAAAAGCTGACCGACCAGGCCATAGCTGTAGCTTAACGGCAGGAACGCCAGCGACCGGTCTCCCGATGTGAGGCCCAGCGAGTCCACATTGGCGCGGATATTGGCCAGCGTTGCGGTGGTTCCCAGCTTTATCGCCTTCGAGTAGCCGGTTGTCCCTGAGCTCTCGATCCAGATCGCCGTTCTGTCCAGCGGTACGGGGTGTTCGGTCGGTCGGTGTCCCGGCATCCGGTACACCAGGAAAGTCGTATCGGCGATTGCGCTCGGCATCGTGAATCCCTGCGCTATCCCCTGGAGAGGCCGATCGTGGATGAGTTGGCGCTGTATCAGCAGTGCTTGCACTTGCGACAAGGCCCCTGTACCGAGACGGCGAGAAGTGGCCATGGTACCGGCGAGAGGATAGGTCACCGCCCCGATCTGCCACGTGGCCACCAAGGCGACAACGAAGTCGACGCAAGACGTCCCGATTATCCCGATGACGTCCCCGCTCGCAAGACCGGTACTCAGAAGCGCCCGCCCGCACGCATCTACTCGTCGCCATAGTTCGCGGTATGTGACATCTTCGCCGTGGTGACTCAGAGCAATGTGAGAGGACTGAGCGGACGATCGGGCCCGTAGTTCGCGGGCGAGATTGGGCGGCAGTTCTTCCATTGAGGATGGCTAGCCTGGATTATTCATGAGTTATGACTCACAAGCTGTCCTGTCGGAGGTACACGCGCCTCCGTCCGCCAGATGCGCTGTTCCGCCACTCTGGGGCGGAACAGTGACGACTCCAGAGGCAATGCCACTTGTAAGTCGCCACTCATGAATAATCCGGGCTAGGCGGTGCTGGCCATGCCTGCCTCGCCAAGGCCCTCTTTAGTGAGCACTTGAGACAACGCGAACTGTGCCAGTGTGTCCACGCTCATGAAAACGGCCGGGTCAACCTCGGTCACCTCGAGATCGAATTCGGTACATAGTGCCACGATCAGCTCCAGAGCCATCAAGGAATCGAGTTCCAGACCACCCTTCTCTGCCGGCGCGAATAGCCGCATGCTGTCCGGTATATCATCGGCCGACATCTCTAGCTGCAAGGCATTGACTAAAGAGCACTTTACCCTTCTCCTCGCGTCTTCGACCGTAAGCACCTTCCGCTCCTTTCAGCGCCCCGAGACTATATCGTTCTTTTTGATTACGATGGACGCGACGTTGCCGCCGAAACCAAACGAGTTAGATAAGGCGACGGAGAAATCTTTGTTCAAGGCGGTGCCGATGACAAACTTGATGTCCTCGGAGCCTGTCATGGGCGTGGACAGGTTGATGGAAGGAGGCATGAAATGGTGATACATACCGATCGTGGTGGCGATGGCCTCAACACTTCCAGCGGCACCGAGCGTGTGGCCGATCATGGATTTGGTCGAGCTGACGTAGACATTCGGTGTGTGGTCGCCGAACAGCGTGCGGATCGCCTTCAACTCCATGTCGTCGTTCGCTTTCGTCCCGGTTCCGTGGGCGTTTATATACTCGACGGCCCGGAGGGGAATCCCCGCCTGAGCGAGGGCACCGTGCATAACCGTGATGGCGCCGGTGCCCTCGGGATCGGGGCCCGTGGCGTGGTAGGCCTCGTTGGCCGTGGCGTACCCGGCGAACTCGGCATAGATACGTGCCCCCCGTGTATTGGCCGACTCCCGCGTCTCCAGCAGAAGTATAGCACCGGCGTCACCGAGCATAAGGCCGTCACGTGTCTCATCGAACGGGCGACAGCCGTTCCGTCCAAGCGCTTGCAGCGCGTTGAACCCGCTGAAAGTCAATTCGGAGAAGAGGTCGACGCCGCCGGCCAAGGCGAAGCGAACGTTCCCCCGGCGGATGAGGTCGAACGCGCGCCCAAGAGAATTCGCGCCAGCGGCGCAAGCAGTTGAGACCGTGGACACCGGGCCTTGAATCTTGAAGTACTTTGCGACCGTGCCGGTCATCGAACCGGCAGTACATGGTCCGAGGATGGCCCGCCGATCGCCGCCGGGCAGGCCCAGCTTCCCGCGCACGAATCGTATGAACGCGTAGCTCCCGCCGACTGTCGTGCCGAGCACTAGGCCCATCTCTTGCGGCTCAAAGGAACCGACCGGCAGCCCCCCATCCTGTAACGCTTCCTCAGCGACTCGAATGGCGACATCCGCGAGGACCGTCGCGTCAGAGCGTGCAAGCGGCTCAACCGGCCCGTCGATCAGCGTGGCCGCTTTCCGGGTGCGGTAGGCGGCCGATTCCGTGCTGAATCGCGCCGCCGGTACCAACGACGCGCCGTCACGACCGATATAGAGACTCTGCCGGAACTCAGCGAGATCTCGCCCGATGGCGCACCACACTCCCATGCCGGTGATGACCACGCTCGCTCGCCCCATCACCCACCTCCAGCTTGCGGACACTTACCCGGAACGGCCATCGCAGCGTCGTCGTGCGCTATCACATGCTGGCACCGCCATCGATCACCAGTACTTGCCCGAACAGATACCCCACCTTGCCGCTTACCAGCAGTGCCACCACCTCGGCCACCTCCTCCGGCGTTCCTAGTCGGTGCATTGGATTCGTCGCGACCCGCTTGCGCACGACTTCGTCGCCCAGACCCCTGATCATCTCCGTATCAATCAAGCCTGGTGCGATACAATTGACCGAAATGCGAGAGTGGGCAACCTCCTTGGCGAGCGATTTGGAAAAGCCTACAATCGCCGCCTTCGCCGAAGAATACGCTGTCTGACCCGGCGACCCATGGATACCACTTACGGAACTCATGTTCACGATCGCGCCCCCCCGCTGTTGTATCATCAGCGGGAGAGCCAGCCTGCAGCAATTGACAACCGAAGCGAAGTTCGTGTGGAAGTTACTCCACCATCGCTCATCCTTGCTCAAGAGAAAGAGTTCATCGCCGACCACCCCGGCATTATTCACTAAGACCGAAAGGCAGCCGAAACGTCTCTTAATGGTGACAAACAGATCCTTGGTCTCGGCCAAATTACTCACATCTGCTCGGATCGCCACCGCCTCCGGCAGGCCTCGTCGGGCGATTTCGAGACAAACGGCCTCGGCGTCCTCCTGGCTTTTCACAAAATTCACGATGACTGTGTAGCCTTCTTCAGCCAGTCTAAAACTCGTCGCCCTACCGATACCGCGCGACCCGCCGGTCACAAGCACAATCTTCGCCTCACCGATCGGCACCTGATCAATCCGTTCGCGACCACGATGATAACAAGACGCTCGAGTTGTTTCCGCCGAGGTGGATGGAATTGCATAGGCAGCGAGCACCCGATCGGTATGGTCTGCCTCCCAGCATCCGGTTAACGCTGGGCCATCTCGTGTCCGGCTCCATATAACGACTGGGGACCTGGCCAGTATGTAGAAAAAGTGCGCCGGTCGCCGTCCCCATCGACCCGGAAGACCCGAAGGTCTCGCCTATGGCTCCCTTGATGCCGATCACCCCGGGTGGGGAATCGCGCCCTAGCTCCGCGCAGGCTCGCAGTTCGGCCTCGCCATGCGGCCAATGTGACGACGCCGCCCCTATCACCAACTCGATCGGCAACGTGGCGGCGTCGGCGGCGCGTACGGCTTGTTCCATGGTCCGGAGTATCGATCCGCTATCCCGCGTAGGCAACGCGTAGTTTGATAGGGCATCGGCACCCGTCGCGTAACCGAGCACCTCGGCATAGATTGTGGCACCGCGTCCCAGCGCGTGGTCTAGTCGCTCCAGCACAAGTATCGCGGCCGCCTCACCGAGGGCCATGCCGACGGAACCGCGGTGGTAGGGCCGTGTCGCTTCTACTACGGTATAGGCGTCGTGCGACAGCACGAGTCCCAACTGCTCGTATGACCAAAGGATAGATGGCCGCAATTCATCCAGCCCACCGCATAGGATCACGTCGGCCCTGTCATCTTGGAGGAGGTCGTATGCGTAGCACAGGCTGTGTTCTCCGAACAACATGGTACTCGGACCTTTGAGTTGGAAGTAACGAGCGACATCACCGATGGCAACATTGCCGACGGTGCGAGAGAAGAGCAGGGGGCTAGCGGTGGCTGGCCCGCGCAGGAACAATGCCGTGAGGTACTGCTCCACCATCTCATTTGGGCCGTAATCGGTGTTCAGGACGGTGCCTATTCGGGAGGGCGACATCATCTGCAAGTCGAGTCGGGCATCTTTTAGAGCGAGCGAGGTAGCGAACAGTGCTAGTTGGCAGTACCGAGAGGGATGGGGTGGTCGGAGTTTGGGAAGTACGTCCTTTGCGGAGAATTCGGGGATCGTAGCGATGATTACTGGGTGCTCAAGTTCAGCTGCCCACTTGTCGACAAGACGAAGCGCGGAGTCGCCAGCGAGCAGACGATCCCAGAAGATAGCTTTGCCGACGCCAAAACCGCAGAGGATGCCGATACCGGTGATGACAACTCGATCGGACATGCACGTCCTTCTTCGCTACGGCACCATGTCGCGGCTCTACGTTACGTGATGCAGCGGACGAACTCGCTATCGGAAGGTAGCTTCCCTACGGGTGAGACCAGGGTGAGGACGGCACTTGCGACGAGCGTGTCATCCATGCTGATTGTGGCCTCAAAGCGAGCGAGCGCACCAATGGCCTGCACGAGCTTGGTGTTTACAATGAGTTGCGTCCCGGGATAGACCGGCACGTGGAACCGAGCCCGGTCGACGGCAGCAAGCTTCCCCGGCATCGGTAGGGTTTCAGATGGATGCTCGAGTCGATAGAGTGCCGCGCTCGCCTGCGCCATGATTTCGATGAGGATGACGCCCGGCACGATAGGCGACGAAGGAAAATGCCCGACGAAATACGGTTCGTTATACGTCACGCACTTGATGGCCCTCAAGGCCCCTGGCGGATGTTGCGTGACGCGATCAAGCAGCAAAAACGGATAACGATGCGGCAGAAGCTCATGCGGCAAAGGGAAACTCATCAATGGGAATCCACTTCAAATAGCCGAACTCAGCGAACAAACCCTCAACACCGCACTAACGCGTCGTCGCGGAGCGAGTAAAGGTCCAAACCGCCTCGATCGGAGGCGATCGCGCATCAATCCAATGCGACTAATGTGACAGACCGTGCTCGGTCGCGAACTCTGGCCCGGCGATAGAAACGAGAGTGTGCAACGCTTGGCCGGGGAGTGAGGCAACGGCACTCGCCTGGATCTTCTTCGACGTAGCGGCACCGCGAACGGGGACGGAGATGGCCTGCTGCCGGATGGCATTGATGCCGCCCTGGAGCGATAGCTTATTAAATGCCGCCGAAACGCCCGCGCCCAGCATCTGCTCTGTCAAACCATCCTTGCCGCCGAGCTTCCGATACGTCGCGAGCAGATCCACGTTCTCACCCTGAAGTTTGGCTAGGAACGCTTGTCCCAAAGTGCGCTCGATGAGCATCTGCTCCTGCTGCCCGGCCTGGACCGCCTGCAACGCTCGGAGTGTTGACACATGGACATTGGCGATTCCCGCGTGGTCGACACTGAAGTTGGGGGTAGGAGGCATCACAAGATTCCTTTCTGGAGAGCGAATGGCACAACTGCCGATCTACTTAAAAGTATACCAGGATCCATGCGATTTGGGAAGCCTGCCCGCAGGGCTGTCATGGAGCGGCCAGAGCTCCCATTCGACGTGTACAAGGAGGACACCATGGTCACCGCATCGCCCCCGGAGAGGATGGTCTCGCACGCCCACGGCGACCCCATCCGCATCGTGCCGGTCCACTCAGTCGACGAGATCGCGGCGCCAGCGCACGGCGCAACCGCCGGTCCGCCGCCCCACCTTACCTACCGCAACGGTCCCTTGCTCAGCGCGGTCGAAGTCTTCACCGTCTTCTGGGGATCAGCCTGGGTGGGCCCGCAGAGCAGCCTCTTGCCGAGCCTCAACGCCTTCTTCGACTTCATCCTGACCAGCGCACTGATTGACCAGTTGGCAGAGTACAACACGCCTCAGTACCCGATTGGCCACGGCCGCCACACCGGCACGATTACCCTCACGAAGCCGGCGTTGCGCCATTCGATATCGGACAATGCCATCCAGCACATGCTGCAGCAAGAGATCTCCACCAACCCCGCGTTCCCCCAGGCGACGCCGAACACGCTCTACTTCGTCTACCTCCCACCCGGCGTCAAGGTTATCCAGGGCGGCAGCGCGTCATGCACGAGCTTCTGCGGGTACCACAACGACATCAACGGCCAGATATTCTACGCGGTGATGCCCTTCCCCGGCTGTGCGGGCTGCACCGGCAGCCTGGCCCCGCTCGACGCCCTCACCTCCACCAGCTCCCACGAGTTGTGCGAGGCGATCACCGACGCCATCCCGGGCCAGGGTTGGTATGATGACACCAACGGCGAGATCGGCGACATTTGCGCCTGGAAAACGAAGACCATCGGCCAGTACACGGTCCAGTTGGAGTGGTCCAACCAGCAAAACAACTGCGTTTGACCGTCGGCGGAGCACGAATCGGGTCGAGCCAGGTCCAGGTCAGCCTGCAACCCCGCCCTGACTTCTGTCCAACGGGAACAGCCCGCTGTTGACCAGTCCATGGCAGGCCCGCTAGACTCCACTCGATTGAACGTTTGTCCCAGCCGCGGGAGCGCCATGACCTTTGCCTTGCACGACCTGAGCCGCCAGCTCGATGGCATGGTCGGCTACCTGACGCAGACGCGCCCGGACCGCGAGGCGCGGGCAGCCACAGCCATGGCAGCCTTCGAGGCGGTCTGCGCCGACTGGCAGGGGATCAAGTCTGCCGTGCAGAACAGCCGGCTCGGCTACCTGGCGGCGCTGCCGCACGAAGACCCAGGCGCCTTCTTCCCGCCGGCCGTGCTGGACGCCGGCTTTTCGGTGGCGGCCAGCGACGGCTCGCAAATCGAGCCGGAGCGGCACCACATGGCGGAGTTCTTCGTCCTCAATGTCGGCTGGGCAGTGCTGCATTACGGCGAAGGGGCACGAGCCGAACTGGGCAACGCACCGGAGGTGCGCTTCCGCAGCGAAGACCTCGGCTTCGAGGTCAATGGCCGGCGCATCCCCATCCGCGCCGAGCTGCTGGCGATCCTGCGCTCCGTGCTGGAGCGGCGCAAACTGGCCGACCTGCTGGAAGCCATCCCCGCCGAGCGCACCGCCATCGGCCTCGCCGACGGCTCGCTGCTGGATTGGACCCTGGAAACGCGCGCCGCCGACCTGCCGCCGGAAGTCGAACGGGACATGCTGGCGCAGTTCGACCGTATCCGGGCCAGCGGGCATCTCCTGGCCAGCTACGTCAGCCGGCCGGCCAGCCGCGATGTCGTCAACCTGGCCCGCGTGCCGCTCTGCTCGGATCGTCCGGACATGGATTGCCGCCACTGCACGTCACGATTGGCCAAGGGTGTCGCCGATTGCGACGCTGTCGATGGCTTGCACGATGCCGACCTGCTCTGGCAGCGGCGGCTGCCGCCTTACCATCGCAGTGCGCTCTTCCAGCCCCGCCAGCGCGTGCAGGAGCGCTATGGCGAACACCGCATCCTCTGCTTCTACCTCAACGCCGGACCGGAAATCGGGCGCGTGGAAGTGCCGGAATGGGTAGCATTGGATGAGGCGAAGCTGAACCTGACGCACGCGCTGGTGGCCGACCAATGCCGGCGCGGCCGCTTCCACGGGCGCCTGCCCGGCTATCCCCCGGCGCTGGTCGAGGCCCACGAGCAGGCAGTGCTCGATGGCAACGACCGAATGGTCTTTGAACAGATGCTGGAACGGCGCCTCATCCGCGCCGGACTGCCGGCGGAAATCTCCGCCAAGCGGCTCAGCAAGCAGATGAAGGCGGTGTAGCGATGGAGACGGTATCGACGCTCGTGCAGCTGAACGGCAACGGGCACGCCCTCTGGCCGGGCGGCGATCGACGCAGCGGCGAAGTCGTGGCCGCCAGTACCACCGAGTTCACGGCCGAAGCAGTCGAACTGCACGGGGCGCCGCCCTTCGGCAGCCTGGTCAAGGTGGTGGAACCCGGCCGCCCGACGATCTACGGCCTCGTTTCCCATGCCGAGACCGGCGGGCTCGACCCGTCCCGCCGGGCAGTTGCCCGCGGCCTGCCGCCGACCATGCTGGACGGCCAGATTTATGACGAGTACCCGGAGTTGCGCGACGTGTTGCGAACGGAGTTCACCGCTCGCGT
Source organism: Chloroflexota bacterium (assembly GCA_036734945.1). Taxonomy (GTDB): domain Bacteria; phylum Chloroflexota; class UBA4733; order UBA4733; family UBA4733; genus UBA4733. The sequence goes on from DAIMXP010000018.1 coordinate 58,612, forward strand.
GGTCGGCTACGCCGACAGTTCTGGTAACATCCGCCATTGGCTGCCTCCCTATCCCGCGTCCATGCACTACTCCGTCGTGCAGTGCCCGCCGGAAGAATTAGTCAGGTTCACGGAGCGGCATGACTACCTGGCCTCAGTGCTGGCCGACGCCGAGGGCAGCATCGAGTTAGTCGCGGCAGCCATCCGGGAGAGTGCGGCCGTCCGCAATGACGCCTTAGACTATTTGCTGGGCGCCGGCAGGGCGGTGGCCGCCTTGCTCTCAGCCGACTACCAGCGTTTGCTGCTCATCCTGCAGCGCATCGCCCCGCAGGAGGTGGGTGCATGAGCACCGGCAAACACATCGGCGTCATCGTCCAGGGCTCGCTCAGCGAGGGTCTCACCGCCAAACTGGCGCGCGCCGACGCTGTGGAGGAGATGCGTGTCGGCAAGTTCGTGGTAATCGAAGGCGTGCAGCACCGCTACTTCTCGCTCATCACCGACATCGAGTTGCACATGAGCGATCAGCGACTGCTGGCCGACCCGCCGACGAACCCCTTCGTGCGCCAGGTGCTGGCCGGCAGCGCGACCTACGGCACTGTGGAGATCGCCCCCATGCTGATGCTGGCGCGCAACGCCAGCGCCGGTAACGCAGGTCCCCAGCCCGTGCGCACCATCCCCGGCCATTTTTCGTCGGTGCTGGACGCCGACGACGGCGACTTTCGGACCGTTTTCGGGGCCGAGGATCAGGAGCACCCCAACCACTTCAGCATCGGCATGCCGCTGGACAACGACGTGCCGCTCTGCCTCGACCTCAATCGCTTCATCGAGCGCTCCAACGGCGTGTTCGGTAAGTCGGGTACGGGCAAGAGCTTCCTAACGCGGCTGATCCTGGCCGGGCTGATCAAGAAGGATGTCTGCTCGAACCTGATCTTCGACATGCACAGCGAGTACGGCTGGGAGGGTTCCTCGGAAACGACCAGCTCGCGCACGGTGCAAGGACTGAAGCAGCTCTTTCGCAACAAGGTGCTGATTTACACCCTCGACCCCAAGGCGACGGCCGCGCGTAACGCTTCCTTCGACGGGGAAGTCCGCATCAGCGCGGGCGAAGTCACGGCGGAAGACATCGCCCTGCTCAGCCACGAACTCAGCCTGCCCGCCACCGCCCCGGAGACCATCTACCTCCTGCAGCGCCATTTCTCCGACCGCTGGCTGCCGCGCTTCCTGGATATCAACGCCGCGGAACTGGATGAACTGTCGGAGCAGACCGGCGCCCACGCCGGCTCGCTGCAGGCCCTGCGCCGCCGGTTGATGCTGCTCAAGCGCAAGCCGTTCATCGACTGGGAGGACCGTACACCGGCCGACGGCAGTTGGGAGAGCCTGGACGATGCGCCCCGCGCCACCAGCCACGGCGTCGTGCGCAGCATGCTCGAGGCCATCACCGCCGGCAAGCACATCGTGCTGGAGTTCGGCACGCACAACGACATGTTATCCTATTTGCTGGTGGCAAACATCCTCACTCGTTCCATCCGCCAGCACTATGTGGAACAAAAAGAACGCTACATGGCAACAAAGGACCCTGCCGCCCAGCCTCGTCCCTTGATGATCACCGTCGAAGAAGCGCACAAGTTCCTTGATCCTTCCGTCGCTCGCGACACCACCTTCGGCATCCTGGCGCGGGAGATGCGCAAGTACGACGTGACGCTGCTGGTCGTGGATCAACGCCCATCGGCCATCGACTCGGAAGTGCTTTCCCAGATCGGCACGCGCATCGTCTGCCTGCTAGACGACGAGAAGGACGTCGACGCCATCCTGAGCGGCGTCAGCGGCGCCTCCCGGCTGCGCGGCATCCTGGCCACGCTGGAGACGCGCGGCCAGGCCATGTTGCTCGGCCACGCTCTGCCGATGCCGGTCACCATCCGCACTCGCGCGTACGACGAAACGTTCTGGGCGGAGATGCGCGGCTACGGCGACGAGCGCAGCCGCGGGGAAGATATCGACCGCAAGATGGCCCGGTTCGCCCGCCTGTGATCCGCTTCCTGCACTTCTCCGACCTGCACCTTGGTATCGAGAACTACGGCCGGCTGGATCCTGCTACCGGCATGAACACCCGCGTCCAGGATTTCCTGCGTGCTCTGGATGCCGTGGTTGATCGCGCCATCCGCGAGCAGGTGGACGCCGTTCTCTTTGCCGGTGACGCCTACAAGACCAAAGATCCCAACGTCACCTATCAGCGCGAATTTGCCCGGCGGCTGGCCTGCTTGATCCAGGCCGGCATCCCCACGGTGCTCCTGACGGGCAACCACGACATCCCGAATGCCCTGGGTCGGGCGACATCGCTCGATATCTACGACGCGCTGGCGCTGGACCAGGTCAGGGTCATCACCAAGCCGGAGTGCTTCACGCTGCCGACGAAGTCCGGGCCGTTGCAGATCGTGGCATTACCGTGGCTGCACCGCAACCGTTTCCTGGAGGGGGACGATGTGCGCGAGAAGTCGGCGGACGAGATCGAACAGGATCTTGCCGACACGGTGGAAGGCTGGCTGGAAAAGCAGGCCGCCGCGCTTGATCCAGCTATTCCCGCCGTGGCACTGGTGCATGCCTCGGTGCAGGGCGCGCGCTTCGGCTCGGAACGCAACCTGCTGCTGGGACGCGATCTCGTCCTCACGCCCTCCTCCCTCGACCGGCCGGAGTTTGCCTACATCGCCCTCGGCCACATCCACCGCCATCAGCGCATGCGCACCCTCCGCCCCATGTTCTACGCCGGTAGCCTGGAGCGTATCGACTTCGGTGAGGAGGGCGAGGAGAAGGGCTTCTTGGTGGTCGAGGTCGAGCCCCAAAAAGCGCGCACGACCTTCTGCCCCTGGCCGGCCAGACCCTTCCTGACGATTGATGTGACCATCAAAGGCGACCAGCCGACCGAGCAGGTACTCTCAGCCCTAGCCGCACAACCGATTGACCAGGCGGTGCTGCGCGTCCGCGTCAGCGGCGCGGCGGAGCAACTGCAACAGTTGCGCATGCCGGAGCTCATTACGGCCGCCCGCGGCGCTTCCTACTTCGCCGGTCTGCAACGGCTCCCCCTGGAGGAAGCGCGGGCGCGGGAGGCGGAACTCTGGAGTCAGGGTCAATCTATTGCTCAGGTCATGGCACACTACTGGATCGCCAAGAAGCTCCCGGAGGTCCGCCGCCAGTTGCTCCTGGAGACGGCGCTGGTGTTCATCGCCGAGGAAAACACTGAATGATCCCCCGCTCATTAATGGTCCGCAATTTCCTTTCCTACGGCGCGGAGAGTCAGACGTTGGACTTTCGCGGCATGCATGTGCTCTGTCTCTCCGGTGACAATGGCCACGGCAAGTCGGCGCTGCTGGACGCCATGACCTGGGCCTTGTTTGGTGAGGCTCGCGCCAAGACGGACGACGAACTGCTCCACCACGGCGCCACTGAAATGCAGGTTGTGTTCGACCTGGAACTCAACGGCCTGACCTACCGCATCTCTCGGCTGCGCACCAGCAAGGGAAAAACCCGGCAGACACTGCTGGACGCCTTGATCGCGGAGCCGGACGGCAACTGGCGTTCCCTGAACGGCAACAGCGTACGGGAGACCGAGCGCAGCATCGAGCAGTTGCTCGGCATGAACTACAATACGTTCATCAACTCAGCCTTCCTGCTGCAGGGCCACGCCGACGCCTTCACTGTGAGCGCTCCGGCTGACCGGAAGAAGGTACTGGCCGATGTCCTGAATCTGGATGTCTACGAGCGCCTCAGCCTGGCCGCCAAAGAGCGCCGCCAGCAGTGGCAACTGGCAGTTACCGGCATCCAGGCAGAACTCGATGGTCTCGATCGACAAATCATTGAGCTGCCGGCGGCGCGAACGAAGCTGGAAGATGCCCAACGACGGCGAACGGCCGCCGACGACGCGCTGCCCACCGCTGCAGCGCTGCTCCAGCAACTGCGCACGGCGCAACAGCAATTGGAGCGTTGGCGTCAGGAGCTGGATCAGTTGCAGCGCAACCATCGCGACGTTCAGACGAAGGTCAGCGAACACAATCGGCTCATCGCTATCCAGGAAGTGCGACTGGAAGGCGCCCAACGGGTGCTGGCGGAGCGCGAGACCGTAGAACGCGATTACGCTTCCTGGCAGGAGCAGCGCACCATTGCCCAGGACCAGGCGGGACGCTTGCTGCTACTGCAGCCGCTCAAGCAGGAACAGCAGTCGCTCCAGCGGACTATCGAACTGGCCGAACATGCGCTGCGCCAGCAGGCGGCGGAACTGCACGGCAAGCTGGAGAGTTGCATTCAGGAAACGGCCAGGGGCCTGGAAGCGGATAGTTTGCTCGACGCGGTACTGGCCGACCTTACCTCCCTGGAAAGTACGCCGGAGCGCAAGGTAGCCCTCCAACAACGCCAGAGCGAACTGCGCGAAGACATCGCCGGGTTAAGGGCCAAAAATGAGGGGCTGGAGGCAACCCTGAAGCAATTGCGCAGCCGCTACCAAACGCTCGGCAACGGCGACACTCCCTGCCCTGTCTGCGCGCAACCGCTCTCACCGGCGCAACGGGAGGAACTGCGCGCGACGATGAAGGCCGAGGCGGATCAGCGCAAGACCGAGCAGCAGGAGAACCTCGCCAGTATTGGCCGGCAGGACGCCAGTCTTAAGCAGTTCAGTCGAGAGGCCGTCGAGCTCGACCGGCAAATGAAGCGCCTGGAACAGGCGAAACAGAGCGAGGCCACGTTGCGCGAGAAGATCCGCGCTGCTGAGTGTGCCCGCGAGCAATCGCAACAGTGGCAACAAGAGCTCACAACGGTTGTCGCTCGCCTAGAGCTCGGCCAGTATGCCCAGGAGCCGCGCCAGAAGCTGGCAACCGTCGCTGCGCGAATCAGCACCATCGGCTACGATGCCACGCTCCATCGGGAGGCCGAACAGACTGCTCTGGCGCTCGCACCGATCGAAGCAAAGCGCCGCCAACTGGACGAGGCGCAGCAGACCTGTACCACGGCTCAGGAGAGCCTGGAGCACCTGCGCAGCAGTCTGGCCAGTTGGGAGCAGCAGGAAGCCGAACTCCTGGCCCGCGTTGCGACGGTTCAGCAAGACCTGGCCGGCAGTGACGCAATCGAACAGCAGTTTCACGAACAAGAACAGGCGGTGGGGAAACTCCAGGCCGAGCAGCTCGCCGCCGCTGGGGCTGTCGCGGCCGCAGAGCAGACGGTGGGACATCTGGAGGAGTGCCAAAAAGAACGTGATCAGCGCATGACGGCACTGCAGGAGGCGCAAGAGCAGCAGTCAATCTACGCGGACCTGCAAGACGCCTTCGGGCGCAAGGGCGTCCAGGCCATGCTCATGGATGAAGCGATCCCCATGATTGAAGACGAGGCCAACAAGCTCCTCGACGCCATGACCGACTGCCGTTTGAGCGTCTCGCTGGAGACACAGCGCCAGAACCAGAAGCAAATGACTGTTGAGACTCTGGATGTGCGTATCAGCGACTCGATGGTGGGCGGCACGCGCAACTACGAGCTTTTCAGCGGCGGCGAGGCGTTCCGCGTCAACTTCGCCTTGCGCGTGGCGCTCTCCCGTGTGCTCGCCCACCGCGCCGGCACGCGCCTGCAGACGCTGGTGATCGACGAAGGCTTCGGCAGCCAGGACGCGACCGGCCGCGAGCGCCTCCGGCAGGCCCTAAAGTCGGTCGAAGACGACTTCGCCTGCATCATCGTCATCACTCACCTGGAGGAGATGAAGGAGTGGTTCAGCACGCGCGTGGAAGTATTCAAGGACAGCAACGGCTCGCACCTGAAGGTGGTGCCGGCGTAGCATCATTCTCATCCAACGTGAGTAATTGTCCGCTACGGCACTCGTCGAAAGCCCGTTCCCACCTGGATGAAGTGCTCATCTTCCGTCAGGACCCACCCGATGCCACGCTCGCGCATTATGACCATCGAAAGTAGGTCAGTGAACGAAATCTTCGTCTTATCCTGAAATCGCTTGCGAAGATCCCAGGCTGCCGTGAAGCGCTCAGAACTCACTCGCTCGATTAGTACCTGTCGCCTTTCGGTGGCAGCAAAGATACCTTCCATGAAGCGCACCGCCTCGTCGAATGGCTCTCGGCGAAACAGCAGTGTAAAGCTCGTTTTCAATTTCCTCCGCCGAAAGAGCCTTGCCGGAAAGGCTCCCTGCCATGGACAACAGCGGATCGTCGTCCTGAGCGGTGCGCCCGGTTACGAAATCTAAGAAATCGAGCACTTGGAGCAGGTCTGCGTCGGGCAAGTCCTGGAGTTTCTCGATGATACGCTCCTTTAAGACAGAGATAGCCATTGTCCCCCCATTCCAGCCTGCCGTCTATCATATCGCAGATAAGGACGGGTGCCCGAAGAGGGCGGCTTCGCTGGTGCGCCCCCACCTTTTCCTGGTTCGGACACGGCGGAAGGTCGCGTGGTATGCTGACCCATATATGGGCACACTTCGCAAGCATTCATCGTTACGCCCTAAGCCGGATGTGGCGGAAGCACTCGCTGAGCGCTTCGTCACCGAAGGGTTGCCCATGGATCGACACCCTGGCATTGTTTTTCGGCAAGGTGCGGCAGGGCGGCGCGCGTCGTTGGCGGGCCGCCGCCTTGACGTTTGGCAGATCATCGAAACCTTACGCGACTCCGGCGGTGACGAGGCCGAGGCAGCAATGTACCTGGGCCTGACGCCAGCGCAAGTACACAGCGCAGTTGGGTACCAGACCGAGTTTGCTGACGAGATTGACGGCTGGATCGATCGCAACGCCAACGCCGCGGACCAGGCAGAGGCTGTCTGGAGGCGGGAGCAGGCCACCGCACATTGAGGATTACTCCGGTCGGTACGAGCGCGGTCAGGATGGCTCCCAGCCGAGGGCGAGGCGAACCTGAAACTCCTGCCAGCCGGGCAGGCGGTAGTCGTGAATCAGCAGTTGCTGCAACTCCGTCCAACGAAAAAGGTGCGACTGGCAAGATGGAAACGTGGCCGCCCAGTCCAACAACAGAGTCACCCGCGACTCCAGGCGCTTGAACGGCAAGACCTGTGGGAGCAGGATGATGCCCTCGTGCAGGCGACCTTGCTGCCGAAAGGCCAGGTGCAAGCGGCGAAAGTGGACCTGATTATGGGAGAGAAGTACCCGTCCGAGGCGCGTGGCGAGAGCAAGCTGCAACGCGTCATCAATACCACCGAATCCTTCCTCAGCGGCCGCCAGGACATCGAACCCGCTGCGGCGCAACGTCGCCGCCAGCCGGAAGTCGACGCATTCATCCAGCCAGAGATGAAGTGCCGCCACTACTCATCAGCGAGTTGGGCGCGAATGATCTCGTCCAACTCAAATCGGTGGACCGCGTAGTAGTCAAGGGCCGCATGGATATCGGCTTCGGTCAGGCGAGGGTACGCTTGAAGCACGGCTGGGACGGAGCCGTAGGCCTGCCAGGTCAGAACAATGGCTCGGACCGGAACGCGGGTGCCTCGGACGATAGGCTCGCCGCCCTGAACGCCCGGAACGCGGACGATGCGCGCAACTGTTTGACAGTGCGCGACGGCCATCATCGTCACTCCTGGCTACGTTCTATCATAGAATTACCATCTCACTATACGGTACTGCATTGGGGAAGAAGCGCCAGAACGTTTCCATCTTCATCCTGCTACAGCCTGCCATTGAGATCGAGTTGCAATACGATGGCCCTCTCTACCTGGCGCATATCCTCGGCGCTGAGCGAGGCGATGTAGTTCCCCATCCGTTCTTTCGCGGCAGTGGCGATCTGGTCCGCCATGGCCTTGCTTGCTCGGCCGCCCACTTGCACAAGCGCCTCACAGGGATACACTCTGCTCGTGTTCGACGTCAACGGTACAACCTGAACTCGATTGCTGTGGCGATTCGAGGCGTCATTACTCACGATGATGCCTGGGCGAGTCTTGCCGATTTCGCCACCTCTTGGAGCGTCAAAATCGACCCAATACACGTCGCCGCGTCGAGGAAACGCACCGGGAGCGATCATTCCAGACCGTCCCCGATAAGTCCTTCCACCCACTCTTTGGCTTCGGCTTCGCGTTCCTCGTCTGCCGCCATTGCCCGATAGCCGTCGTCAAGGTCCTGCTCGGTGAGGATGTGGGGCCGCACCAGAGCTTCGATGAAACTGCTGATATGCCCGCGGCCTACCTGCTGCTGCAAACCCCGATAGATATCCTCATCAATCGTGATGGTCAACTTGTGCTGCATGATCCGCTCCTTACGTTTACACGTATGGTAGCAGAATCCCCGGCTTTGCTGCCCCCAATACCCCTGGGGGGTAGTTGACGAAGTTGCCTTCGTTGCTTTACAATAGGGAGTCAGGAAAATACGTCGGGAGGCAGAGGCAGTGCTTGCTACGCCGCGGCGTGATCCGCCGGCCACCGACGATGCTCCTCTCTACGGCCAGCACATTCTGGATCGGGTCGGGAACACGCCGCTCATCGCGCCAAAACGGGTAGTGCCGAGCAATCCGCACGTGCATATCCTGATCAAGGCGGAGTGGTTCAACCCAGGCGGGTCCGTGAAAGACCGAGCTGCCTTGCAGATTGTGCTGGATGCGGAGCGTCGCGGGGACCTGGCGGACGGCAAGACGCTGATCGACTCCTCTTCCGGCAACACCGGCATCGCCTACGCCATGGTCGGCGCGGCGCGCGGCTTCCCGGTCGAACTGGTGATGCCGGCCAGCGTCAGCGAAGAACGTAAGCTCATCGCCGCCGGTTATGGGGCGAAGATCACCTACTCCGATCCCTATGAGGGCTCCGACGGCGCCATCCGCCTGGTCCGCAGCATAGTGGCGGACAACGGGGAACGCTACTATTACGCCGATCAATACTCCAACCCGTCAAACTGGCTGGCGCACTACAAGGGCAGCGGGCCGGAAATCTGGCGCCAGACGCTGGGGCAGGTGACGCACTTCGTGGCGGGCCTGGGTACTAGCGGTACAATTATGGGAACGGGCCGCTACCTGCGGGAACGTAATCCGCTGGTTCAACTCGTCGCGGTGCAGCCGGACGATGCCCTCCACGGCATTGAAGGACTGAAGCACATGGAGAGTTCGATCGTGCCGGCGATCTACGACGAGCATTTGCTCGACCAAAAGCTGCTGGTGAATACCGAGGAGGCGTTCGACATGACGCGGCGCATGGCAGCCGAAGAAGGCATCTTCGCCGGCCCATCGTCCGGCGCAGCCATGCTCGGCGCTTTACGCCTGGCGGAAACGCTTGACAGGGGCGTTATCGTGGTGGTCTTCCCGGATGGAGGCGACAAATACCTGACCACCAGTTTGTGGAAGTACGACAGTGACTGGTCGATTTAGCCCCGGTCCTGTAGAAAAGGAATCAATAGCATGGCAGTAGCAGTATTGGTCCCGAGCGCCTTGCGCTCGTTGACCGACAATCAGGCGCGCGTGGAGGCGCAGGGCGACACGCTGCGCCAGGTCATCGAAGATCTGGAGCGGCAGTACCCTGGCTTCGGCCAGCGCTTGCGCAATCCCGACGGCTCCATCCGGCGCTTCGTCAACGTGTATATCAACGGCGAGGACATCCGCGCGGCGGGCGGCATGGACGCCGCACTCCGCGACGGCAGCGAAGTCGGCATCATGCCGGCGATAGCGGGCGGCAGCGGCTTCTCCGAAGAGGAAGTGGTGCGCTACAGCCGCCACCTGCTGATGCCGGAAGTCGGCAGTCGGGGCCAGCGCAAGCTCAAGCAGGCGAAGGTGCTCGTCATCGGCGCCGGCGGCCTGGGCAGCCCCGCCGCCCTCTACCTGGCGGCAGCAGGCGTCGGCACGATCGGCCTTGTCGACTTCGACGAGGTGGACGTGTCCAACCTGCAGCGCCAGATCCTGCACCACACCCACGACGTGGGTCGCCCGAAGGTCGATTCGGCGAAAGATGGCATCTACGACATCAACCCCTTCGTCAACGTCGTGACCCACCAGGTGGTGATGGACTCCAGCAATGCCCGCGAGATCGTCGACCAGTACGACATCATCGTCAACGGCTGCGACAACTTCGCCACCCGTTACCTGCTCAGCGACGTAGCCTACTGGGCCGGGAAGCCGCTGGTGGATGGCAGCATCCTGCGCTTCGATGGCCAGGCCACCGTCTTCGTGCCGGGGAAGGGCTGCTACCGCTGCCTCTTCCCGACCCCGCCGCCGCCGGGCGAGGTGCCGAGCTGCTCGGAGGCCGGCGTGCTGGGTATGATGACCGGCGTCATCGGCTCCATCCAGGCCATCGAGACGACCAAGCTGCTCCTCAGCATCGGCGAGTCCCTGGCCGGCAAACTGCTGGTGGTGGACGCCCTGACGATGGACTTCCGCATGATGCGCACGCCGCGTGATCCCGATTGCCCGGTCTGCGGCGACCACCCGACGATCTTTGAGCCTATTGATTATGTCGAGTTTTGTGGCTCGCCCCACGCCGAAGTGGCAGTAGGAGCAGCGGTCTAATGCGCCTTGAGCGCCGCTTTGCTGACGAGATCATCGCCCACGCCCGCGAGGGCCGGGCGACCAAGGAGGAGGCGGAAATCTGCGGCGTCCTGCTGGGCAAAGACGGCGACGTGTCGGAGTTGCTGCGCATCAAGAACATCGACGAGCAACCCCGCGTTCGCTACGTCATGGACCCGCACGGTCTCTTCCAGATGATGCGCCGGCTGGACGAAACGGGCATGGAGCTGGTGGCCATCTACCACTCCCACCCGCACACGCGGGCCTACCCGTCGGTCACGGATCGGGCCAATGCCCATGATGACGAGGGCCGCCCCTGGTGGCCCGGCGTTGTCTATATCATCTGCTCCCTGGAGCACCCCGAACAGCCGGTGCTCAACGCCTTCCGGCTGTTCCCGGACCGCGCTGAGGACGAAGTATTAGAGGTGGAGGAAGAACGACAATGAGTGTCGAAACGCAAGAACCTTTTAAGCGAATCACTGTAGACGAGGCCAGGAAGCTGGTGGATTCCGGCATTCCCGTTATCGACGTGCGGGAGCCCAACGAATATCAGACCGGGCACGTGCCTGGCGCCAAGTTGGTGCCGCTGAACACCTTCTTGCGCTCGCCGCGGCAGCATCTGCCGGCGAGCGGACCGGTGCTCTTCATCTGCGCTATGGGCCAGCGCTCCGCCGTCGCCTCGGAGATGGCGGCCGCCTCCGGCGCGACCGATATCTACAACATTGAAGGTGGCACCAACGGCTGGGTTGCAAAGGGCTTCCCCACCGAAAAGTAGCGGGGCTTTAGCAACCCTTCAGGCTTCATCCGGCGCCGAGCCTGTGAGCAACTGCACCGGCACAACCGTGCCAGCGGCGATGTGCTCCACCGCTTCGGGCACGATGAGCAGCCCATGCGCGCGGGCGGCGGGACCCAGCATACCGGCGCCCTGCCGGCCGGCCGGGCGCACGCGGTAGCCGTCGTTCCCACCATCCAGGCTTACCCAGATCGCCTGGGTAACGCCTCGTCCGCTCTGAATCGGCTCAACCAACGTGGCCTGGACCAGGGGCCGCCGCCAGGATCGGTGCCCCCCCAGGCGCAAGGTTGCTGGGCGAACCAGCAACTCAAAGGCAATCAAGCCGGCAGCAGGATTGCCGGGGAGGGCAAACACCGGCTTGCCGTCGATCAGCCCCAGGCCGACGTGGCGCGCCGGGCGCAGTCGCAGGCAGCCGCCGCTGAACTCGCCCCGGCGCCGCAGCGCCGCGCTCATGTGATCATGGTCTCCGTCGCACACGCCCGCGGAAGTCACGACAGCATCCGCCTGCAACGCAGTGTTCAATGCTACGTCGATCTCCCCTGGTTCGTCGGCGACCGCCGATAGTGGTACCGGCTCCGCGCCAGCTTCGCGAAGCTGCGCGCAGAGGGCGAACAGGTTGGCGTTGTAGACGCCGCCTACTCCCAGCGGCACCCCGGGCAGGCGCAGTTCATCACCAGTGGTGATAATGGCCACGCGCGGTCGGCGCACCACGCGCACGCTGGCGATGCCAAGGGCAGCCAGCAGCGCCAGCTCCGCTGGCCCCAGCGTCGAAGCCGCCTCCAGCGCCAACTGGCCAACGCCGACGTCCTCGCCGGCACGGCGCACATGCCGCTCCGGCGCAACTGCTGCCGTTACCTGGAGGAATCCAGCCGCCGATATCGCCTCTTCATTGGGCAGCACGGCATCCGCACCTGCCGGCAGTGGCGCTCCGGTCATCACGCGGGCCGTCTGACCAAAATGCAGGGCGCCGCGGAAGGCGTGCCCGGCGGCGGCCTCACCGACCGCCGACAGCATGACCGGGCGTGCCGGCGTTGCAGCCGCAACGTCGACACTGCGCAGGGCAAATCCGTCCATCGCTGAGTTGTCGAAGGATGGCAAGGCGATTGGCGCAAACACGGGCAGCGCGAGAGCGTACCCCTGGGCCGACCTGAGCTGGACCGTCGTGTGGCCGAGCGGTTCCACTGCCCCCAGGAACGCCGCCTGGGCCTCGGCCAGCGAGGCGTTGTCAAGGGTGGGCAATGCCGGCACCGGTGAATCCTTCCATGTGACTGCTGGCGAACCGCCTCTCATCCGCCGGCCCACCCGACGATGAATGACGTTGTTGGCGAATCCCCGGGCTCCCGTCGCGGCGGTCGCCCACCCGCCACGGCCGCCCTGCGGGCGTCGGCGCGGGCGGGCTACGATTACAAAGCACCGTAAACGGCGCTACGGGGATGGCTCGCGGTAGCAACGCCGGATGGCTGGCCACGGTCGCCACAGTTCCCAGCGCGCTTCAGCGTGCTTTGTTTTCGTAGCCCGCCCGCGCCGACGCCCGCAGGGCGGCCGTGGCGGGTGTACGTGCCATTCGCACGCTCCTGAACGTTCGCCAGCAGTCACCTCCATGCTGGCAACCTCGTTTACCCCAAGAGTGCTCACTTGGTCCGTCCTATCTTCCGTCATACCTGTGGCGATGCCCAGTTGACGCCATCCAGCCCCAGCCGCGTCCGTTGCTCGGCCGGTGCGCCTACCTCTGCAAGCTTCGTACTCAGCGCCTGCTGCATTCGCCCCAGCACCTCAGGCTGCGACTTGGTCAGGTTCTGCAACTCATTGGGATCGGCGAGCGTGTCGCTGAGCCAGGTTGGCTCCGGCCAGGACGGCGTCTGCGCCAGCCGGTAGCCATCCTGGTACGGGCCCAGGTCGTAGTGGCTGAACTTGGCAAGGTACGGGCTGTGCCAGTGGAGGGGCTGATTCTCAAGGACCGGCGATTGGTGTAACACCCAACGGCCATCGGTGAGGCTGACGCTCTTGCCGAAGACGCCGCTGAGGGCGTACTGGCGCGTAGGAGATGCCGGGTCTGCCAGCGCCGGCAGCAGGTTGACGCCGTGACGGTCCGGCGGGATAGGACGGCCCACCGCTGCCAGCACCGTTGGGTAGATATCCACCAGTTGCACCAGCTGCTGCCGGCGCTCGCCGTGAGAGAGTGTGGGGTGCGCGATGATGAACGGGATGTGGGCGCTGGCGTCGTGCAGGTGCGTCTGCATCTTGCCCATCCGTCCGTGGTCGCCGTTGTAGGTGCCGTGGTCGGTCGTGAAGACGACCAGCGTGTCCTGCCAGAGGTCCAGGCGGTCCATCGTGTCCAGCAAACGGCCCAGCCAGCGGTCCACCAGCACCACCTTGGCGGCATATCGCGCGCGGGCGCTCCGAAACTGCTCCTCGGTCATCACCCCCTGCCACCTGGCATACGGGGCGGCCGCCGTCCAGCCCTCCACGTCGTAGGCGTCGGGATCGAACTGGGCGACCAGTTCGGCCGGCGGGTCCCAGGGTTCGTGCGGGTCAAAGCAATCGAGGTGCAGGTAGAAGTCGTCATAGCGATGGTTGTGCTCCAGCCAGTCCGACGCCTGCCGGAAGATCTGGGCGCAGAACCAGTCCTCTTCGCTGCGACGGATGTGGTGGACGTTGCGCCAATGCCGTTCATTCTTGGCGAGGCGGTCCCGCGGCGGGCAGGGAAAGCCGTCCAGGGGATCGGTATGCCAGGCGTCGGACTCGGCGCCGCGGATGAACTCGAAACCACTGTAGCCCATGTGGTAGTTGCCGGAGCCTTGTTCCCAGAGGTGGAAGTGGTCGGTGACGAGGTAACTGATGCGGTAGCCCTCATCGACCACCCGCCGCAAAGAACGGTTGGGCGGTCCGGAGACCTGGCGCGGCAAGTCGAGGTCCTCCTCTTCCAGGGGCGCCCAGCCGCGCTCCAGGAAGTCGTAGCGACCGGTGTAGAGGTCGCGCCGTGCCGGCATGCAGGGGTGACTGCCGCAATAGGCCTGGTCAAACACAGTGCCGCGCGTGGCCAGACGGTCCATGTTCGGCGTCGGCACGACCCACGGCGGCGCTTCTGTGCTCCAGCATTCGTTCAGCGGGCGGCCATGGTGATAGGGGCCACAGTGGTCCCGCCGCAAGGTGTCACAGAGGATGACGATGACGTTCATAACTCTCTGGATCACCTCCCACGCGCCAAAAGGCCCAATTGATCCTGGCGGGTCCGCCACCATCCGGGATCAGCCAGCCCGAATGGGCATATCTTCACACACGCGCGCTGGCGGTGGCAAGGCTCCGCGCTTCACGACAGGACATCCTCGCCCGTTAGCGCTGCAAGACGGGCGTGTGTGCTACGCTCCCCGGTGTGGGATACCTGGTACTGCAGATCATCGGCAACGCCGCCTTCACCCTCTCGGTGCGGGTGGCCCGGCACCAGAAGCTCGATTACCTGCTCTTCGGAGCTGTCAACTATGCGGTAGCGGCTGCCGTTGCCCTCGCCCTCCTGCTGCGGTCTCCCGTCGCCGCATCGCCGGGCGCTATCCTGTTTGGCATCGTCAACGGCGCCCAATACCAGTTGACGTTCCTGCTCATGTACGCGCTCCTGAGCATGACGGGAGTGGCCGTCATGACGTCGTTTCTGCGGCTCTCGGTCTTCATTCCGACGATTGCCTCCATCGTTATCTGGAGCGAGTTCCCCTCACCCGTGCAAGCGTTGGGCCTGATCTTGACCGCACTGGCCCTGCCGCTGCTCGGCACGGCGGCAACCAGTGGGGCGCCGGCTGCCTGGCGCTCCTGGCGGCCGGCGGTGCTGATCGCGACGACGCTGCTCCTCTCCGGCGCCGGGCTGCTGGCGGCCAAAGCCTTTTCGGAGTTGCACCTGGAGGCCCAACGTCCGGCCTATCTGGCGGCCGCCTACGGCACAGCGACGCTCCTGTCGGTCTTGACCTGGCCCTTGCGCCCCCGGCTGGAACGCAACGCCGCCGCTGGCATCGCCTGGCCGGCCGTCGGGCTCGGCGTATTCGCCGGCCTGTGCAATATCGGCCAGCTCGCCGCCTTCCTGCGCGGCCTGGCAGTGGTACCCGGCATCATCGCTTTCCCGGTGACGGCCGCCGGCGGCTTGTTGGTCGTCACCCTCGTCGGTCGCGTCGCCTGGAACGAACGCATCGCCGGCCGCGCCGGCGCCGGCATCGTCCTGGCCCTCGCCGCCGTAGCGCTGGTCAACGCCTGAGCATGACCCTTTGCGACCTTGGCGAAGGCTTGGCTCGACTTTGGACCTTCAGGCGACGCCGCGGAGAGTCGCGGGAGCTAACGGAGTGACAAGCGAAGTGAAGGGATGTGGAAATGAATGTCTGTAGCGACGAGAATCTACCACTTCTTCCCGGAGAATCTTGTCTGAATGACCAGTTCATTACCGGCGCCATGCACCGATGGCATCCTTCTCCGCAGCTTCTGCTAATGCAGCGCGCAATTCGTCACCGGTTCTGGCCAGCAGTTCGGCATAGAAAAGGTAGTAGGGATGCCCTCCTACCTCCTTGGCGCTGAATGGAACTTTTGCAAGGGCATCTTCAATGTATTTACGGCCGCCATGCGCCACAACGTGACCATGTGTCGCCAGGTGATCCTGGTCAAAGGCGGTAACGCGCATCAAGACCCACTGCCCACAATATAATGTGGACACATCATCTATGGCGACCGGATCGAGTACCCGGTTTTTGCTATACCTATCTGGCCCAGCAGCACGAACTCTTCGCTCCATCATCTGTTATCCCTCCCGCAGACGATTATACATCGGTAAGCGTTCGCGGAACCTGGCGCCAGGATAGAGGGCTTGCCAGGGACCTAGGTCCGTGCGCCGCGCTTGGAATATCGGGACGAAGTTCGCGCCGAGCTTTGGCCAGAGGGCGCCGCGGCATGCACACTGGTTGCGGGATCTCTGCCACTGCTGTGTTTTCGTGTCTAACCTCCACTCCGGCCCCGAACTCACGGTAGCGCCAGCCAACCGCACGCCGGGGCCCTGCTGGGCGGTCCGCCTGCTCGTCACGCCGGCAGGCGAGCGTGAAGGCAATTGCATCGGCAGCGTGGCGCTGGGCCGCTTCCGGTGTCGCGTCTCCACCGCCGGTGACGCCCAGGGCCGGGGCCCGAAAGTGCCAGTTCCGGCTTTCCTCGTCGTAGAAGTAGTCGACCTCCGGGGCCTCTGTCGGTTCGGTGCTCATGTCATCTGTCCTCTCTCACGCTCGGCGTGACTCATCCAGGGGGATGCCGAAGTCGCGGGCCACCTGGCGCAAAGCGCCGGTCCCAAGATCATCGCGGTCGTGGTAGCTGAACGTCTGCCGTATGCCGGCGCGCTCCAGGCGGCGATGGGAGCCGGCACGATGCACCTGCACCCAGCCGTGGCGCTCCAGCACCGCCAGTACCCGGATTGCCTTCGCCGTCCTCGCCTTCCCATGTTCCGACGCTCAGCGCTCACGCATGTGTTCATAACCAGCGGCTCCAGCGCGGCGATCGGTATACGGCTTGGCGGATCTTTCGGCGTAGTGCATCGCCGGTGAAAAGGTGCGGACCCCGGCTGGCGGCGCGTCCCAAGTGGAAGATGTGCATCAGCCACCGAAACCAGCGCATATGAATCACCTAACCTGCCGTGAGCGCCTGTGGCTGTACCGTACTCACTTCAATGTTGACAATCGTCGACGCCGCGACCGTGGCCTGCAATGTTACCACCAGTCGATTGATAGTGTAAGAACTCGCTGAGGCCAGCATTTTGACGCCACGAGTATGCGTCTGGTTAGATGCGCCGCAACGTTTTGCTAAACAAGCGCACGACGTTAGTGCCGCGAGTTACAGGGCGGCGACTGCGGGCCCAGAGGGCGCCCTCCGCCAAGCGACGGGGTGTAACGGAGCGCAGCGGAGGGGGGCGGTCGCTTGTGAGCGTGAGGGCGGTCACGCATCCCCGGCGTCTCGATGCCCCACTCTATCTTCCGGCCACCACCGTAACCGCCATTCCCCACCAGAGCGACCGCATTCGCCCCGTTGACTTGGCCGCCGATCACAATCGCGGCCCTGTAAATCACGGCGCGCTAAAATGCTCGCTTGCTGCGCAAATCTTTGCGGCGCACTCCTTGTAGTGCAGTGGCTTGCATCTATTACCCGCGCCTCGCTATACTGCCTGCGTCGACCGCCTTCCCGAGACGAGGTGTACCCGATGCGCCGCTTCCTCCTCCTTCCCGCACTCGTCCTCGCTCTGGCCGGACCCTGCTTTACCGCCGATGTACACGCCGACAGCAGCACCTACGCCTACAGCTTCCAGCTCGGCTTTGCTACCATCACCAACCTGCTCTTGACCGACAACATGGCCCTGGCCCCCACCGACAATGAAGGGCACAATCCGCAGAACGGCGATGGGTTGCAGCACGCGGTCTCCATTAAGGACGGCAAGCCGATCCTGCTGGTGTGGCGCAAGGCGGACAACTGGACAGCGGCGACGGACGGCTACACGACATGGGTGAACGGGCCGAATGGCTTACAGAAGCGGCTGAACACCGAGCGCTTTGGCTTCGAGGCCAACCCTGATAAGTTGGCGACCGCGAGGGGCCTTCCGCTCGCTTCTGGGACCGGCGTTGGCAACGCAGCGTCTGATTACTCCTCGTTGCTCAGTCAGTATGAGCAAGCGCATCCGGTGATCCCCCCGCCGGTGCCGATCACCATGCAATTCCCGCCGATCCCACCCGGCGGTCCCACGACCGCCATGGAGAGAGACGAGATCGACTGCCTTGTCAGCGGTGGTGAGAAAATATACACATTGTCAAACGGCTCGCGCTGGAACATGGTGTCAGGACGGTATATGGGCAACTACGTTGATGGCCGCAAGGTCGTGGTCACGATCGGATACGGTTTAAACTATTCTATTGTGAGAGACCCTCAAACACACGAGGTAAAACCGAAGTGCGACGTGGCCCACCTCGTGGATGTCACCCTCGACTTTAGCAGTCCTCAGACGTTCGTCGTATTAGACTTACGGGGAACCGCGCGTTCAGTAACGTTCTACAAGACGGTCGATCCTGTGCAGGCGTCCCAAGCACTTGAATACTATTTCGGTCTGCAAGGTAGACTACGGACGATTCAACTCGATGTCAGGCTGAGCGGTGACGCCGGATTCGCTGGGCAAACAATCCAAGCCCTCACGTGGAATTAAATGGTGCGTCGTACGGCTAAATGCGTCCCAATTGTGGCGGCCTGAGCAGCGCGCAGCAGTGCGAACTGCTTTTTCGAAGATTAAGGAAAGCCCGCGACGGGCAAAGTCGTGACCGCGTACCCCTTGGCAATGAACGCGACAGCCACCCGTTCCAAGAGCTTTCGGAGCGAACTATTCCTAACTGTAGCACGATCAACACATCACCACACGGGGGTTCGTTGGCCGGTTGCTGCCACTGCGCCTTGTGAGGCAGGAGGTTTTCGGGCACCAGCGGCACGTTATCGAGCCGAACACCTCGTCGTTGCAAGCGCCGTGGTGGACGGACAAACCGGTTGTTCATAGGCTGGTGGCCTCCATCACTTTGCGCGCATTCTTCCTGCCGGCTTCGTGGACGTAGAGCTGGGTGGTATCGAGCCGCTCGTGGCCGAGGCGCTCCTTGTATGGGTGGCTCCGAACCGCGGCATACATCGGCACGTTGACGTCAAGCAGTACGGGACTATCAGCTCGCTGGTAAGCACTCTGTTGCTCCACGGATAATCTGCTCTTCCATGACCGGCCAATCGTCGACTGGAGCGTTCAAGGCGAGAAGCCTTGTTAGAGCGGCGAGACGCTGTTGCCGCTAGGCGCATTCGAAGTACACCGTTTCGATAGCATCGCGGACAAGAACGCTTACCGGTGTATGTCGTTCCCCGGCGAGCCGAGACAACGTCTCGTATTGATCGTCACTCAGAACTGCTTGAACACGCCTGGTGTACGCTGCCATCGCCCCTCCACGGAGAGTATCGTTTCAAAAGTATCTCGGTGATACTACCAAATCGAGCGGAGGGAGTGGTGGTCGCACGCCCCGAGCGGCAGGCGACCAGAATCGGGCGCCTACCGAGCTCGCACCGCGAACTCCGGTTCGGAGTACACCTCGAACTCGCGGTCGGGCTCAGCGATACCCTGCTCTTCCAGCCAGCGCTCGGCGTCGATGGCGGCCTTGCAGCCGTCGCCGGCAGCCGTTACGGCCTGCCGGTAGCGGTGGTCGCGCACGTCGCCGGCGGCAAAGACGCCGGGGATGTTGGTGTAGGTGGTCACCGGGTCCGGCATGCAGACGTAGCCGCCGGCATCCAGGTCGAGTTGCCCTTTGAAGATCGACGTGTTGGGCTCGTGGCCGATGGCGACGAAGACGCCTTCCGTCTCCTTCAGGCTGCGCTCGCCCGTCACCAGGTTGCGCAGCCGGACGCCGGTTACCTTGTCCTCGCCAACGATCTCTTCGACGACGCTGTTCCAGATGAAGTCGATCTTCGGGTTATTGCGCGCCCGTTGCTGCAACAGCTTGCTGCCGCGCAGGCTGTCGCGCCGGTGGATCACGGATACCGTGGTCGCGTAGCGCGTGAGAAAGAGGGCCTCCTCCAGCGCAGTGTCACCACCGCCGACGACGACGATGCGCCGCTCCCGGAAGAAGAAGCCGTCGCAGGTGGCGCAGGCCGACACGCCGCGTCCGCGCAGCAACTCCTCGCCCGGCACGTCCAGCCACTTGGCCGCCGCGCCGGTGGAAATGATGATGCTCTCTGCTGTGTAGGTCTCCTCGGCCGTCACGACGGTAAAGGGGCGCTTGCTGAAGTCCACTTCCATCGCGTCGACGTCCAGCACCTCGGCGCCAAAGCGCTCGACCTGATCGCGAAAGTCCTGCATCATCTCCGGTCCCTGAATGCCCTTGGGGTAGCCGGGATAGTTCTCTACGTCGCTGGTCAGCATGAGTTGGCCACCGGCGGAGTAACCGCCAATCATCAACGGCTGCAAGTTGGCGCGCGCCGTGTAGAGCGCCGCCGTATAGCCGGCCGGACCTGAGCCGATGATGATGACCTGTCGATGATTTGTCTGTTCTGCCATTGTGGCGCTTGAACCTTTCTTTTCTCTGCCCTCATGCTAACCGGCAGGGGCAAATGCGCCCTACGGGCGCGGGGCCGGGGATCGGGGGCCAGGGACGATGGCGACAGTTGAGCGCTTCGCATTCCACAGACGGGCCCATTGTCGAGACCCAGAGGCAGCGACGTGCGGCCCTAGCCCCAATACGGTTTAGATAAGGCAGCACTACGTCGGAGGGCTAGTGGTCAGGGCCGCGATTGCGATCGGCGGCCAAGCGACGGGGGGCGACTGCGGTCGCCTGTATCTACCGTCCTTGGCC